>JAITWH010000045.1 GCA_031285405.1 Alistipes sp.
TCTTGGTAACCACTAAATTACGAAAAATATCCCAGCCAACCAACTGATAATCAATAAATTAATACAATAACCCTATCCATCTCAAAATATAATCCTAAAAATTCAAAACAACTTCTAAATTTAAATCGTTTTAAGAAATGAAAAAAGTATCTCTCGCTGTTATGGCCGCAACGGTTGTCGCTATCAGCTGTGGAATCATGAGCTCATGCACAGCACGCTCCCCCAAAGCCAATCTGAGTACCGATGTGGATTCTCTCTCTTACGCTTTTGGAGTATCCAATGCCCAGGGGCTCGATGGTTATCTGATGCAAATGGGGATCGACTCGACAATGATGTCATCATTCATTCGGGGACTGAACGAAGGTGTCGCCATTGACCCCGACGATAAAAAGAGATTGGCGCAATCAATGGGTTTCCAGATAGGTCAGCAAATGGGAAGCAGGCAGATGTTGGACAATCTCAATCAAAGAGTTTTCGGCGCAGATTCGACTCAGCAGATAAGTCGTGCAAATTTATTGGCGGGATTTATCGCTGCTGCCAATAAGAAAGATCTGGCAATGTCCGAAACGGATGCCCAGACATACGTTCAGACTAAATCCAACGAAATCCGCAAAAATGCACTGGAAGCTCAGCATGCCGAAAAAAAAGCCGCCGACCTCAAATTCTTGGAAGACAATAAAAACAAAGAGGGAGTAGTTACCCTTCGCAGTGGTTTGCAGTACAAGGTCGTAAAAGAGGGAACGGGCCCCAAACCGACCGCCACCGACATAGTAAAAGTCGATTACGTGGGCACGTTGATCAGCGGAGATGAATTCGACAGCTCCGTAAAAAGAGGACAGCCCGCAGAATTCGGAGTCGGTCAGGTTATCGCCGGTTGGACCGAAGGGTTGCAATTGATGCCCGTCGGCTCAAAATACATCTTCTGGATCCCTTACGACCTCGCCTACGGAGAGGATGGCCGACCCGGCAGCATCGAACCCTTCTCCACACTCATATTCGAAGTGGATTTGCTTGATATCGTCAAACAATAAATTTCAGATATCTATCACAAACCAAAAGGAGACACAGACGTGTCTCCTTTTGGTTTGTGATCCAGCTGGGGCTCGAACCCAGGACCCCATCCTTAAAAGGGATGTGCTCTACCAGCTGAGCTACTGAATCTCCTCGTTTTTGAGACCGCAAATGTACGCAGTTTTTTGAGCAAACCAAAATAAATCGTACTTTTGTGTGCAAATAGAGCATAAAAAAACATACCAGAACATGGCAAAAGTCATAATAATAGGGGCCGGAGGAGTAGGCACCGTAGTTGCGCACAAGGTTGCGGCCAACCCCGTTTTCAGCGACATCGTGCTCGCAAGCCGCACGCTTTCAAAGGCCGACGCGATAGCCGCGGCGGTCAACGCAAAGCACGGAGCCGACAGAATAACGACCGCACAGGTCGACGCCGACAACGTCCCCGAGCTCGTGGAACTCTTTAAAAAGCACACCCCCGACATAGTGATCAACGTGGCCTTGCCCTATCAGGACCTCACGATCATGGACGCCTGCCTCGAATGCGGGGTCAACTATCTCGACACGGCCAACTACGAACCCAAGGACGAGGCCCATTTCGAGTACAGTTGGCAGTGGGCCTACCACGACCGCTTCAAAGAGAAGGGCCTCACGGCAATCCTCGGCTGCGGCTTCGACCCGGGAGTGAGCGCCATCTTCACCGCCTACGCCGCCAAGCACTACTTCGACGAGATGCACTACCTCGACATCGTCGACTGCAACGCCGGCAACCACGGCATGGCCTTCGCGACGAACTTCAACCCCGAGATCAACATCCGCGAGGTAACCCAACCCGGCCGCTATTGGGAGAACGGCAAGTGGGTGACCACCGAACCGCACGAGATCCACCGCCCGATAACCTACCCCGAGATCGGCCCGCGCGAGAGCTACGTCATCTACCACGAAGAGCTTGAGAGTCTGGTGAAAAACTACCCGACGATAAAAAGAGCCCGCTTCTGGATGACCTTCGGCCAAGAGTACCTGACTCATTTAAGAGTAATCCAAAACATAGGCATGGCCCGCATCGACGAGGTGGAGTACAACGGCACCAAGATAGTGCCGATTCAGTTCCTCAAAGCCGTGCTGCCCGACCCCAAAAGCTTGGGCGAGAACTACACCGGCCTCACCTCCATCGGCTGCCGAATCCGCGGCATCAAGGATGGCCGAGAGCACACCTACTACATCTACAACAACTGCGACCACGAAAAAGCATATCAGGAGACCGGCACCCAGGCAGTAAGCTATACCACGGGAGTCCCGGCGGCATTGGGCGCGGCGATGTGGGCCAAGGGCTTGTGGCGCGGCGCGGGCGTGTTCAACGTCGAGCAGTTCAACCCCGATCCGTTCCTCGCCGAGTTAGGCGAGCAGGGCCTCCCATGGATCGAAAAGATGGACATCGACATCGAATTATAAAACTCACCGACCATGACAGTAATCACTCTCTGCGGCGTATACTCGCTGCTCTTCGCACTTTTCCACGCGGGCTTTTGGAAGATGTTCGGTTGGAGCAAGGATTTTGCCAACTTCTCCGACATCGAGGCGTTCAGCCTCGACCGTCGCATCATGCACATTCTCAATATCATGCTCCTGTGCTGTTTCGCGGGGGTAGCGCTGGCCTGCTTCTTGTTTCCGGCCGATCTGCTCGGCACTCGATTCGGTCTGGCGTTCATGTCGTTTTGGGCAATTTTCTGGCTCGTGAGGGCGGCACTTCAACCGGTCTTCCTCGGCGGCGGCAAGCCGCTTTTGAGCATCCCCATGACGGCGCTCTTCCTCGTCGGCGCCCTCCTCTTCGCGTTGCCTGTCTTCAATGGACTTTTCTGACATACCCTCCCCGTGCTACGTGTTGGATGAGCGCGCGCTCCGGCGCAACCTCGCCCTCATCGACCGCGTGCGCGTGGAGAGCGGCGCCGAGGTGATAGTCGCGCTGAAGGCGTGCGCCATGTGGAGCATCTTTTCGCTGCTGGCCCAACACTCCGACGGCGCCACGGCCAGCTCGCTCAACGAGGCGCGGCTCGTCGCCGAAGAGTTCGGCCAGCCGGCCCACACCTACGCTCCTGTATACTCCGACGCCGAGTTCGACGACATCGCCAACCTCAGCAGCCACATAACCTTCAACTCCCTGTCGCAATACGAGCGCTTCAAGTCTCGAACCGGCACAGCAAGTTGCGGCCTGCGCGTCAACCCGGGCTGGTCACCCGTCGAGACCGACCTCTACAACCCCGCCCTCCCGGGCTCGCGTCTGGGCATCGAGCGACTCGAAAAACTTCCAGAAGGCATCGAAAAACTCCCGAAGGGCATCGAAGGACTCCACTTCCACGTCCTGTGCGAAAGCACCGCGCAAGACTTGGCGAAAGCGCTGGAGGCTTTCGACGAGCGCTTCGGCCATCTGCTGCAAAACATAAAATGGGTCAACTTCGGAGGAGGCCACCTAATGACCCGAGAGGGCTACGACATCGACCTGCTGATCGAAACGATCAAAAATTTCCGAGACAAACACCCGGGCACAAGAACAATCCTCGAACCCGGCAGCGCCTTCACCTGGAGAACCGGTTGCCTCGTCTCGACAATCGAAGACATAGTCGAAAGCGCCGACACCCGAACCGCCATGTTGGACACCTCCTTCGCCTGCCACATGCCCGACTGCCTCGAAATGCCCTACAAACCCGCCATCGTCGGAGCGCGCGACACCGCCCCACAAGAAAAAGGCTACCGAATGGGAGGCTGCAGCTGCTTAGCCGGCGACTGGATGGGGGAGTGGAGCTTTCTCGAAAAAGACGGCACCCCCCGAGAGCTAAAAGTCGGCGATAAAATCATCTTCGAGGACATGATCCACTACACCATGGTCAAGACGACGATGTTCAACGGAGTCCGCCATCCAGCCATAGCCATCCGCCGCCCCGACAACACGATCGAAGTAATAAAGCAATTCACCTACGATGACTACAAAACCAGAATGTCGTAAAATTGAAAATTGAAAATGGAGCCACGAAAACATACAACAATGGAAAACTTCACCCCCACCCAATACACGCTCCAATGCGTGTCGACCGGCCGCGAGTTCGAAGACACGGGCTGGCTATTGGAAGACCGCCAGTGCAACACCCCCTCGATGGTCAGGGCCATCTACGCCAAAAAGCAGTTAGAGGTCCGACCCGAAGAGCTCGGCATCTACCGCTTCCTGGATTGGCTACCCGTCCGCCGCATCCTCAAGGGCTCGGCATCGCCGGTCACCTACAAGAGCGAGAGGCTGGCCCGACACCTCGGCCTCGCCAACCTCTACATAACCTTCAGCGGCTGGAACCCCGCAAGGGGCGCACGAATGACCACCTGCTCCTTCAAGGAGACCGAGGCATACAGCGTCTGCGCACGCATGGCCGAGGGCGAGGAGCGAATCCTCGTTGTCGCGAGTGCCGGCAACACCGCCCGAGCCTTCGCCAAGGTCTGCTCCGAGAACAACATTCCGCTGCTCCTCTCCGTGCCGGCCGACAACTTAGACGCACTCTGGTTCGAGGCCCCGCTCAACGACTGCGTAAAGCTGATCGCCAGCGAGAAGGGCAGCGACTACTTCGATGCCATCCACCTGAGCAACCTCGCGCTACGATCGAAACGCTTCTTCGCCGAGGGAGGAGCCAAGAACGTCGCCCGCCGCGACGGCATGGGAACGACCATGCTCTCCGCCGCCACAACCATAGGCCGCATCCCCGAGTGGTACTTCCAGGCCGTGGGCAGCGGCACGGGCGCCATCGCCGCATGGGAGGCCAACCTGCGCCTCATCGCCGACGGCCGTTTCGGGACAAACAAGTGCCGCCTCGTCGTGTCGCAGAACGCCCCGTTCGTGCCGATGTTCGACGCGTGGAGGGTCGACTCGCGCATAATGCTCGACTATGAGGACAACCGTGCCCGCCGCGACGCCGAGATCATCGACGCCAAGGTGCTGTCGAATCGCCGCCCGCCCTACGGAATAGTGGGCGGACTCTACGACGCACTAAAGGATACAGACGGCGATGTCGTGGTGGCAACCAACGCCCAGTCCCGCCGCGCCGCCGCACTCTTCCTCGAAACCGAGGGGGTCGACATCCACCCCGCCGCCGCCGTCGCCACCGCCTCGCTCGTCAAGGCTGTCGCCGACGGACGCGTGCCCAAGGATGCCGTCGTCATGCTCAACATCACGGGCGGTGGAGAGCGTCTGCGCAAGACGACCCTCGCCGCGACGGGCAAAGAGCTGTGGCACCTGCAACCGTCGCACATCTTTCCCGTCGACGCCGTCGCCGAAGATATCCTCGACAAGATCGAGGCGCTCTTCCCGACAGCCGCCCCCGCCGAGGAGCCCATCCCCGAAACCCCCGAAACCTCAGCCGAAGAGACAACAGAACAATAAACCAATAACTCCCCCAAAAACCATGAAAGCAAAACTATTACTCGCCATCCTCTCCCTCGCGCTCGTCGCATGCGGAGGCACCGACAAAAACCTCTTCACCGCCTCGGGCGACGTGGGCGCTGTCAAAATTCCGGGCAGTGTCGCGTACGACTCCGCCGCGGGTCGCTACACCCTCACAGGCGCCGGCACCAACATGTGGCTCACCGAGGATGAATTCTTCATGACGTGGCGCGAGGTGACGGGCGACTTCTCACTCTCGGCCAACGTCGAGTTCGAGGGCACCGGCCTGAACGCCCACCGCAAACTCGGCCTGATCGTCCGCTCGTCGACTGCCCCGGGAGCTGTCTACGCCGACGCTGCGGTGCACGGCGACGGTCTCTACTCGTTGCAGTATCGCCCCACCGACGACGCCGACACGCTCGAAGCCGTTGCCCAGCCGACAGGCAGCTCGATCCCCCAGCGCATCACCCTTGAGCGTCGCGGCGACCGCATTTCGATCTCCGCCACGGGCACCTCTCCCGCACAGTCTGCCTCCGAGGCGACGCTCTCGCTCCCTGCCACCTGCATGGTGGGCCTCTTCGTCTGCTCCCACGAAGCCGACCACGCCGAAACCGCCCACTTCACCGACATTGTCTTCACACAGCTGTGAAACCGATAGCTGCCCTGCTTTGTCTGCTTTTGGTACCCTCGGTAGCGCTGTCGCAGGATAAAAAGACCACACGCCCCATGTTCAGGGGTGGGGCGGAATCCACCTTTCCCGAATGGGTTGCCGAACAACTCGACTCACCGGAACGCACCGATTCCCCGACCCGCGTCGGCGAAAACGTAGCCTTCGAACCGTTTTTGGCGAGTTTCACGGTCGGCGAAGATGGCTCGGTGGACGATATCCACATGCGCAACGGCGACTCCCTGCTGTGTAGCAAAATTCAGACTATACTCGAAGAGTCGCCGGTCTGGACGCCGGCATACCGCAGAAAAAAACCTATAGAAACGAGCTACTTCCTGATAAAGAGATCGCCCGAAGGGGCACTCGAACTGCTGCCGGAGGATGAAGCGGAGAGAGTGATGCCGACATTCAACGGCGGCGGCATCGACGAATTCCGCACCTGGGTCACCAGAAATGTCGTCTATCCGCCTCAGGCGTTGAGGAACGGTGCACATGGCACGGTCAAGGTGGAGTTCCGGATCAATCGTCAGGGCGAGACCGAGTTCTCGGAGCTGATCTCCTCGCCGAACGTTATCCTTACCACCGAAACCGTCAGGATCATCATCTCCTCGCCGCGATGGACCGCCGGAACGATCGAGGGCATCCCCGTCGAGGTATATTACGTGCTTCCCATCGTATTTAGCCCTGGCGGAACTACGCGCCCCCGTGAATAGTGGAGGGGTGCTCTGAAAAGTTTTTTCGTAATTTTTTTGCTATAACTAAGTTTTTAGTTGTATAACTAAAAACTTAGTTATACTTTTGTAGTACCGACTATAACTAAAGATTTAGTTATATAACTAAAAACATACACAATAGAATGGAGACAACAAAAAACACCCCGAAACAGGCAGCGCAACTGACGCGAGCCGAGCTCGAAATCATGCAAACAATCTGGACCAAGGGCCGCGCCCGCATCCACGACATCCTCGCCGACATGTCGGAGCCGCGACCCGCCTACAATACCGTTTCGACAATCGTTAGAATCCTCGAACAGAAGGGTTTAGTGGCCCACACAGCCTACGGGCGCGTCCACGAATACTATGCGCTGCTCGACCGCGACGACTACGCCGGCCTCTACATGACCAACGCGATGGGCTACTTTTTCGGCGGCTCGCCTGTGCAGATGGTGTCGTTTATGTCGAAGCGCGAAAACATCTCGGTGGGCGATCTGGACAGCATAATCGGAATCCTCGAAGAGGTTAAAAGAGAGAGCGGCGGTAAAAACCGTAACATTGGTAACGCTGACAACGGCGACGAGAAATCGACAAAGCGGCAAGTAGTGATCGGCAGAAGGTGATGAGGTCGAAATGATTAGATCGAGATGATGAGGTCGAAATGATGAGTACGAGGTTATGAAAGAACTTCTGACATACGCCGCGGGAGTGGTGGTGTGCAGCGGGATTTTCGTGATTTTCTGCCGAGTGGCGTTGCAGCGGCGCGCGCCGTTTCGCGTGGTGCGAATGTTTCTCGTCGCGTCGCTCGTGGCGGCGGCAGTCATTCCGGCGTTGGAGATTCCGGTTTGGCGGTCGGCGACGGTGGTGTTACAATTGTCACACTCTGCGCCCGCGGCAGCTGCGAGTCCACTCGAAAGTGTTGGCGAGGCCCCGAAAAATTGGGGGGCGACGATAGTGTGGTTGATCTATGGTGCGGGGGTGTTGGCGATGGCGGGGGCGATGGTACGCGAGTTGGTCAGGATAGCGCGCATCGGGCGCAGGGGCGAGAGGTGTGAAATCGCAAACGAATGCGAGGGGCGCAGTTACAAGGTTGTCGTATCGGAGGGGGTGGGGGCGCCGTTCTCGTTTCTGTCGACAGTCTACGTTGGGCGCGACACTCGGCCCGACGACCTGCGGCAAATCGTGATGCACGAGAGGAGTCACATTCGCCACCGACACTCGGCCGAAAAAATTGCGATGGGAGTGCTCAAAACGCTGCTGTGGTTCTCGCCGGCGGTGTGGTGGGCGGCGCACCTTATGAGCGAGGTGCATGAGTTCGAAGCTGACAGGGATGTTCTGGACGGGGGGCTCACCGTCGAGGAGTACCTTCCGCTTATATTTCGCCAGGCTTTCGGATCTGTTCCGGAGCTCTCCGTGGGGCTGGGCGATTCGTTAACCAAAAAACGTTTCCTAATGATCAGAAATCGAATGAAACCAACAAAAATGAGTCGGCTGCGGGTGGCGGGAGTGCTGCCCTTGGTCGCGGGGATGATGATGATCTTCTCGTTCACCAATCGTCCTGCGGAGATCGTTGTCGCCTCCGGTGCCGAAAGTGTTACATTTGCTACACCTGCTGCCGAGGCGCCTGAGTCTGTGACGATCTATGCCCACGGCGATACGAAGATGGGTGCAGTGATCGACACCAGACGGGAGCTGCGCGAGGCGGGTGTTACAAAGGTAACATATGCTTCAGACGCGAGGGCTGTGCCTGCGAGTCAGAAGCCCGAGGTTCCGCTGTTCGCGGTGGACAAGATGCCCGAGTTTCAGGGGGGCGACCTGAACGACTACCGAAATTGGGTGCAGAGTCGGATGGTCTATCCGCGCGAGGCGAGCGACAAGGGGGTGCAGGGTACCGTGACGGTCAAGTTTGTCGTCGAGAAGGATGGCAGCGTGTCGTCCGTCGAGGATGTCCAAAGCCCCGACCCGATTCTCTTTGCCGAGGTGTCGCGAGTGATGGCGCAGTCGCCAAAGTGGGCGCCCGGGGTTGACAATGGGGCTTCGGCGCGGGTTATGTTTATTCTTCCGGTTCAGTTTCGGTTGCAGGGAGATGGGAGTGCCGCCCCTGTCGAGGTAGCCTACCCTCGTACCGCCGTTCGCCCGATCTACATTGTGGACGGCGTGCAGGTCGAACCCTCCGAGGCAGACGCTATGGATGCTCGCGACATCGAGTCGATCAGAATTCTGAAGGATGACGCCGCGATAGCTGTCACGTCGGCTATCTATGGCTCTCGTGGGGCTAATGGGGTGGTTGTTATTACCACTAAGAAGAGTTGAGTTTCTCGTTTTCGGATTTTATTGGCCGGCCCTATTTTGAGGGTCGGCTTTTTTCGATCAAGACAGCTCTTCGATTTTTCGGATCATGCTGTTGGCGAGGGTGTCGGCCTGCTGGCGGTTGGCGGACTCGGCGTAGATTCGGATTATGGGTTCGGTGTTCGAGCGGCGCAGGTGTACCCACTCGTCGGCGAAGTCGATCTTTACTCCGTCGGTGTCGGTCACCTTTTCGACTCCTGGTGCGGCGGTGAAGTGGCGTTTCATGGCCGAGAGGATTGCGTCGACGTCGGTGTCGGGGGTGAGGGTGATCTTGTTTTTGGAGATGTGGTAGTCGGGGTAGGTAGCGCGCAGGGCCGTCATCGTCAGCCCCGTGTGGGCCAGATGGGTCAGGAACAGCGCAGCTCCGACCAACGCGTCGCGGCCGTTGTGGAGGGTGGGGTAGATGATGCCGCCGTTGCCCTCGCCGCCGATCACCGCGCCCACTCGTTTCATCTCGGTCACGACGTTTACCTCGCCTACCATCGCGGCGTGGTACTCCCCTCCGTGGCGGCGGGTGATGTCCCTTAGAGCTCGTGATGAGCTTAGGTTGGAGACGGTGTGCTTCTCGCCGGCGCTCTGCGACAGCACGTAGTCGGCCACGGCGACGAGGGTGTACTCCTCGCCGAACATCGTGCCGTCCTCGTTGACAAGCGCGAGGCGGTCGACGTCGGGGTCGACGACTATCCCCAGGTCGGAGCTGTGTTCGCGGACGGCGGCGGCGATCGCGCCGAGGTGCTCGGGCAGCGGCTCGGGGTTGTGGGCGAACTCGCCCGTGGGCTCGCAGTTGAGACACACGACGTCGCAGCCCAACTCGCGCAGCAGCGCGGGGATCGCAGTGCCGCCAACAGAATTGACGGCGTCGACAACCACTCGGAACTTTCGGGCGCGCACGGCCTCGACGTCGACCAACGGCAGGGCGAGCACCGCGGCGATGTGCAGGGGGGTGAAGTCGGTATGCTCAATGACTTGGCCCAGCGAGTCGACATCGGCGTAGTCGAAATCCTCGGCGGCGGCGCGGCGCAGGATCTCGGCTCCGGCGGCGGCGCTCAGAAATTCTCCTTGGCCGTCCAACAGCTTTAGCGCATTCCACTGCCTCGGGTTGTGGCTGGCAGTCAGGATGATGCCTCCGTCGGCGCCGTAGTGGGTGACGGCCATCTCGACACCCGGGGTGGTGCAGAGGCCGGTGTCTATTACGTCGACCCCGCAGCCGGTGAGCGTTCCTATCACAAGTCTTTCGACCATCGGGCCCGAGATTCGGGCGTCGCGGCCTATCACTATTTTTATTCTATTTGCGCTTGCTTTTGCGCTCGTGCGGATGTGGGCTGCGTAGGCGGAGGTGAATTTCACTATGTCGACGGGGGTGAGGCCGTCGCCCGTGCGGCCGCCTATCGTTCCGCGGATTCCCGAAATTGATTTTATCAGAGACATGTCGATTTTGTTTATTTGCTACAAAATAACTACTTTTATCGCAAAGAACGAAAAGCTATGAGAACAATATCTTCTTCGGAGCTGATAATCAATGATGACGGGTCGGTTTTTCATCTTCATCTGCGGCCCGGGCAGGTGGCCGACACGATCGTGTTGGTGGGCGATCCGGCGCGCGTTGCCCAGGTGGCGGCGCGGTTCGACAGAGGCAGCCGCGAGGTTGAGGTGTCGAGTCGCGAGTTCCATACCGTGACGGGCACCTACAAGGGGCGGCGCATGACGGTCGTGTCGCACGGCATCGGCACCGACAATATCGACATTGTGGTGACGGAGTTGGATGCGTTGGTGAATGTCGACTTCGAGACGCGGCAGGTGCGGCCAGAGCCGAGGCAGCTCACCATGTTGAGGCTCGGAACCTCGGGGGCGCTGCAGCCCGACCTGCGGATCGGAGACTTGGTCTTTTCGCGCACGTCGGTGGGGTTCGACGGACTGTTGAACTTCTACGAGGGGCGCGACGCGGTGTGCGACCTCGACATGGAGGAGGCTTTTATGCGCCACACCGGTTGGAACGAACTGCTGGCCAAGCCCTACTTTGTGGATGCCGACGCGGGGTTGTTTGCCGCTTTTGCCGACGTCACGAAGGAGGGTATCACAATTTCGGCTCCCGGATTCTACGGCCCGCAGGGGAGGCATGTGCGATTGCGGCTCGCGGTTCCGGAGCTTAATGACCGGATCGAGAGTTTTCGATATCCCGAGCGCAGCAGTGGCGGCGGCGGGGGGCGGCGCATCACCAACTTCGAGATGGAGAGTTCGGCGCTGGCGGGGTTGTCGCGGCTGATGGGGCATCGCGCGGCGACGGTCTGCACGATCATCGCCCAACGGGTGGCGCTGGAGGCCGCGCCCGACTATGGGGCGTTTGTCGAAAACATGATTGAAATCTCGCTCGACAGACTCGCCGAGTTTGAATAATTTTTTGTATATTTGCCCGATTAACAGACTCATAAAAAACTCAAACGATATGAAATTCACTGTATCCAGCTCCGCTCTGCTGCAGCTCCTGGCGACGACAGGCAAGATCATCAGCTCCAAGAACACGCTGCCGATCCTCGACTACTTTTTGTTGGAATTGGCCGACGGCGAACTGCGCGCCACGGCGTCCGACCTCGAAACGACATTTGTGGGCTCCATCAAGGTCGACAGCGCCGACAGCGAAGGGCTCATCGCCGCGCCGGCCAAACTGATGCTCGACTCGCTCAAGGAGTTCTCCGAACAGCCAATCACCATCGAGACAAACGACTCGACGTGGGAGATTCGCATAACGTGGAAGACGGGCGAGGCGACGATCCCCGGGACGTCGGGACAGAGCTACCCCGCCGTGCAGGCGTTGGGCGACGAGAAGAGCTCGCTGACCGTGGATGCCGACACGCTCGAAGACGGAATCTCGAAGACGCTTTTCGCGACGGCGGACGACGAGTTGAGGCCTGTGATGAACGGTGTGTTTATCAACATCGAGCCCGACAAGGTGACCTTTGTCGCTACCGACGCGCACAAGTTGGTGCGCTACTCGGCCGAGGTCGAGAGCGGGCAGACGGCGTCGTTTATCCTTCCCAAGAAGCCGGCCAATCTGCTGAAGAATACCCTTGCCAAGGAGACGGGGGAGATTACCGCCGAGTTCGACACAAAGAATGTGCTGTTCAGGATCGGTACCTACACGATGGTGTGCCGATTGATAGAGGGCAACTATCCCAACTACAACGCGGTGATTCCGGCGGCCAATCCTAATCGTGTGATTGTCGATCGGGTGGAGCTGCTGAATGGCATCAGGCGTGTGGCGGTCTGCTCGAATCAGGCTACTAATCTTATCCGTATGGAGATCAAGGCCAACCGGATCGACCTGCTGGCGCAGGATTTGGACTTCTCGGTGTCGGCGCGCGAGTCGGTTGCGGCGGTCTATGAGGGGGGCGATATCACGATCGGTTTCAAGTCGACCTTCCTTGTGGAGATACTTTCGAATATCGAGACTCCGAGCGTGGTGGCCGAGTTGGCGGACTCTACCCGGGCCGGGGTTTTCAAACCGGTGTATGACGATGTGCCGGCTAATGACACGCTGATGTTGTTGATGCCGATGATGATTTCGTAGGGGGTGGAAGAATGCAGCTGAAGCTTAAGAATCCGATAATTTTTTTGGACCTCGAAACCACGGGGGTCGATGTGGCGCATGACCGCGTGGTCGAAATCTCGCTTGTGAAGGTGCTTGTGGGGGGCGACCGCGAGGTGAAGACGCGGCGGGTGAACCCCGAGATGCACATTCCGGAGGGGGCGTCGGCCATCCACGGCATATTCGACGAGGATGTTCGCGAGTGTCCCACTTTTCGCGCCATTGCCAAGTCGCTGGCCGCATATATGGAGGGTTGCGATCTGGGTGGGTTCAACTCCAACCGGTTCGATATTCCGATGCTGGTCGAGGAGTTTATTCGCGCCGGCGTCGAGGTCGATTTCAAGCGGCGCAAGTTCGTCGATGTGCAGAACATTTTCCACATCAAGGAGAAACGCACGCTTGAGGCGGCCTATAAGTTCTACTGCGACAAGGAGTTGGAGAATGCACACTCGGCCGAGGCGGACACCATCGCGACCTACGAGGTGTTGGAGGCGCAGTTGGACAGGTATCCCGATTTGGAGAACGATGTCGCTTTTCTGGCCGAATTCTCGGCGCGCGACAACTGTGTGGACTACGCCGGGCGTGTCGTGTATGACGAGCGCGGGGTGGAGGTGTTCGGATTCGGCAAGCACAAGGGGCGCTCGGTGGCCGAGGTGTTTGCAAAAGAGCCGAGCTACTACTCGTGGATGATGGATGGCGACTTTCCCGGGTATACCAAGAAGGTTATTACGGAGATTCGGTTGCGAGGCGGTGGAGTTAAGAAATAGTGATTAGTGCTACGCGATATAATTGTGAGATACCTTATATATATATACTTTTTGGCGGCGGGGCTGCTTGCGGCTTTTCCGGTTGCTGCTCAGGAGCTTGAGGTGGGGCAGGAGTTGGCCTACGATCAGTCGCCCGCAGCGCAGAGGCGGCGGCAGGCGCGGCTGTTCGATGAGCATGTGGTGCGGATGGGCGAGACCGCGTTTTCGATTGCGCGCGGCTATGCGATATCGCCGCTGACGCTTGCCGCGGACAATCCCGAGTTGGAGATTACGCGTTTGCGGGCAGGGCAGGTGCTGCTCATTCGCAAGCGTGAGCGCGGCACAACCGAGCCCGACCAGGTCGCGAGAGAGTGGCAGCAGATGATGGAGGCGTCGGAGGCTGTCGCGTCTTCGGAGTCTTCGGAGCCCGAGGCGCAGGTCGAGGAGCCGCCGCTTACTCCTTGGGGGGTGCCTTATTTACCTGAGGGGGGGGGTGTTGGCTCTGAATCGGCGGCGAGTTTGGGTTCGGGCTTGGGAGTCGGTTCGGGCTTGGGTCGAGTTCCGGACGCTACTCCCAACATTGCCCTGATGTTGCCGTTGAGCGATGGCGGCGCGGGTACGGGCGGCGCGAATAGTGCGAATTCGGACTTTACCGATCTGTACCGAGGGGCGCTGCTGGCGTTGGAAGACCTCAGAGCGCGGGGGCGTTCGGCACGGGTAACTCTCTATGACACAGCGCGTAGTCCCGACAAGGTGCGAGATGCGATCACCTCGGCCGAGTTTGTCGACACCGACCTGATCATCGGCCCCGTGTTTGAGGACGAGATGGAGCAGGCGGTGCAGTTTGCCGATTTTTTTGACATTCCGATGGTCTCGCCGCTGGCCGCGGTCAGGCGATTGGAGAGCGAAAATGTCTACCAGATGGCGCCCGATCCGGCGTCGAAGTACAACAAGTTGCGGCCGCTGCTTGCCGGCGATGCCAACATCATATTGGTCTCTTCGGGGGCGGGCGACGACGCCGAGTTTGAGCGCGAGATCGTTGCAGAGTTGGGGGCTCGGCCTTTTCGACGCTTTGTGGTCGGGGGGGCTGGCGGGGGCTCGGCGGCGGGTTCGGCGAGCTCCGGCGAGGTCAGTCAGATGCTCGACTGGGAGCGGGAGAATGTGCTGATTGTGTTGGCGGCGAGCGAGGCTGCCGTCGATCGCGCGCTGGCGACAATTTCGTCGTCGTACAACAACGCCTCGGCGCGCATGTCGCGCAGGGCCGCCATCACCGTGGTGGGCAGTTCGCGGTGGGCGGGCTATGGTTCGCTGATCGACGAAAATCTGTTTTTTAAACTCAACACGAAGTTTGTAACCAACTACTACATAAATCGTTCGGACAGGCGGACGGAGCTTTTCGAGGCGCGATACCTTGGGGCCTACGGCGACCTGCCGTCGCGTGCGGCCTTCCGCGGATATGACGCCGTGGCGCTCTTTGCGGGGGCGTTGTTCGAGACGGGGCACTCATTTTCGGATCGGCTCGGGCGGGTGGGGGATACACCTATCGGGACTCCTTATCGGTTTTTGCGGACGGGGGGCTCGGATGGCTTTTCGGGTGTTTCCGGCGGCTTCGGCGTTTCGAGCAGCGGCGGGCGATATGCCAACGACCAGTGGACGCTGGTGTCTTTTACGAGTGACTATCACATTACGGCGCAGTAAGTTATAACGATAAATTGCACTGTCATGTCGCGCCATTGCCGACGTTCGGGTCGTGCGGAAATCTGTTTTTATGCAACCACCGAAATTTAAAAAATGATATGAAAAACATTGCTATCCAAACATTTATGTTAGCCGTTGCGTTTGCAGCCCTGGCTCCGACCACCGCCTCGGCGCAGCTGCGCATCGGAGGCCGCGCCATCGACGTGAAAAAGGCTGCGCAGGCCGCATCGTCAGCTGTCAGCGCGATCACCCTCACCGACGCCGACGTGGCCGAGCTGTGTCGCGAGTCGGTTGTGTGGATGGACGCCAACAACGAGATTGCCGGCCCCGACACCGAGTACGGCGCGCGTCTGGCCCGTCTCACCGAGGGGCTGACGGAGGCTAACGGCCTGCCACTCAACTTCAAAGTCTATCTTGTGACCGACGTCAACGCCTTTGCGAGCGGCGACGGGAGTGTGCGCGTTTTCTCGGCGCTGATGGACATCATGGACGACGACGAGCTCGTGGCGATCATCGGTCACGAAGTGGGCCACGTCGCCAACCACGATGTGCGCGACGCCATCAAGACCACCTACATGGCGCAGGCCGCGCGGGGGGCGATCTCGTCGACGGGCGGTCGGGCGGCGGCTCTGAGCGACTCGCAGTTGGGCGATCTGGTGTCGGCGTTTACCGATGCGCAATTCTCTCAGAGTCAGGAGTATGCCGCCGACGAGTATGGGTTCAGTGTGTGTGTCGACAACGGTTTTAGCCCCTACGGCATGGCCAACTCGTTGCAAAAGTTGGTCGATCTGTCGTCTGCTTCGGGGGCCCAGGCCTCGGTGTTTCAGAAGATGCTCTCGACCCACCCCGACAGCGCCAAGCGTTCCTCCCGCATGCGGGAGATGGCGGACAACCACGGGAAGTAGGTTTTTTGCAACCATATGAAAAAGAGAGGGGCGGCCTAACAGGCCGCCCCTACTTTTCCCACTCTCAGCAATGTGCAGCGCAGCACTCGCGCCACACCGCAACTGTCGCCGCCCTACTTAGAGGCACGTTTACGATCATTCTCGTCCAACAAAATTTTACGCAGGCGCATTGAGTGGGGGGTGACTTCGACATACTCATCCTCCTTGATATACTCCAACGCCTCCTCCAACGAGAAGAGCACCGGCGGGGCGATCGCCATCTTGTCGTCCGAGCCGCTGGCGCGCATGTTGGTGAGCTTCTTGCTCTTGGTGAGGTTGATCACCATATCCTCGCTGCGGGTGTTCTCGCCCACGACCTGTCCGGCGTACACCTCGTCTCCCGGCGGAATGAAGAACCGCCCCCTGTCCTGCAACTTGTTGATGGCGTAGGCATAGGCCTGTCCCGTCTCCATGGCGATTAGCGAGCCGGCGGTGCGCATCTCGATGTCGCCCTTCCACGGCTCGAAGCCCTTCATCCGGTGGGCCATGATTGCCTCGCCGGCGGTTGCGGTGAGCATGCCGCTGCGCAGACCGATGATGCCCCTCGACGGAATCTCGAACTCCAGTCGGGTGCGTTCACCCAGCGTCTCCATCTTGAGGAGCGTTCCTCGGCGACGTGTCACCATCTCGATGGCGCGGCCGGAGTGCTCCTCGGGCAGATCTATGGTGAGCTCCTCGACCGGCTCGCACTTGCGACCGTCGATCTCCTTGACGATCACCTGAGGCTGGCCCACCTGAAGCTCATATCCCTCGCGACGCATGGTCTCGATCAACACCGATAGGTGCAACACCCCGCGGCCAAACACCATGAAGCTGTCGGCGCTCGCCCCGGGCTGAACCCTCAGTGCGAGATTCTTCTCCAACTCCTTGTCGAGCCTATCCTTGAGGTGGCGCGAGGTGACGAACTTACCGTCGCGACCAAAGAATGGCGAGTCGTTGATCGTGAAGAGCATCGACATGGTGGGCTCGTCGATTGCGATGGGCTCCAGCGGTTCCGGATTTTCGAGGTCGCACACCGTGTCGCCGATCTCGAAGCCGTCGATGCCCACCAGCGCGCAGATCTCGCCGCAGTGTACCTCGTCGACCTTGGCCTTGCCCAGTCCGTCGAACACCATCAGCTCCTTGATGCGCGTCTTGACCATCGTCTTGCCGTCGCGCTTTGCCAGGGTGACTCCCTGACCGCTCTTCAGCGTGCCGCGCGTGAGCTTGCCCACCGCGATGCGGCCTATGTATGACGAATACTCCAAAGAGGTGATGAGCAGCTGAGGCGTGCCATCCGTAACGTCCGGCGCGGGAATGTCGTCGATGATGGCGTCCAACAGCGGAATTATGCTGTCGGTCTTCTCGCTCACCTTGTGCGACATCCAACCCTGCTTGGCGCTGCCGTACACGGCGCGAAAATCCAACTGCTCCTCCGTGGCGTCGAGGTCGAACATCAGGTCGAACACCTGTTCGTAGACATACTCGGGGCGGCAGTTGGGCTTGTCCACCTTGTTGATCACCACGATCGGTTTCTTGCCGAGGGCGAGCGCCTTCTGGAGCACGAAACGGGTCTGCGGCATGGTGCCCTCAAACGCGTCGACCAACAGCAGCACCCCGTCGGCCATGTTGAGCACCCTCTCGACCTCGCCCCCGAAGTCGGAGTGGCCCGGGGTGTCGATGATGTTGATCTTGTGGCCGTTGTAGTTCACCGACACGTTCTTCGACAGGATCGTTATGCCGCGTTCGCGCTCGATGTCGCCGCTGTCCATGATGAGTTCGCCGGTCGGCGCCTGGTTCTCGCGCATCAGCTGACCCTGATAGATCATCTTGTCGACGAGTGTGGTCTTACCGTGGTCGACGTGGGCGATGATGGCTATGTTTCTAATTTTCTGCATCCAATTTTAGTTTTTCAGGGGGCAAAGATAGTGAAATTAGTGGTTAGTGGTTAATTATTAGTGGTTAGTGCTAACGCGCAATTTTTTTTGCGTAGCCAAAACCGCTGCCGGCGTTCCGGCTTTTAGAGTCCGAACGCCTTGCGCACCGTCTCGACGCCATCCAACCTCTCCCAGCCAAAGAACTCGACCTCGCGCGTCACCTCGCGCCCCCCCTCCACGAAGCGCACCGCCTCGGTGTAGGGCCTGTTGCCGAAGTGGCCGTAGGATGCGGTCGCCTCGAAAATCGGGTTGCGCAGTCCGAAACGTCGCACGATCGAGGCGGGCCTCAGGTCGAACATCTCCTCGATGCGCCGCGCGACCTCGCCGTCCGACACCCCGCCGAGATGCGACGTGCCGTAGGTGTCGACAAACACGCTCAACGGACGGGCGATGCCGATGGCGTAGGATATCTGCACCAACATCTCGTCGGCCACCCCCGCGGCCACCATGTTCTTGGCGACCCAGCGCGCCATGTAGGCCGCCGACCGGTCGACCTTCGACGAATCCTTGCCCGAGAAGGCGCCGCCGCCGTGAGCTCCGCGACCGCCGTAGGTGTCGACAATGATTTTGCGACCGGTGAGCCCCGTGTCGCCGTGCGGCCCGCCGATCACAAACTTGCCGGTGGGGTTGACGTGCAGTATGAAGTCGGTGCCTATCAGTTCGGCCAGCTTGTCGCCCGCCCTCTCTAAACGCGCCTTCACGCGAGGGATCAGCACGGTGCGCACATCGTCGGCGATGCGTTTGCACATCTCGCGCTCGGCATCGGCCTCCGATATCCCGCCCCCCGGCAGGATGAACTCGTCGTGCTGCGTCGAGACCACAATCGTGTGAACTCTGAGCGGTCGCCGCGCGTCGTCGTACTCGATGGTCACCTGACTCTTGGCGTCGGGCCTCAGATACGACATCTCGGCTCCGGTGTTGCCCGCCTCGGCCTCGCGACGAATCACGGCCAACTCCTTTAATATAACGTGCGCAAGGATCGCGGTCGCGGGCATGAACTCGCGACTCTCGTTGGTGGCGTAACCAAACATGATGCCCTGGTCGCCGGCGCCCTGTTCGTCGGCCTCGTCGCGCACCACCCCGCGATTGATGTCGGGACTCTGTTCGTGGATGGCCGAGAGCACGCCGCACGAGCTGCCGTCGAAGCGATACTCGCCGCGGGTGTAGCCGATGCGGTTGATGACGCCGCGCGTGGTCTCCTGAATGTCGACGTAGGCGTCGCTGCGCACCTCACCCGCCACCACCACGAGGCCCGTGGTACACAGCGTCTCGCAGGCGACCTTGGCATTGGGGTCGCGGCGCAGGAATTCGTCGAGAATGGCGTCGGAAATCTGGTCTGAAACTTTGTCGGGATGCCCCTCGGACACCGACTCGGAGGTGAATAAAAAACCCATAATTAGTCTATTTTTAAACGGTTAAACTAACAATGGGAAAAACAGGCTGTGTGTAAAAAAATAAAAAACGCACGCATTTTAGCACTTTTTTATTGTGGTCGCAAGCAGCCAAATCTTTCCACATTTTGAATATCGGGGGCGAAAGTAGTGATTTTTTCCCGCCCCGCCAAAATAAATCTCCCCAAGCAATCGTTAAAGTAACAAAAGATTTTTTTAGCTTTGCACAAACACCTCAAGCTGCCTATGGTACGATTTTAGACGCTTTTTTTAACACAATTAAAAGCTGAGAGAAAATATGAAAAACAAGTTTTTGGTAGCGGTCGCCGTCATCGCGACTGCCGTCATTGCCGGCGGTTCGTCCGCATGGCTCACTTCGCGTTCCATCCAGAACCCCGCCATGCGCACCACGGGCGCGGTTGTCAACTCGGCGTTCGACGGCTCGGGCGCCCACTTCACATCCTACACCCCGCAGGGGTACCCCGACCTCACCTACGCGGCCGAGAACGCCGTCAAGGCTGTGGTGGGCGTGATCAACACCCAGGAGATCCCGCAACGAAGCTACGGCGGCGGGGGCGGCATGCCCAACAACCCGTTCTTCGAGTTCTTCGGAATCCCCGAAGGTTACGGCGGCTACGGTCAGGGCGGCGGCTCACAACAGCAACAGCAGCAGCGTCGCCCGCGTCAGCAGCGTTCGGGCGGCAGCGGTGTGATCATCAGCCCCGACGGATACATCGTCACCAACCACCACGTGGTCGACGGCGCCGACAAACTGACGGTCAAGCTGCCCGGCGGCAAGACCTACGACGCCAAACTGATCGGCACCGACGCCGACACCGAGATAGCACTCATCAAGATAGAGGAGACGGGCCTCCCCTCGATCCCCTTCGGCAGCAGCGACGAGTTGCGTCTGGGCGAGTGGGTGCTGGCCATCGGCAACCCCTATGAACTCAACTCGACCGTCACGGCGTGCATCGTGAGCGCCAAGGCACGCACGGTGGGCGCCATCCAGACCTCGGGCAACTCGGGCATCGAGGCCTTCATCCAGACCGACGCCGCCGTCAACCCGGGCAACTCGGGAGGCGCGCTGGTCAACACCGCCGGCGAGTTGGTGGGCATCAACACCCTCATCCTGTCGCAGACCGGCAGCTACGCCGGCTACTCGTTTGCCGTGCCCGAGACCATCGTACGCAAGGTGACGGCCGACTTGCGCGAGTTCGGCGTGGTGCAGCGGGCCCTCATCGGCATCATGTACACCCCCGTCGACGACGCCTTCATCGAGAGCGACGAGGCCAAGGAGATGGATATCACCGAGACGGGCGGAATCCTCGTGCGCGAAGTGGTCGAGGACGGAGCCGCGCAGGCCGCCGGAATCCGCGTAGGAGACATCGTGACCTCGATCGACGGCACAACGATAACCGATCAGGCGACCGTTGCCGAGATCGTGGGACTGAAGCGTCCGGGCGACGTTATTAAAATTTCTGCAAAAAGAGGCGGAAGTGTGAAACAATTCGACGTCACTTTGCGTAATAGGGCCGGAAAGGGTGAGTTGCTGGCGCGCGAAAGCTACGACGCGATCCAATCGCTGGGTGGCGAGCTGAGCGACATCAACCTTTCGGAGAGGCAAAAGAGAGAGCTCGACATCAGGGGCGGCATTCAGGTGTCGTCGGTCGGCACGGGGGGGCTCCTCGCGCGTGCCGGTGTCAGGCGAGGCTACATTATAACCCACATCAACGGCCGGGCAATCGGCGCGGTGAGCGATCTGTACCGCATCACGGAGCGGATCGCATCCATCGAAGGGGTCTACCCCGACGGCAAATCGGTGACCTACTCGCTCGTCGAGTAGAGCTCCCGAGGGGGGCCGGAGAGGGAGAGACCGGAGAGGGAGGGCCGGAGGGGGTTGTCCGCCAATGTGAGCTTCGAGCGACTCGTGAACCTCCGTGTCCGTTGCGTAACACTTAAATTAGATAGATGAGACAACTTAAGATCACAAAGTCGATCACCAACCGCGAGAGCGCGTCGTTGGACAAGTACTTGCAGGAGATCGGCAAGGAGGACCTGATAACCGTCGAGGAGGAGGTCGAGCTCGCCCAACGAATCAAGAAGGGCGACCAGGAGGCGTTGGAGAAGCTCACCAAGGCCAACCTCCGCTTCGTCGTGTCGGTGGCCAAACAGTACCAGAACCAGGGCCTCAGCCTGCCCGACCTCATCAACGAGGGCAACCTGGGGCTGATCAAGGCTGCCGAGAAGTTCGACGAGACGCGCGGATTCAAGTTCATCTCCTACGCCGTGTGGTGGATTCGCCAGTCGATCCTTCAGGCGCTGGCCGAGCAGAGCCGCATCGTGCGACTGCCGTTGAATCAGGTCGGCTCGTTGAACAAGATCAACAAGGCCTTCGCCAAGTTCGAGCAGGAGAACGAACGCACCCCCTCGCCCGAGGAGCTGGCTGCGGTGTTGGACTTGCCGCGCGAGAAGGTGACGGACACGATGAGGGTCGCCGGCCGCCACGTGTCGGTCGACGCACCGTTTGCCGACGGCGAGGACAACAACCTGCTCGACGTGTTGGTGAACGCCGACTCGCCCAACGCCGACCGCGGGCTGATCAACGAGTCTCTCGGCACCGAGATCGACCGCGCGCTGGCCACCTTGACCGAGCGCGAGAAGGACATCGTGAAGTACTTTTTCGGCATCGGCTGCCCCGAGATGACGCTTGAGGAGATCGGCGACAAGTTCGGCCTCACGCGCGAGCGCGTCCGCCAGATCAAGGAGAAGGCGATCCGCCGCCTCCGCCACAGCTCAAAATCCAAGTGGCTCAAGTCCTACTTGGGATAATTTCTGCAACTGCCGATATGAAGAACGGGAACCCTCCTCAAGGGCTCCCGTTCTTTTTGGACGTTCTCGCCGGATTTATTTGACACTCTGCGAGATAGCCTCTGCAATCCGCTCGCCGTCCAAGGCGGCCGAGATGATGCCACCCGCGTACCCCGCCCCCTCGCCGGCGGGGTATAGTCCTGCCACGTCGGGATGTTGCAGTGTCACCCCGTCGCGCGGAATCCGCACGGGCGTCGATGTGCGCGACTCGACCCCCACGACGATCGCCTCGTTGGTCACAAATCCCCGCATGCGCCGCCCGAAGGTCGAGATGCCCGCCCGCAGCGCGCTCGAAATGAACGCCGGAAGCCACTCGTCCAACCGCGACGGCACAACGCCCGGAACGTACGACGTGGCCGGCAACGCCTTAGACGGGCGCGCCGAAACGAAATCCGCTACCCTCTGCGCCGGCGCCACCATCGCACCCGACCCTCCGTCGCCCCCACGCTCCCGAGCCAAAATCTCCAACCGCCGCTGAAACTCAAGCCCCGCCAGAGGCCCAAACTCCGGCCGCAAAAACTCAAAATCCGACAACCGCACCTCCGTCACGATACCCGCGTTGGCATACGGCGAGTTGCGCAGCGAGGCCGACATACCGTTCACCACCGACTCGTCGCCGCTCGTCATCGCCGGCACGATGAGCCCGCCCGGACACATACAAAACGAGTAGACCCCGCGCCCACTCTCCTGACTCACAAGCGAATATGCCGCCGCCGGAAGCCACTCGCCCCTCCCCTCGGGAGTGTGGTACTGAATCTGGTCGATCAACAGCTGCGGATGCTCCACCCGCACCCCCATCGCAAAAGGTTTCGCCTCCAGAGCCACCCCCCGCCGATGCAAAATTTCGTAAATATCCCGCGCCGAATGACCCGCCGCCAGCACCACCGCCGCCCCTTCGATCAGCATGTCGCCGCTCCGCAACCGCACGCCGATGGCCCGCCCCTCCCGAATCTCGATATCCTTCACCCGCGCGCCAAACACCACCGTCCCGCCACACCGAACGATAGTCTCACGAATAGCGGTCATGATCCGCGGCAGCCGATCTGTGCCTATATGCGGATGCGCGTCATAGAGAATCTCCTCGGAAGCGCCATGAAACACAAGCGTTTGCAACGCACGATTGTAGTCGCCGCGCTTCTTCGAGCGTGTAAAAAGCTTACCGTCCGAAAACGTACCCGCCCCCCCCTCGCCGAAAGCGTAGTTCGAATCGGGATCGACCCCGCCGCCGCGATTGATTGCCGCAATGTCCTTGCCGCGCTCCACGACCTCCTTGCCGCGCTCCAGCACTATCGGACGCATACCGAGTTCGATGAGCCGCAGAGCGGCAAACAGCCCCGCAGGCCCCGAGCCCACAATCACAACCGGAGTATGCCCCGTAACGTCGGGATAGTCG
>JAITWH010000048.1 GCA_031285405.1 Alistipes sp.
TCTTGGTAACCACTAAATTACGAAAAATATCCCAGCCAACCAACTGATAATCAATAAATTAATACAATAACCCTATCCATCTCAAAATATAATCCTAAAAATTCAAAACAACTTCTAAAGTGAATTCGTTTGTGCGCGCCGCCAAACGTATCACTTTAGGCGAGTCGAAGTAGCTTTTTTGAAACTCGGGTGAGTTTTTTTGCTTACTTTTTTTGCTCATCAAAAAAAGTAAGGCGGCCCGGCCGCAACAATTTTTTAAAGAAAAAATCAAAAAAACTGAAACAAAACCACCCCTAAAAACGTAATAACACGCCACGATAAAAGACCCTAAGAAACGACAAAAAAGAGACCATACCTATATTAATAAGAGGCAACAACTCGAAAAGGCCCAAAAAAAGTGTCGCATTCGTAACACTCGACAAAAAAAAGCGTTACATCGGTAACACTACCCCAAAAAAAACCGTTACATAGGTAACACTCAACAAAAAAAAAGCGTGACAAATGTCACGCTTTTTTTCAATACCGCATAGCAAAAACCGCCGCGGCCATAGTCGCCATTGCGACCTTAGTCCAAAATCTCAACCTTAAGATTCCGGAACCAGACATCGTCGCCATGATCCTGCAGTGCGATGTAACCACCCACCACATTACCGGCGTCGTCGGTCCCCAGACCCGATGTCAGCAACTTGAAGGCGTCCGGCCAGTTGGGGTTCGTGCTGCTGAACTTGCTGTTCTCGATCAGCGCAGTCCACTCGGGAGTCCACAGGTGGTACTCCACGACGGGAACTTCGTTCTGATAGTGGATCACGGTGCCCTTGAACACCATGATACCGCCCGTGTTCCACTCGCCGAACGGCTTGGCGTTCTGCGGTTTAGCGGGCATCATGTCGTACAGCGAGGCCGAGGCACGGTTGCCATCGACACCCAGACGGGCATCGGGATGGTTCTCGTTGTCGAGGATCTGATACTCGGGGGCCGTGATGTAGATCGGGCCGCCCGGGATCTCCTTGGCGTAGAAGAAGACGCCCGAGTTGGAGCCCCTTCCGACCTTGTACTCAAAGGTGAACTTGAAGTTGCGGAACGGGGTTGCGAAGATGATGTTGTCGTCACCCTCGCCCTTGCCGTTTCCGTTGATCTTCATGGCTCCGTCTTCGACAGTCCAGCGGCCGCTTTCGGGCATGCCGGGGAGGTTGTAGCCTCTCCAGCCCGTGAAGTCCTTGCCGTTGAAAATTTCGACAACGTTTGCCGCGGGGGCGGTGGAGGCCGTAGCCTCCTCCGTTCCTTCCGCGTTCTTTTTGTTACCTCCGAAACACGATGTCAACATCAGTGCAATCGCTGCTGTGGTTAAAACAATTGATGTACCTTTCATTACTGCTTCTAAAATGTTTAATTACTTGTGTGTCGCTTCGCAATTATCTGGGCATGGCAGGCAACGACCACGGTTCGCGGTAGGTGTGCTTGATCAGATTGGATGCGAATTCGGTTGCGGGAACCGGCTCGGTGTAGATCTTTTCGAAAGTCGGGTGTCCCTCGTTGATCGAGAACTTGTCCTCCAACACGATCTTGATCTTGTCGTCCGCGCTGATGTTGGTGAACTGCATGTTCTGACCATCCCACTGGAGAGTCTTGTTGAGGGTTTGCAGACGAACCGCCAGCACGCCCATCACCACCATTTCGTTGAACGGACCGGCTTCCGAGAAGTTCGAGTTGGTCTCGACGCGGTTGCCTGCCGTCTCTTTACAAGCGCGGATGAAGTCGCCTCCGTGTCCCTGTCCCGCCAAAATCGGCTGACGGCGAACGGTGGGGGTAACGCGACGGGCCACCTTGGGAGCGTTGGGCACGCGGCCGCTCAGCAGATAAGGTTCGGCGCCGTAGCAACCGCAGATCAAGGTGTCCTTCGTACCGTAGAAGATACAAGCGCCGCCCTGGATGTTGAGGTTCTTGCCCTGTTCCAGACCTTTGGGGCGGAACGGCAGGATGCCGCCGTCGCTCCACGTAACGGTAACTTCGGGCATCGCCACCTTAGGCATGTTTTCGCGAGCGGGGAAGACCAGCTCGACGCTCTGGGCGGTCGGAGCGCAGTCGGCCAGCAACAGCGTCGACGAACCCTGAGCCGTGGTGGGATAACCCAATTTGAGGGCCTTGAAGACGGGGTGCAGGATGTGGCAGGCCATATCGCCCAACGCACCGGTACCGAAGTCCCACCATCCGCGCCAGTTCCACGGCTGATACAACGCGTTGTAGGGGCGCATGGGCGCCGAGCCGATGAACAGATCCCAGTTCAGAGTCTTGGGGATGCGGTCGACCTTGGCGGGGCGGTTCAAGCCCTGGGGCCAGATGGGACGGTCGGTGAAGCACTCCACACGGGTCACCTCGCCGATCTCGCCATTCCAAATCCAGTCGCAGGTATCGGCCACGCCGTCGCCCGACGAACCTTGGTTACCCATCTGCGTAGCCACGCGGTGGTGGGCGGCCAGACGGGTCAACAACCTCGACTCATAGACAGTGTGCGTGAGGGGCTTTTCGCAATATACGTGCTTGCCCAGCGTCATGGCGGTAGCGGCCACCAGAGCGTGGGTGTGGTCGGGGGTGGCGACCATCACGGCGTCGATGTCGTTCGCCATGGTGTCGTACATCTCCCTCCAGTCCCAGAACTTCTTAGCCGTCGCGTAGCGATCGAGCACCGGTTTGGAGTATGCCCAGTCGGTGTCGCACAGCGCCACGATGTTCACTTCGCTCTCGGGGAACGAGCCGAGCACAGCGGCACCACGGCCACCGACGCCCACACCCGCCACGTTAACTTTGTCGGAGGGGGCGGTCTGTCCCACCACACCACCGAGAACCTTGCTCGGGAGGACGGTCAGCCCGGCCACACCCGCCGCACCGGCCTTGATGAAGTCTCTTCTGGAAATTTTTGTTGCCATAATCAGTTTAAGTTTTTATAGGTTAGTCTTTTATTTCACGAAGGGAGCCACGTCCAAGAAGTTGAAGCTGTTCTGCACGCAAACCTCGGCGGGCAGCGGATACTTCTCGACCTCGACGTAGTAGTCGGTCGTTCCCTGAGCGTAGGCGGCGTTGAAGATAGCCTCGAAGTCCATCTTGCCGCTGGCGCCGATGATGTCGTCGTCCTTGATGTGCAGCACGGGGAAACGGCCGGCATACTTCTGGAGATAGGCGACGGGACTCTGTCCGCCCTCCTGCACCCAGTAGACGTCCATCTCGTACACAACGTCGGCGCTGGTGTTGGCCAACATGTAGTCGTAGATCACCTGACCGTCGATCGAGCGGAACTCCGAGCTGTGGTTGTGATAGCCGAACACGATACCTTCGGCCTTGCACATTGCGGCCACCTGATTGAAGTAGGCGCACACGGCCGCCAGGTCTTCGATGGTGCTGCCCATGCGGAACGAGGGCACGACGATGTACTTGCAACCCATGG
Source organism: Alistipes sp. (assembly GCA_031285405.1). Classification (GTDB taxonomy): domain Bacteria; phylum Bacteroidota; class Bacteroidia; order Bacteroidales; family Rikenellaceae; genus UBA940. The sequence goes on from JAITWH010000048.1 coordinate 3,440, forward strand.
CCTTGTGGTCGGCGATAGCCTGACGCCACCAGCTCATGCGCTCTTCCACCTCTTCGGGAGCGGGCACGCGGCCGCCGCCGATGTGGCAGCTCTCCACCTTCATTCCGAGACCCTCGACGAAGGTGCGGAATTCGGCGGGGGTGAAACCGTACACCTTGCCGTCGGCATAGTTGGCGGTTTCGAGATCGGTGTAACCCATCTCGGCGATAGCGGTGAGGGTTGCCTTGGGATCCTGGCCCATCGCTTCGCGCAGCGAGTAGAGCTGAAGCCCGATGCGCTTCTTGCCCGCGGCGGGTGCGCAGCTGGTCGTCAGACCTGCCAGACTCCCGATGACGCTTCCACCGACGATCGCGCCTGCGATCCCGAGAGCGCCTCTTTTGAGAAAGTCTCTTCTGTCCATTGAAAAATTTTTAAGGTTTGTTTATAATTAGTTGATATTGTAGTGTTAGTTATCTCTTCTTGAAAAGTTTGGTGGCGGCGGTGGCGGTTTAGTTCTCTTCTTCTATTCCGGGGTCGGCGTCTTCGGCATCTTCGGTTCGGCGTCAGTTCATCATCGGTTCGGCGGCGGCGTCTTCGGCTCGGCACCAGTTCTTCTTCGGCTCGGCGTCTAAAATTTCTCGCGGCACCCGGTTTAAAAATTTTTTGCGTCCGTCGCACAATAACGGCCAGAGCGCGTTCGGAGATACAATTTTCCCCGCCGCCAAATTTAGATATAATTCTCGGAACAAACAACAGTTCGGGCCACTTTTTTTTCGCTTAGCTGTACTTGTTTTGGCACGTTTGCTGTTTTTTCTCCACCGCGCACAACTTCGAAATAGAAGTCGACTTATATTTAGCAGTACAAAAATTAACAAACAAACACAACGATGAAAAAAATTCTATTCTTAGTCACCTGCCTTGCTGCCGCAGCGGCGCTCGGTTCGTGCAACAAAAGGGCCACCGCCACTCCGGGCGGCGCAGCCAAACATTACGTCGAACAGCTCCAGAACGACAACTACGAGGCCTTCATCGCCGGCATAGCATTCGTCAAACCGGTCGAGGTGGTCGCGCCCGCCGCCCGTGAATCCTCCGAGTGCAGTTGTGCCGAGTCGCTTCGTGCGATCCATCGGCCCGACGTCGTCGAGCGCGGCGGAATCCGCGAGGTGCGGTTGGTCTCCGAGAAGGTTGCGCCCGACCACATGACGTGCGACGTGACCCTCACCAACCACTACCTCAACGGAGACATCGAGACCATCGACTTCACGATGGTCAACGAGGTGGATGTGTGGAAGGTGCGCGAAAATCCATACAAAGAGATATGGCACGCGACCGACAACAACGGCAACATCGAGGTGATCAAGGTGCGCACCGGCCATGAGCGCGACTTCTTCAAGGGGCATGATGATGGCGGCGAGCGCGAGTTTGTCAAGAACATCTTGCGACATAATGGGCAAAAGGAGATCGTCAAGGTTCTTGAGAATGGCACCAGACACCGAGAAGTAATTGAAAATTGAAAATGAGCTAACGCAGCAATAAAAAGAATCTAAAAAAGAGAGCCCGCCAAATTGGCGGGCTCTCTTTTAATATAGAGAACAAAAAAATACTATTCGGCAACCGGAGCTTCAGGAGCCTCAGTCGGGGCCGAAGCCTCAACAGGAGCCTCAACCGGAGCAGCCTCAGCCTTGGCAACCTTCTTGGGTGCCGGAGCCGCCGGAGCCGAAGCCCCCTCCTCAGCCACCAAAGCCCCCTCGGGCTCGACGACAAAAGAGATAACCCCCTTGACAAACTTGTGAAGCCGAACCTCGGCGGTGTAAGAGCCCAAAGTCTTGAAAGCCTCGACCGTAACGTTCTTGCGGTCGATGGCGACGCCCTTTTCGGCCATCGCGTCGGCGATCATCTGCGAGGTGACCGACCCGAAGATCCGTCCGCTCTCCGACGCCTTGACCTTGAACACCAACGGCAACAGAGCCAGCTTGTCGGCCAGCGCCTGAGCGTCGGCCTGAATTTTGGCATCCTTGTGAGCACGCTGCTTGAGGTTCTCGGCAAGGATCTTGCGCGCGGTCACGGTGGCGACCTTGGCGTATCCCTGCGGAATCAGGAAGTTGTTGGCATACCCGGGCTTCACTTCCACAATATCGTTTGCGTAGCCCAACTTGTCTACGTCTTTCGTAAGTATGATCTGCATAATCGTCTCCCTCCTTTATTTCATCATGTCGGTTACGAACGGCAGAAGAGCGAGGTGCCTTGCACGCTTCACGGCCTGGGCCACTTTCTTCTGGAACTTCTGCGAGGTACCGGTCAGACGGCGGGGCAGGATTTTGCCCTGTTCGTTGAGGAACTTCTTGAGAAATTCGGCGTCTTTGTAGTCGACGTATTTGATGCCGAGCTTCTTGAACCGGCAATACTTCTTTTTCTTCACATCCACGCTGAGCGGATTGAGATATCTGATCTCTGATTGTTGCGGTGCAGCCATGGCCTATTCCTCCTCAGTTTTAACGGTTTCTGTTGCATTGTTGGCGGCGGCGCTCGCTGCGTTCGCTGCTTCGTGGGCCTTGCCGGCGAGCTTGGCCCGACGTTTTTCGGCCCATGCGACGGCGTCCTTGTCGAGGCGGAAGGTGAGGAATCGGATCACCCGTTCGTCGCGCCTGTACTGCGTTTCGAGGGTCTCGATGATCGGTCCTTCGCCCTGGAACTCGATGAGGAAGTAGAATCCGGTGGACTTCTTTTGAATCGGATATTCGAGCTTTTTGAGGCCCCACTCTTCCGTGTTCACGATTTGTCCGCCGTTCTCGGTAATGATACCTTGGAATTTGCCCAGCAGCTCTTTGGTCTGCGCGTCGGAAAGCACCGGCGTGGCAATGAAAACGGTTTCGTAACTGTTCATTAGTTATTTTTTAGTTGTTAAAAATCCCTCGTCAAAAACTTCAACGAGCCCGCAAAGGTAATCATTTTTTCCAAAACCGAAAAATAATTCGTACCTTTGCTCACACATTCATCTAAGAATTTACGTAAGACTATGAGCGCAGTGATATTAAACAGCAATTCGGGGGCAAACCTGAATCTGATCGTCGAGTTGGCAAAGAGGCTCGACATCGACGTGATGGCGCTCTCGCTGGAGGAGATCGAGGAGATCGAGGACGGGAAGCTGCTCCGCCGCATGGAGGCTGCCCGCGCCGGCGGACTCGCCGACCGTGACGAGGTATTCAAAGAGCTCGGCCGGTAGCAAGGGCGCAAGGCAGCAGTCAGTTACGTCATGCAGGTCAATTTCTCAAGAGATTTCCTGAAGCGGTTGCGCGAACTTCGCGACGACGCGTTGCGCCGAAAATTGTCGGATGTCGTCGAGGTTGTGGAGATGGCCTCCTCCCTCAACGACATTCCGAATCTAAAAAAGCTGAAGGGGCACCGGACGGCCTACCGCATAAGGGTGGGAAACGTTCGCATCGGCCTCTATGTCGAAAACCAAACGGCACTGTTCGCCATCTTCGAACATCGCAAAGACATCTACAACCGCTTCCCCTAACGCACTGCCACGCAACCGGTTACCCCGCCGAACCTACAACTTATCCACCTCTAAACAAAGAGCCGCAAAGACCGCATCCATCCCGGCGGCCCCGTCGATGGCGGCATACTTTCCCTGCCCCCGATAGTACTCGGCCACGACGGCCGTCTGGGCATTGTAGACCTCGATTCGGTTACGAATCACCGCCTCATCCACATCGTCGGCCCGCCCGCTGGCAGCACCGCGCAGCAGAATCCGCTGCACCAACTCCTCCTCGGGAACCACCAACTCCAGCATCATGTCGATCTTCAACCCGTTGCCGGCCAAGATCTTATCGAACGCCTCTGCCTGCGGAATCGTCCGCGGAAAGCCGTCGAAGATGTTGCCCGCGGCGTCGAGATGCGCCCTCACATAGCCGTCGATGATGTCGATCACCACGCTGTCCGGAGCAAGCTCGCCGCGCGACGTCGCCTCCTTGACGGCCAACCCGAGGGGCGTTTCGGCCTTGATCTCGGCGCGGATAATATCCCCTGTCGAGATGTGGTTCAATCCATATTTTTCGGTCAGTCTCACTGCCTGAGTTCCCTTACCGGCGCCCGGAGCGCCAAAAAGCACGATATTTTTCATTTCCAATTCGTTTTTTTTGATTAGACGCGCAAAGTTACAACTTTTAACCCAAATCTCCACATCGCGTAGCCTCAGCGCGCCGCTGGGGGCGGCGTCGTGCTGACGGCTTGCAAGCAAGCCGAAGTACCGCGTTAGCACTAACAACTAACCACTAATCACTATTTTAACTACCTTTGCCAACAAAAACTCAACAACGATGAGAACCGAAATATCCGAATTGGGAGAGTTCGCCCTGATAGACCGCCTCACCGACACGATCGAGACGACCCACCCCACCACCATAATGGGCGCGGGCGACGACGCCGCGGTGCTCAGCTTCGCCGAGGACAACCTCACCCTCCTAACCACCGACCTGCTGTTAGAGGGGGTAGACTTCGACCTAAGCTACTTCCCGCTCATGCACCTCGGCTACAAGGCGGTGACCCGCGGCGTGAGCGACATTCTGGCGATGAACGGCCTGCCGACGGCGCTCACCCTCTCGCTGGGCGTGTCGTCCAAACTCTCGGTCGAAGATCTCGAAGACCTCTACTCCGGCGTGCGCCACGCGTGCGGCGAACTGGGCTGCGACATAGTGGGGGGCGACACCACGGCATCGGTCAACGGCCTGACTATCAACGTAAGCGTGGTGGGCACCGTGCCGCGAGACAGGATCACCTACCGCAGCGGCGCGCGCGAAAACGACCTCGTCTTCATAACGGGCGACCTAGGGGCGGCCTACCTCGGGCTGCACCTGCTGGAGCGCGAACGCCGCGCCCTCGCCGACGTCGACAATCCGCAACCGCAGTTCGACGGCTACGAATATCTGTTGGTGCGCCAACTCCGCCCCCGCGCCCGCCGCGACATCGTCGACGCGCTGGCGGCCGAGGGGATAGTCCCCACCTCCATGATCGACCTGTCGGACGGCCTCGCCTCCGACCTGTTGCAGATTTGCCGCTCGTCGGAGGTCGGCACCCGCATCTACCTCGACCGCCTGCCCATCGCGCGCGAGACCCACAACCTGGCCGCCGAGCTCAATCTCGACCCCGTGGTGGCGGCCCTCAACGGCGGCGACGACCACGAGCTGCTCTTCACCGTGCCCCTTGAGATGCAGGAGCGGGTCACGGCCCTCGGCCTCGGCATCGAGATGATAGGCTACATCACCCCCGCCTCGGGAGGCGCCGCCCTCATCACCCCCGACGGCGAACAAATCCCCCTTCAAGCACAAGGCTTCCGTTCAGTAGTTAGTGATTAGTGGTCAGAGGTTAGTGCTAACGCGATACCAAAGCTACGCCCCACGTAATTGCGAGCCGCAGGCGAAGCAATCCAGGCCGGAACGCCGGCAGCGATTTAGTGGTTAGTGATAAGTGGTTAGTGCTAACGCAACATAGCTACGCAGTATAAAAAGTCATCCCGACAGAGGCACAAAGTGCCGACGAGGGATCTACCTTATAGTAATTGAAAATTGAAAATGATGCTAACACACAACCTAATACCGCGTTAGCACTAACCATTAACCACTGATCACTAACAACTAAAAAAGCAACTCACGAAAGCGATCCGGAACCTCGACCGATTGTTGCGCGCGCAGATCGAAACAGACAAGCACGCTTTCGCTCTCGGTGCAAACGACCTCCGCCTCCGCCCGACGAACCACAATCCGCTGCCCAAGAGTAACACTCTTAGTGCCAACCCGTTCCACCCAAGTGCGAACCACAACGACATCCCCTCGCCGCACCTGCTCCAAAAAATCCGTCCGCACCGAAACGATCACCAGAGTGGGATTATCGGCCAAAGCATCCAGCCCCAACACCCGCCGATAAAAATCGGTCTTCCCAAGATCCAGATAGGCCTGCTGATGAATGTTGTTGACATGCCCAAACACATCCACATCCGCAAACCGCACCTGAACCTCCGTCTCAATCACCTTCTTCATGGCTACACCTCCTCCGCCCCGACGAAACGAAGCTCCCGCACCGCCTCGTTAGAGTGGAATGATATCTGATTATAAAATTCGTTGATTTTGAGCCTGACAACTGTCTGCTCTGCGTCTATAACGCCACTTTCATACAGGTCGATAGTCTCATATATCTTGTCGTCAGCCACCGGTCCGAACACAATCGCATAGCTGTGCGGAATAATCTCCTCCCTTCTGCACTCAACCACAAAAGAGAGCCAATCACCATCAGGCGCGGAAAATCGCAGTGTCTCGTATCTCTTTTTTTCAAGCAGGTCGTCATCCACCTCGTATGTACTCACCACTGCCTTTGCATCGGCGCCTGCGTTTCTCTGACGAATCAACGCCCATTTTTCGGCCTGCTCAAAATTTGTCGTCGTGTAAAATCCCTTGCCGAAATCGGTGCTCGGCCGACCTCGTTCGACGGTTGGATTTTTCACGCGCATGGTCGAGCCGTGATATACTCTCATTCCCGATTTTTTATATAGCGGTCAATGTCCGCCATGATGTACTTTTTCCCCTGAGTGTGAAGCACTTCGAACCCCTGTATGAGATAATCCGTCACATCATATTTTTTGAACAACATCAAAACCTCGTCCGCCCCCATTCGTTTGTGCTCCTTATAATTTTCGATGCATGATGAGATGAATAGCAATGTGTCCGAGGAGATGTTCCGAGTCTGCTTTTTTTTGCGTTTCCCTTTCTTAAGCATGTCGTAAAGGTTCGCCGTGCTGAGCCTGCGAAGGTAGGGAGAGTCGGAAGACAACTGTCGGTATGTGTCCGATGAGTAGAGATATCCGAGCGCATCTTCAATGTCCAGCCCCTTCTTCTCGATGATCGTACTCAAGAGTCGCTGAACCTTGAAAGGCAACATCATTTTCGCCACACTGTTTTCCATACCGGCAAATATACAAATTATTCTCGAATAATTTTAATCTCCCCCCCGACCCCAAGGGAGATGATCGAAGATGGCTTCCGGGTGGGCCGCCCCTCGAATCGCGACGAGACAACCAGGTCGACCCCATCCCGAATCTCGGAGGAGATCTCACTGAAAGTCAGCGGAGTATCCGCGCCAGAAATGTTCGCCGAGGTGGAGACTAACGGCCGCCCCAACCGCCGCAACAACGCCACCAAAAACTCATGCCGAGGCACCCGCACCCCGATAGTCCCCGCCTCGGGAATCAGCAGCGGCGACACCCCCACCCCACCCGGCAGGATGAGCGTGAGCGGCTCCTCGGCCACCTCCAGCAGCTGCCACGCCACCTCGGGCACGCGCCGCACATAGCGCCCGACGTCGTTCACCGACCCCACCAACACCGTCATAGAGTGCTTATTCTCAGAGCGTTTCAGCGCGTATACCCGCTGCACGGCCTCGTCGTTGGTGGCGTCGCACCCCACCCCCCACACCGTGTCGGTGGGGTACAGAATCACTCCGCCCCTTTTCAGCACCTCTGCGGCGCGCAAAAGTTCTTCTTTCATACCGCAAAATTAGAAATTATTACCTATTTTTGCACCACTAATCAAAAAGAAAAAGCATCAATGGGAAGAGCGTTTGAATACAGAAAGGCCACTAAACTAAAGCGTTGGGGCAACATGGCGAGGGTGTTCACCAAGCTCGGCAAGGGCATCGAGATGGCGGTTAAGGAGGGGGGGCCCGATCCGGCGGGCAACACCCGTCTGCGCATGCTCATCCAGACCGCCAAGAGCGAGAACATGCCCAAGGACAATGTCGAGCGAGCCATCAAGCGCGCAACGTCCAAAGACACAGCCGATTACAAGGAGGTGATCTACGAGGGATACGGCCCGGGCGGCATCGCGATCCTCGTCGAAACCGCCACAGACAACAATACACGCACGGTGGCGAACGTCCGCAGCTACTTCAACAAGCTGGGCGGAACGCTCGGTACGAGTGGCAGCGTGGGCTTTATGTTCGACCACAAGTGCGCCTTTAAGTTTGTGAATACCAAGGGCGTAGACCCCGAGGAGCTGGAGCTCGAACTGATCGACGCGGGGGTCGACGAGATGGAGGTCGAGCCCGACGGAATCTCGGTCGAGGCACCTTTCGAGGCCTACGGCGCGGTGCAGAAGTGGCTGGAAGACAACGGGTTCGAGATCGTCAGCGGCGAGTTTCTGCGCCTGCCCGCCGAGGTCAAAGAGGTGGCCCCAGAGACCCGCGAGACCATGGAAAAGCTCATCGAACGCCTCGAAGAGGATGACGATGTAACAAACGTGTTCCACAACATGGCGCCGGATTCAATTGAAAATTGAAAGTGGAAAATTGAAAATGGGGGCTAACGCGGAATTTCTGGATTGCTTCGTCGCCGACGGCTTCTCGCAATAACGGAGGGGCGCGTAGCTTTGATGTCGCGTTAGCACTAACCACTAATCACTAACAACTAACCACTAAAAAAAGAGCGTGACAAATGTCACGCTTTTTTTTCTGCCGAAGGAGGGAAAATTACTTCTTGGCGGCTTCGACGGAGACTTTGCGGAACTCCTTCAGGAGCTTCGAAAGTTCGAGGGCGGCCTTGCGGGCGCGGGTTCCGGCTGCTTTGTTTCCCTTTTCGATCTGGAGCTGAACGTTCTGCTGCAGAGTTTCGATTTCGGCGTTGATCTTCGGTACGAGGTTTTTCATGATAGTTGGTTTTAAATTTTATTAAGTGTTAAAGTTTTGGATTTGGCGCAAAGATGCCTGATTTATTTCTAATTTCCAAATAAAACCGAGAATTTATTTATCAAACCTCACTTCGGGGAGCCCCGCGTAGGAAAAAATAGTAACTTTGTGGCACGACACGAAGCCCCGCGAACGGGGTTGCGGGCGGAGATAAAAAAACGGAGAGAGGAGACGAAGAATGAAACTTTCGGAGTTACAGACCGGGCAGGCGGGTCACATCGCGCGCGTTTTGGGACACGGCGGCTTTCGCAAACGCATCATGGAGATGGGTTTTGTGAGGGGGCAGCGGGTGGAGGTGTTGTTGGACGCGCCGCTGAGCGACCCGATCAAGTATCGGGTGATGGGCTACGAGGTGTCGCTGCGGCGGGTGGAGGCGGCGATGATCGAAGTCGTGGCGGACACCGAAACGCAGGCGGCTGAAGTGGAGGCGATTCAGGATAACGGATCGAGCGACGACGGAGCCGGAACGCCGGCGGCACGGGAGAGCATCGGCCGGCACATAGAGATCGCACTGGTGGGGAATCCCAACAGCGGGAAGTCGTCGCTCTACAACGCGCTGACGGGCGGGCACGAGCACGTGGGCAACTACGGCGGGGTGACGGTGGGGGCAAAAAAGGGCGAGTTTCGGTGGCGCGACTACCGGTTTACGGTGTACGACCTGCCCGGGACCTACGCGCTGTCGCCCTACACGCCCGAGGAGCTCTACGTGAGGCGGCACTTGACGGAGCAGATTCCCGACGTGGTGGTGAATGTGGCGGCGGCCTCGAACCTCGAACGGAACCTCTATCTGACCACCGAGTTGATAGACATCGACCAGGAGATGGTGATCGCGCTCAACATGTACGACGAGTTGGCGGCGAGCGGGGCGCGGCTCGACACCGACGAGTTGGGGGTGCTGTTGGGCACGCCGGTGGTGCCGGTGGTGGCGAGGGACGGAGAGGGGCTCGACCGGCTGCTCGAAACCATCGTCGAGGTGTACGAGCATCGCAACGTGACGTCGCGCCATATTCACATCAACCACGGGGCGGCGATCGAGAGCGCGGTGGCGGAGCTGAGGCGGGTGATGGCGGAGGACTTCGTGTACTTTCCGAAACACTTCTCCAAGCGATACCTTATATTGAAGTTTCTGGAGCGCGACCGCAACGTCGAGCGTCTGTTGGCCAAGGCCTGTCCGCACTACGCGGAGTGGGTGCCGGTGCGCGACCGCGAGGCGGCCAAGGCGGAGAAGACGCTGGGCGAGGATATCGAGTCGGCCATCACCGACGAGAAGTATGGGTTCATCGCGGGGGCGCTGCGCGAGACGCTCACCCCCGGGCGCGAGCAGAAGTTCTCGACCACGACGGCCATCGACGCCATCGTGACGCACAAGTTGTGGGGCTACCCCATCTTCTTTGCGCTGATGTGGTTGATGTTCGAGCTGACCTTCTCCGTGGGGCAGTATCCGATGGATTGGATCGAGGGGGCGGTCGGCTGGCTGTCGGGTGCGATCGGCGGGTTGATGCCCGAGGGGCCTCTGCGCGATCTGTTGGTCGACGGGATGATCGGGGGCGTGGGCAGCGTGATCGTCTTTATGCCCAACATCCTGATCCTGTTTATGTGCATCTCGTTTATGGAGGACTCGGGCTACATGGCGCGGGCGGCGTTCATCATGGACAAGGTGATGCACCGGATCGGGCTGCACGGCAAATCTTTTATCCCGTTAGTGATGGGCTTCGGATGCAACGTTCCCGGGATCATGGCGGCGCGGGCCATCGAGAGTCGCTCGTCGCGAATCATCACGGTGCTCATCTCGCCGTTCATCTCTTGCAGCGCTCGGCTGCCGATCTACATCCTGCTGACGGGGGCCTTCTTTCCCGAGCGGGCGGGGTTGGTGCTGACGGCCATGTATCTGGTCGGGATCGTGGTTGCGGCGGGGACGGCGCTGCTGATGAGGCACACCATGTTCAAGCGCGACGACACGCCGTTTGTGATGGAGCTGCCGCCTTACAGACTGCCGACACTGAGGACGATTTGGCGGCACACGTGGAACAAGGGGGGGCAGTATCTTCGCAAGATGGGGGGTGTGATTCTGGCCGCCTCGGTGGTGGTGTGGATGTTGAGCTACTACCCTCGCGGCGAGGAGAGCTCCTATCTTGAGCGGGCGGGTGTGGCCATCGAGCCCGTCATGCGGCCGCTGGGGATTCCGTGGGAGGGCGGGGTGGCTTTGGTCGCGGGTGTCGGGGCCAAGGAGATCACGGTCAGCACCCTCGGGGTGCTCTATGCTCGTGGGGGGGAGGATGCGGCTTGGTCGGAGGTTAGGTTGCCGGTTCGCATGGCTCGGCCCGATCTGGTGACCGGCGTTCCGGACTGGACTCCTTTGGCGGCTTTGTCCTTCATGGTCTTCGCGCTGTTGTACTTTCCCTGTCTGGCGGCGCTTGGGGCCATGCTCAAGGAGACGGGCAGCTGGCGGTGGGTTGTCTTTTCGGTGGTCTACAACACGGCGGTGGCCTGGCTCACCTCGTGGGCTGTTTGGACGGTGGGGGGAATTTTCTTTAATTGAAAATTGAAAGCGGCAACGGCCGCAGCGATTTTAGCTACGCAAAAAATTCCGCGTAGCCCATTTTCAATTTTCAATTTTCAATTTTCAATTATTTAAGGTATGGATTGGCAGGTTATTGGGGTTTGGTTGGTGGTTGGGGGTGTGGTGATCGCCTTCGTGGCTCGGAGGTTTCTTCGGGAGCTGGGCCGGCGAAAAAATTGACAATGAAAATTGATAATAAATAATTGATAATGGATAATTATTTTACTATATTTAACCCCTAAACAGAAACTAATAACCTTATGCAAAAACTTACCATCCTGATTCTCATTGCGTTGATGGCCCCGCTCGCGGTTTCGGCGCAGACACCCTCCATCATCGCCGACGGAGCGGAGCTGCAAAAGTTGGGCGATGGATTCTCCTTCACCGAGGGGCCGGCCGCCAACTCTCGCGGCGAGGTCTTCTTCACCGATCAGCCCAACGACAAAATTTTCGTGTGGAGCGAGGTCGAGGGTGTGCGCGAATGGGCGACGGGCCTCGGACGCTCCAACGGCATGTACTTCGATCGCGACGGCGCACTGCTCTCGACCGCCGATGCGGAGAACGAGATCTGGGCCATCGCGCCCGACGGCAGCCACAAGGTGCTCGTCCGAAAGTTCGACGACAAAGAGTTCAACGGCCCCAACGACCTGTGGGTGCATCCGACGACGGGCGACATATACTTCACCGACCCGCTCTACGCGCGCCCCTGGTGGCAGCATCGCGACAAGGAGATGCAGCTCGCGGGCGAACACGTCTACCTTTTGAACCGCGCAACCGGCAAAGTGACGCTCGTCGAGAATGGGCTGCAAAAGCCCAACGGCATCATCGGAACGCCTGACGGACGCACTCTCTACGTGGCCGACATCGGCGCCGGCGAGACCTTCGCCTACGACATCCTGCCCGACGGGAGCCTCGGCAACAAGCGTTTTTTCGCCCCCTCGGGGTCCGACGGCATGACCATCGACAGCCTCGGCAACGTGTACGTCACGGGTCAGGGGGTGACGGTGTTCTGCCCCGCCGGCGAGCAGATCGCCCAGATCGACGTTCCGGAGCGGTGGACGGCCAATGTCACCTTCGGCGGTGCCGCCGGCAACCTCCTCTTCATCACCGCCTCGGGCGGGGTCTATGGCCTTCGGATGAACGTCACGGGAGGCCGGTGATAGTGGTTAGTTATTAGTGGTTAGTGCTACGCGATTTTAAAATTTAGAAATTTTTGAGATATGGCAAAGAAAATCAATCGGCGGGAATTTTTAGTTCGCAGCGCAGGCTCGCTGGCCGGACTCACTTTGGCGACCACCTTCACAGGGTCGGCCATGGGGGCTATTCTGAAGGCACCCGAAACAACGACTGCGGCAGCAACTAAGGCAGCCAAAGCAGCAGAGGGCATGGTAGCCCAAATACCACTCGGAGCAACAGGCCTAATGGTACCGCAGCTTGCAATGGGCACCGGCACCGTGGGCACCAACATGTCGTCGAACCAGACGCGAGCCGGCATGAAAAACTTCGTCGACGTGTTCCGCCGCGGCTACGAGCGCGGCGCGCGTTTCGCCGACATGGCCGAGGGCTACGGGTCTATGCCGTTTGTGGGCGAGGCGATCAAGGGGACGCCGCGCGAGGATTGGGTGCTGCTGTCCAAGATGTGGACCCATCCCGACGGATCGCCCGCACAGGTGGCTGTGAGGCCCAAAATCGAGGAGTATCTGCAAATGATCGGCACCGACTATGTCGACATCCTGCTGCTGCACTGCATGACGGCCGGCGACTGGAACCGCACGCGCACGCACTACATGGAGGGTTTTTCGCGTGCGAAGGAGGAGGGTCTGGTGCGGCGCGTCGGCATCTCGTGCCACAATCTTGAGGCGATGCGCACCGCCGCCTCAGATCCGTGGGTCGACGTCATCATGGCGCGAATCAACCCCTTCGGCTCGAAGATGGACGGCTCGGTCGAGGCGGTCGAGGAGGTGCTGCGGCTGGCGCACGCCAACGGCAAGGGGGTCGTGGGGATGAAAATTTTCGGCGAGGGCACACGAGTGCTCGACACCGAACGCGAGGAGGCCCTGCGCTACGTTGTCGCCGCCCCATTCATCCACTCCTTCACCATAGGGTTAGAAAAAGTAACCCAGGTGGACGACGCCGTAGAACGAGTCTTGCGTTTAGCCGGAAATTGAAAATTGAAAATTGGAAATTAGCTAACGCAACGCCCTCCGTCATTGCGAGAAGCCGCAGGCGACGAAGCAATCCAGAATATCGCGTAGCCTAAGTGCCGCGTAGCGCGCGCTGGCCCCCGAGCATTTAAAAAAGCGTAAAACGTAGACGAAGACTAAAACGAATTCATTTGTAGCCGCGCTCAAATGTATCGTTTTAGGCGAGTCGAAGTAGCTTTTTTG
>JAITWH010000015.1 GCA_031285405.1 Alistipes sp.
TCGGGCTAACGCCCTTTGTGCGGTTTTACTCCACCCACAGTTTGGGCAGGGGTCGTTGCTTCGCAACGCCCTATTGCCTGCCCAAACCGTCGCATACAGCCGGAACGTTATGCGAAATACCGATGAAAATCCAAACGATGTATAAAAAATTATACAGTTGATTTATTAGAATGATATTGCAATAAAATAGACCCTATTGTATAATCCTTAATAAGGAGTATATTGTGCAAACTTATGAATTTAGTTCAATTGTTGAAAAGGAAGGAGTAATACATATCCCTCAACAATTTTTAAAGAAAATTTCTTCACCTGTAAAAGTTATTCTGCTTGCAGATGAAAAAAATCTTAAAGGTAGAAATAAACGTTTTTCCGCAATGGCATTAAAAACTGGTGGGTTTAGGTTCAACAGGGAAGAAGCAAATGAAAGATAGAATTTTTGTTGACTCAAATATTTTTATCTATTTGTATTCAACCGATGAACCAGAGAAACAAAATATTTCAAATAAAATGATTGATAAATATCCATGTATTATTAGTACACAGGTTTTAAATGAATTTTGTAATGTTTGTTTGAAAAAATTTAATAAATCGGTAGAAGAAATTGAATTAGCACTTATTGAAATAAATGCAAATTGTGATGTTACACTGATTGATAATAATACGATTAAACAGGCACTCGAAATTCGTAAAATCTATGGATATAGTTATTATGATTGTTTAATAGTTGCTTCAGCCTTACAATCAGATTGTAAATACTTGATTACTGAAGATATGGCTGATGGACAAATGATTAACAAAAAATTACGTATCATTAATATTTATTCAAACAACAATGTTGTAAAATATTTTGATATATAAATAAAATATTGCAAAAGCATCGGTACTTCGCATAACAGGACTGTATGCGTTCCGACGCCGTTCGGCGGCTCCAGGGTTCCGCAAAACCGCAGTCGGTGTGGTGTGGTTCTACATCTACGCCTGCCATTTGTAAACCGTTCGGCGCACGGGCTGCCACAAATTCTCAATCCCTACCCAACTCGTCTGACAATCCAGCCAACTGCCTGCATTTGCAGGAGTTGTAATTGGGTTGTATCTTTGCGGCATGAAAAAGATTATCATTTGGGTTGTGGCGGCTGCGGCGCTGTTGGGAGCAGGGGGCGTCTGCACATTCACCTCCTGCGACACGGGTGATGGCCCGGGCGGCAAGAGCATCGCCCTGGACGAACAACAGGGGATGATAAACGCCGGCAAGGGCGGGCGGGCAACCTATAAAATAACCACGAACATCGCCGACGAAAACCGATTCGGCGTGACGTGGTACACATCTCAAGACGGAAAGACCGTCACCCTGACCCCCAAGGGCGTGACGTCCGATGGCGGCTATCTGCAAAACCCCGGTTGGCTATACATATCGGCCTCGGAGGAGGTAGTGCAGGGCGAATACTTCTTTCGCGTCACTTGCGACGGCGCAACCTCCGCCGTTGCGAAGCTGACCGTGGGCGGAACGGTGGACGAGATGCTCAACGTAACCGTGGACGAACAACGGGGCACGATAACCGCCGGCAAGAGAGGGCAGGCGACGTTCGCCGTGACCACCCGAAACATCGAGAACGGCAGTTGGGTCAACGTGCGCTGGTACGACAACCCCGAGGGAACGGGCAACGGCTCCGGCAATCCTTACGGGATGGATTACAGAGGATACCCCGATGTAACGGAATACCCCGACGTGACGATAGAGAACAACGCCGCCACGGTGACGATGACCACCGATGAGTTCACGACGGCGGGCGAATTCTTCTTCAAAGTCGTCGTCAACAACAAATTATACTCCAATGTGGCGAAGTTGACTGTGTTGCCCCAACCGGAGTTCTCCATCGCGATCGAAGTTGTGGGTGACGGCACGACAAGGGCGAGCGTCAGAGGCGCGACCGTCGAAAAAACGGTCGAGGGAGCAACTGTCGATCTCAACGCGTGGGCCGACGAAGAGCATGTTTTCGTGCGGTGGACAGCTCTTTCGGGCGGGATAACCATCATGCCCGACGCCACGGCAAGCGTCGCCAGTTTCACCATGCCCGCCGCCGATGTGAGCCTCAGAGCCGAGTTCGAAACGACGCTGACCACCGGCATATCGTTAGACAGAGATGCGATCACCATGACCGAGGGTACGAGCGAGACGCTGATTGCAACTGTCTCTCCCGAAACCGCCCGAAACAAAGACGTCAGATGGTCGAGCGGCAAGGAGTCTGTCGCCGCCGTGGGTCAACATGACGGTGTAATAACCGCCGTGGCTCCAGGCACGACTACTATCACCGCCGTTTCGAGCGGAAATGAGAACATCAAGGCGACCTGCGTCGTGACGGTTACCGAGGCGGTCTCAATGATTATCGCCGGCACAGAGTGGGCGACGCGCAATGTAGACTTGGCGGGGAGGTTTGTCACCCGAGCCGAGGAGTACGGCGAGTATTTCACCTTAGCGGAGGCGCAGGCCGCCTGTCCCGCGGGGTGGCGCTTGCCGAGTTGGAGCGAGTTCGAAACGCTTGTCGCCGCCGCCGGAAGTTCCGGCTATCGTGGAGGATTTATAAACGGAGTGGCCGGAGCAAGGTTGGGCAACGCCGACGGTGCGATATTCCTGCCCGCCGCGGGGTATGTCGACACCTCTTGGGGCGACATGGTTAAGGGAACCAACGGCTACTATCTGTCGTCCACGCCCTCCACGACATCGGAGGGCTATGCCTGTTGCCTGAACTTCGCACATGGCAACGTGTCCGACACCCCGAGCAATGCCGATCTCCAAGACAGTTATTCCGTTCGCTGCGTTCGTGACAAATAAGAACACTCGCTGTGTTCGTGACAAATAAAACCAGAAGTCAAAATATGAAAAAGATAATCATTTGGGTTGTGGCGGCTGTGGGGCTGTTGGGGGTGGGGGCTGCGGCGGCGGTGTGGCACGTTGCGCGGGCTAACGCCGTGCTGCATGCCGGATCGCTCTATATTCCCACCGGCACCGACTATGCGACGCTCGTGGACTCGCTGCGGGCGGGCGAAAAAATCCGTTTTACGAGGCCGTTTGAGCTCTATTCGCGACGAATCGGTCTTACCGAAAAGGTCGAGCCGGGGCACTATACTCTGCGCGAGGGGATGAATATCATTGAGTTGGCGCGCATGCTGAACCTTGGTGAGCAGACCCCCGTCGATGTCGTTGTGCGTTCGTCGCGCCTGCCCGAGATTCTTGCCGCTCGTGTGGCGACGCAACTTGAGGTCGACTCGGCGGCGCTGCATGAGGCGATGCGCGACCCCGAGACGTTGCGGGAATATGGGTTTGCCAATGAGTTGGAGATGTTCTCGATATTTGTGCCCAACACCTACGAGATGTGGTGGACGGCGACCCCCGCGGAGTTCGTCACGCGCATGAAGAGGGAGTACGACCGTTTCTGGAGCAGCGACCGCACCGCCAAACTTGCCCGCACACGACTCAGCCGTATGGAGGTGATCACACTTGCGTCGATACTCGTCGAGGAGACCCTCAAGACCGATGAGATGCCCACAATGGCGGGTGTGTATATCAATCGTCTGCGCGTCGGAATGCCGCTTCAGGCCGACCCGACGGTGAAGTATGCTCTCGGGGATTTTGCGTTGAGGCGCGTCCTGAACCGCCACCTGCGCACCCCCTCGCCATACAACACCTATGTGAATCGTGGCCTGCCGCCCACTCCTATCAACATGCCCTCCATCGCGGCTATCGACGCGGTGCTGGGGTTCGTGGAGCACCGGTATATCTATTTCTGCGCGCGCGAGGACTTCTCCGGCTACCACAACTTTGCCGAGACCTACTCACAACACTTGGTGAACGCCCGAAAATATACGGCGGAGCTTAATCGGCGGGGGATAAGGTGATCATGACTATTGTCAATAGTCATAAATGAACACGATGTGGTTGTCAAGCAAGGATGTGAATCGAACTTTTATTTTATGCTTTCTACGGCAGCTTCTTGGTTTAACTTGTCTAAAATGTTGGTTAGCTCGAAATAAAAATCTTGTACGGAAACGTATTGTTTTCCCTCTTTTTCATAGGGAGTACGAATTGATTTGATTTCTCCAGTCCGACAGTTTTCTATTTTTATTTCACGTCCTTTATGGTAATAAGAACCCTCGTCCTGGTAGATGTGTTTTACCTTAAACTCACCCCTTTGGTATGTAAATGGTTTATTATTGGCGTCTAATATCTGAATCTTTGGCCAAAAATAATCTTTGTCATACTGTGTTTTGTATGGCTCGCCAAAATAAAATGCGCCATACATCTCAATATCGGAAAAAGATTCGGTTTTCTCCATTAAGGATTCCCAAGAGTCAGCCTCAATAGCCATATACCCTTTATTTGCAATAATTGCAAAATACCGATCTGCCATAGTCGCCTTTTTTGTTTTTTTCGCCGAAGTCGCAGCCGCGGCTGAAGCCGAAGCCGCAGCCGCAGCCGGAACAGCAGCAGTTTCCGAAGTTGCCGCCGCAACAGCCGCCCCCGTCGTCGAGCCTCTCGCCTCCAGAGCCCGATCCAGCTCTAAGGTAAAGTCGCTGAGGACGTTCATGTAGTTGATGAAGGCCTCGTAGGCTGAGCCGTAGGGGTTGAAGTAGGTGTGCACGTCGCCGTCGGAGAGCCACTTGGTGGCCATGTAGTAGAAGTGGTCGGAGTTCTGCAAAAAACTCCACACAAAGTCGAAGTCGGGGTTCGCAACCTCGCGCACCTTGCCGCCCAACGCGTAGAGCTTCGAAAACGCCTCGTCCTGCAGCTCGTTGCCCAGCCACGCCGTCACGTCCCTCTCCTCGTCGGCCCAACTCATGGCGTGGGGCGAGTGGAGGATCGCCACGGGTTGATATTTGGCGGCGGTCTCGCTCACCGTCGCAAACTCAAGGCCGCGCCCCTTTGCCAAAGCCACATCGGGCAGGCGCGCCATGAAGTCGAAAATTCCGCTGTCGGCCCACTGGTGCTCGCCGAAAGTTTCGTAGTCCATAAACAGATTGACCACCTCGCCCGGGTTCGAGTCGTCGGCCAGCCAGCCCACATACTTCTCGGCCGTCAGCGGCCACTCGTCCCACCCGCGGTTGGAGAACCTGAAGGCTATGTCGTCGCTCAGCTTGTAGTTCCTCAGCAGCAGCCTCAGCTTCTGGTCGAGCGCGCCGGCGTAGAGGTAGTTGGGCGACTTCCACCCCAACACGTGCCGCGCCCCCTCGGCAAGCATCGTCTTGAACCCCATCGCCGCGACCTCGGCCCCGATGACGTCGGAGTAGATCAGCTCGGTGTTGCGAAACGCCCTCGGCCGCTGACCGAACTCAGTCTCGATCGCCCCTGCGTGGCGCGTCACCTCGCGGCGGAACTCCTCCATGTCGATCAGCGAGGCGAGCGAGTGCGAATAGGTCTCGGCCAGAAACTCCACGTGGCCCGTCGCGGCCAACTTCCGGAACGACTCCAGCACCTCGGGCGCGTAGGCTCTGAACTGCTCGATGGCCGGGCCCGAGATTGAAAACGTCACGCGGAACGCCCCCTTGTGCTCCTCGATCAGCTTCAACAGCAGCGCGTTCATGGGCAGGTAGCACCTCCGCGCCACCTTCTGCATGATGGATCGGTTGGCCGCGTCGTCGAGGTAGTTGTGGCTCGTACCCATGTCGAAGAACCGATACTTGCGCAGCCTCATCGGCTGGTGAACCTGGAAGTAGAGACAGATGGTTTTCATATCTTAAAATTTAATCATGAATCATGAATCATGAATCGAGGTGTGCTTCGCACGTATATAATTTCGCGTTAGCTAAAATCGCTGCGGCCGTTGCCGCCGTTAGCCAATTCATGATTCATAATTCATGATTCATGATTGAAATAGCGTCCTGGTAAACTTTCTTGACCTTTGCGGCGGCGTTGTCCCACTTCAGGCCGGTTACCTCTTCGAGTCCCTTCGACGAGAACATCTTCCCGAGGGCGGGGTACTTCACGAGGGCGTAGATGGCGTCGGCCATCTCGTCGACATCCCAATAGTCGACCTTGACGGCGTACTCCAACACCTCGGCCACGCCGCTCTGCTTCGAGATGATCACCGGCACGTTCGACCGCATAGCCTCCAGCGGCGAGATTCCGAACGGCTCCGACACCGACGGCATCACATACACGTCGCTCAGCGCAAACATCTTCTGCACGTCGTCGCCCTTGAGGAAGCCCGTGAAATGGAACCTGTCGGCGATGCCCAGCGCCGCCACCCTTCGTACAACGTGGTTCATCATGTCGCCGCTGCCGGCCATCACGAACCTCACGCCGGGCAATCTTTTTAAAACTTTCGCCGCAGCCTCCACGAAGTAGTCGGGCCCCTTCTGATATGTGATGCGCCCGAGGAAGGTGACGATCTTGTCCTCCACCCCGCGCTCGACCTCTCCGCTCTCGGTGCCCGAAAACCTCACCGCGTTGTGCACCGTGACCACCTTGTCGGCCGCGATGCCATACTTCTCGACGACGATGTTGCGCGTCAGGTTGCTCACGGCGATCACCCGATCGGCCGCCTCCATCCCCGCGCGCTCTATGTCGTAGACCGCGCGGTTGACATTCTCGCCGCTGCGGTCATACTCCGTGGCGTGCATGTGAACCACCAACGGCTTGCCGCTCACAGCCTTGGCCGCGATGCCGGCGTAGTAGGTCAACCAGTCGTGGGCGTGTATCACGTCGAACTCGCCCTCCATCTGCCGCGCCACCTCGGCCGCCACCATCGCGTAGCGCGCCACCTCCTCCATCAGGTTCTCGCCGTAGCGTCCCGAGAAGGCGAAACGTCCCGTCCAGATGTCGTCGCAGGTGCTCACGCTGCCCGTTCGGCGCCACTCCTCGATCCGCTCGAAGTACTCCTCGGGCGAGGCGTAGGGGATCAGGTTCGAGTCGATCTCGACGAAGGTCATCCTGTCCCAGATATCCTTATGGCGCACGTCGCCGAACCGCGTCATCACCTCCGAGGCGTTCACCACTCGGGCGAAGCGCTGATCCTCGTCGCCGTAGGCCTTGGGGACGACCATCTTCACCTCGACTCCGTGTTTGGCAAGGCCGCGCGTCAACCCGTAGGTCGCCGTGCCCAGCCCTCCGGCAATATGCGGCGGGAACTCCCAACCAAACATTAGAACTTTCATATCTCTTTGTATTTTTGAATCATTTGGTCTATGCGCAGCACCGCGCCGACGCTCCAGGCCTGCGAGATCGCGCCGCGCTGGGCGTGGGGCGGGTCGCCGTCGTAGATCTCGGGTATCGAGCCGATGCCGTAGCTGTCGATGTCCTCCTCGAATCCGGCGAGTATCGCCTCGGCGCGCTCCAGAAACTTCGCCCCCTGCACATCGAATCGCGCCCTCACGTAGTGCTCCAACGGCCATGGCCACACCGTGCCCTGATGATAGGCCCTGTCGCGCGTCGGCTGGTCGCCCTCGTAACGCCCCTGGTAGAGCGGATTTTGCGGCGACAGCGTGCGCAACCCTTTCGGCGTCAGCAGGTGCCGTTCGATAGTGCCCAACACCTCCAACCGCTGCTCCTCGGAGAGCATCTTGTAGCGCATAGAGCAGGCTATCACCTGATTGGGGCGCACAAAGAAGTTGCGTCCGCCAGCATCCCACAGCGGGCCGCCGCCCTGCTCCGACGGATTCACATAGTCGGCGAGGTAGCCCCTATCGTCGCTCCAGAATGTATTCACGAACGACTCCCTGATGCGCTCGGGCATCGCGCCCCACTCCTCGACGAATGCCTTGTCGCCATGCTTCGCCGCCAACTCCAGAGTCCAGCACACGGCGTTGTACCACAGCGCATTGATCTCGACCTGATAGCCCTCGCGGCTCGTCACCGGCACTCCGTCGACCACGGCGTCCATCCACGTGAGCGCAAGGCCCGGGCCGCCCGCCCACACCAATCCGTTGTCGTGTACCGAGATGACCGGCCCCCCATTGCGGCCGCTGCCGAAGCCGATGCCGCGTCGAAAGGCGTTCAAAATATCCCTCATCTTCCCCCCATAGTCGGCCCAGATGCGCTCCTCGCCCAAGTGCTCCTCCAACTGTTGCAGCGTCCAGAAGAACCACAGCGGCGCGTCGACCGAGTTGTAGGCCTCGCCCATGTTGGGAAAGAGTCCGTCTCTCATCTCGCGCGTCATGGTGTCGACCACGTCGACGCACGCCTGCACATCGCCGCGAGTCAGCGTGATGCCCGGCAGCGCGATGAAGGTGTCCCGCCCCCAACGTCCGAACCAGGGCCAGCCGGCGACAACCTCGGTGCGGTCGTGCCGTCGCGAGACGAACTGCCGCGCCGAGTGCCTCAGACACGACAGGAAATCTTTCTTGTCGCTCCGCCGCGCCAGCTCCTCGTCGAATATGCTGTTGATCGTCTCCGACGACCACATCTCGTCCAACGCCGCCGAGAATATCACGCTCTCCCCCTTTTTGATTCCGATCTCGAAATACCCGGGCGTCAGCAGATCCTCCTGATAGGGGTATCCCCGCTCCTTCTCCTCGGCGTACTCAAACTTGTAGTACCAGTCGGGCGCCGCCACAAACTCGCATCCGTCGCAGTCGACCTGCATGTAGAGCCACGGGAAGCCCTCGTACAATCGGCACCTCACCCCTCCGCGCACCGCGTGGGAGTGTCCGTCGGCAAACATGTTGGCCTCACTCAGGGTGTGCTTGTCGCGGAAGGCCAGAAACGGACGAAGCCTCAGCCTCGTCTCGCTCGTCGCCTCCAAAAGCGTGTACCGGATCAGCAGCTGAGTCTTGGAGTGTATCCAAAGTAACTCTTTGCGCAGCACCACGCCCCCCACGCGATAGGTGATCGACGGCGAGGGGGTGTAGTCGAAGTCGGTGATGTATTTGTGGCCCCGCGGCTCGTAGGTGCTCGGGAAGCGGTGTATGGCGAGGTTGAACGACTGGTCGTGCTGAATGACCGTCTCGTCCAGCGACGAGATCAACACATAGTCGCTCTCCGAGGCATCCTTCGGGCACACCATCAATCCGTGGTACTTGCGCGTGTTGCAACACACGATGGTGGTCGACATGTATCCTCCGCTACGGTCGGTGGCGAGCATCTCGCGCCGCAGCGAGTACTCAAGGTTGCCGAGACTCTGCTTGTCGAATTTCAAAAACATAACGCATTTATTTAAGTCGTTCCAAATATACAAAAAAATTGCGGATCGAGATTCGCGATCCGCAATTTTTTTAAGCCCACTTAACCAACGGCAGATCCATCCGACAGGCGAGCATCTCGTTGCGCGGATAGACCCTGATGGCGAAGTCGAACGACCCCGTCTCCGATGGCACCATGTCGACCGAGTATACCGCTCCGCTCTCGTCGCGTTTCACGAACTCCAGCTGCTTGGTCTCCATCACCCTCACCGGCTCGTCGGGCGAGGTCTGGGCGGCGATCACAAACTCCACGCCGATATCCTCGTGCGAGAGCGCCGCCGTGTCCAACGTCACTTCGATGCCGTAGCTCTTGCCGATCACTATCGCCTCGCGGTCGAGGTTGAACCGCTTCACCTGCACTATCCTCACGTCGCCCCAAGCGGCGGTGACGCGCTGCTTCCAGGCGGCAAGGTTGCGCGCCATCTCGAATCCGCCCGCCTCGATCCGCTCCGAGCGTTCGGCCAATCGATCGTAGAACCGCTGCTCGTAATCCTCCATCATGCGGTTGGTGGTGAAGTTCGACGCCACGTCGGCCACACAGCTCTTGATCCACTGCACCCACCCGTGCGGAATGTCGCCATCTCCCCGCTCATAATATAAAGGTACGATCTCCTGTTCGATGGTGTTGTATATCATCTCGGCGTCCAACTCGTCCTGAAACGACTGGTCGTTGTAGGTGCGCTCCATGGGGAGCATCCACCCAGCCCTCTCCTTGTACCCCTCGACCCACCAGCCGTCCAGCACCGAGAACTGCAACACGCCGTTCATCACACATTTTTCGCCGCTCGTGCCGCTCGCCTCCAGCGGTCGGGTGGGGGTGTTGAGCCACACGTCGACCCCCTGCACCATCCGCCGCGCGAGCTCCATGTCGTAGTTCTGCAGAAATATCACCCGACCCACGAACTGAGGCATGTTCGACACCTCCACAATGCGCTTAATCAGATCCTGACCCGGCCTGTCGTTGGGGTGTGCCTTGCCGGCGAAGACAAATCGCACGGGCCGCTCCTTATTATTGACGATGGCGTCCAACCTGTCGAGATTCTTGAAGAGCAGGTAGGCGCGCTTGTATGTCGCGAACCTCCTCGCGAAACCGATCGTCAGCACCTCCTGACACAGCAGTTCGCGCACCTTCACCACATGTCCCGGGTTGTCGAACCGCGCCTGTGCCGGATCGGCCACCCTTCGGTCGATGGTGCTCATGAGTCGCTCCTTAAGCGTGATGCGCTCCCGCCACAACCTCTCGTCGTCAATCTCCTTGACCTTTTGCCACGCCTCGCGGTTGTACTCGGGCAGCGCAAATCCCTCGGGGAATGCCTCCGAATAGAGCCTGCGCAGGTTCGACGCCGTCCAAGTCGGAAAGTGTACCCCGTTGGTGACGTAACCTATGTGCAACTCGTCCTTATAATATCCGGGCCATAGTCCGCCCAAAATCTCTTTCGAAACCTCGCCGTGCAGCCACGACACGCCGTTGATCTCCTGCGACAGCCGCGCGGCGAGTGCGCTCATCGAGAACTTCTCCGATGTGTTGCCCGCCGTCATGCGTCCCAGATCCATGAACCGATCCCACGAGATGCCGAACGTGTCGGGGTAGTGGCTCATGTACTGCCTCATCATCGACTCGTCGAACGCGTCGTGTCCCGCCGGAACGGGAGTATGCGTCGTGAAGAGCGACGACGACCGCACCACTTCGCACGCCTCGTCGAACGACAACCCGCGCTCCTGCATAAGGTTGCGCACGCGCTCGATTCCGATGAACGCCGCGTGCCCTTCGTTGCAGTGATACACCCGCTGCTCGATGCCCAGCGCGTTGAGGGTGCGTATGCCGCCCAATCCCAACAACATCTCCTGCTTGAGCCTGTTCTCCCAGTTGCCGCCATACAGGTGGTGCGTTATCGAACGGTCTTCGGCAAGGTTGAGTTCATGGTCGGTGTCGAGCAGATAGAGGTCTGTACGCCCCACCTCGCACCTCCACACCCGCGCCGTCACATTGCGTCCCGGCATCGCCACCGAGATGCTAACCCACTCACCCTTGGCGTCGCGCACGGGCGAGATCGGCAACTTGAAGAAGTTCTGCGCCTCGTATGTCGCCTCCTGCGCCCCCGCCGCCGAGAGCTTCTGCGTGAAGTATCCGAACCGGTACAGCAGCCCCACCGCCACCATCGGCACGTTGCGGTCGCTCGCCTCCTTGAGGTAGTCGCCGGCCAGAATGCCCAGACCGCCCGAGTATATCTTGAGCGAGGCGTGCAATCCGTACTCCATGCTGAAGTATGCGATCTTCGTTCCGGTCTGCTCTTTTTTCTCCGCCATGTAGGCCTCGAACAGCGCGTAGGTCGCGTCCAACTTTGCCAGAAACTCCTCGTCCTTTTCCAACTCCACGAACCGCGCGTAGCTCAGCTTGTCCAAAAACTCTATCGGGTTGCGCCCCGTGTCGATCCACAACGTCGGGTCGATGTACATAAACAGCTCGTGAACATCCAGCGTCCACGACCACCACAGGTTGCGCGACAACGCCTCCAAGGCCCTGAGCCGCGGCGGCAGATTCTTCTCCACCATCAGCCTCGTCCATGTCGGAGCCCCCGCCGCGTCCATGTTCCACGAACGCAGCACCGTCACCTGTTGCGGCTCCTCGCGCGGGCTCTGATCTTCGCGGTTGAGCCTCGCGGCCGCGTTCTCGCACGCCGCCGTGTAACCCTCGCGATAGTAGGCAATGAACTTCTCCCACTCCGCCTTGTCGGCAATCGCGCGTGCCGACTTACGTGCGGCGGCGACCTGCGCCGGAGTCTTGGCGGCGAACTCGTTCACCGACTCGGCGATGCGCTCGACCACCTCGGCCTCGTTGTCGTCCGTCCTTTCGACCACCCGCACCCCGTCGCACCCCTCGGGCAGCTCCTTGCGGGCCCAAGCGCCGAAACCGGCAAGGGTGGTGGTGAGTGTCGGCACCGAGAAGGCCACGCTCTCCAACGGAGTGTAGCCCCACGGCTCGTAGTACGACGCGTAGACGGTGATGTCCATCCCCGCCAACAGCTCGTAGTAGTGCATGTTGAATATCCCGTCGGCGCCATCCAGATAGGTGGGCACAAAGACGATCTTGACCCGCGAGTCGCCACTCTCCAACACGCTGCCCGACACCATCCGAACGATCGGGTCCCACTCGGGATTGGTCAGGTAGTGTGTCGAGTACCTCAACACCCCTCCGTCGATCTCCGCCGCGGGGTCGGCCAGTCGGGCCGCCAGATCTTTGCGCGCTCCGTCGTTACCCGCCGGCACGGTGATGTATGCCAATATCTCGCGCTTACCGTTCTCGGCTGCCAACTGCTTGAGCGACTCGACGAACACATCCAGCCCCTTGTTGCGAAACTCGTAGCGTCCGCTCGTGCCGACAATCAGCGGCTCCTTCTCGTATTTGTGTCCCCAGCACGCCTCGGCCACACGAATCATCGCCGTGCGAGCTGCGGTGCGTCGGGCGTCGAACTCCGAACCCTTCCACACGAAGTCGTCCTCGAATCCGTTGGGCGTCACCAGATCGACCTCCTTGCCCAACAGATGTTTGCACTCGCCGGCGGTGATGTCGCTCACCGTCAGGAACGCGTCGCTGAACTGCGCGGCGGTCTTTTCCAACGAATGTTTCGCTACCACGTTGAACCGCCTCGCCATCTCGTCGGCGTTGAAATCCGCCAACCCGCCGTAGAGCGGATATCCGTTGCCGGCCAGCGAACGCCCCATCACCGTGGCGTGGGTCGTGAATACCGTCGCGACCCGCGGCGCGTGCTTGCGCAGATACAATCCGCCCGACGATGTCATCCACTCGTGGAAGTGCGCCGCCACGCTCTCGGCCCGATTGCCGAAGGTGGTGATGAAGCTCTCGATCACCATCCCCGCGGCGTGACCGAACAGCACCGGCTCGATGTAGTCCCACTGCCCCGAGATGCTGTCGACCTTGTAGCTCTCCCACAGAAACTTGAGCACGTCGTCCTTCTTCTGGAACAGCGACGTGAAGTCGACCAGCACCACGATCGGCGCCCCCTCGACCCTCCATCGACCGATCTTTATTCGGATGCCCTGCCGGTACATCTTCTGCCGCCAGTCGCGCATCAGCGCCTTGTCCTCGGCGAACTCAGGGTTGTCGCCCTCGCGATGGATATCGGGGCCAATCAATATGTAGTTATCGCCGAGCGCCCGTTCGACGACGGCGGCCTTTGTCGCCACGACGGTGTGTATGCCTCCCACTTTGTTGCACACCTCCCAACTCACCTCAAAGAGGCGGTCGAGCCCCGCGAGCTCTCTGTTTTTAGTCTTTGCCATGATTTTTATTTCGAAAATTTCTTGTTTGTCGGATTTCGGTCGGAGAATAACTTTTTAGAAGTTGTTTGGATTTTCCCACCGAAGCGATTTTTGTCTCGGGTCGAGAGATTTTTTCGCCCGCCGAACGAGGCGTAGGGGTTCCTACGGCGAGAGAGGCGGGCGCAAAAATCGCCGACCGGAGGCGAAAAGCGCGAGAGAGGGAAATTTCAAACAACTTCTTAGATATGCGCCACGTGTCTCCCTCCGCATTTTGTTAGCCGGCACAAAGATACGATTATTTCGGCGTTATTAAAAAAATTTAAAAAATTATTCGTTTTGTAACCGAGAGCGCTATTCAAACAGCTCCCCAATAACAAAGTCCGACATAAGAAACCTCTCCGCGGGCACACGAAAACTGTCGCCGCCCCGAGTCGCCGAGCCGCCGCCCCGAACCAACAACCCATCCCCCAAAAACCGTTCCGCCCGCCCCGCCAAAGCCAACACCCTCTCCCGCCCGAACCGCTCCTCCATCGCACCGAGGTCGAGCCCCGCCGCCGTGCGCAGCGCCGTCATCACCCGCTCGTTGAAGAGCTCCCTGTCGGAGAGCGTCTCGCCGTCGTAGATATCTCCGCCGCCGACCCCCGCCAGATACTCTCCGATGTCGGCCACCACCCACTCCCTGCGCCGCGCGCCGTCGAACGAGTGGGCCGACGGACCGATGCCAAGGTACGGTTCGCCGCTCCAGTAGGCGCTGTTGTGTACCGCCCGCCTTCCGGGGAGCGCAAAGTTCGATATCTCGTAGTGCTCGAACCCCGCGTCGCCCAACCGCCGCCGCAGCGTCTCGTACTGCCGCTCGCTCTCCGCCTCGTCGATCGGCCGGAGCCCCCGCTGCCCGAACGCCGTGCCCGGCTCGATGGTGAGGTGGTAGGCCGATATGTGCTGCACCCCGAGGTCGATCGCCTCGTCCAGCGACCGCTCCCACTGCGCCGCCGTCATCTCGGGGATGCCGAAGATCAGGTCGATCGTGATGTTGTCGAACCCCGCCCGCTGCGCCGCCTTCACCGCGTCTTTTGCCCGCGCCGCGTCGTGCCGCCGATTCATCATCCGCAACAACCCGTCGTCGAAACTCTGCACCCCGATGCTGAGTCTGTCGAACCCCGTGCCGGCAAGCCCCGCGATATATTCGTCTGTCAAGTCCTCCGGATTGGCCTCCATGGTCACCTCCCGAAGCTCCGAGCAGTCCCACAACTCCGCCGCCCTGCCCAACAGCCCCCGCAGCTGCTCCGGCGACAAAAGCGAAGGCGTCCCTCCCCCCAAGTAGATCGTATCGAGCCGCCCCTCGGGCAGAAATTCACGCCGCGCCGCCATCTCTCGCTTAAGTGCCCCCACAACCTCCTCCGCCCGCTCCGCCGCCGTCGACTTATAGAAATCGCAGTACGCACACCTGCTCTTGCAAAGTGGAATATGTATGTATAAGCCAGCCATGTCACACAAAGTTATTAAAAAAGCTTAATAATTTGCTACCGATTTTGATAACGGAGCAAAAGTTTCTACCTTTGTGGCGCTCTATGTTTTAGGACGTAAATTTCATAACACAAATAATTAATACAGACTATGGCAACAATTGATTTAAGCAAGTACGGCATCACCGGAGCCGTCGAAGTTATCCACAACCCCTCCTACGAGCAGCTCTACAAGGCCGAAACGTGCTCCAAGAACAGCGGCTTCGAGGTGGGAGTCGAAACCTCCACCGGCGCTGTCGCCGTCAAGACGGGCATCTTCACCGGCCGCTCGCCCAAGGACCGCTACATCGTGAAGGACGCCGTGAGCGACGCCAACATCTGGTGGGACGGCAACATCAACAAACCCGTCTCGGGCGAGGTCTACAACCACTGCAAGGCGCTGGTCCAGAAGGAGCTGAGCGGCAAGAAGCTCTACGTGGTAGACACCTTCTGCGGCACCAACAAGGACACCCGCATGAAGGTTCGCTTCGTGATGGAGGTTGCGTGGCAGGCCCACTTCGTGACCAACATGTTCATTCGCCCCAGCCACTACGAGCTGGAGAACTACGGCGAGCCCGACTTCGTTGTCCTCAACGGCTCGAAGGTGACCAACCCCCAGTGGAAGGAGCAGGGCCTCAACAGCGAGGTGTTCGTAATGTTCAACCTCACCGACAAGGTGCAGATCATCGGCGGTACCTGGTACGGCGGCGAGATGAAGAAGGGCATGTTCTCGATGATGAACTACTACCTCCCGCTCAAGGGCATGGCTTCGATGCACTGCTCGGCCAACGTTGGCGAAAAGGGCGACGTGGCAGTATTCTTCGGCCTCAGCGGCACCGGCAAGACGACCCTCTCCGCCGACCCCAAGCGTTACCTCATCGGTGACGACGAGCACGGCTGGGACGACAACGGCGTCTTCAACTACGAGGGCGGCTGCTACGCCAAGACCATCAACCTGAGCCAGGAGAACGAACCCGACATCTGGAGGGCCATTCGCCGCGACGCGCTGTTGGAAAACGTCGTCATCAAGGCCGACGGAACCCCCGACTACGCCGACGGCAGCATCACCGAGAACACCCGCGTGAGCTACCCCATCTACTTCATCAACAAGATCGTGTTGCCCTCGAAGGCAGGCCACGCCTCGAAGATCATCTACCTGAGCGCCGACGCATTCGGCGTGCTGCCTCCGGTTTCGATCCTCGACGACGCCCAGGCCCAGTATCACTTCCTGTGCGGCTACACCTCGAAGTTGGCCGGCACCGAGCGCGGCATCACCGAGCCCGTTCCCTCGTTCTCGCCCGCTTTCGGCGAGGCGTTCCTCACGCTGCACCCCACCGTCTACGCCTCGACCCTGTCGAAGAAGATGAAGGAGCACGGCGCCAAGGCCTATCTGGTGAACACCGGCTGGAACGGCACCGGCAAGCGCATCAGCATCAAGGACACCCGCGCGATCATCGACGCCATCATCGACGGTTCGATCGAAAAGGCCCCCACGACGCACATTCCGATTCTCAACCTGACCGTCCCCACCAAGCTCAACAACGTGAGCGAAGGGATTCTGGATCCGCGCGAGACTTACAGCGACGTCGCCCAGTGGGAAGAGAAGGCCAAGAGCCTCGGCGCGAAGTACATCAAGAACTTCGAGCAGTACACCGACACCCCCGAGGGCAAGGCCCTCATCCCCGCCGGCCCGAAGCTCTAATTTGTTTCGTGTTCCCAAAAATTAAGCCGCCCTTTCGGGCGGCTTAATTTTTTTGCTCATCAAAAAAAGTAAGGCGGCCCGGCCGCAACAAATTTTTAAAGAAAAATTCAAAAAAACTGAAACAAAACAGATAGCAAAAACGTAATAACACTCCACGATCAAAGACCCTGAGCAACAACAAAAAACAACCATACCTATAATAATAAGAGGCGACGACCCAAAAAACCGCAAAAAAACACCCAAAAAGCCCCAAAAAAAGCGTTACATAGGTAACACTCACCCAAAAAAAAGCGTGACATCGGTAACACTACCCCAAAAAAAAGCGTGACATCGGTAACACTCGCCAAAACAAAAAGCGTGTCATTTGTAACACTCCACCAAATTTTCCCACGAAGAAATCCGAAAAAATCGCTACCTTTAACGCAAAATATCTAACCAAATAAAAAACTCACCCGATATGGAAAAAGACTACACAGCGGCCCCCGACCGCTACCAAAAGATGGATTATCGTCGTTGCGGCCGCAGCGGCATCCGACTCCCCAAAGTTTCGCTCGGCCTGTGGCACAATTTCGGCAGCATCGACCGCTACGAAAACTACAGTGAGATAGCGCTGGAGGCGTTTGACGCGGGTATCACCCACTTCGATCTGGCCAACAACTACGGCCCCGAGCCCGGGTCGGCGGAGACAAATTTCGGCCGAATCATGCGCGAGAGCCTCGGCGCCCACCGCGACGAGATGATCATCTCGACCAAGGCGGGCTACCTCATGTGGGACGGCCCCTACGGCGAGTGGGGCTCGCGTAAGTATCTGATGGCCAGCCTCGACCAGAGTCTCAAAAGAATGGGGCTGGAGTACGTCGACATATTTTATTCGCACCGCCCCGACCCCGACACCCCGCTCGAAGAGACGATGGGCGCGGTGTCCGACGCCGTCAAACAGGGCAAGGCGCTCTACGCCGGCATCTCGAACTACGACGACGAGCAGACGCGCGCGGCGATCGAGATTCTGCGCCGCAACGGCACCCCGTGCCTGATCCATCAGGAGAAGTACTCGATGTTTGTGCGCACCGCCGAGCAGGGGCTGCTCGACACCCTCGGCCGCGAAGGGGTGGGGCTGATCGCCTTCTCGCCGCTGGCGCAGGGCATGCTCACCGACAGATACCTGCATGGCATTCCGGAGGATTCGCGCGCGGCCAAACCGAGCGGCTTCCTGCAGTTAGGCGAGCTCACGCCCAAACGCCTGGAGCAGATCGCAGCCCTCAACGCCATCGCCGGGCAGCGCGGCCAGACCCTCGCCGAGATGGCCCTCGCGTGGCTGCTCAAAGACCCTCGCGTGACGAGCGTGTTGGTGGGCGCAAGCTCGGTGGCGCAGCTGCGCGCCAACCTGCGCGTACTCGGCTCGCCCGACTTCACCACCGGCGAACTTGAAACCATTGAGGCGATACTAGCCTGAATAGGATATAACACAACGAAAGGCAGCAGTGTACACTGCTGCCTTTCGTTGTGTATAGAAATTATATAGAGCGAACTTGAGCCCCAAAATACTCTACAGCCCCTATGATCAAATCTTTTTGATGTGGGCGACACGTCCTTGCGGTACCATCTTCACTGTAGGATTTTGTCTCGATAAGGTTGTCATCTTTAGTTCCCAAAAATTCACGAAGTTTGAAACCACCATTATTTGGAGAAGAATCGTCATTGATTTTAAGCACAATAACATCCCCTGCATTGAGGCCGTTAACGCCTCTGGTAGCATCTTCAAATTTGCGAACGAGTACAAAATCACGGTTCTTAATTCCCTTTGGCGCCATGGACATACCGTCGACACGGAAAGCCATGAAATTTTTGCTACGCAGTATTCGATGCCCTGCGAAAAGAAACCGAGAGAGAAAAACTTTTTCCTCTTGAAGCTCATGTGACTTTTTGACATCACCCGCAATTGTCGGGCTGACGGCAGTTGCCTCAACTCCAGTGCCCATGTACAACAGAAGGCACCCGATTATAAGAAATAAAATGAATAATACCATTTTTATCAGTGTTTTAATTTAACCAATTCCATGCTTGAATTGTTTGAAGTTTTTAAAAATTGCTCATTGCTCATCAAACTGCCGATTTTCAGAACAAAAACCGCGCCAAAAAATATGAGCATTGTGCTTTTGTGGTGAATTCCATCAAACCACATGAAGCCGATTGTCAATAATGATGCGATTCCTGAGAGAAAAGCCAAAACAACCACTAAGTCGGGGTATTTCTCTTTCTTGATACCGCATGCCCACATGTAATCCCAAACAAGCATTATGGTCAGTCCAAGCATGGGAAACATGAGGTCCTTGCCATCAGGCAAACAAGAAAAATAATCTTGTAGGGGTATGCGTTTTATTAGGTGTTTTTCTGCCATATCCGAAAAACCAAAAATCAATGACGGGACCAACCAAACCAAACCCATCAGAATTGCGAGCCATTTGACTATTGTGCTATGTTTCATGTTTTGTAAGGGCTACGGGAGCAGTAGTTTTCAATTTTGGGACAGCAAAAGTATATCATTTTTCTGTTAAAAACATCAAAAAGAGGTGAAAATAGCGTGAGTATAAGAAAAAATGATTGCCAGATGTAGTTGGCATAAGTGAAATTTATTAAACAGAGGGTTTTACAACTGATACAAATACCGACATATGCTCTTTTGGGGGACTTTTCGAACTCCGTGAGGTAGATCAAGATATCCGGCACCACATAGAAAAGGTGAAACAGTACTTATTCAGACTTCTAATTACGACTTTAGGCCTCGGAGGATGCTGCCGAGGAGTGGCCATTGGATGCGGCCGGCGGTGGCGATGCCGAGAGGGGTTATGTGTGCGAACGCAACCTTTTTCTCCAGAGGCTCAACCACATAGAGCGCCGTCACCGGAACAATAAACTCGGTGTTGAGGCCGCCCGACGACGCCGTGAGTCGCTCGTGCAGCCGCTCCTGCTGCGCCCACGCGAGCCCCATCCCCTTGGACAGCACGCCCGGGCCGTCGCCGAACAGATACTTTCCGTCGAGACCCGAAGCCGCGCTCGTCGCCATCAGTCCGGCGGGGGCATCGGGGCTGACTGCCACAAGGTTATAGCCCATCGACTCGATCTCCGCCAAGTGAGGCACGAAGGTCTCCTTGAAGTGGTTGGTGCAGTTGCCGCACCACTCGCCGCGATAGAAGACCACGATCGTGGGGCGCTCACCAACAAGCGAATAGAGCGTCGTGGCCCGCCCGTCGACCCCCACGAGAGGCGCGTCGGGAACGACCTCGCCCACCATCAGCGGCGATGCGTCGGTTGCGACAGTTACGACAGTTGCGGCGTTTGCGACTTGAGCGCTGGCACGCCCCGCGGCCATGCAAAACATCAGCATGGCGGCTGCGAAAAACATTGCTTTTTTCATGATTCGATACGTTGTTAGATACGTTTAGGTTATGCGATGAGTCTATGGAAATCGGTGATTCTATAACTGATACAGGTATCGCCGGATGCTCTTCTTGGGGGTCTTTTCGAACTCCGTGGGGTAGATCACGATGCTCGACACCCGCTCGAAAGGCGCGACAAGCCCGTTGAGCTCGGCCAGATTGCGGTCCATGATCTCGGGAATCGCCTCGTCGCCAACGCCCTCTGTCTGAGCGGTTTCGTAGTCGGGATAGACCATCGCGACCAACCGCCCCTCGCGCTCGACAACCAGCGACTCCATCACCAAATACAAATTGTTGAGCTTCGCCTCGATCTCCTCCGGATAGATGTTTTGGCCGCTGGCCGACAGGATCATCGTCTTCGAACGCCCGCGAATGTAGAGCGTGCCGTCGTCGTCCATCGTGCCGATGTCGCCCGTGTGCAACCACCCGTCGCGCAGCACGTCGGCGGTCGCTGCATCGTTCTTGTAGTACCCCGCCATGACGTTCTCGCCCCTCACCACGATCTCGCCCGCGACCCCCGCCGGATCGGGCGAGTCGATGTGAACCTCCAGATAGTCACGCAGATATCTGCCCACCGACCCGGGCTTGAACCCCGTCCAGTAGGTGTAACTTATGAGCGGCGCAGTCTCGGTCATGCCATAGCCTACGGTTATGGGAAATTTGATTCGCATAAGGAACTCCTCGGTGTCGGGGCTGATCGCCGCCCCCCCGACTATGAACTCGCCCACCTCGCCGCCGAACGCGTCCAACAGCTTTTTGCGAATCATGGAGTAGATCGTCTTGTCGACCAACGGGATTTTGAGCCCCCATCGCATCGCCCCCCTTTCGAGCATAGGCGCGATCTGTTTGCGGTAGACCTTTTCGAGGATCAGCGGCACGCAGCAGATCAGGTGGGGCTTCACCTCGCGCATCGCCTCCATCAGGATTTTGGCGGCGGGGATCTTGCCCAGCAGCGTCACGTGAGTCCCCTCGGCCAGCGGACACAGGAAGTCGAACGCGCACCCGTAGGCGTGGGCCAACGGCAGGAACGACAGCACGCGCGAACCTCTGTAAAATATCTTCTCGTCGATGGCGAACTGCACGTTGGCCGTCAGGTTGTTCACCGTCAGCATCACCCCCTTGCTGTATCCGGTCGTGCCGCTGGTGTAGTTGAGCAGACACACGTGGTCGTTCGGGATGTCGGGGTAGGCGATGTCGCTTGTCGAGAATCCGTTGGGGTAGGCCTCGCGGTAGTGGCGGGTGATATCTCTCTGGAACCGTGTGAGGGTGTGGCCGTCGCGCTCGAAGATGCAGTGCAGATCGGTGAGCGAGAAGACCGC
The DNA here is from genome assembly GCA_031285405.1 of Alistipes sp. Taxonomy (GTDB): domain Bacteria; phylum Bacteroidota; class Bacteroidia; order Bacteroidales; family Rikenellaceae; genus UBA940. Next base: position 21,413 of record JAITWH010000015.1, read on the forward strand.
CTCGATGCGCTCTACCTGCGGGGGCTCGATCACGTCCCAGTAGTTGTCGCCCACGAAGAGCAGCCGGCTCTCCGAGTGGTTGACGATGTGTACTATGTCGTTGGCGTTGAAGTCCTGCAGGATGGGCACTATCACCGCGCCGTAGGTGATCGTCGCCATGTAGGCTATGCACCAGCGGGGGTTGGCCCTGCCCAGCAGTGCGATCTTGTCGCCCTGTTTTATCTTCGCCTTTTCGAACAGCAGGTGTACTTTGGCGATCTCCTTGGCCATCTCGTAGTAGGAGAACGACTCCTTTTTGAAGTAGTCGGACAGAGCCGGAAGCTCGCGGTGTTCGCGAAAACTCCTTTCGTAGATCTTTATCAGGTTGACTTCTAACATTGTGTTTTCGGATTTCGGGGATTTTGTGCCGGTGCGTAAAATTAATAATAATTTAACAATTCCCAAACTGCGCCTACTAACATCGCGCCTATAACTAAGACTTTAGTTATATAACTAAAAACTTAGTTGAAGCCCCATTCCGGCGTCGGTCGCGGCGAGCGAGAGGGTGGCTTCGCGTCGTGGCAGCGCTGCGATGCCGGCGTGGGAGTTGTACTCGGCGGCGGCCTTGCGGTATTGCGATATGGAGAGCAGCTCCATCCCGAAGCCGGCACCCGCGAATATCACACCCGCGACCACGCCCGCGCCGGAGAACTCTCCTCTTGCGATGGCGTTGCCCACGTCGAACCCGATGAGCCCTCCGCCGATGCCTCCCAATATCATGGCGCCCACGTTCCATCCCTGTCCGCGGCGGATGTGCCTCATCGCGTAGCGGTAGGGTCGCGCGTACTTTTTCGCCTCTTTGATGGAGATGTGGGCGTCGTTCATGTAGAACCCCCTCTGGTTGGCGGACATCAGACTTCCGACGGCGAACTCGCTCTCCGGCACCATCATCGGCAGCGGCGGCGGGACAACCTGCGCCCGGGTCGATGCGACGGAGAACAGGGTTATGAACAGCATGGGCAGCGCGATTGAGATCAACAGCGATCGTTTCATGGTTTTGGTGTTTTTGGTGATGTTATTCGTAGTGGTCTCTCATCTCCAGGACGTAAACCGTCTCCTCGTCTTCGTCGATGCGATAGGTGAGGCGATGCTCGTCGTTGATGCGCCGCGACCACTGCCCCCGACGATCGTGTTTCAGACGCTCGGGTTTTCCCGTGCCGGTTTGGGGGTGCTCGCGCAACTCTTCGGTCAGAGCGAATACCTTTCGACACAACGCTTTGTTGCCGCTTTTTTCGAATGCCTTCAAAGCTTGGGCAGCTTCGTGGGAAAATGTCAATTTGTATCCCATACTCCCAGCATTTTAGCCACCTCTTCCGACGTCAGCTCGATGCTCCGGCCCTCGGCGATGTCGAGTTCGGCCTGGCGCAGATTTTCGATGACGGCGGGGTTGGAGTAGTAGGTGTCGTTGTCGACGATCTGGGTCTTGGGGAGAAGCTCATAGGAGTTTCCCGAACGATGGGTGATTATCACACGCTCGGTGTTGGCCAGCTGCAAATAGTGGCTCATGTTTTTGCGGAAATCGGTTGCGCGAACTATCGTCATAGCTGTAATTTTTTTGTGAAACGTACGCTGTGCCGTACGTTTCGTGTGTTGCACAAAGGTAATCAAATTTTTCGGACGACGTAGAGTATCTCGGGGCGGAGGGCGAATTTTTTGCGTTCGGCGGGGGGGAGGGGGGCGAGGTAGTCGATCTCGGAGACCTGCCAGCCCGACTCGCGCAGCCGGTCGGCGTAGTCGCGGCCGTAGATGCGTCGGTGGTCGTACTGACCGAAGAGGCGGGTGCGCTCGCGGCGCGAGGTGATGGTGTCGTCCTCGAAGGTTGCGGCGCGCGTCTCGTCGACTGGCGACAGCAGCACTCCCCATCCGCCCGCGCGAGTGACGCGGTGCAGCTCGCGCATGGCGAGGCGGTCGTCGGCCACGTGCTCCAACACGTGGTTGCACATCACCACGTCGAACGTGCCGTCGGCGAACGGGATGCTCTGAACGTCTAAGCGTACACGCGCGAGGGGGCTTTCGAGGTCGGCGGTTATGTAGTTTTCGGGGGGGAGGATTTTTTCTAACTTGCGCGAGAGGCAGACTTCGGGGGCTATGTGGAGCATTTTTTTTGTGCTACCTGATTGCAGCAGGTCGGGTTTTTGTTGGCCGAGCTTTTGTGGGTCGGTCGCTTGCAGCAGGTCGGTTTCGCGGCTGAGCCATAGCCAGAGCATGCGGTGGCGCTCCAATGCCAGGCATCTCGGACAGAGGGCGTTGCGGCGTACTTCGACGTAGCCGTAGGGCATGAATCGTCGGTAGCGAGCGCCGCATAGCGGGCACTCGACGCCGTTGTTTTTTACGCGGCCGATGGTGTACCAGAGCCCGGCCACGGGCATTGCCCATCCTGCGATTCGTTGCAGTGTGCCTCGCGGTATCTTGTTTAGGATCAGTTTTATCATCTTAATCATGAATTATGAATCATGAATCATGAATCGGGGTGTGCTTCGCACGTATATAATTTTGCGTAGCTTAAATCGCTGTCGGCGTTCCGACAGCGTTAGCACTAATCACTAACCACTAATCACTAACCACTAATCACTGACCACTGTTGAGAACTTTGTCGACCTCTTTTTCGGCGGCGGAGAGTCGTGTGCGGCACCACCCGATCAGCTCGGTGGCGCGTTTGACCTGTGCGGCGAGGGTGTCGACGTCCAGCTCGCCGGCGGCGAACCTCGCGAGAATCGCCTCGACCTCGGCTATCGCCTCTCCGTAACTTTTGGGTTGTTTTTCCATCTTATTTTACTGTTTTTGCTTTGAGGTTGCCTTTTGCGAGGGTTATTTCGAGGGGTTGGCCGTTCGCGAGAGCCTCCGGATCTAAAACCGCCTTACCCTCCGAGCGGACTATCGCGAAGCCGAGGGCGAGGATGTTTTCGGGTCGGCGGGCAGCGACTATCTGTTCGTAGCCGGCGAGCCTTTCGGCCGAGCGCGCGAGGAGCATTGCGGGGCGTTCGGCGAAGAGGGCCTCGAAGCTCGTCAGCCTGTGTCGCTCCCTCAGCAGACGCTCGCCCGAGAGCCTGCTGACGTCGCCCGACAGGCGTTCAAGTCGCATCTCAAGTCGTCGCGTCATCTCCACGGCGCCGAGCGACACCACCCGTCCGAAGCGCTCAAGCAGGGTCGCCGAGCGCTCCAGCACCGCCGCCGAGGAGTCGGCCAGTCGTCCCGCGAGTTCGTCCAACAGTCGCGAGAAAGATTCCAATCCCTCGCCCAACCACACCGCGACGGCGGTCGGGGTTTTGAGCTCAAGGGCGGCGACCATGTCGGCGACGCTGCGATCTTTGTCGTGGCCGATGCCCGTCGCAATCGGCAGCGGAAACTGCGCGATGTGGGCGCACAGCAGGTAGCCGTCGAACGCCGAGAGGTCGGAGGTCGAGCCCCCGCCGCGCACGATCGCCACCGCGTCGAACTCGTCGGCCCGCTCGGCGATCCTTTCGAGAGCCGCGATCACAGTCTGCTCTGTCGCTTCGCCCTGCATCACCGCCTCGAACAGCTCCGTCGAGACGCGCCACGGATATCTCGACAGCTCTTGGGTGAAGTCGCGAAAGCCCGCCGCCGAGGCCGACGACACCACCGCGACGCGCTGAACGGGCAGCGGCAGATCCAACTGGCGATTCATGTCCCACACCCCGTCGGCACGCAGTCGCGCGATGGTCTCAAGGCGTTGACGCTCGCGGTCGCCCAGAGTGTACGAGGGGTCTATGTCGCTCACCACCAACGAAAAGCCGTACAGCTCGTGATGCGATACGGAGACCTTGACCAGCACCTTCATGCCCGCCGACAGCGCACTGCCCGTCACCCCGAGGAAGTAGGCCCCCAGCGACGCCCACGTTCCGCGCCACACCACCGCACGCGCCTGAGCCCGCGGAACTGAGCCGGTGCCCTTCTCGACAAGTTCGAGGTAGCAGTGGCCCGTGCCGGCGACGCGCAGGTCGGCGATCTCGGCCGCAACCCACAGCGGCATCGGGAACGCGTCGTTCAGTGCCCGTCCTACTCCCGACAGCAGCTCTCCCAACGATAGATGTTTCTTTTCTGTCATAAGAAATACAAAGATAATGAAAGCCGAGCGCAATCGTGCAAGCTTGCTTGCAAAAGATTGCCGAGGCGCATCCTATCTAAGACGAAGTCAAAAATAATGATTATTTTTGCGGTCGATATGGCAGACAACATTATATTACAGCGACTCGACGGACTGCGAGCGAAGTACGACGAACTGGCCGCACAGATGACGGCCCCCGACGCGATGAGCGACATGAAGCGGTTTGTGGCGCTGGGAAAAGAGTACAAAGAGCTCGGGCCGCTGATCGAGGCGAGCGAAAAATATCGCACGGCGTACGGAAACCTGCAAAACGCGAAGGATGTGTTCGCCAACGAAAAGGACGAGGAGTTCCGCGAAATGGCGCGCGAGGAGATCGCCGCGCTGGAGCCCGAGACCGAACGGTTGGAGGAGGAGATCAAGCTGCTGCTGATTCCCAAGGATCCGCAGGACGACAAGAACGCGATAGTCGAGATTCGAGGAGGCACGGGCGGCGACGAGGCGGCGATATTTGCCGGCGACCTCTATCGCATGTATGTACACTACATCGAGGCGCGCGGATGGAAGTATGAGATCAACTCGATCAGCGAGGGTTCGTCGGGCGGCTACAAGGAGGTGGTGCTGAAGGTGATCGGCTCGGGGGTGTACGGCGTGTTGAAGTACGAGAGCGGGGTGCACCGAGTGCAGCGGGTGCCGCAGACCGAGACCCAGGGGCGGGTGCACACCTCGGCCGCTTCGGTTGCCGTGCTGCCCGAGGCGGAGGAGTTCGACATCGAGCTCAACATGAACGATATCCGGAAGGACACTTTTTGTTCGTCGGGGCCGGGCGGCCAGAGCGTCAACACGACATACTCGGCGATTCGTCTGACGCACGTCCCCACGGGCATCGTGGTGCAGTGTCAGGACCAGAAGTCGCAACTCAAGAACTTCGACAAGGCGCTGGAGGAGTTGCGGACGCGTATCTTCAACCTTGAGTATCAGAAGTATCTGGACGAGATTGCCGGCAAGCGCAAGACGATGGTCTCGACGGGTGACCGTTCGGCAAAAATTCGTACATACAACTATCCTCAGGGGCGCATCACCGACCATCGCATCGGGTACACCATCTATAACCTGGGGCCCTTTATGGATGGGCAGATTCAGGATATGCTTGATCATCTGGTGGTTGCGGAGAATGCGGAACGTTTGAAAGAGGCTTCGCTTTAGGAATTGAAAGTTGAAAATTGAAAATTGAAAATGGCCGGAACGCCGGTAGCGAATTATGAATAGGGACGAGCTTTTTGAACAGATACAGCGCAAACGGAGTTTTCTTTGTGTTGGGTTGGATACGGATTTCACAAAAATTCCGGAGTTCATAGTTGATAAACTTAAAAAAAATAGACAAACTGAAGATCACGTAACACTACTGTCTATTATTGAATTTAACAAGCAGATTATTGATGCCACGGCACAATATGCTGTTGCATACAAACCAAATCTTGCTTTTTACGAGGCCTACGGTTCTCCGGGGATAGCTGCTCTTCAGGAAACATGCAGACATATACACAGAGAACATCCAAACATTTTTATTATTGCGGATGCCAAACGCGGAGATATTGGTAATACATCCGATTTGTATGCACGGGCATTTTTAGGAGGAGGGAATCGTGGTATTTTCGACGCGGTTACATTATCACCTTACATGGGGAGAGACAGTGCGGATGCTTTTTTTAAGTATGAGGATAAGTGGGCGGTGATTCTGGCGCTGACCTCTAATAAGAGTGCGGATGATTTTGAGACTCTGAAGTTGGAGAATGGAGGGCCGCTTTGGAAAGAGGTTTTGAGAAAGGCGAGCACCTGGGGGGGCGAAAAGACGCTCGACAACACCATGTTCGTGGTGGGGGCGACGCGGGCCGAGACGCTGCGCGAGGTGCGCGAGATTGTGCCCGACCACTTTTTGTTGGTGCCCGGAGTCGGGGCCCAAAGGGGCTCGCTGGCCGAGGTCGCCGCGAACGGCATGAACTCGAAGTGCGGCCTGCTGGTCAACTCGTCGCGCGGGATCATCTATGCCGACAGCACTGAGCGCTTCGCCGAAGCCGCCGCCGAAGAGGCCCGAAAAATGCAGACCGAAATGGCCGCGCTGCTTGACAGATATCTGTAAACGTCGGGGGCTATAACTAAAAACTTAGTTATATAACTAATTTCTTAGTTATAGCCCTCTCGATTTGTTTTTTACGCGGAAATTTCGTAATTTCGTGTCGAGACCATTAATCTTAAATCGCCATGAAAAAGATCTTTGCACTGTTGTTGGGCGCTCTGTCGATATGCAGCGTGTCGGCCCAGGGCGAAATTACGGAACCGCACCTTCCTCCGATGGAAAATTTCGGATCGACGCGGGCCGACGCTCCGCACACTCCGCCGATCCTCAGAATGAGGGGGGTGAACATCGACGACGGGTATGGGGAGTTAAGTCACTACGGGGCTGCCATGCTCTTCGGCGGCACCCCATCTCATGACGACTATATGAACGGTATTCGACACCTCAGGGTCAGCGCCTACACGTTGTGGCCGGGTGTGGCGTTGTCGGTCTTGGGGATACTGACAATGACCTCCGCAATCGGGGTCAAGGACGACTGGTCGGGATTGGCAAGGAAATATCGGACTTCCGTCGTCGGGGCGGGGGGAGCGATGCTCGCCGTGGGAGCCTCCGCGACTGTTGTCGGCGTGATCTTCAGGGGCAAAGCGAAAAGGAGTCTTTCACGCGCGGTCGATATCTACAACGAGCACACGAGGGCGTCGCTACACAACTCCCGCGCGCCCGAGTTGTCGTTCGGTTTCACTCGCGGCGGGGTGGGGTTGAGTTACGACTTCTGAGGAGGCGTCGGGAGTTATAACTAAGGATTTAGTTATATAACTAAATCCTTAGTTATGGCCCTCACTTTTCGTTCGGAGTCGGTGCGGAGAACTGATCGCGCACGGCCTCGACGATCTCGCCCGAGACCCAGGCCCAGCGCACCACGATGCCCAGTATCAGCATCGCTATGAGCGCCACCATCCACTTTTCCTGCGGCGCGAGGCCGCGAAACCACTTCAACATAACGCTTTAGACTTTATAACGCGTTACACTTTGAACGGCATCCCGATTGCCGCGAGTTCGTCGTTGGCCTTGGCGATCTTGTTGGCGAGGCCGCTTTTGAACTTCACGAGCCGCTCCCGCAGCACAGCGTCGCCGACGGCAAGTATCTGACAGGCAAGTATGGCGGCGTTCTGCGCGCCGTCGATGGCGACAGTGGCGACGGGAATTCCCGAGGGCATCTGCACGATCGAGTAGAGCGAATCGAGCCCCCCGATCGAGTTCGACGAGCGGATGGGTACACCGATGACCGGCAGCACCGTCGACGCGGCGATCACCCCGGGCAGATGGGCCGCGCCTCCCGCGGCGGCGATGATCACCTCGATTCCGCGACTCGCCGCGCCCGAAGCGAACGACTCGACGAGGGCCGGAGTGCGGTGGGCCGAGAGCGCGTTGATCTCGAACGGCACCTCCATGTCGCCCAAAAACTTCGCCGCGGCCTCCATGACGGGCATGTCCGAGGTCGAACCCATGATTATACTGACGCGTGGTTTCATAAATTCTTTATTAGAGTTAATTTCACTACTTTTGTGCAAAATTAGGAAAAATTAATGAAACTTCACGACCGCACGTTTCGGGTGATGATACCCGCGGCTGAGATATCCGCGGCCATCGACACGCTGGCCGAACGCATAAATAGTGACTACGCCGAGAGGGCCGCTCAGCAGCCGCCGCTGTTTTTGGCGGTGCTCAACGGGGCCTTTATGTTCGCCGCCGAGCTGATCGGCCGCGTGGGGTTCGACTGCGAGGTGTCGTTCGTCAAACTCGCGTCGTACGACGGCACCGGCCCTTCGGGGTGCATCAACGATCTGATTGGTCTCGACCGCAGCATCGAGGGGCGTCACGTGATAGTTGTCGAAGATACTGTCGACACCGGCGCGAGCGTCGAGCACCTGTTGAACATTCTGGCCGAGCATCGTCCGGCGAGTGTCGAGGTGGCGGCGATGTTCTTCAAGCCGGCGCTCTTCACGCGCGACTTCGAGATTCGGTATCGCGCGATGGAGGTCGGCACCGAGTTTCTGGTCGGCTTCGGCCTCGACTACAACGGGTTGGGGAGAAATTACAGAGATGTCTATGTCACTGATTGACGATACGATGCTGCCGCTGGTCGAGGAGTTCTACACGCTCCAGGGCGAGGGGTGGCACACGGGGCGCGCCGCGTGGTTCATCCGTCTGGGCGGGTGTGACGTGGGGTGCAGTTGGTGCGACGCCAAGGAGACGTGGAATCCGAAGACTCATCCGCCCGTAGCCGTCGACGAAATCGTGCGTCGCGCGACGGCCGACAACCCCGCGAGGGCGGTGGTCATCACGGGGGGCGAACCGCTGATCTATCCGTTGGACGGACTGTGCGACGGACTGCATGCGGCGGGGATCGAGATATTTCTCGAAACGTCGGGCTCGCACCCCTTCAGTGGCTCGTTCGACTGGGTGTGCCTCTCGCCCAAGCGTCGCAAACCGCCTCTGGAGGGGGCTTGGGCTATGGCCGATGAGCTTAAGGTTATCGTTGAGGGGGCGGATGATATTGAGTGGGCGGAGGAGTGCGCTTCTCGAATTGAAAGTGGAAAATTGAACCGACGCCAAGCCGAGAGCAATCGAGTTTGCTCGAATTGCCGAGGCGCGAAGGAGGAAAACGAGCGAAGCGAAGTTAAAATTGAAAATGAGCTACGCGACATCGAGGCTACGCGATCTGAAAATTGTGCGTTAGCTAATTTTCAATTTTCAACTTTCAATTTTCAATTATACCTGCAGCCCGAGTGGAGTCGCAGGGAAGAGGTGATGCCGCTGATCGTGGAGCACATAAAACGTAACCCGCGCTGGCGCTCGTCGCTCCAGTCGCACAAATATATGCGAATACCATGAGACGGCGGGCGGGCGAAGGGGTGCGCGGAGAGGGGCAGTCGGGCGAAGAGCTGCGGGAAGGCGGCGGCAAGTCCGGATGGTTCGCTCGTGTGAACGGCCCTTCGCGCGCGTTGGCTTTGGCGGCGTTGCTGGTGCTGTTGGCGCTGTTCGGTCGCGACGTGCTCGCGTCGTGGAGCGTGAGGGGTGAGATCGCCAGGTTGAAGGAGCGCAAACGCGAGTTGCTGCGCACCCTGGCCGCCGACAGCGTGATGCTGAAGAGGTTGGACGACCCCGAGTTTCTGGAGCGATATGCACGCGAGAACTACCTTATGCGCCGTGCCGGCGACGAAGTGTACATAATAATTGAAAATTGATAATTAGCTAACGCGATTCAGAGTAGAGGTTTTTTGTCCATGATCAAATATCCGGTATCAATTTTCAGTTCTAAAATTATCCATTATCAATTGTCAATTATCAATTAAACAAAATGGCAGACGAAAAGATCATTTTTTCAATGGTGGGAGTGAGCAAGGTGCTCCCCAGTAACAAGAAAATTCTTAACAACATATACCTGTCGTTCTTCTACGGCGCGAAGATCGGCATCATCGGGCTGAACGGCAGTGGGAAGTCGACGTTGATGAAGATCATCGCGGGGTTGGACAAAAACTTCCAGGGCGAGGTCGTCTTTTCGCAGGGTTACAGCGTGGGGTACCTCGAACAGGAGCCGCAGCTGGACGACACAAAAACCGTGAAGGAGATTGTGCAGGAGGGGTGCGCGCAGACGGTTGCGCTGCTCAAAGAGTACGAGCAGGTGAACGAAGCCTTTGCCGATCCCGACTTGGACGGCGACGCGATGAACAAACTGATCGAACGTCAGGGCGAACTCACCGAGGCGATCGACGCCGTGAACGGTTGGGAGTTGGACGCCGTGTTGGAGAGGGCGATGGATGCGTTGAGGTGTCCCGATCCCGACGCGCCGGTCAAGAATCTTTCGGGGGGTGAGCGTCGCCGCGTGGCACTGTGTCGGCTGCTGTTGCAGGAGCCCGACGTGCTGCTGCTCGACGAACCCACCAACCACTTGGACGCCGAGAGCATCGACTGGTTGGAGCAGCATCTGCAACAATATAAGGGTACGGTGATCGCCGTCACCCACGACCGATACTTTTTGGACAACGTGGCCGGATGGATTTTGGAGCTGGACCGCGGCGAAGGAATTCCGTGGAAGGGCAACTATTCGAGCTGGCTCGAACAGAAGTCGACGCGCCTCGCGATGGAGGAGAAGCAGGAGTCGAAGCGGCGCAAAACCCTCGAACGAGAGTTGGAGTGGGTGCGCATGGGGGCCAAGGCGCGTCATGCGAAGTCGAAGGCCCGTCTTTCGGCATACGACAAGATGCTCAACGAGGACACCAAGCAGAAGGAGGAGAAGTTGGAGATTTTTATCCCCAACGGGCCGCGTCTGGGCAACGTTGTGATCGAGGCGCAGGGGGTGTCGAAGGCATACGGCGACAGGGTGCTGTACGAGGGGTTGGAGTTCTCGCTGCCGCCAGCGGGGATCGTTGGTGTTATCGGGCCAAACGGTACGGGTAAGACCACGTTGTTTCGCATGATCATGGGGTTGGAGCAGCCCACGGCGGGATCTTTCAAGGTCGGCGAAACGGTGAAGCTCGCCTACATCGACCAGCAGCACAAGTCGATAGACGCCGACAAGACTGTGTACGAGGTGATATCGGCCAACTCGGAGCATGTGCAGTTGGGCAATCGCAGCGTGCCGGCGCGGGCCTACGTCTCGCGTTTTAACTTCAACGGCGCCGATCAGGAGAAGAAGTGCGGCATACTGTCGGGCGGCGAACGCAACCGTCTGCACCTTGCGCTGGCGCTCAAAGAGGAGGGCAATGTGCTGCTGCTGGACGAACCGACCAACGACATCGACGTCAACACGTTGCGCGCGTTGGAGGAGGGCTTGGAGGCGTTTGCCGGCTGCGCCGTCGTCATCTCGCACGACAGGTGGTTTCTCGACCGCATCGCCACACACATACTCTCGTTTGAGGGCGACGGCGAGGTGAAGTTCTTCGAGGGGGGCTACTCGGAGTATGAAGACCACAAACGCGCCCAGGGGCTTGAGCCGGCTAAACGGACTAAGTATCGGAAGCTTGTAGAATAAAACTGTCATTCCGAAACGAAGTGAGGAATCTACCGAATAGAAAATGAAAGAGTACTTTGTGTACATCCTCACCAACGTAAACAAGACCGTTCTGTACACGGGAGTTACGAACAACCTCGAAAGGCGGTTGGCAGAACACAGGGATGAGAGCTCGGAAGCAAGCGTTTTTACAGGACGATACGGAGTGAAGTATTTGCTACATTACGAACGGTTTCAAAGAATTCTTGATGCCATTGCCAGAGAGAAAGAGATAAAGGGATGGCGGCGAGAAAAGAAGATAAAGTTGATAGAGTCGGAAAATCCTCATTGGAAATTCCTTAACGAAGAGGATATATAAGGTAGATTCCTCACATTCGTTCGGAATGACATTTGCGGCGGAGCCTTGAGTCATTCCGAGGGAAGCGAAGCGACGGGGAATCGACGATATGAGCAGAAAAAAACTTGAAATCACAAATTGTGACATCAAATTTGAGGTTGCAGAATGCAACCTCAAGTCGCGGATGAGGCGTAAAACAGAGACAAACAGAAAAGACTATGGCACAAAAACCAAGCATACCCAAGGGCACGCGCGACTTTTCGCAGGCCGAAACCGCGCGCCGAAACTATATTTTCGACACCTGCCGAGACGTTTTCCGGCTGCACGGCTACGCGCCGATCGAGACTCCCGCGATGGAAAACCTCTCGACGCTGATGGGCAAATATGGCGAGGAGGGCGACAAGCTGCTGTTCCGCATCCAAAACAGCGGCGAGCAGGCTTCGGCGCCGCCCGAAAAGGGGCTTCGGTACGACCTGACGGTGCCATTTGCGAGGTATGTGGTTCAGCATCAGAGCGAAATCGCGTTTCCGTTCAAGCGTTTTCAGATTCAGCCGGTGTGGCGCGCCGACAGGCCGCAAAAGGGGCGGTATCGCGAATTTTTTCAGTGCGACGTCGATGTGATCGGGTCGCGTAGCCTTACTAATGAGCTGGAACTCATACAGATAGTCGAGAGCGTGTTCGGCCGGTTGGGCGTCGGCGTGACGCTGAAACTCAACAACCGCAAAATCCTTGCTGGCATCGCCGAGACCATTGGTCAGGCTGACCGCCTTGTCGACATCACCGTGGCGATTGACAAGCTTGAAAAGATTGGTATAGAGGCAGTTAAAGCCGAGCTCGCGGAGAAGGGGCTGCCGCAGGAGGCGATCGATAGGCTTGAGCCGATACTTGCGCTGAGTGGTTATACGGGCGAAAAACTGAGTCGCCTCGCCGAGGTGCTGGCCGGCTCCGAAATCGGCCTGCTGGGCATCGAGGAGATGCGCTATATCTTTGCGATGATCAGCGAGTTAGGTATCGCGCTGCCGGTCGAATTGGATCTCTCGCTGGCTCGCGGACTGAACTACTACACCGGCACGATTTTCGAAGTCAAGGCGCTCGATTGGCCGATAGGAAGTATCTGTGGTGGAGGACGTTACGACGATTTGACGGGCATTTTCGGCATGCCTGGCGTCTCGGGCGTCGGCATCTCGTTCGGCGCCGACCGCATTTACGACGTGATGTCGGGCCTCGGACTTTTCCCCGACGAGGCGGTCGCCGGCACGCGCGTTTTATTCCTCAATTTCGGTGGCACTGAGGAGGTTACGTCGCTGCGGCTGCTCGCCTCGCTGCGTCGCAACGGGGTCGCCGCCGAGATATATCCCGACGCCGCGAAGATGAAAAAACAGATGGAATGGGCCAATCGGCGCGCGATTCCGTTCGTCGCGATCGTCGGCGAGGATGAGCTTGCGCGCGGCGCCGCCACGGTCAAAAACATGCAGTCCGGCGAACAGCAACAGATTGATTTTGACAGACTTGTGGAGATTTTTGCTGCGAAATAACGGCATCTAAAAACTGTCGCGTCGGCCCAAAAATGATAACGATTTTAATAAAAATGATAAAACGATCACTCATCCTGTCGGCGTTTTCGGCAGCCGTTTCGGCGATATTTTTGCCGCCCCTCGCTGTGTCCGGCCAAAGCCCGCAGCACCCGACCCAGCAGGAGATGCGCGAAATGACCGATCAGTACTCCAAACTCGCTGATTTTTACCGCATTATGGCCGGCAACTACCTCGACACGATGAGCTACGAGGCGATCGTCGAGAAGGGCATCACGAGCATGCTGGCCGAGCTCGACCCGCACTCTGTGTACTTGACAGCCAGGGAGTTACAGACGTCGAACGAGGAGCTTGGCGGCGGCTTCAGCGGCATCGGCATCGAATTCAACACGCTCAACGACACGATCATCGTGGTCAACACGATCGTCGGCGGGCCGGCCGAAAGGGTGGGGCTGATGCCCAACGACCGCATTATATCCGTTGACAATCAGAATGTTATAGGCATCGAACGCACCGAAGTTCCGAGCAAACTGCGCGGCCCCAAGGGCACGAAGGTCGAGGTGACGGTGTTTCGCCGCGGCACGCCTAACTCGCTGGATTTCAGCATCACACGCGACGACATCCCGCTCAACACCGTCGACGCGGCCTATCGCCCCGATCCGCGCACCGGCTACATCAAAGTCAACCGTTTCGGCGCCACCACCAGCCGCGAATTTGCCGAAGCACTCGCCCTGCTGCAAAAAAGCACCGCCGAAGAGAGTCAACCAATTGACGGACTGATACTTGACCTAAGAGGAAACGGCGGCGGCTACCTGCCCGAGGCGATTCGGATGAGCGAATTTTTTCTCGACCGCGGGCAACGCATCGTCTCGACCGAAGGCAACATGTACCCCACGCAAACCATTGATGCCCAGAGTAATGGACGTTTCAATCGCGGGCGACTGATCGTGCTGGTCGACCAGTCGTCGGCATCGGCGTCGGAGATTGTCGCGGGGGCGGTGCAGGACTGGGATCGCGGGCTCGTGGTCGGCAACACGACGTTCGGCAAAGGGTTGGTACAGAGGGAGTTCCCGCTCGACGATGGCTCGGCCGTGCGCCTCACGATCGCGCGCTACCTGACCCCCACCGGCCGCGCGATCCAACGCCCCTACGAGCGCGGCCACTCCGAGGAGTACTACATTGACGCCATAGAGCGCTATAACTCAGAGCGTTACGCAACCACATCCGCCGACCAAATGCCCTCCGACACAACCGCCAAGAGCCCAACCCCCTATCGCACCCTGCGCAGCGGCCGCGCGGTGTATGGCGGCGGCGGCATCCGGCCCGACATCATCATGCCGGCCGACACGACGGGATTTTCGCCCTACTGGTCGCGGCTCGTCCGCAGCGGACAGCTGGTCGAATTCGTGCAGAGCTACCTCGACGGTTCGCGCGCCGAACTCGAAACGCAATACTCTGATATAGAGAGCTATATCTCGCAATTTGACGCCGCCATGCTGCTGTCGAACATGGCCGAGTACGCCGCCTCGCACGGAATCGAACGCGACGACGCGGGACTCGAAACATCGCGCGAGTGGCTCTCGGCGCAGATCAAAGCCCTTGTAGCTCAGCGACTTTGGGGCACCGAGGGTTACTATCGAGTGGGCCACGCGACGTTCGACGCAACTTTCCGACGCGCGCACGAGATCATGACGCGCTGGCGCGAACTCGACACCGGACTCGAAACCAGCGACACCAGCGGCCTCAAAAGCAAGCCCGAAAACAGAGAGATCGGCCTCGTAACGGATGACCTCGTGAAAAAATTGTCAGAATAGTGCATTTTTTTGAAATTTATCATTGCGGATATGAAATTTTCATTAAATTTGCACTGCATAACCTTAACAACCTAAAAACAGGAGCGCGTGATTTTGAGAGTCTTCGGCCTGTTAGGGGCTGGAGGTGCAAAAATTTCGAAGTTCTGAAAAACTAACCTTATTTCGAGTCAGGAGTAACATGGGAGACGGATTTGATTTTCGCGCCGGCGATGGCGACGGTGGAGAGGATGTCTATTCGAAGGTCGTAAGGGCCGGG
Source organism: Alistipes sp. (assembly GCA_031285405.1). Classification (GTDB taxonomy): domain Bacteria; phylum Bacteroidota; class Bacteroidia; order Bacteroidales; family Rikenellaceae; genus UBA940. The sequence goes on from JAITWH010000015.1 coordinate 36,545, forward strand.
AAACGCACCTATTTTTTCGATGTCAAAGCGACGCGAAACGGCGACAACTATCTGACTATCACCGAGTCACGCAAGAAAATGGCGCGCGACGGGTCGATGGTGTTCGAGAAGAACAAAATTTTTCTCTACAAAGAGGACTTTGCCAAGTTCGCCGACGGATTCGAAGACGCCGTGAACTACATCAAGGTCAACAAGCCGGAATTTTTCGAGGCCGAGGCTGCTATGGCGGCGGTCGGCGACTCTTCGCTCGACGACGAGTTCGACATGTTGTAGAGAGGCGCGGCCGCGTTTTCGGGCCGGCGATTTTTTTCGGGCCGAATGTTTCTTAGGCCGACGACCGAGAGGGTGGGGCGTTCCGAAATGGGGACGTGACGATTTTTTTCGAGCCGTGAGAGAGAGATAAGAAAGGCAGACTCGTGAGGGTCCGCCTTTTTCTGTTTTCACCGCACATGCTCAAAACCGCATGCACGAGTTTGCAATTTTTGATGGTGCTGCCGAAAAAACGCACTTTTTTCGGCGACACCCCCTAAAAAACAGGGGGTACCACCCTAAAAAGTGTGTTTTTCAAGACGATACCCCCTGAAAACAGGGGGGGGGTATACAAAAAAGTTGATAATTGACAACCGACTGCTGACAACCGGCTGCAACTTGGATTACTGCCGCTACACTCCTTCTGGATTGCTTCACCCTTCGGGCTCGCAATTACGACAGCGGGTTTGATCATGCCAAACAAAAAAAAGCCTCCCGAGGGAGGCTTTTCCTAATTATGTAACTTTATAGCTTGGTCAAAATCGCCGCAGCATGTGTAGCTAAACCGCGTAGTAAAAATCGCGTAGCCAAAACCGCTGTCGGCGTTCCGACCGTTCCGACTTAGAAGCGTACACCTACACCCAGCGACAGACCGATAGTGTTGACGCCGATGTCATCAAGGGTTCTCTGATAGAATACCGCAGGTTCGAAGAACACCTTTTCCGAGAGGAACAGGTCGTAACCCACCGACACGGCAAGGTTGGATTCGAGGTCGATGCTCTCGACTTTGTTTCCGCGATATCCGACCGAAGCGAAGAGATTTTCGTACGGATAGTAGCGAACGCCCGCGCCGAAGGTGAACGCGTTGACATCTTCGATGATGCCGATACCGAACGCAGCTTCGACTGCAAATTTGTCCGAAAGGAAGTAACCGCCGCCAACGTTGAGGTCAAATGCGGTTGCAGATTCGCCATCCACAAAAGAGTGGGCCAGTCCGAGGCTCGACAAATTGGCATCGAGGAACCAGTCGTTCTTGTTGAAGCTCTGGGCGTTAGCGCCCGCTACGGCCAGCACTACGGCGGCCACGGTCAAGAAAATTGCTTTTTTCATCTCTGTTTAAAATTAGTTTTTTTTGTTTTTTGAAAAAGTGGTTGTTTTGTGAAACTTAAGTAAAAGTATAGCGAAAATCGTGCCGCGGCGCAACTTCTGCTCGCCGCCTAAGCTAACTGCGTTGCGTAGCTTGAAAAAACACCGGCGGCGTAAACTGCGTTGCGTAGCAAAATCCGCCGCCGGCGTTCAGGCTACCAATTAAGGATCTTCCGGAAGTCAAAGTCCTCAGGATTAGAGACATACTTGCGAGCCGCCTCATAGTCCTCGGGGGTGACATAGTTAAGGATATTGTCGATCACCGACTGGATTTTGTCGCTCGCGAGGTTCACCAGACGGGGCGGAATTTTGTGCGTGGTGGGGTCTTCCAGGTCGCGCAGATAGAGCGGAGTGACAAATCCCTCGGGGTTCACATACACCATGCAACCCGTGTCGCCCTGCGCAAAGAGCTTGTAGACGCCCATGCCCAGCTGCGAGCAGTAGACCAGGTCATACGCGACGGGGGTCTGGCAACGCACCTCGTAGCCGATCTCCACCGGACGGCTCTTCACCTTGATACCCAGCTCCTTCAGGCGGTTTTCCAACATCTCGTTGAAGATGTGCGCCTTCGAAACCTTGCCCAACTCGGGATGTCCGTGGTCGTCATACGAGAATGTGACACCGCTCTTGCGGCACTCTTCGGCCGAAAGTTCGTGGAACACACCCTCCGAGATGATGGCCGCGCCGTAGTCCATGCCCATGATCTTGCGCTTGATGATCGCCGAAACCACGAGGTCGACGATCTTCTTGACGGTGATCTCGGTGCGGTTGAACATCTCGGGGATCACGATCATCGGGTAGTGGCACGCGCTGCCGATGCCGAACGCCAGGTGACCTGCGCTGCGACCCATGGCCGCCAACACAAACCAGTTGCCGCTCGTGCGCGCGTCCACATACACTGTGCGCGCGATGACGGCCCCCTTGTCCTTCGCCGACTGGTAGCCAAAGGTGGGCATACCGGCGGGCAGCGGAAGGTCGTTGTCGATAGTCTTGGGTACGTGGATGTTGGCCACGGGATATTTGTTGGCTTCGAGGAACGCCGCGATGCGGTTGGCGGTCGAGGCGGTGTCGTCGCCACCCACCGTCACGAGCAACTTGACGTTGTTGTCCTTGAAGAACTTGAGGTTGAAGTTCTCGTCGAAATCCTTCTGCGAGGGTTTGAAACGACTCATCTGGAGGAACGAACCGCCGCGGTTGAAGATGTCGTCGGCCAGCGGAAAGTCGATGTCGACCATGTGCGGATCGGGGTTAAACAGGCCGCTGTATCCGCCGTGGAGGCCGATCACGCGATAACCCTTCTGCAGGAAGGTCTTCGAAACGCTCCCGACGACTGTGTTCATTCCGGGGGCCGGGCCGCCGCCCGTCAGGATTGCAATAGCTTCTTTCATAGTGGTATCAATGTTGTTAGTGTGATTACGCGGCTCCGTTTCGCGCCTTTTCACGCGACTTTAACGGCAGCAAAGATATTAATAATTTTTAAAAAATAGGCAGGATATTAAAACTGACTCCAATTCGTTATATTTGCAGAGTGAATAAGTTTATTCTCATAGTGCTCGCTGTGTTGTCTGTTTCGGGTGTCGCCGCGCAGAGAAACACGCGGAGTGCCGCACGGAATGCTGCGCAGAGTGTCGCACAGGAGCAGGAGCCCCTAAGGCGCCGCGCCGTGAGTCGCGACGTGTCGCACTACGAGGTGCTGCGCGACGAGCGGGGCGACACCGTCGGCGTTGACATCTACCTGAATCGGGTCTATTGCTTCGCGCGGCCGATGGACATGTCGAAGTACCGCAAACTCGTGCGCGACTTCCGCGTGGTCTATCCGCTCGCCGAGGTTGCGCGCAACACCATGGCGGGGTTCGAGGAGGAGCTGCTGTCGCTGCCCACCCGCAAGGAGCAACGCGAATTTTCGAAACGCACCGAGAGGGAGCTCGTCGCGCAGTACACCCCCACCATGCGCCGCATGACGGTGTCGCAGGGGCGGATCCTCGTGCGCCTCATCGACCGCGAGACCGACCAGACGTCGTACGATATCGTGCGCGAATTTCGCGGCGGATTCGTTGCGGGATTTTGGCAGGGCGTCGCCCGCATCTTCGGCCACAACCTGAAGGACGAGTACGACCCCGCCGAACGCGACCGAATGATAGAGCAATGCATTCTAATGTACAACGCCGGCCTCCTTCCCGAGTACTAAGAAGTTGTTTAAAATTCCCTACTTTCGCGCTTTTCGTCTCCGAGTCGGCGCTTTTCCCGTCCGTCTCGCTCGCCGTAGGAACCCCTACGCCTCGTTCGACGGGCGAAAAAATCGCTCGACCGGAGACAAAAGTCGCTTCGGTCGGGACATTTAAACAACTTCTAAGCGGCAACGGCCGCGGCGAATTTAGCTACGCAAAAAACAGCTAAAGCAACGGACTAAGAAGCCGCGCAAGAGACTCCACCCCCCCAACCCAGTTGGAGCGAGAGGCCCATTCGTCCAAAGTAACGAGTCGCGAGTTGCGAAGGTCGGCCTCATATCCCGCTTCGAGTCGTGCCGCCACGGCGCGGTCGTAGATCAGCGCCGACACCTCGAAGTTGTCCTCAAAGCTGCGCATGTCGATGTTCGCCGACCCCACCGAGCAGAAGTCGCCGTCGATGATCACAAGCTTCGAGTGGTTGAACCCCCCCTGAAACATGTAGACCTTGATGCCCGCCTCCAGCAGCTCCTGGACATACGAGCGCGTCGCCCACCACGCCACCTTCGAGTCCGACCGCCCGGGGATGAGCAGCCGCACGTCGATGCCGCTCAGCGCCGCAACTTTCATGGCTGTCAGCAGCGCCGCATTTGGCGTGAAGTACGGGGTCGAGATAAATATCCGTTCGCGCGCCTTCATGATTGCCGAGAAGAATGCCTGCATGATGGCCGACCAGTCGGAGTCGGGGCCCGAGACGGCGATCTGCATGGGGCACACCTCGGCGACGCTGCTCTTGCCGAAGTAGTCGTCGGGTCGCAGCAGCTCCGACGGGCACACAAAGTGCCAATCGGTGATGAATACCGACTGCAACAGGTTCACCGCCTCGCCCTCGATTCGCAGATGGATGTCGCGCCACTTGCCCAACCGGCGGGTGCCGACCAGGTAGCGCTCGGCCACGTTGATGCCTCCGGTGTAGGCCACGCGCCCGTCGATCACAGCAATTTTGCGATGGTTGCGATAGTTCACACGACTCGTGAGCCACGGAAAGACCACCGGCATGAAACACTCGACCCGAACCCCCGCGCGCCGCAGCCGGCGAAAGATGCTCCCCTCAGTCCACAGCGTCCCCACACCGTCGTAGATCAGCCTCACCTCGACCCCCGCACGCGCCTTTTTCGTCAGGATCTTCTCGACCTGCCGGCCGATGCGGTCGTTCTCAAATATGTAGTACTCAAGGTGTATCGAGCGCGTCGCCCCCTTCAGCGCCTCGTAGAGCGACGAGAATGTCGCCTTGCCGTTTTGCAGCACCTCCACCCGATTGTGCAGCGCCAGCAGCGCGCGACTGTTGCCCAACATCAGACGAATCGTGTCGCGGTTGTTCTCAATCTCGGGCGTGGCGGCGATCGCGGGGTCGGTGATCGCGGGGTCCGAAAGCGCGGGATCGGAGAGGCTCGAAAACTGCCGACGCGAGACATTCTCGATCCACTCCTCGTCGAGTATCCCCTTGCGGCTGAACATCTTGCGCTTGCGCCAGTTGCGCCCAAACAGCAGATACACCACCATGCCCAACACCGGCACCAGAGCGATCATCGCGATCCACGCCAGCGACTTCACTGGGTCGCGCTTCTCGCTGATGATACCCGTGACGGCAACCAGCACCGCCAGCAAATAGATCGCCAGCAGCGTCGTTTGAACCCAACCCCAGCCTGTTAAAATCATAGTTTCAGGGCTGCCGGTTGCTCGCCGGTCAGCTATTTTTTTTGCGCAGAGCCCCGTGCCTGCCCTTTAAAAATACGTAATCTCCCGCCCCTCGACAGCCGAGAGCAGCGAGTTGGCAAGCCCGCTCGCCCCAATGCGAAACAGCGCCGGCGTGAGCCACTCTGGCCCCAAAATCCGCTCGACGATAGTGTAGTAAAGCGCCGCGTCTGCAGCCGAACGCACTCCGCCGGCAACCTTGAACCCGACCCGCCGACCCGTCGCACGATGAAAATCGCGAATCGCCGTACACATCACGATTGCCGCCTCGGGCGTCGCGGCGATGTCGATCTTGCCCGTCGAGGTCTTCACAAAATCGGCCCCGGCCAACATCGCCAACAGCGAAGCGTCGCGAATCAGCTGCGGAGTCCCGAGCGCGCCCGACTCGACAATCACCTTCAGCGTCGCGTCCCCCGCCTCGCCCCTCAGCAGTTCGAGCGTGCCAGCCATGCGGTCGTACTCGCCATCCATCATCTCGCCCAGCGTCAGCACAATGTCAATCTCGTCGGCACCGCTCTCGATCGCCATAGCAATCTCCAACATCTTCACCTCGATGAAGGTCTGCGACGACGGGAATCCCCCCGCCACACTCGTGACGGCGATGCGCGAGTTGCCCAACGCCAGCCCAGCCGTGTCGACAAACGACGGCCACACACACACACTCGCCGGCAGCGGCAGGTGCGGAAAATCTATCGCCAACCGCGCGGCCCGTCCGGCAAACTCGGCAACCGAGCTCTCCGAATCGGTCACCCCCAACGAAGTAAGGTCGATCGCCCCGAGGCACGCCCTCCACACCTCCGCGGTCTCGTTCTGCACAGCCGCCTCACGCATCCGCGCCACCTCCGCCTTCACTCCCGCCTCGTCCGCCGCGGGGGCGAAGGCCTTCAGCCGTTCACTATAACTTGTCTCCATAAGCAAGGTCGCCCGCGTCGCCCAGACCCGGGATGATGTAAGATTTCACTGTCAGCTCCTCGTCCACCGCGCCGCACCAGATCGTCGTCTCGCGGTCGGGCAGATGCTCGCGCACGTATGCCACCCCCTCCTCCGACGCCACGATCGACGCGATGTGGGTGTGTCGCGGCACGCCCCCCTTCTCCAACAGCGCCTGATATGTCAGCACCGTCGAAGTACCCGTCGCCAACATCGGGTCGACCAGAATCAGCGTCTTGCCCTCCAGGCTGCCGCACGACACATACTCCACCTTCACCTTGAACGTGCCATCCTTGCTGTACTTGCGAAACGCCGACACGAACGCGTTCGACGCGCCGTCGAAATAGTTGAGGAAGCCCTGATGGTAGGGTATGCCCGCCCGCAGAATCGTCGCGATCACGATCTGGTCGTCGGAGAGCTGCGTGGTCGCCTCGCCCAACGGCGTCTCGACTGTTTGCAGACTGTATATCAGCCTCTTACTGATTTCGTAGGCGGTAACTTCGCCGCACCGTTCGAGGTTGCGGCGGAAACGCATGCGGTCGCCCTGAACCCGCACATCGCGCAACTCGGCGATGAAACGGTTCAACACGGTGTTGAGGTTCGAGAGAATTTGGACTTCCATATCTGTTGTTTGATTTGCGTAAAGATAAGGATAATAATTGAAAGTGGAAAATTGAAAATTGAAAGTGGGCTACGCAAATCTCAGTACAAAAAATTATTGAACGGGTAGCGTCCCGAATGAATCTCGCGAACCATGTGATAGAGGTCTGCGCGCAGTCGGTCGAGCCCGATGCGTTCGCGCGCCGAGATGAAGATCGACGGTGCGTTCTCACGCGACATCCAAGTCTGCCGCAGGTCGTCCAACGACAGGTTCTCGCGCGTGGCGGGGGTCAGGTCGTCCTCCTCCTTCTTTATATAGGTAAAGGCGTCGATCTTGTTGAAGATCATGAAGACCGGCTTCGTCCCCGCGCCGATGTCGGTGAGGGTCTGGCGCACCACCTTGATCTGATCCTCGAACCCCGGGTGCGAGATGTCGACCACGTGCAGCAGCAGGTCGGCCTCCCTCACCTCGTCGAGGGTCGACTTGAACGACTCGACCAACTGCGTCGGCAGCTTGCGAATGAAGCCCACCGTGTCGGAGAGCAGAAACGGCAGATTCTCCAACACCACCTTGCGCACAGTCGTGTCGAGTGTCGCGAAGAGTTTGTTCTCGGCAAACACGTCGCTCTTGGCCACAAGGTTCATCAGCGTCGACTTGCCCACATTGGTGTAGCCCACCAGCGCCACCCTCACCAACTGCCCGCGCCCCGAACGTTGGGTCGCCATCTGGCGGTCGATCTTTTTTAGCTCCTCCTTGAGGTGGGTGATTCGGCCTCGAATCTGCCGGCGGTCGGTCTCGATCTCGCGTTCGCCCGCTCCGCCGCGCGTTCCCGTGCCGCCGCGCTGACGTTCAAGGTGGGTCCACATGCCGGTCAGGCGCGGCAGCAGATATTCGTACTGCGCCAACTGCACCTGCGTCTTGGCGTAGGCGGTGCGCGCGCGCGACATGAAGATGTCGAGTATCAGGCGCGTGCGGTCGAGCACTCGGCACGGCACGATTTTCTCGATGTTGCGGGTCTGCGTCGGCGAGAGCTCGTCGTCGAAGATCACCACGTCGATTCGATTTTCGGCGCACCACGTGGCGACCTCCTGCAGCTTGCCAGTGCCCATGTAGATGCGCGACGAGGGGGTGGTGAGCCTCTGCGTGAAGCGCCTTACCGTCTCGATGCCGGCGGTGTGGGCCAGAAACTCCAACTCGTCCAGATATTCGCGAGTCTGGGTTTCGGATCCGCGGTCGGTGATTACCGACACGAGGACTGCCCGCTCGGGGGCTTCGGGATTGCGTTCGAGTGTTGTCTCCGTGTTGCGTTCGGGGTTGATTCCGGCCTCTGCCGGGGATATATTTTCGTTGTGTTGTTGCATAAAAAAATTCTTTTTTCGTTGTACTTTCGACACCTATAACTAAGACTTTAGTTATATAACTAAATCTTTAGTTAAAGAGTTGTAACTAAAAGATCACACAATAGAACTAAAAACTTAGTTATAGCGTTTTCGGCACTTCATTACTGTTGCCGCCTCGCCAAAAAAAGGGCACTCCTTCGCAGGAATACCCCATTTTAAAATTTGTTGTCCTCTGTCCCGAACGGCTCTTTCGCATCTCGGGCATCGGCCCTAACATCACGCGGCCCCAACTTCATGCCGACCCGCTCCCACTTCGACAGCCCCCCTATCTCGGGAGGTGGTGCCTAATTGTTCTGCAGGCGGAACTGTACCGGCAGGATGTACATTACGCGCACAGGTTTGTTGCGCTGCTTGCCGGGGGTCCACTTGGGCGAGGTCTTCAGCACTCGGATCGCCTCTTCTAAGAGCGAGCGGTCGGGCGACTGAATCTCTTCGATGTTGGTGAGCGAGCCGTCGCGTTCGATGACGAACTTGAGGGTCACTGTGCCCTGGATGTTGTTCTCAGAAGCGACGGCCGGATAGACCATGTTGCTCTGAACCCAGTTGCGGAAGGTGTTGAGGTCGCCGCCCTGGAAGGTGGGCATCTCCTCGGCGCTGAAGATGGGGATATCTTCGACCGCCTCTTCCTCGGTAACTTCCATCGTCGGAACTTCGATCACGAAGTCCTCCGAGAACTCTTCGAAACTGTAATTGGTCTCGATCTGGGTCTCGTTGCGGACGACGTCGATGAACTCGGAGAGCACCTGGTTGACCTGCGGCCTAACCTCGGGCTGGCGTACCTCCTGCTCGGTATTGACGATCACCTCCTCTTCGATCGGAGCGACGACTTCGGTCATCGCCTGAACGACCTTTTCGGACTGACCCCACGAGAACGCGCCCACGACAAACGCGAGTGCGATGACGAGACCGATCTCGATGAACAGCATCCTGCGGTTCTGGAGATCTGCTCTGTGTGTTTTTTTGGCTTCCATGTATAATCTGGTTTTATAGTTTTTGTTTGCTTCGGTTGTTACGATGCGGTCTGCAAATGTAAGAACTATTTTTGAAAAAAAAGAGGGCGCGGTGAAATTTTCGCAAAAATCGAGGCCGATTTACTACTTTTGTGACGGAATGAATGTGACGGAATGAAGGAGACACTTTTCGGAAAGACCCTCGACGAGCTGAGGGAGGTGGCGGCGACGCTCGGCATGCCGAGGCACGCGGCGGGACAGATGGCGGCGTGGATATATCGCCGCGGGGTGAGGGAGATCGGCGCGATGACCGATATCTCGGCGGTGCGGCGAGAAGCACTCGCTGAGAGATTCGACGTGGGGCTGTCGGCACCCCTGCGCGAGGCGGTGTCGGTCGACGGGACTAAGAAATATCTGTTTTCCACTGCCGAGGGGGGGCGTGTCGAGTCGGCTATGATTCCCGATCGCGGACGAAGTTCTGTTGAGGGTGAGGGCTCGGGTGAGGGCTCCGGCGAGCGGGCGACGCTGTGTGTCTCGTCGCAGGCGGGGTGTCGCATGGGGTGCGCGTTTTGTGCAACGGGTCGGCAGGGGCTGGCTCACAATCTTACCGCCGGCGACATATTAAATCAGTTTGCCTCGTTACCTGAGCGGGAGGCGCTAACCAACATTGTGTATATGGGGATGGGCGAGCCGCTGGACAATCCCGACGCCGTGATGCGGTCGCTGGAGATTCTGACCGCCGAGTGGGGGTATGGTTGGAGTCCGACGCGCGTGACTCTCTCGACCGCGGGGGTGATTCCCGCGATGGAGCGTTTTTTGAGTGATAGTCGTGTGCATCTGGCCGTCAGTCTGCACAACCCTTTTGCCGACGAGCGGGCCGCCATCATGCCGATCGAGCGGGCGTACCCAATCGAGCGGGTGGTCGAGGCGATCAGGCGGCACGACTTTTCGGGGCAGCGGCGAGTGAGCTTCGAGTATATTGTGATGAGCGGCATCAACGACTCGTCGCGACACATCGCGGGGCTCACCAAGTTGCTCAACGGGCTGTCGTGTCGCGTCAATCTGATTCGGTTTCACAAAATTCCCGACTCGCCCTACTTCAGCCCGCCGATGGAGAAGATGGAGTGGTTTCGCGACGCGCTCTCTCGCAAGGGGGTTCGCACGACTATTCGTGCGTCTCGGGGGGAGGATATTGCTGCGGCCTGTGGGCTGCTTTCGACTTCACAAATTGAAAATTGAAAGTTGAAAATTGAAAATGTGGGGGCTTTTTCCTTCACAAATTCATGATTCATGACTCATGATTCATGATTCTGAACTATCTTTGTAACCATGAAAAGAACAATCCTACTAATCATCGCCGCCGTGACTGTTGCGGCAGCCGCCGCGCAAGATCGCGGAAACCTCCACGAAACGCCCCGCATCAAGATCGGGCTCAACTACTACTCGTTCAACACCCCCCTCACGCAGGGCGACGAGACAATCGAGGGTGTGATCGACTACGCCGCCGACCTCGGGTTCGAGGGGGTCGACATCACCGGCTACTATTTTCCGGGATATCCCGCCGTGCCCTCCGACCAATACATCCTGCAGGTGAAGAGCCACGCGTTTCATCAGGGGATGACTATCTGCGGAACGGGTGTGAGGAACGACTTCACGCTGGCCGACCCCGTGGCTCGTGCCGCGCAGGTTCAGTTGGTTAAGGATTGGGTGGTGGTGGCGTCGAAGTTGGGCGCTTCGACGATTCGTGTCTTCGCCGGTCCCGGGACGCCCGAGGGTTACACTTGGGAGCAGACGGCGGTGTGGCTCGCCGCGGCGGTCGACGAGTGCGCCGAGTTTGCCAAGCCCTACGGGGTGGTGATCGCGCTGCAGAACCACGACGACTTTCTGAAGACGGGCGACGATGTGGAGAAGATTTTCAAACTCATACGCTCCGACAACGCGGGGCTGATGCTCGACGTGGGGTGCTATCACACCGATCCCTATCGCGAGATCGAGCAGACGATTAAGCATGCCGTCACGTGGCAGATCAAGGAGAATGTGTTCATCAACGACGTCGAGACGCCGACCGACATTCCGCGCATCATGGAGATCATTGCGCGCAACGGCTACCGCGGGTTTGTGCCCATCGAGATACTGCGCGCCGGAGGGGAGCGTGAACGCACCGCCGCGATGTTCGAAAAGGTACGCGCGGCGAGAGAGACTGAAATGGCGAAATTAAAATAATTTATGAGATTGAAACGCAAACACATAGCGCTGCTGATCGTCGCGCTGTTGGTGGTTGATCAGGTGGTGAAGGTGTTCATCAAGACCCACATGACGCTGGGCGAGAGCATCCACGTATTCGGCAGCTGGTTCCAGATATATTTTATCGAAAACGAGGGGGCGGCGTTCGGAATGTCGCTCGGCGGGGAGTATGGCAAGCTGACCCTCAGTCTGTTCCGCATCGTGGCGGTGGGGGCGATCGGGTGGTTCATCGACCATCTGTGGAGGCGGCAGGCGCCCGTGGGGGTGATTGTCGGCATGGCGCTCATCATGGCGGGGGCCATGGGCAACATCATCGACAGCGCGGTGTATGGCCTCGTCTTCTCGGAGAGCACATTTTCGTCGGTGGCCACGGCGTTTCCCGAGGGAGGCGGCTACGCGGGATTCCTGCATGGCAAGGTGGTCGACATGCTCCACTTTCCGCTATTCACCATCGAGGAGATGCCCTCGTGGTTGGGATGGCTGAGCGGTGCGGATGGCGACTTTACCTTCTTTGCTCCGGTGTTTAACATTGCCGATAGTTATATCTCTATTGCGGTTATCTATTTTATACTGTTCCAATGGAAGTACTTTAAATAGCCGGAACGCCGGCAGCGAGTTGTGCTACGCAAAATAAATTTTTAGTTATGAGAAAAATTCTGGTTATTATGGCTGCATTGTTTTGCACGCAGGTGGGCGCGCAGGCGCAGACCCACGCCTCGGATGTGGTGGCGGCCGCCGACGGGGGCGAGCTGCGGATCGTCTTTTTGGGGCACGGAAGTGTCGCGTTTGAGTACGACGGGCGGCATGTTTATGTCGACCCCGTGGCCGAGTATGCCGACTTCGGGCGGATGCCCAAGGCCGATCTGATACTCGTCACCCATGAGCATGGCGACCACTTGGACGCGGGAGCGATCGAGGCGCTGTGGCAGGAGGAGTTGGTCGGTTTCGGGAGTGCGACTGCGGTCGAGGCGTTCGGCGCGGGCGAGGTGCTGCGGCATGGCGAGAGGCGCGAGTTGGGCTACGTCACCGTCGAGGCGGTGCCGGCGTACAACGTCTCGCCCGAGAGGCAGAATTTCCATCCGAAGGCGCGCCTGCATAATGGATACATTTTGACCTTTGGCGGCACGCGAGTGTACGTTGCCGGCGACAGCGAGGATACCCCCGAGATGTTGGCGTTGCGCGATGTCGACATCGCTTTTCTGCCTGTCAACCTGCCCTACACCATGACCGAGGAGCAGGCAGCGCGGGCGGTGCGGGCGATGAGGCCCACGATTTTTTACCCATACCACTACGGCGGCACCGACCACACGACCGACCTTGCGAAGCTCGCGAAGTTGATCGAGGGGTCGGGCGCGGAGATGCGGATCAGGCCGCTGGAGTAGTCGTCGTGTCAGCTATTTAGCGGGGCGAGCTTTAGTGACGCGGGCGGCGGCGCCTTTCGGGGTGGCTGTCACGTGTGATTCCGAGTGCGCTCAGTAGCGGCCGGATCACCGCGAAGAGAGGTTGGGCTGTCGCGAAAATCGTTTGCGCCGTCGAGATGAGCGTTTGTGCTGTCGAGATGCCCGCGCCGAGGCCGTCGATCACCCTGCCGGCGAACGAGTCGGCGGGGGCGAGCGCCGAGAGCAGGTGTCGCGGATGTAACACCCGGGCGGCGTTATCTTCCAGGCGGCGTGCGGCGTACCACTCGCGGAGGCGCAGTTCGCGGCGTGCGTCGCGCAGCTCGGCCAGCGTGCGGATCTCGCTCGGGTGGCGGGGAGCTCTGCCCGCGGCGCGTCTGCTTGCGATGCGGCTGTTTGAGACGGGGCCTCCGGTTGCGTCGTGCCTATTTTCGTGCGTCATGGCGGTAGGTGTTGTCGATGAAAAATAGCTCCACGAAGTATCTCACCGTGCGGCCGGCGAACATCCGGCGGCCCAACAGGTGTACCACCACGCCCGCCACGAGCAGCACGCCCCCCGAAATCAGGAAGCCCAGCGACAGGTGGCCCGTCAGTTCACCGAGCCACAGCGCCAGCGCGAACATCATGAACATCAGCGCGCCGAGGAGAAGGGTGAGCGCGAGGATGCAGCCCAACGCGCGCGAGGCGGCGCACGAGAGGCGATCGACCGCCTCTAAACGAAGCGAGTCCCAGCGAAGGCGCACGTAGTCGAGGGCGTCGTCGCGCAGGTCGAGGAGCTCGTCCCGCAGTTCGTCCATGCCGCTCATTTTTGTGTGGTCTTGGCGGCGGCGCGGGTGGCGTGTTCGGCGCGGTCAGCGTTGCGGGAGGCTCGGCTCTTGCCTCGGGCGGAGGTTTTGCCGAGGGAGGTTTTTTCGCCCACGGCCTCTTCGGCGCGATCGAGTGCTTCGTCGACACGATCGTGCGCATGATCGACGCGCTCGCGGGCAGCCACCATGGCCTCTTCCACGGTGCGGCGGGCGCGGCGACGGAGGCGGTCGACCTCGTCGTCGACACGGTCTCGGGCGGCGTTGGCCTTGTCTCGGGCCATCTCTTTCAGCATGTCGAGCTCGTCGTCGACGTAGTCGCGGATCATTTCGCGCGTCTCGACGCCCGAACGCGGGGCGAAGAGCAACGCCAGGGCACCGCCGATCAGGGCGCCGCCGATGAATGCCCCTAACACGGAGCCGGTGTGGTGATGTCTCATAATGGGGAGGTTTTTGATGTTATGGTTTTTAGAAATTTGAACAACTTCTTAGGGTCGCAAAATGTGTTCCAAAAATGGGAGGATGTTGTTTTTTTCGTAATTTGGTTTTATGATTTGGGGTAAAGATATTGTCGTCTGCTTTTCCGGGCACAGATACTATGCTGCTGCGGCGGCGGACGAGGGGCGTTTGGCTGCTGCCGTCGAACAGGCGGTGGGCGACGGTTATCGCGTGTTTGTCTCCGGCATGGCGCCCGGGTTCGACCTTGCGGCGGCCGAGGCGGTGGTGCGGTGCAGGTCTGAACGTGTGCGCGGTGCCGATTTTTCGGGCGGTGCCTCGGGCGGCGGGCACTCTTCGGATATTCGCCTCGTTGCCGCGGTGCCCTTCGCGCGTCAGGCTGCCGGCTACTCCGATGTCGACCGTGCGCGCTACGAGGCGTTGCTGGCCGCCGCCGACGAGGTGTGCGTGCTGGCCGAGGGGTATTCGCATGGCTGCTACTTTCGGCGCGACGAGTGGATGGTCGAACGGGCCTCGCGACTCATTTGTTGGTACGACGGCGGGGCTGGCGGCTCGCGTGCTTCTGGTGCTTCGGGCAGCGGCACGCGCTACACGGTGCGGCGGGCGTTGGCGGCGGGGCTCGATATCGTCAATGTTTTCCGCGACCCCGACACACTGTTCTGACTCCCAATGTTTTATAGCCTCCACAGATATCGCCGCAGCAGCGCGCGCATGATGATTTTGTGGAACGGCTTGACGGGCAGAAAGTAGACGCGGCCCCACACGTTGTTGAAGTGGACGACGGTCGTGAGCGCGATCGTGTCCGCCGACGGGTCGCGGAGGATCGAGGCGCGGAAGTTCAAATGGGTGTCGCCGACCCCCGACACCACCTCCGTGTCGGTCTCGGAGATGCGCGGGAAAGAGGTGTCGGAGCTGTCCGCCTTCAGGCCGAAAATCCCGACTATCGCGTTGCGCAACTTGAAGAGCGCGGTCGCCCATGCCGGCAGGCGCATCAGCTCTCGGGCGATCTCGGTGGCGGGTTTGTCTGTCCGTGCCGCGATTTGGTAGGTGTCGCGGAAATGCACCTCGCCGAAGCCTTCGAGGACGGTCGAGCCCTTGGGAATGTCGGCGAGTTTCGTTACTCTTTTTGTCACCCTCTTCGTAGCCGTTTTCACGTTTTTCGTCACGTTTCTCATAACGGTAAAATTTCTCCTAACAGCACCCGCGCCTGTCGAAGGGCTGCATCGGTGACGGCGCTGCCGGAGAGCATGCTCGCGATCTCGGTCACGCGCTCGGCGGCTGCGAGGGGGCGGATGCGCGTCGAGCCATCCTGTTTGTAGACCAGAAAATGGGTGGCGGGCTTGGCGGCGATCTGCGGCAGGTGGGTGATGTTGAGCACCTGGCAGTGGCTGCCCAGCTCGGCGATGATGTCGCCCATCGCATCGGCCACGCGGCCCGAGACCCCGGCGTCGATCTCGTCGAAAACCACCGTGGGGCGGCTCGCCGAACGTGCCGAAAGGGTCTTCAGAGCCAACATCACGCGCGAGATTTCGCCACCCGACGCGATCTTCTCGACCGGCCGCGGCGACATCGAACCGTTGGCCGTGAAGAGGAACCGCACCTCGTCGGCGCCGTTTGCGCGCGGCTCGGGGGTCGGCGTGATCTCGACGACGAACCGCGCCTCGGGAATTCCCAGCCGCCGGAGCATCCCCTCGACGCTGCTCTCGACCTCGGTGGCGGCGGTGTGGCGGCCGGCGGATATCTGTGCGGCGAGGTTTTTCACTGTTTTTTCGGCGGCTTGCAGGGCCGCTTCGAGGGCTGCCAACTGCTCGTCGGAGTGCTCGATCGCGCCCAATCGCTCCTCGAACCCCGCCTGCAACTCCAAAAGCTCCTCGACCGTCGACACGCGGTGCTTCTGCTGAAGGGCATAGATCGCGTCCAAACGCGCCACCACCGCTGCCAGACGCTCGGGGTTGCCCTCGACCCGCTCCAACTCGGCGGCGATTTCGCGCTCCAAGTCCTGCATGTCTAAGTGGGCCGAGGCCAGACGCTCCGAAAATCCGGCAGCTCCGGAGTGGATCGCACCCATGCGGTCGACCGCGCCGCGCAGAGCCCTCAGGCGTGCCACGATGCCCGTCTCGTCGGCTCCCAACTCGCTGACGGCCAGCCCGAACGCCTCGCGCAGTTCGTCACTGTGCGACAGTTCGCGCTGCTCGGCTTCGAGGTCTGTCTGCTCGCCCGCCGAGAGGCGCAACGCCGCGAGTTCGTCTGCCTGATGTCGCAGCCACTCCTCGTCGCGCCGCGCATCCTCCGCTGCCGCTCGCGCCGCCGACAACTGTCGCCCGAGCCCTCGCCACTCGCCGAACGCCTCGGCGTAGCTTTTGACGACCGCACCGTGACCCGCCACCCCGTCGAGTATCGAAACTCGGAAACCGTCGTCGCGCAGCAGCAGGTTCTCGTGCTGCGAGTGTATGTCTATCAATCTGTCACCCAGCGCCTTCAGCGTCGTCAGACTCACCGGCAGGTCGTTGACGTAGGCGCGACTCTTGCCCGAGGCGGAGATCACGCGCCGCACCGTGCCCGTCGCCTCGAAGTCGAGGTCGTTCTCCGCGAAGAACTCCTCCAGCCCGAGGCCGTCGAACGCGAAAACACCCTCCACCACGCAGGCACGCGACGGATCCCTCTGAACCCCCGCCTCGCCGCGAGTGCCCAGCAGCAGCCCCAACGCCCCCAACAGGATCGACTTGCCCGCGCCCGTCTCGCCCGTGACGATGTTGAGCCCCGCCCCGAGCGTCATGTCGAGGCGCTCTATGAGCGCGTAATTTTCAACCGACAGCGACTTTAGCATGATTGCGAAGTGATTAAAACGACAGCCTCGGCGGCGACCCCCTCCTCGCGACCGACGAACCCGAGGCGTTCGGTGGTGGTAGCCTTGACCGACACCTGCCCGACGTCGACGCCGAGGCATGAGGCCAACTCGCGGCGCATAGCATCTATATAAGGACGGATGCGCGGCGCCTGCAACATCACCGTGCAGTCGACGTTGCCGACCCGCCAGCCCGTGTCACTCAGCAGCCCGACGGTGCGTCGCAGCAGTTCGCGCGAGTCGATGCCGCGAAACTCGCCCGAGGAGTCGGGAAAGTGCAGCCCGATGTCGCCCAACGCCGCCGCACCCAACAGCGCGTCGCACAGCGCGTGGATCAGCGCGTCGCCGTCGGAGTGAGCCACGAGGCCCTTCGTGTGAGGCACCGTCACCCCGCCGAGGCGCAGGGCCAACTTTTCGCCACCCGTGCCGACTTCGGCCAAGCGATGCACATCGTATCCGTGTCCGATTCTGAAATTCATACACGCAAAAATAGGTAAAAATTTCATATCTTTGTAAAAACAACACATCTATGGAACTGACCGACATATTGAAAAAACGCCGGAGCGTGCGCCGCTTCGAGTCGCGACCCGTGCCGCGCGAACTGATCGAGAGCTTGTTGAGGCTCACCCTCACCGCCCCGTCGTCCAAAAACACGCGCTCGACGCGATTCATGGTGGTCGGCGATCCCGAGACGCTCGGTCGCATCGCGCGGATGAGAGATTTCGGCTCGGCGTTTCTGGCCGACGTGCCTTGTGCCGTGGTCGTTGCCGGCGACAACCAGACCGATCTGTGGGTCGACAACGCCGCCATCTCGGCGACGATTCTGCAACTTGCGGCCGAGGAAGCGGGGTTGGGTTCGTGCTGGGTACACGTCAACGGCCGGCCTCAAAGGCGCGAGGAGCCCGACGGCCCCACGGCGACGGAGCACCTGCGGGAGTTCCTGCCCCTGCCCGCCGAGTGGAATCCGTTGTGCGTCGTCGCGCTGGGCTACCCCGCCGACTCGCCCAAGCCGCACTCCGAAAAGGATGACTCCGACAAAATTATCTGGCTCGACTAATAAAAAACAGGCGATGCGTAGGGAGTAGTGCGCCAGCTGCGAGTGAACGGGTCGTACTCGCGCATCACGCCCCCCTCGATGCCGAAGCTGTCGGTAATCTTCACCTCGACCGTGCCGCCGAACGATGTCGTCGGGTAGAGGCCGGGCGGGAGTTGCTGAGCGGCCACGCCGCTGCGTAGCGAGTAGGTGCCGTAGCCGTTGAGCCACACGCGATCCTCCACGACCTGCATCCGCACGCGGCCCGACACGCCGAAGTCGCGAAAGCGCGACAGGTGGTGCATGTTGTCGGTGACGAAGGCGTTGCCGTAGAGGGTGATTCCGTCCGTCGGCGCCCAGGCGTAACCCAACGACAGTGAACTCGAAAATCCCATCGAGGGGTAGAGTTGGCTCGAACCGGTCAGTCCCAGCGCGCCGTTGTGCCTCTGCATGAGGGGCATGTAGCCCCCGACAGCTCCTCGGAGCATGCGCGAACTCGTGCTGCTCGCCGCCGGAACGACTATGCCGCGCTGTTGCAGCAGCAGGTTTTGCTGTATGAAGAGCGTGCGGTCGGCGACGGTCGGCATCGCGAAATCCATTCGCGGAAGGGTGGTCGGCACGAAGGGCTCAAAGGGTGTGAAGAGTTTCGGCCCGCCTGACTGGGGAATTCGCAGGGGGGCGAAGGTCGGTTCGGGTAGCAGGTCGCCGGGCAGCAGACCTTCGAGGTTCAGCGACTCCTCGGGGCCGCCTGTCGGCACGGGCAACTCGCCATGGTTCTGGGCTGCCGCGCCAAGGCCCGACAGCAAAAACATCAATATAGCGAATATCCGTTTCATGATAGTAACTAATTCTGCGTTAGCTTAAATCGCCGCCGGCGTTCTGGCCTAAATCGCCGCCGCCGTTGCGGCCTCTAACCTCCAAACGAACTGCACCCCCGAAGGAATATCGGTTGTGGTAAGTGTGCGTTGGTCGTAAGGCACGCCGTAGCGCTCGATGTAGATGTTCCAACCCCTCACGAACGACGCCTCGTAGCGGAACGACGGCCTCTCGTCCGGGCGCGACAGATTCTCGCCCGACAGCTCGAACGGTCGGTCGGCGTAGTGCATGTGGACGTATCGCGAGTTGAGGCGGTCGGTCTGCACCGCGCCGTCCCAGTCGGAGAGGAACACCCGACCCACGCGCTCGTCGCCCCTGTAAGCGAATATGTCGCCCAGACCCGCCACCCTCGCCGCGCGGTCGCTCACACCCTTGGCCGGCCAGAAACCCTCGTAGTCTCGATAGTCGTCGCGCGCCACCTTGCACAGCTCCTCGGCCGGCAGCTCGTCGGGCAGGTCGAGCACGATCACCCCGCCCGCCACCTGCGACTCCACGGTGCGAATCACGCTCCAGTCGACCCCCTTGATCTCGACCTCCAGACGATCGAAAACATCCTCCGGAGCCACCGCCACGACACCCGCCAACCCCTCGACCGAGATGGCGATCTCCGCAAGGGCGGGCGTGTAGGTGCCGGTGCGAGTGCAGCCCGCAAGACCCGCAACCGCCGCCAAACCGATAACCGCTATGTGAAAAGCACGCCTCATTCCGGCCGAACGATTCTCAGGTTAAGTTCCTCCAACTGCTCCGGCGCAATGCTACTCGGAGCGTCGATCATCACGTCGCGCCCCGAGTTGTTCTTCGGAAACGCGATGTAGTCGCGGATCGAGTCGGCGCCGCCAAACAACGAACAGAATCGGTCGAACCCGAACGCGATGCCGCCATGCGGAGGTGCGCCGAACCGGAAGGCGTTCATCAGGAATCCGAACTGCTCCTGGGCCGACTCGGGGGTGAAGCCCAGCAGCTCGAACATGCGCGCCTGAAGGTCGGGTTCAAAAATTCGTATCGAGCCGCCGCCCACCTCCACGCCGTTGACCACAAAGTCGTAGGCGTTGGCACGCACAGCCCCCGGGTCGCTCTCCAACAACGGAATGTCCTCCGGCTTGGGCGAGGTGAAGGGGTGGTGCATGGCGTAGAAGCGCGCCGTCTCGTCGTCCCACTCCAGCAGCGGAAAGTCGACCACCCACAGCGGGGCGAACCGACTCTTGTCGCGCAGACCGAGTCGCGAACCCAATTCGAGCCGCAGCTCCGAAAGCACCGTCAGCGAACGCCGCCGCTCGCCGCTCACCACAAAAATCAGGTCGCCGTTTTGCGCCCCCATCGCCACCGCCCACTCGCGCAGCACCTCGGGGGTGTAGAACTTGTCGACGGAAGATTTTATCTCGCCGCCCTCGTCGAGGCGAATCCACACCAACCCCTTCGCACCGATCTGCGGACGCTTCACATATTCGGTCAGCTCGTCGATCTGCTTGCGGGTGAAGCCGGCGCAACCCGTCGCGACAATCCCGCCGATGTACTCCGCGTCGTCGAACACGCCGAATCCGTGCCCCTTTGCCTGCGCCGTCAGCTCGTTGATCTCCATGCCGAAACGCAGGTCGGGCTTGTCGTTGCCGTAGCGCGCCATCGCCTCGGCCCACGACATGCGACGGAAGGGCTCGGTGCCGAACTCCACACCAATGGTCTCGCTGAACATGAATCGAGCCATCCGTTCGAAGGTCTCCAACACATCCTCCTGATCGACGAACGACATCTCGCAGTCGATCTGTGTGAACTCGGGTTGGCGGTCGGCCCTCAGGTCTTCGTCGCGGAAGCAGCGCACGATCTGGAAATATCTGTCGTAACCCGCCACCATCAGCAGCTGCTTGAAGGTCTGCGGACTCTGCGGCAGGGCGTAGAACTGACCGGCGCTCATCCTCGACGGCACCACGAAGTCGCGCGCCCCCTCGGGTGTCGAGCTGATGAGGAACGGGGTCTCGATCTCAAGGAACCCCTCGCGGTCGAGAAAGCCGCGCGCGCTCTGGGCCATGCGGTGGCGCAGCATCATGTTGCGTTGCAGCGGCCCGCGGCGCAGGTCGAGGTAGCGATACTTCATGCGCAGGTCGTCGCCGCCGTCGGAGTTCTCCTCGATGGTGAACGGGGGTGTGTCGGCGCGCGACAACACCTTAAGTTCTGTGAGCGCGATCTCGATCTCGCCCGTCGCCATCTTGGGGTTCTTGGCCGAACGCTCCACGACCGTGCCCGTCGCGCGGATCACGAACTCGCGACCGAGGGTGTCGACAATCTCCCGCACGGCGGCCGGCGAGTTCTCGTTGACAGCCAGCTGTGTGACGCCGTAGCGGTCTCTCAGGTCAATGAATGCCATTGCGCCGAGATTGCGCACCTTGCCCACCCAGCCGGCGAGCGTCACCTCGGTATTGATGTCGGCGGCGCGAAGTTCGCCGCATGTGTGTGTTCTATACATGGTAGTTGAAAATTGAAAGTTGAAAATTGAAAGTGTTGTGTAACTTTGCAACGCACAAAAATAGCTTATAATAATGGAAATCAACTCTCGCGGAGACGAATTTTTTATGCGCGAGGCTCTCAAGGAGGCCCGCGCGGCGCTCGAAAGGAACGAGGTGCCCATCGGGGCGGTGGTTGTGGGCGGAGGAATGATTATCGGTCGCGGCCACAACTTGGTCGAGACCCTCACCGACGCCACGGCCCACGCCGAGATGCAGGCGATCACCGCGGCAAGCGCTGCGCTGGGGGGCAAATACCTGAACGACTGCACACTATACGTCACCGTCGAGCCATGCGTGATGTGCGCCGGAGCCATGGCGTGGGCGCAGTTAGGCAGGCTGGTCTACGGCGCGCCCGATCCGGCGAGGGGCTATCTGCGACACGGCGAGGGCCTGCTCCATCCGCGCACCGAGGTCACTACGGGGGTGCTCGCCGAGGAGTGCTCGGCACTCGTAACAGATTTTTTCAAGAAATTACGAGGATAGGAGTTTGATATTTTGTAGAAAAAAATATATTTTTGCATCCGAGCGTTTTAATTTTAGCAAGACAAAACTAATAATCCGTAATCAAATAAAAAAGATCAAAACCATGAACAGACTTAAAATCGCGCTCGCCGCAATCGCCATCGTAGCGGCGGGCACCGTAGCCGCACAGGACCTCACATCGGTGAACGCAAAGTACGCCGAAGCCGCCGCCGCCATCCAGGCCAAGAACTTCGCCGCCGCCGTACCCCTCTTCGAGCAGGTCATCAGCGAGGGTGCCGACATCGAGGGCGCCGAGGCGATGGTCACGGGCGCCAAACAGAACCTGCCCGTCGCCACCTACCAGATGGGCGGAAGCGCGTTTCAGGGAGGCAGGCTCGATGAGGCCCTCGCGTCGTTCACCAAGGCCGCCGAGGTGGCCGAGCTCTACGGCAACGCCGCCGTGCTGAACAACGCCCGCACGTGGATCGGTCGCACGGTGTTGCGTCAGGGCGCCGACGCCTTCAACGCCAAGGACTACGCCGCCGCCGCCGCGATTTTCCAGAAGGGCTACGAGGGCAACCCCAACGACACCGCCGTCGCCATGAACTTAGCAATGAGCTACATCGGCATGGGCGACTACGAAAAGGGTAACGAAATTTACCGCGCCGTGATAGCGCTGGGCGGAACCGACAGCCGTTTCGCCGAAGCCGCCGCCAAGGCCTCCGAACAGTTCACGTCCGACAACCTCGTGAGGGCATCCGAGGCCGCCAAGGCGCAGGACTTCGACGGGGCCATCGCCGCCACCGACGAGATCATCGCCTCCGTGCCCGCCGCCGCACTCGCACACCTGACCCGTCTGCAGGCCTACAACAGCCAGAAGAACTACGCCAAGGTGATCGAAACGGGCGAAGCCGCCGCCGCTGCCCAGACCACCGACGAAGATCGCTCGGCAGTCAACTTCCTCGTGGGTGCCGCCTATCAGAACACCGAGGCCTATCCCGCCGCCATCGAGGCCTATCGCAAGGTGACCGCCGGCCCCAACGCCGCCGCCGCCAGAGCGCAGATCACCGAGCTTCAGAAAGTCGTTAAGTAATTGAATAATCGAAAGATAGAACTTCTTGCACCGGCACGCGACCTCGAAACGGGTCGCGTTGCTGTTGACTGCGGGGCCGACGCCGTCTACATCGGTGGCCCGGGCTTCGGAGCGAGGCAGGCTGCCGGCAACTCGCCGCAGGATATCGCCGCGCTGGTCGACTACGCGCGTCCGTTCGGCGTGCGGGTCTACGCGACGTTGAACACGCTGCTGTTCGACGACGAGCTGGACGAGGCCCGCAACCTTGTACGCGCGCTGATCGAAGCGGGCGTCGACGCACTGATAGTGCAGGACATGGCATGGGTGCGCCTCGTGGCCGATTTGGGTTTCGCAGACAAAATAGAGCTGCACGCCTCGACCCAGACCTCGAACATGCGCCCCGATGATGTCGCCTTTCTGGGACGGGCGGGGTTCCGGCGCGTGATACTGGAGCGCGCGATGTCGCTCGACGAGATCCGTGCCGTGCGCGCCGCGTGTCCCGAAAGTGTTGAGATCGAGGCCTTTGTGCACGGCGCGATCTGCGTGGCATACAGCGGCCGATGCTTCTTCAGCCGCTCCACCGGCGACGGCTCGCGAAGTGGCAACCGCGGCGACTGCAGCCAGCCGTGCCGCCTGGAGTACGACCTCGTGGGGGGCGACGGCGAGGTGATCGTCAAGGGGCGCCACCTGCTGTCGGTGCGCGACCTCGACCTCTCGGCACGCCTCGGCGAGCTGTTGGACGCAGGCGTGAGCTCGTTAAAAATCGAGGGACGACTCAAGGACGCCGCCTACGTGCGCAACATCGTGAGCCACTACCGACGCCTGATAGACAACGAGTTGGCCACTCGCCAGCACCTGCGACGAGCGTCCGTCGGAGTGTCGACGCCCGACTTCGTGCCCGATCCGGCAAAGAGCTTCACCCGCGGCGGCACCGACTACTTCCTCGACGGCCCGACCGGCGGCGTCGCCTCGATTGACACCCCCAAGGCGATGGGCGAACCCGTCGGCCGAGTCGACAGAACGGGGTGCGAACGTACCGGAAACAGGTTCTTCACACTCACCGGCCCGCCGAACTGTGGGCAGCGCGGCGCGTCCGGCGGCAGCGAATCGCGCGGCAACTCCACCCCCCCCCTCGCGACAGGCAAATCGCCCCTCGCGACAGGCGACGGCATCTGCTTCTTCGCCGACGGACGCCTGCGCGGCACCAGCGTAAATCGCGTCGAGGGGCCGCGCATCTACCCCAACCGCATCGACGGCATCGCCCCTGGCACCGAACTGTTTCGCAATCTCGACCGCGCCTTCGTGCGCGCGCTGGCCGGCAGTCGCATGAGGCGGCGCATCGGCGTTTCGGCGCGAGTGGCTATGAGCGAGTCGCGCGTCGAAGTCGGATTTACGGACGAAACAGGACTGACAGTCACTGTGTTACGCGAGGGCGAGTTCCCCGAAGCACGCGACACGACGAAGATGCTATCCGTCGTGCGCGAACAACTCTCCCGCAGCGGCGACACGATATTCGATGTCGGCGAGGTAAGTTTTGAAGGCGGCATCAGATTCGTACCTGTATCGCTGTTGGCCGCCATGCGTCGCGAGGGTCTGTCGCAGCTGTTGGAGGCACGGCGGCAGATCGCCCCGCTGCGAAATCCGGCGACCGAGGATCCCGCGGCACAGTTCCCACGCACCCGCATCGAGGCCACCGAAAACGTCACCAACCGCATCGCGGAGAGCTTCTATCGCGCACACGGAGTCACGGAGATCGCCCCCGCGATGGAGCTGCACGGCGCAACCGAGGGCGAGGAGGTGATGCGCACGCGCTACTGCATCCGCCGCGAGACGGGCGAGTGCCTCAGGCGTCAGGGGCGGCACAACAGCCTGCCCGCCGACCTGTTTTTGGTGCGCGGGCGCGAGCGATGGCGCCTCGAATTCGACTGCGAACGGTGCGAAATGAGCGTAATAAAAGCTTGATAATGAACGGATTGGAATTGATTGAGCCGGCGTTGGCCGACTACGAACTGATCGACTGCGGCGGCGGGGCCAAGTTGGAGCGTTTCGGCGACCGCGTCGTGGCGCGTCCCGAGCCTCAGGCCTTGTGGCAGAGGAGTTTACCCGACGAGGAGTGGGCTCGAATGTCCGACGCCACGTTTCGGCGTGACGGCGGACGCGACGGCGGCAGCGCGCGCGGAGGCGAGGAGCGCGGGCAGTGGATGCGTCGCGACGGCGCGCCCGAGAGGTGGACAATGCGCTACGACCACGGCGCCATGCACCTGCGTATGAGGCTGGCACTCACTGGCTTCAAGCACGTGGGTATCTTCCCAGAGCAGGCCGCCAACTGGGATTTCATCTACGACACCTTGCGCGAAATGTCGAGCGCCAACGCGAGCAGCGGCAAAATCAGCGAGTCGAACAGCGCGACCGAAAACCAACCCCTCCGAGTACTAAACCTCTTCGCCTACACGGGAGGAGCAACGCTCGCCGCCCGAAGCGCCGGCGCCGACGTCACGCACGTCGACTCTGTGCGCCAAACCGTCACCTGGGCGCGCGACAACGCCGAACTGAGCGAGCTCGGCGACTCCATCCGCTGGGTGGTCGACGACGCAATGAAGTTCGTGCGGCGAGAGGTGCGCCGCGGCAGCCTCTACGACGGTATCGTGCTCGATCCGCCGGCCTACGGGCGCGGGCCCGACGGCGAAAAATGGGTGCTCGCCGAGGGACTCGATGAGATGTTGACGCTGTGTGCCAGCCTGTTACGACCCCACGGATTCCTCGTGCTCAACCTCTACTCGATGGGGCTGTCGGCCTTAGTCGCGCGCACGGCGGTGCACACCCGTTTCGGCGTGCCGCCACGCGAACAGTTCGGCGAGCTATGCTTCTCCGACCGCGCCGGCAAGCAGCTCCCGCTGGGGGTCTACTATCGGTTCAGCCGATGAAATTACTGCCTGCCGAGCCTGCGATTCGCCGCGATGATGACGACTGCCTGCGGAACAAAGAGCCAAAATCCCGACGTCGGATAGACGGCGCAACCGACCGCCGCGAAGATTAACAGGCTCACCCCGAACCTCATAGGCGCAGGCCGCTCGGTGACACGGATGTAGTGTTGCAGCAGCGGCCCGAACATCATCAGCAGCGGCCCCAACAGCAGAAACCAGAACCCGGGCCCCTCGCTGCCCGTGTTGACAAGCCCCGCCCGGAGCATCGCCCAATAGCTGCCGCCAAACATCGCCAGCGCGTACGCCGTGTGAATAACGCCCGTCCAGGTCAGGTACGAGCCGCTGTGTTTCCATAGATTTTTCATTTTTTTCGGTTTTTTTACGCCGTCCCATAAAGCAGCGGGAGACGAGGCGAAGATATCACTGTTATTCAAATAACACAAGTGGTATTTATACCCATTTTTTTGGGAAAGGTGAGTGTCTCCTATGCGACAGTCAATGCCCCCCCCGTCATTGCGAAGGCATTCGCCTGAAGCAATCCAGGTCGGAACGCCGACAGCGATTTATTTTGTGCTAATTATCCACCTTCGCAATGCCCCTCCACGTCATTGCGAGCCGTAGGCGAAGCAATCCAGATCGACACGCTGTTGCTGACTTTTAGATTGATTATCAGCGCAATATCTCTTTAAGCGTAACCTGCCAAAGCTTACCCGCTGCCTTAGTAAAGGCAATCCGCGGACTGCCGCTTTTCGCACCTTTAGCACTGATACTCTCAGCGTTGACGCTTTTCGCACCACTGTTTTTCGCCCCGCCCCCCTTGCCACCCGCGGAACCCTCACGAATGCCAAGCCCCCGAGCAATCTCGACGGCCGAAAGCGGAAAATTATGCCTCATCACCTCGACACTCCTCACGCCGCCAACCTTCAAACGACGCCTGAGAACCTTCGGATCGAATGGCTCAACACTCTCAATTTCAAAGACTTTACCAAGCACCGCCCCACCGTTCCCGCCACTGTCCGCCCCGCCATCCGCCCTGCCAATCTCACCGCCAATCTCACCGCCAATCCCGCCGCCACCGACCTCCCCAACCGAGAAACCATAACCATTGTCGGAGTCGATCCACACCCCGCGCTCCAAGAGGTAGCGACGCGCAACGCGCGCCTTTTGCAGCGCAACGTCTGGAACGATCAAATAGCGATACTCATCGGGCGTAAACTCCTGAGCCAATGTACGTTGACTCGCTACCGCAGCCCGATTTTCAGAAGCCTGAGAATCGTCACCACGCGCATACTCAACCTCCCCCAAACCAATCGCCACCGCCCGTATTCTCGCCTCCGCACGAGCATCCGAACCTTCCGCACCGCCCCCAACGCCCGCGCCTGCCCCCACTTCCGCACAAGCCCCCATCACGACATCGGCAATAATCTCTTTGCACTCACCCCCAAGCGACACAACCTCCACACACACAGTCGTTTGACAATCGCCACCACCCAAAAAACCGCCACCCCAACCACCACTCCGACCAAAAATCCGAAACACCTCATCCACATCGAACAGCGGCGAAAGTTTAACCACAAGCCGCGAAGCAACACGCTGAATGTCAGGCAAAAGAGTAACAATATCGGGCGAACAATCCTCCATCCGCACCATCTTCTTACCGCTCGCACTCCGACGATCCGGATCGGCATACACAAGATCGGCCCGCCCAATAGCCCGCCCGCCATCCAACAAAAACTCCTCCGCCGAAGCTCTGATTACCTGAATGTTAAGCGCCCCGAGCCGCCGAAAATTCTCCCGAGCGACGGCCGCCAAAAACTCATCGCGCTCGACGGCGATCACCCGCTCGAACCGCTTCGACAGCCAAAACGAGTCGACCCCCAACCCGCAAGTCAGGTCGATCGCCAACCCGCCCGAATAGTTTTTTCGCGCCGCCGTCTCCTCGCTCGACGACTGCTCGAAAGCCACCGGCGGCAAGACACAACGCGCTGAATAATAAGAAGGTAACTTGCGCTCGGCACGCCGCAAATACTTCACCTGCGAGGCAACCGCCGCGGCATGCGGAAGCCGCCTGTCGAGCGCAATCGACATCGGATCGCGCCCGAGATTCTCCTCCACCGAACGGCCGAACTCGTCGCCCAAAAGTATATCTAAATCAGTCATTTACAATCGTTTCACCGCGGCAGCACAAACGGTTCCTCCTCGCGCGGACGGCCCGCGAGCCACGCCGTAAAGATAATCATTGTCGCGTAAATCGCGAAAACCGCCCACAGCGGCAGTGTGTACTCGATCGCCGCCTCGGGAACCGCGCTGGAGGCCTCCACGACCCGATTTTGCAGCCACGCCGGCGCTCCCACGAGCCACCGGAAGAGCGGCTCCAGTGCCGCCACAGGTGCGATGATCCAGACGAGCGAGAAGATCACAATGAGGTGCGCCGTGGTGATTATCAGCGGGTTAAGTACAATGCCCACTGGCGAAAAAACGCCGAACGTGTGCGACACTAAGGGCATGGTCGCGAGCGACGCCACGAAGCCCACCAACAGCGTCGCCCACAGCGCGTTGAGAATCCGGAAGCGACTTCGCACGAGTCGATAAAGCGGTGAGAACCAGGCAAGTATCGCAGCCACGGCGATGAACGACAGCTGAAAACTGATGTCGAAAAGCAGGCCCGGCCGCACCGCGAGCATCACCATCGCCGTGCCGCACATGACGTTGGTCGTGCTGCGATGGCGCGACGTCGCAAACCCCACCTGCGCGCCCGTGAACATGAATGCCGCGCGCGTCGCCGACGGCGAAAGACCCGTGAGCGCCGCGTAACACCAGATCGCCACGATGGCGACTAAGTTCTTGATTATATGGCCTCTCGGGAAGAACGGCAGCAGGTACAACAGCACATTTACGATCACGAAAACGATGCCGACATGCAGCCCCGACACAGCCAGCAGGTGCGACGCCCCGATTCGCGAGTAGGCCTCTCTGAGCTCGGGCGCGATTGCCGTTCGGTCGCCCGTGGTCATCGCCGTCGCTATTGCGAATTCGTCAGGCGTAACAAGCAGTCTGTTAAGTCGTTGCGTCGCGACGGTTTGCAATTTCGTAATGGCCGTTTTTACGTTTTTGCGAGCTTCATACGAAATGTCAGGGTGCGAAAACTGCGAAATATAGGTTCGGCCGGTGTAGCCGCGCGCCTTCATCAAGCGGCTGTAACTCTCTGTGTCGGAGCTGTTTAGCGTGTCGATACCTGCGGCTGACGTGCTGCCGCCGATTGGATTGACGTAGCCGCGAAAAACGACCCGCTGGCCAGCCTCGAAACGGTACATTGTGTCGAACGAAACCAACAGTCGTTCGCCGGCTGAAAACCACTCCAGAGTGTGTTCTGGAGCGGAAATACTGTTTTTATTTGCAACACCTCCTGCCCCCGTTTCGCCAATTCTATCCGGTCGCCAACGAATCGCGATTCCGGAGGTGGAGGCACTGCGTCTGTCGGGGCGATGTGTCGGATTATCAGTGATTTGCAGCTCCATCCACACCCTCTCTCCCTGCGGAATTATGGGCCTCGGAGTGTGGGCGCAGGCCAATGCAGCTCCGAAAAACAGGATTGTTAGTGAGATGTAAATAGTTGTGATACTGCTACTTACGTCATGCGCGCGCCGCCTGCCATCCCCATTTCGACAACTCCGAGAGGCCAACGCGAGCCATGCCATGACGAAGCACACCGCGGCGGCTATCGTCCAGATATACAGCGAGATATCGACGTAAGAACCGCAGACGATTCCGACGATCATCGGGACGAGGGCGCGCATCAGAGGCACGGCGTGCAGTTTTTCGTGGAGGGTCAGTCGCTCTTGCATTGGCGAATAACATTAACGCAGGTGTAAAAAAGTGTTACGGATGTAACGCTTTAAAAACGGCAAGTGTTACCGATGTAACGCTTAAAAATGGGCATGTGTTACCAATGTAACACTTGAAAACGGGCAAGTGTTACCAATGTAACACTTTTTTTAACGCCCCCAAAACTCTCGTTCGCCACTCCAAAACTCTCGCTCTTCGCTTCCTACTTTCGTTCATCGTCCCCAACTTTCGTTCATCGTCCCCAACTTTCGCGATCGAGGCTGCGATAGTTGATCGCCTCGGCGATGTGGGCGGTCGTGATTTCGGACGCCTCAGTGGGAGTTTCTGTCGAGGCAGCGGCGAGGTCGGCGATCGTGCGCGCGACCTTGATGATGCGGTCGTAGGCGCGCGCCGACAGCGACAGTCGCTCCATGGCCGTCTCCAGCATGGCCGACGCCTCGCGCGAAAGCGGACAGAAGGTGCGGAGCATCTTGCTGTTCATCATCGCGTTGGTGTGCACGCCGGCGCACTCGGCGAAGCGTTGCTGCTGGATGCGTCGGGCGGCGATGACGCGTGCCCGAATGTCGGTGCTCGACTCGGCCGGGGCCTCCGACGATATCTCGGCGAGGGGCACCGGCGTGACCTCGATGTGGAGGTCGATGCGATCCATCAGCGGCCCCGAGACGCGATTGAGGTAGCGGAAAACGACCCCGCCGCCACACACGCACTCCTTGGTCGGGTGGTTGTAATAGCCACAGGGACAGGGGTTCATGGAGGCGACGAGGGTGAAGTTGGCCGGATATTCGACGCTGTAACGTGCGCGGCTGATCGTGATCCCCTTCTCCTCCATCGGCTGGCGCAGCACCTCCAACACCGACCGGCCGAACTCGGGCAGCTCGTCCAAAAAGAGGATGCCGTTGTGGGCCAGCGACACCTCGCCGGGTTGCGGGTTGGAGCCGCCGCCGATCAGCGCGACCTGCGACGTGAGGTGGTGCGGTGCGCGGAACGGCCTTTGGGTGAGGAGTCCTTTCTGTGAGCCTAACTTTCCCGCAACGGAGTGAACCTTAGTGGTTTCGAGTGCCTCGCCGAGTGTCATCGGGGGCATGATTCCGGGCATTCGGCGTGCGAGCATCGTCTTGCCGCTGCCCGGGGCACCTATCATTATTACGTTGTGGCCCCCTGCCGCTGCTATTTCGAGGGCTCGTTTTACGTGGGTTTGTCCTCGGACGTCGCTGAAATCTTCGGTGTAGAGGTTTTGGATGTTGCTGTTGTTTGGGTTGTCGCTGCTTTGGGAGCTGTCGTATGCGTTTTGGCCGTCGATGGAGTGGGGGGCGGGGGCGATGTCGAGTTTGCCGTCGAGGAAATCGGCTGCCTGTCGGAGGTTTTCGACGCCGATCACCTCCAAATCGGCCACCACGGCCGCCTCGGGGATGTTTTCGATGGGCACGATCATTCCGCGGAAGCCCGCTTTTCGCGCGTCGATGGCCATCGGCAGCACTCCCTTCACCGGTTTGATCTCGCCGTCTAACGACAACTCGCCCGTGATCATGTAACTGCCTAAGTTGTCGGGTTTTATCTGCTCAGTGGCGCCGAGTATCGCGATTGCTATCGGCAGGTCGAACGCCGCCCCCTCTTTGCGCATGTCGGCCGGTGCGAGGTTGACTACCAAGCGTTTACCCGGCATTCGCAGGTTGCAGTTGGCGAACGCGGATCGGATCCTGTCCTGGCTCTCCTTGACCGCGCCGTCGGGCAGCCCCACGAGGTACATCCCGAGCCCGGGCGAGACGTTGGCCTCGACTGTGACCGTCATCGCGTCTATCCCGTAAATTGTTGCAGTGTAGGCTTTTATGAACATTATTTCGTTGGGTTTGGGGTTTTTGTTTTTGGCGAAAATCGCTGTCGGCGTTCCGACCTTAGAACGGGGCGTCGTCGTCGCGGCTCGATCTGGTTGGCGGATTGTAACTTTCTGTATAACCTCCCGGGCCGTCGTAGCCGGAGATGTCGCCTCCTCCAAGACCTCCGGAGCCCGAACTATATCCGCCGTCGGCGTTCCGACCGCCGTTTAGGGCGCTTTCAGTCATGTCGTAGTCGTCGCTGTCGTAGTCGAGGAAGCGCGCCTGCTCCTTGCGGAACTTGAGTCGCACGGTCTCGGTGGCGCCGTTTCGGTGCTTGGCGATGATGAACTCGGCGAGGCCCGGCGGCAGCGGAATGTTGTCCTCGTCGACCTTCATGCCGAAGTACTCGGGTCGGTGGATAAACGCCACGATGTCAGCGTCTTGCTCGATGGCGCCCGACTCGCGAAGGTCGCTCAGCTGCGGCTTTTTGCTCCCGCCGCGCAGCTCGCTCGCGCGGTTGAGCTGCGACAGCGCTATGATCGGAATGTTCAGCTCCTTGGCGATTGCCTTGAGGGTTCGCGAGATGCCCGCCACCTCCTGCTCGCGATTGCCGCGCGCGTCCTGCGATCCGGCCATAAGTTGCAGGTAGTCAATCACTATCAGCTGTATGTCGTGCTGCGTTTTGAGGCGCCGCACCTTCGACCGGAACTCGAAAACCGACAGCGCCGGCGTGTCGTCGATGTAGAGCGGCGCGGTCTGGAACGGTTTGATCGACTCCTCAAGGTGGCGCCACTGCTCGGGGCTCAGGCGGCCGGTCTTCACATCCTTGGTGTCCAACTGCGACTCGGCGACTATGAGCCTCATCATCAGCTGGGTGGCCGACATTTCGAGCGAGAAAAAGGCCACCGGCACGTTGTGGTCGATCGCCATGTTGCGCGCCATCGAGAGCGTGAAGGCGGTCTTACCCATCGACGGTCTTGCCGCGACTATCACGAGGTCGCTCGGTTGCCACCCTAAGGTCACGCGGTCGATTCCCACGAAGCCGCTCGGCACTCCGCTGAATGCGTCGTCGCTCTTGGAGGCCTCCTCGATCGCCTCCATCGTGCGGCGCAGGATGTCGCCCGAGCTCTGCACCGACCGCTGCATGTGCCCCTCCGACACGTGGTATATCTCGTTCTCGGCGTAGTCTATCAGGTCGGTCACGTCGGTGCTCTCGTCGTACGACCTCTTTTGAATCTCGGTCGAGGCGCGGATCAGCTCCCTCTGCACATACTTCTGGGCGATGATCTTGGAGTGGTACTCGACGTGCGCCGCCGAACCCACCCGCTGGGTCAGCTCGGCCAGAAAGGTCGCGCCGCCCACCTCCGCCAGTCGGCCGTCCTGCTTGAGCTGCTCGGTGACGGTGTAGAGGTCGATGGGGCTGAGGTTGGACGACAGGGTCTCGATCGCGCGATAGATCGTGCGGTGCGCCTCCTTGTAGAACGCGTCGCCGGTGAGATACTCCTGCACGGCGATGATGCTGTCGCGTTCGAGCATCAGCGCGCCGAGGATCGCCTCTTCGAGCTCGATGGCCTGGGGCGGCACGAGGCCTCCCTGTTCGAGCATCGTTTCGTACGATTCGCGGTTTTGTTGCTGTGCACGGCCCCGTCCGGACGTGTTGTTGTTATAGGTTTTCGCCATTCTTTTTCTTGTAGGGTTGTAAAGGTAGTTACTTTTTTGAGAAAAAATAACTTTTTTGTCGGCGTTTGTCGTCCTGATTTCGGGCGACGTAGAGCGGTTCGCCGGTGTAGGGGTCGGTGCCGGTGTAGAACATTACCGAGCTGAGGGTCATCGGCGTCGGGGTGAGGTCTTGCACCTGATCGGTGTGGAGGTGCAGCCGTCGCGTCTTTTCGGCGAGCCTTCGCATGTCGCCCTCGCTGCATCCCGGGTGGCTCGAAATGAAGTAGGGAATCAGCTGAGTTTTGAGCCCCTCGCGCTCGCACACGCTTCGGAAGTCGGCGTTCAGTCGCTCGAACTCCGTCCATGCGGGTTTCCTCATCAGCCTCAGTATGTGCTCCTCGGTGTGCTCGGGGGCTACTTTTAGCCGGCCCGAGGTGTGGTTTACGATTACTTCTCTCAGATACTCGCTTTTATCCGAACTTAATCCGCCGTCGGCGTTCCGACTGAATAAATCGTACCTGATTCCGCTTCCGACGAAGGCTTTTTTGACCCCGCGCACTCCGCGCACCCGCTTGTATAGTTCCAACAGCCGCCGGTGCGAGTTGTCGAGGTTGGGGCAGGGTCGCGGCGTGAGGCACGACGGTCGGCGGCACGCGTCGCACTTTTCGGGATCGCGTCCGCTCATGCCGTACATGTTGGCCGACGGTCCGCCAAGGTCGGAGATGTAGCCCTTGAAGTAGGGCATCGCGGCGACACGTTCGACCTCGCGCACGACCGACGCCTCGCTGCGCGACGTGATGAACTTGCCCTGATGCGCCGAGATGGTGCAGAAGCTGCAGCCGCCAAAGCAGCCGCGGTGGATGTTGACCGAATTTTTGATCATCTCCCATGCCGGAATGTCGCCTTTCGCGTTGTAGCGTGGGTGGGGCAGTCGCTCGTAGGGCAGCTCGAAACTGCGGTCGAGCGTCGCCGCGTCCATCACGGGGAGGGGCGGGTTGACTACTATGAATTTTTCTCCTGTCTGTTCTATTATTGTGCGGGTCGGGTTTAGGAGGTTGCTTTCGGTTTCGATTCGCACGAAGTTTTCGGCGAATTTTTTTCGGTCGGCCAAGCACTCCTCGAACGAGTGGAGTGTCGAGGTGTGGTCGGGATCGAGCCGCTCGACGTAGGCCCGGTCGGCGACGAAGGCCACCTGCTTCAATCGTCTGAGCAGCTTGGCGTTGAAGCCGTTGCGCAGTGCTCGCGCGATCTCGATCATCGACACGTCGCCCATGCCGTAGGCCACGATGTCGGCGCCGCTCTCGACGAGGATCGACGGCCGCAGCGCGTCGTCCCAATAGTCGTAGTGGGCGAGCCTCCGCAGCGACGCCTCGATGCCGCCCAAGACCACCGGCACGTGGGGCCACAGCTCCTTGAGGATGCGTGTGTAGATGGTCGCCGCGCGGTCGGGTCGGAATCCGGCTGCCCCGCCGGCGGTGTAGGCGTCGTCTGAGCGCAGCCGTTTGTTGGCCGTGTAGTGGTTGACCATCGAGTCCATGCTGCCGGCCGTGACTCCGAAGAAGAGTCTCGGTGCGCCGAGCTTTCGGAAGTCGCGCAGGTCGTCCCTCCAATTTGGTTGCGGCACGACGGCGACCCGCAGCCCCTCGGCCTCCAATAGCCGCCCGATGACCGCCGCTCCGAACGACGGGTGGTCGACGTAGGCGTCGCCCGTCACGAGGATCACATCCACGTGATCCCAACCCAGCGCGCGCACCTCCTTTACCGTCGTCGGTAGAAATCCCATTTTTCGCTCTCTTTTAGTTTGCGAAGATAGGGAAATTTTTTGAGAGCGGGGTTGAGGGTTTTGGCGGGTGGGGTTAGTTTACTTGGAAACTTGAAATGGATATGTTGGTGTTAGTCGCACCGGCAACTATCGTGATTTCGCCAGATACAAGTTCCCCGTTGGGCGAAGAGAATGAATAATCGCCATCTGTGTCGGTGTCGACGCGTATAGGGAACGGGCTATTGGAAACGAAGTTGACATCGCCAACTTTTACAGACCTGATGGTACC
Source organism: Alistipes sp. (assembly GCA_031285405.1). GTDB lineage: Bacteria > Bacteroidota > Bacteroidia > Bacteroidales > Rikenellaceae > UBA940. Next base: position 71,721 of record JAITWH010000015.1, read on the forward strand.
CGAGCCAGTCTCGCTACGACGCGCTGTTATCTTAATGGATGTTATCCCGCTGCTGTAATTGTCTTTAGTTATAGTTACCTCTGTCCCTCCTTGAATAATGCAACCAAAAGCAGGACTGAATTTATCGGTGCCGGTAATTGTGTAATCGCTGCTGCCGCTCACTAACAGCCCCGAGCTCCATGTCCCCACGAGTGGCGGTGTTTCGCCTCCGCCGTTCTCACCTCCTCCGTTTTCACCTCCTCCGCCATTTTCGCCACCTCCGTTCTCGCCGCCGCCGTTTTCGTCTTCGTCATCTTCGCCGGTTTTGGGGATATCGGAATTTCCGCTGCCCGAACTGCCCCCTTCCGTCCAGTCGTCGATGTCGTTCAGCCCGCCGTTAGCGTCGCCGAACCCGACGCTCTCCTCCTCGCGCGGCATCAGGCGAATTTCGTAGGTGTACCTCTTGCCGGGCACATAGGTGGCGTTCGTGACGGTGAAGATCGCCTTCTCGTCGCTGCCGGCAAGCTCGAAGGTCAGCGTGTAGTCGAGCCCCGCGCCCGGCAACACTATCGCCTCGACCTCGGCGCTCTCCTTCACCGCCTCGCCGTCGCCGTCATCGTCGTAAGTCGACGCCACGAGGGCCGGAAACGTCGTGATGCCACCCGCGCTGCCGCTGACGATCGTACCTGTCGCGAGGTCGAACTGCGCCGTCGTGGCGAGCCCGCTGATGGTCGCCGTCATCCCTTCGAGCGACGCGCCCTCGGTGTCGACGACGCTGAAGATGAGCTTCGAGAGGCTGTGCTTGAATTCCAGCTTAGGATTGCCCGACGCCTCGGTTTTGTCCGTCGCGTTGCCCGACCACATCAGGTCGATGTTTTTTTGCGGCGACTGCGTGGCGACGTTCACCGGATAGATGAAGTTCGCCGTGATCCCCGTCGCGCGGTAGGGATAGTAGGCCACGAAATCGACGCTCCCCTCCTCGTCGGGCCACTCGATCGCCTCGTCGCCGACTCCCGCGAATGCGACGCCTGTGGTCGTACTGCTCTGGTTGTGGCCATACTGTGCGTTGTCGGCCAGCGGCTCGGTCTCGCTCCAGTCGGTGCTGCCCGACGCGAGCATGTATACCCCTATCCTGTCGCCCTGCTCCCACATGTCGTCGTAGGCTCGGGTCGTTGGGGAGTTTGAGTTCTGGCTTGAGGTCTTCGCGATCGAGGTCGAAAATTTTACCTGATTGCCGCCGTTTGTGCTGAGGGTGCCCGCCGCGTCCCTGATACATCCGCACACGGAGGCAGAGAGTGCCGCCATCGCGAGGGCACCGATTAAAGATTTTTTCATGTCGTTGGTAATTTTTGGGTTTGGTTTTTTTGTTCTGTTTGGGGTTTTTGGTTGTGTTTTTTTGGTTTGGTTGATTTGGTTTTTTGAGGTTTCGGGTTTGGGCTCGAATTCTCGGTCTTATATCGTTTTTTTGTCTTCTTTAGTTGTCGGGTTTTAGTTTCGGGGCTGCCTAATATGTCTTACACGCCGTTCCGCACCATCACCGCATTACTTTTCAACGGCACGTTTTAAAATATCGCAACTGCACAAATTTGCCACTCTTGGAACTTTTTCGACCATGCAACGGCAAATATACATCAATTTTCCAAAATTGGTGCATCAAATCGAAAAAATAATTTTAGTTTACCCTGTTTGACTCTTCAGAACCGCCCCGCTGGCGATAGCGATCGCTGTGTTTGTTGAACAAAAATCTAACCGAAATACGCACGTGACGCCGGTCGGCGCTGGAGCGTTGCGACGTCTCGTAGAATCCGTATCGGTCGCGCCAGCCGTTACCGCCGCTTCCCGCCCCTCCGCGCAGCAGATCGTAGCCCGACAGAGAGAGCTGCAGCCGGCGGTCGAAAAGGTATTGCGTGATGCCCGCCGTCAGGTTGTTGGCCGGCTCCATCATCGTCATCAGATAGTAGCTGCGGCCGTAATACTCGAATCCACCCGTCAGGGAGGTGTTCGGCGCGATCCGCACGTCGGCGTCGATCGAGGCGTACCACGACGGCCGCCCTACGACGATCGTTTCGCCAAGGTAGGGGATCTCCGTGCGTGGGAACTCGATGCCGCCGTCGAGGGTCATCGAAAATTTCCCCCAACTGTTGTTGTATGTCGCGTCGACAAGAAAATAGCGCGAGCGCGGAACATTGAGAGGCTTGAAGACGATCGAGCCGCCATCCTCCGAGAGCTCGCCCGAGTCGATGCTCGGATCGATTTCGTAGTTGGCGCCGAGGCTCAGCGTCAGGTTGCTCCACAGCGTGGCGGCGAACTCCACATTGTGGCTGATGGTGGAGCGAAGCAGCGGGTTGCCGTAGCTCGTGACCACGCTGTTTATGTAGCTCGCCGACGGGTTGAGCTGGCCGACCGACGGACGGGATATGCGACTGGTGTAGCTCAACGACAGGTCGACTATGCGCGACAGCTCCGACGTGTAGAACTCCAACGACGGGAAGAGGTTGTTCTCCCACCCCTCGCGCAGCGTCGCCCCGTCCACCCGCACGTTGTCGTTCATGAACTCGCCGCGCAGGCCCGCCTCCCAGCCCCATTTCGTGTACTCTCCCGCGAGTGTGGCGTAGGCTGCGGCGTTGTCGCTCTTGAGCAGGGTGGTGGTGCGCTGGTCGTCATAATCTGTCGTGTTGCGGCTGTCGATGTGGCCGTAACGCAGGCCGGTGAGCAGTTCGGCGCCGAAAAGAGGCATGCTATATTCGGCCTTGACGGAGAAGATGTCGGCCGTCGAGCGGTTGCCGATCGTGATCATATCCTCGTCTCCCGATTCGAGGTAGCGTTGCGCGATTGTCGCGTAGCTCTTCGGCATCGAGCGGGCGTAGTCGGCCGTGATGTTGAGCGTGCGCATCGAGTCGATGGAGAAGCGGTAACCTAAATTTGCCGAATGGGATTGGCGGTTGCTGTCGGAGTGGCTATCCGCATCCATCCTCCGGGTGTCGCCGGACTGAAATATGCGCTCCTGCTGCAGGCTGAGGCTGTTGCTCTTTCGGAACGTTCCCGAGTATTGCCACAAAAGTTGATGGCGCGGGGTTATGTCAAACGTGCTGCCATACAGTATGGAGTGTTGTCGGATGCGATTCGTGTCGTCGGAGTAGATGCTGTCCGCGATCGGCGCCTCGGGCAGGTGTATCGCCTCTGTGTCCCAGGTGTAGTAGTGGGAGTTCGAATCGGAGTACTGGTACGAAAAATAGTTGATCCACTTTTCACTCGCGACCTGCAGCTGCGCCCCCGTCGAGTTGGAGAACCGGCGGCCGAAATATGAACCGTTGGATATCTGCCCCGATGTAACACCCTGCGCGCGGGTGGAGCGCACACGAACCACCGAGGCGTAAGAGGCGTCGTAGCGCGCCGAGGGGTTACGGTCGATCTCTATCGAGACTATCTGCGATGGCTGCAGCAACAGCAACTCCTCGTAGCTGCTCTCGCGGCCGTCGAGCCACACCTGCGGCGTGCCCTTGCCGAAGACGGTCAGCCCGCCGCCGTCGACCTGCATCCCGGGAGCGCGGCGCAGGATATCCTGCACGTCGGGCAGGTGCTGCAAAGTCGAACCCGCCACCCGTACCACCGTCTTGCCCCGCGAGGTGCTCACCGCCGGCACACGACCCGAGACCACCACCGCGTCGACGCTTATCACCGCCGTCTTCATGACGATGGTGTCGGCGGCGGCCTCGGATGCCCTCGCCGACGGGTGCGAAAAATCCTCGACATAGATGTGATCCTCGTAACCCAGACACTGGATCTGCACGAGCTTCCGCCCCTCGAACGCGCGCTGCAGCTCCAGCCTCCCGTTCAGGCCGATCTCTCCGCTCACGTAGGTCGAGTCGGGCAGATCCCTCACGACGACGTTGAAGTAGTCCAGCGGCCGACCCTCGGAGTCGACCACCGTGCGCCGGTAAGCATCCCGACTCTGCGCGAAACCCGCGAGTGAACCCGCCAGCGAACCCAATATGAGCGCGGCGATCAATACGATTTTCTTCATAAAGTTTGAGGCATCAGAACATGCAGTGGCAAATATAGCTATTTTTGTGGCTCGATAAGAGTAGAAGATGCGCTTCACGGAGAAAAATTATCGCGGTCATCTGTTGATGGTGATTGCCTACACGGTGTTCGGGCTCAACATTCCGGCCGTCAAATATGTGATCGGCGAGGCCGGCATCACGGGGCTGTCGGTGACATTCTACCGCATGGCCGGCGCGGCGGCGCTCTTTTGGTTTGCCTCGCTGTTCGTGCGGGCTCAGCGGGTGCCGCCGCGCGACTTGGGGGCTATCTTTGTGGCGTCGCTGTTCTGCATACTGCTCAACCAGATGCCGTTCATAGTCGGGGTGTCGCTCACCTCGCCCATCGACGCGTCGGTCATCACGACGATCGGGCCGATGATCACGATGGTGCTGGCGGCGGCGTTTCTGCACGAACCGATCTCGTGGCTCAAGGCGGGCGGAGTTGTAGTGGGGGCGTCGGGGGCTCTGATGCTGGTGCTGGGGGGCGGGGCGTTGGAGGGCAGAGGCGGCGCGAGCGTCGTGGGCGACCTGTTGTGCGTGGCCAGCAGCCTCTCGTTTGCGATCTATCTGACGGCTTTCAAACGTCTCTTCACGACCTACTCGCCGGTGACGCTCATGCGGTGGATGTTTCTATTTTCGGCCGTGCTGTCGGCGCCGGTGTGTTGGCACGACGTGGCGACGGTCGACTACGTGTCGCTCGGATGGGATGTGTGGGCAACCATCTTTTTTATCGTCGCCGGCGCGACGTTTCTGACATTTTTTCTGCTCCCCATCGGCCAACGATATCTGCGCCCGACGGTGCTCAGCATGTACAACTATCTGCAGCCGACGGTCGCGGCGTTGGTGGCCGTGGCGGCGGGGATGGATACTTTCGGACTCACTAAGGGGTTGGCGACCGTGCTGGTATTCGCCGGAGTGTGGATGGTGACTCGCAGCAAGTCGCGGGCCTCGGTTAGTGGCGCGCAATTACCTGAGTAGCAGTGAGCTGTCGCCGTAGCTTAGGAACCGGAAGTCGTGTGCGAGGGCGTAATCGTAGATTTTTTTCCAACTGTCGCCTCCGCCGGTGAAGCCGGCTATGAGCAGCAGCAGCGTGCTTCGCGGCTGATGAAAGTTGGTGACGATGCCCTCCACGATGCGAAAACGAAATCCCGCGGGGGTGATCATTATCTGCGTCGCGCCTTTCAATGTGCCGAGGCCGCGTCCCCTCATCCAATCGACGAGGGTGGTGAGCGCCGTCCATCCGTCGAACTCCTCCGGAATGTCGTAGAGCTCGAACTGGCCCACGGGCTTTGCGAGTTCGAGGTCGCCGTTCCGACGAATGCGCCATGCGAGTGCCGAGAGCGATTCGAGGGTGCGCACCGAGGTCGTCCCGACGGCTATGATTTTTCCTGACTTGACAAGCAGTTGTTCGATGGCGGCGAGCGTCACCTCGAAATGTTCGGTGTGCATGGTGTGTTCGAGCGCGTTCTCGACCTTGACGGGCAGGAAAGTTCCCGCGCCGACGTGCAGCGTGACCTCCTGGAAACCGACGCCCTTGTCCCTGAGCCGCCCAATCAGCTCGGGCGTGAAGTGGAGCCCCGCCGTGGGTGCCGCCACCGACCCCTCGACGCGCGCGTAGACTGTCTGGTAGCGGGCGTTGTCGACCTCTTCGCTGTCGCGCCCCAGATAGGGCGGGATCGGCACGCGCCCCAACAGCTCCAACAGCTGACCGAAGGTCAGGTCGGAGTCCCACTCGAAGCGAATGATCTGTTCGGCCCCGCGCTGGTCGGGGTGTTTGCGACGAGCTCGCAACAGCACAGTGCCGTTGTTGTCCCTTATATATATAGGTATACCCTGTTGAGCGCTGCTCGAATCGCCGCGGGCGTTCCCGCTCCACCTCTTGGAGTTGCCCACCATGCAGAGCCATTCGCAACTTTCGCGCGCGGCAAACGCACGCTCGTAGTCGGCGGGCTCGGCGGGTTCGAGACACAGAATCTCTATTCGCGCTCCGAGGGTAGTTTGAGTTCCCGCCTTGTGCATCACGAGTCGCGCCCTCACGACCCGAGTGTTGTTGAAAACGAGCAGACTTTCGGGCGGCAAAACAGAGGCGATATCACTGAAGCGGTTTTCAGTGATATCGCCTTGCCGCCACACCAACAACTTCGACGCGTCGCGGTTGGCCGGCGGAAACTTCGCGATCCGCCCGTCCGGCAGATCGTAATCGAAATCGGAAATGTTCATGATAACCCACTGTGTTTAACGATTAGTGATTGGTTGACCACGCAGACTTTCGCGTCAGCACTAACCACTGATCACTAACCACTAATTACCGTTTGGGTTTGGGGGCGAGCATCATGGTCATGCGCTTGCCCTCCAACTTGGGCATCATCTCGACCTTTGCCAACTCCTCCAAATCGGTGGCGAAACGCAGCAGCAGGATCTCGCCCTGCTCCTTGAACACGATCGAGCGGCCGCGGAAAAAGACATAGGCCTTCACCTTGGAGCCCTCCTTGAGAAAGTTCTCGGCGTGCTTCAACTTGAAGTTGTAGTCGTGGTCGTCGGTCTGCGGTCCGAACCGGATCTCCTTGATCACCACCTTGATGGCGTTGGCTTTGATCTCCTTCGCCTTCTTTTTCTGCTGGTAGAGGAACTTGGAGTAGTCGACGATTCGCACTACGGGCGGGTCGGCGTTGGGGGAGATTTCGACCAGGTCGAGCTCCATCTCGTCGGCCTTGCGCAGAGCGTCGCGCGTGGACATCACGGTCGAACCCTCGACCTCGTCGCCCACCAATCTGACCTGCGGGGCGGTGATGTGTTCGTTGATCCTGTGCAGCGCCTCCTTCAGAGGCATTCTGCGACCCCGATCCCTGCCGCCGCCTGCTGGACGGGGCTTGGGGGCTACATAAGGTTTTTTTACCGGTGGCAAATTCTATTGATTAAGAATTAAAAATTATGAATTAAGAGTCTTTTTTTCAGCTGTTGATCGGCTCGGTCTCCTTGGCGACGGCGTCGGTGACGAAGGCGGCGAACTCCGCCGGTGTCATTTGGCCCTTGTCCCCCTCTCCCTGCACCCTCACGCTTACCACCCCTTCGGCCTCCTCCTTCTCGCCGACGATCAGCATAAACGGAATTCTCTTCAGCTCGTTGTCGCGTATCTTGCGTCCTATCTTCTCGTTGCGGGTGTCGGTGATGGTGCGAATATCGGAATTATTTAGCAATTTCGCTACATTTTCGGCGTAATCGTTAAATTTTTCGCTGATCGGCAGCACCACGGCCTGCTCCGGCGTGAGCCACAGCGGGAACTTTCCGGCGGTGTGCTCCAACAGCACGGCCACGAACCTCTCCATCGAACCGAACGGCGCGCGGTGGATCATGATGGGGCGGTGCTCCTTGTCGTCGGCCCCTTTGTAGGTGAGGTCGAATCTCTCGGGCAGGTTGTAGTCGACCTGAATCGTGCCCAACTGCCACCTCCGGCCGATGGCGTCCTTCACCATGAAGTCTAACTTGGGGCCATAGAACGCGGCCTCGCCATACTCGACCGTCGCGTCAAGACCCTTGTTTTGCACCGACTGCACGATGGCGCTCTCGGCCTTCTCCCAATTCTCGTCGCTGCCGATGTACTTCTCGCGGTTCACCGGATCGCGCAACGATATCTGCGCCGTGAAGTTCTCGAACTTCAGCGTCTTGAAGATATAGAGCACGATGTCGATCACCTTTTCGAACTCATCCTGCAACTGGTCGGGCCTCACGAAGAGGTGGGCGTCGTCCTGCGTGAATCCGCGAACGCGCGTCAGTCCGTGCAGCTCGCCGCTCATCTCGTAGCGATAGACCGTGCCGAACTCGGCGAACCTCACCGGTAGGTCTTTGTACGACCGCGGCTTGAGGCGATAGATCTCGCAGTGGTGCGGACAGTTCATCGGCTTGAGCAGGAACTCCTCGCCCTCGTCGGGTGTGCGGATCGGTTGGAACGAGTCCTTGCCATATTTCGCGTAGTGGCCGCTGGTGACGTACAAGTCCTTCATGCCGATGTGCGGCGTGATGACCTGCTCGTAGCCATACTGCTGCTGAATGTTGCGCAAGAAATTTTCGAGCCTGTTCCGCAGCGCGGCGCCTTTCGGCAGCCACAGCGGCAGACCCTGACCGACCCTCTGCGAGAAGGCGAACAGCTCCAACTCCTTGCCCAACTTGCGATGATCCCTTTTGCGCGCCTCTTCGAGCATTGCAAGGTGTTCGTCGAGCATGCTCTTCTTGGGGAAGGCCACGCCGTAGATTCGGGTGAGCATCTTGCGCTTCTCGTCGCCGCGCCAATAGGCCCCCGCTATGCTTGTCAGCTTCAGCGCCTTGATGTGGCTCGTGTCGGGCAGGTGGGGCCCGCGGCACAGGTCGGTGAAGCAGCCGTTGGTGTAGAACGTTATCGTGCCGTCGGCCAAGTCTTGTATCAGCTCCAACTTATACTCGTCGCCCTTCTCTGTGAATGTCTTCAGCGCCTCGGCCTTCGACACCTCGTTGCGCACTAACGGCGCCTTGACCCTCGCCAGCTCCATCATCTTCGCCTCGATGGCGGGCAGGTCGGCCTCGGTGATTGGGGTGGGGGAGTCGATGTCGTAGTAGAACCCCGTCTCGATGCTCGGCCCGATGCCGAACTTGATGCCCGGGTACAACGACTCCAACGCCTCGGCCAACAGGTGCGACGATGTGTGCCAAAAGACACTCTTGGCCTCGTCGTCGTCCCACTTCAGCAACTTCACGGTGCTGTCCTCGGCGATGGGAATTTGCAGATCCTGCACCCGTTCGCCGTTCGAGTCTTTCACTTTCGCGGCGAGCACTTCGCCCGCCAGCCTCGGCGAGATGCTCTCGGCGATCTGCATCGCCGTCACCCCCGCCTCGTATTCCCGCACACTTCCGTCCGGAAAGGTTATCTTAATGTTTTTCATATACTTGCGTAGCTATGTTCTGCCGCGGCCGCTTTATATCTCGTTCTTCGACAGGTCTATTGTGCGTTCGTCGCCCTTTTCGCGCTCGTAGTGCTTCAGCGGATTTTTCGACATCTCGGCGTAGGCGGCGCGATTCCGGAAGATGTCGATCGCGGTGTAGATCGCGTTGCGCATCGAGTCGGGGTTCGCCTCGCCCCTGCCCGCGATGTCGAACGCCGTGCCGTGGTCGGGACTCGTGCGCACCACCGGCAGCCCCGCCGTGAAGTTCACCCCGTCGGGCGCGATCGCCTTGAACGGCGCAAGTCCCTGGTCGTGATACATCGCCAGCAGCGCGTCGTACTTGGTGTGGCCGCCCGACAGAAACAGTCCGTCCGCCGCCATGGGGCCGAACGCGAGGATACCCTCCGCCCATGCCTCCTCGACCGCGGGCCTGATGACCTCGATCTCGTCGGTGCCCATCATTCCGCCCTCGCCCGCGTGGGGGTTGAGCGCCAACACCGCTATGCGCGGAGCCACGATGCCGAAGTCGCGAGTGAGCGTGCGGCTCAGCGTGCGCAGCTTCTCGACGATCTTCTCCTTCGAGATCGCTCCCGGGACATCCGCCAACGCCATGTGGGCCGTCACCAACGCCACCCGAAGAGAGTCGCTGCACATAATCATGACGGGCGCAGACTCTTTGCCGCCGAACTCGGCAGCCAGCCACTCCGTGTGTCCGCCGTAAGTCCAGCTATCCGAACGCGCGTTCTCCTTGCTGATGGGGGCGGTGACCAACACGTCGATCTTGCCGGCGTGCAGATCGGCCGCCGCGTCGCGAAGCATCTTGACCGCCGCCGCGCCGCTCTCGGGTGTGGGAACCCCGGGCTCGAACTCTCCGGAGTACTTATACACCACGGGGGTGCACAGCTCGGCCATGCGCGGGTCGTCCAAAATCATCGCGACGATCTCGGGCCCGATGCCCGCCGGATCGCCCTGCGTTATCCCTACTTTTATTTTGTTTGCCATAATACGCTATCTCTTCTAACCCACAAAGTTAGAAAAAACTTTCGGTAATCACAGCGAATCGCCGAAATCCTTGCGGAATTTCTCCATCAACCGGTGCGGCCAGTCGGTGGTGGGCTCCATCTTGCCCATGAAGAATCGCAGCACGCGCGGCTCGTAGGTCCACCTCAGTCCGCCGATCAGCTTGCGGTTGTCGTAGAGCCATTCGAGGCGGTCGATCACATAGTTGATCTGCGACAGAGTGAACACCCGTCGCGGCACCGCCAACCTCAGCAGCTCGACATCGGAGAGTACCTCCACCCCGTTTTCGTCCCTCACACTCGACATCGTGCCGCGCTCCATGCCGCGAATGCCGCCCGCCAGGAAGAGCGCCGAGGCTAAGGCCGCCGCCGGATATTGACTCTGCTTGAGGTGGTCGCAAAACTCCATCGCGTTGACGTGGGCGCCCAACACACCCGGAGGCGTCACCATCGGAATGCCCTTCGATTCGGCAGTCTCCACCAGATACTTTATGAAGGTGGGACTCTGCGAGATCATCGTCTCGTCCAACGTTTCGTACAACCCGACTGCGATCGCCTCGACCTCCCTCACCGACATGCCGCCGTAGGTCAGGAACCCCTCGAACAGCGGGATCATCACCTCCATCTTTTGGTACAGCTCGTGGCGGTTGGTGCAGATGCCGCCCCCGCGCGACGACGAGAGCTTGCGCGCCGAGAAGTAGACTATGTCGGCCAGCCCGGTCATCATCCTCAAAATGTCGCCCATCGAGTTCTCCATCCACTCCTTCTCGCGCTGCTTCACGAGGTATGCGTTCTCGCCGAGAAGGCTCGCGTCGAGCACCAGCATGATGCCGTACTTGTCGGCCACGCGCCTCACATCCATCATGTTGGAGATCGAGAATGGCTGCCCGCCGATCAGGTTGGTCGACGCCTCCATGCGGATGAAGGGAATTTTGTCGACCCCCGTCGCCTCGATGAAGGCGGTGAGCTTGTCGATATCCATGTTGCCCTTGAACGGGTTGTCGGACTTGAGCTCCAGCGCGTCGTCCTTCAGCAGCTCGACGATGCTTCCGCCCACCTCGGTGATGTGGGCCAACGTTGTGGTGAAGTGGTAGTTCATCGGCACGATCATGCCCGGCTTGACGAAGGTGCGCGCCAACACATTCTCCGCAGCGCGACCCTGATGTACGGGCAGCAGATATTTCTTGCCCAGCACATCTTCGACAGCCTTCTGCATCCTCACGAACGACTGCGAACCGGCGTAGGCGTCGTCGGCCCTCATCATTGCGGCCAACTGGTTGTCGCTCATCGCGTTGACGCCGCTGTCGGTGATCATGTCGAGGAACACGTCGGAGGTGCTCAACCCGAAAGTATTGAAGCCCGCCTCCTTGAGCGCGTCCAGTCGACGTTCGACGGGAACCAGGTGCAGTTTCTGAACTATGCGAACCTTGTGGAGCTCCAGCGGGAGATCCTCGTTTTTGTAAAATTTGACGGTTGCCATTTTATTTAAGTGATTAGTGATCAGTGGTTAGTGGTTAGTGGTTAGTGCTACGCGAGTGTTACCTATGTAACTAAATCCGCCGCCGGCGTTCCGGCCCGTCGGAATTCAGAGCAGACTATCGCCGCGGCGACGGCGACGTTGAGCGACTCCGCCCCCGCACTCTCCGTGGGGTAGGGCGGAATGAATAGCCGTCGCGTCACCTGCTCCGCCACCCCGTCCGAGATGCCGCGCCCTTCGCTGCCCAGCACGATGATCCCCTCGTTCGAGAGCTTCGCGCCGTAGAGGTTCTCGCCCTCCAGAAAAGTCCCGAAAACGGGAGTTCCGATCTGCGGAATCAGCGTCGTCAAGTCACCATAGTGTACCCTCACCCTCACCAGCGCCCCCATCGTGGCCTGCACGACCTTGGGGTTGAAGCAGTCGGCCGAGTCGTCGCTGCACACCACGTCGCCGATGCCGAACCAGTCGGCCAGCCTGATGATCGTGCCCATGTTGCCCGGGTTTTGCACCCCGTCCAGAGCGAGCACCAAGCGCCCTCGCAAAGCCGTCGGGTCGAACTCGTGGCGCGGAATCTCCACCAACGCCAGACAGTCGGTCGGCGTCTTCAGGTGGCTCGCCCGCTCCATCTCCTTGGCCGTCGCCTGCTCGCCAGCTAACTCGCCGCCCCGCGAGAATATCTTTCGCACCCGAAGCCCCGAAACCAACAGCTCGCCGACAAGTTTCGCCCCCTCGGCCACGAACAGCCCCGCCTCCAGGCGAGCCTGTTTGTCGCCCAACGAGCGTATCAGTTGTATCTCGGCCTTCGTCATGTCGTTCTTTTTTCGGCAAGCCACAATCCTCCCGCGATCAGCACGAGTCCGCACACCGCGATCCAGGTTATCCGCTCGCTCAGCACGAGCGCCGCCGCCGCCATCGTGAACACGGGGTTGAGGTAGATGTAGTTCGACGACGACACCACCCCGATCTCCTTCATCACCCTGTTCCACACCGCGAAGCAGGCGAACGACGCGACGAGCCCCAAAAACAGCAGGTTGCTCCACACCGCCGGTTGCGTCAACACCGCCGGATGGTAGCCTGTGCCCGGCAGAACCAAAAATGGCAGCAGCGTCACGAGTCCCCAGAAAAAGACCTTTCGTGTGATGAACATCGTCGAGTAGCGTTCGCCCAGACCCCGCATCAGCACGCTGTACACCGCCCACGACAGCGCCGCGGCGATCGACAGAATGTCACCAACGGGGCTCAGCTCCAACACGAAGCTGCCGTTGAAGATTACCAACGCACTCCCCGCCAACGCCGCCGAGGTGCCCAACCAGAGCCTGCCGCCGACCCTCTCCCGCGGCCAGATAGCCCGCGACAGCAGCATCGTCCACACCGGCGCCGTGCACACCAACAGCGACACGTTGCTCGCCAGAGTCGTCTCCAGCGCGGTGTTCTCGGTGATGAAGTAGAGCGACCCCCCGGTGAACCCCACCGCCGCCATCAGCAGTTCGTCCTTCAGCGAGTCGGCCCACAGCTTGCGCCGCGGCGAGAATATCCAGATGGCGATGTAGGCCAGAATGAACCTGTACGTAAATATCTCAGCCGGCGAGAGCCCGCTCTGTATCAACACCTTGGTCGACACGAACGTTGTTCCCCACACGGCGATCGTCGCCACGGCGGCCACATGCCACCAGTATTTGGCCGAGCGTACCAAAAACTTTGCGATACCTTGAATAAAGGGCTCCCTTATAAATAAAGGTTACCCATCTAAAATATAAATTGCGAGCTGATCTCGCGATAGCTGTACACCCTGTCGATCGTGTCGGCAAAGATGTCGGCCACACTCAACACGGTGAACTTGCTGTGATCCTCGCCCTGCTTCAGCGGAATGGTGTCGGTCACGATAACCTCCGACAGTGGGCTGGCGTTGATTCGGTCGTAGGCCGGGCCCGACAATACGGGATGGGTCGCCGCCGCGCGCACGCTCGCCGCACCCTTGTCCATCAACATTCGCGCGGCGAGGGTCAGCGTGCCTGCGGTGTCGATCAGGTCGTCGATGATCACCACGTTGCGCCCCTCGACGTCGCCGATGGCGGTGATTTTTGCAACCTCGTTGGGCTTCTCGCGCTGCTTGTGGCTGATGATCATCGGGGCCATCAGATGCTTCGAGTAGGCGCTGGCACGTTTCGCGCCACCCATGTCCGGAGCGGCGATCGACAGATTCTCGATGCCGAGCGTCTCAAGATAGGGCACAAAAATTTTGCTGGCGTAGAGGTGGTCGACCGGAATGTCGAAAAATCCCTGAATCTGGTCGGCGTGCAGGTCGAGCGTCATCACCCTGTCTACCCCCGCCGCCTTGAGCAGGTTGGCCACAAGCTTGGCGCCGATCGACACCCTCGGGCGATCCTTGCGATCCTGCCTTGCCCAACCGAAGTAGGGGATCACCGCCACCACACGGTGGGCGCTTGCCCGTCGCGCGGCGTCGATCATGAGCAGCAGCTCCATCAGGTTGTCAGCCGGCGGCACGGTCGACTGAACGATGAACACGGTGCAACCGCGGATCGTCTCGTTGAAGGCCGGCTGGTATTCGCCGTCGTTGAAGCTGATGCAGGCCGACTCGCCCAACGTCGTGCGATACGACGCGGCGATCTTTTCGGCCAGAGGCCAGGAGTTTCTGCAAGAGAAAATTTTAAGAGTATGGTGTCCCATTCTGTTATGTTAAGTGTTGTTCAATAAAATCCAATATCTCGTCGCGGCCGCTCCGCTGCTCCGACGACGTCACGAACATGGGCGGCAACTCGTCCCACTGCTTCAGCAGCGCCTCGCGGTAGTTCGCGATGTTTGTCGACAGGGCGTTCGTGCCCAACTTGTCGGCCTTGGTGAAGACCACCCCGAAGGGTACCCCCTCCTCGCCCAGCATCGTCATGAACTCCATGTCGACCCTCTGCGGCTCGTGGCGCACGTCGACCAACACGAACAGAAACCAGAGCCCCTCGGCCTTGGTCACATAGTCCGTGATCAGCTTGTCGAACCCCGCGCGCACAGCCTTCGACGCGCGCGCGTAGCCGTAGCCCGGCAGGTCGACCAAGTACCATGGCGACTCGCCCGTCTGTTTCGCACCCCCTCCGCTCGCCTGTTTCGGCCCGCCTCCCACTAAAAAGTGGTTGATCAGGCGCGTCTTGCCGGGCGTGCCGGAGACCTTCGCGAGTCCTTTCTGGCCGGTGAGCATGTTGATGAGCGACGATTTGCCCACGTTGCTGCGCCCGATGAAGGCGAACTCGCGCAGCCCTTCGCGCGGAATCTGCGAGAGCTTCTGCGAACTGAATGCAAACTTTGCCGACGATATATTCATATTCGCCGGCAAAGGTACGAAATTATCCCGCGTTCCGACTACTCGGTGGGCGAGAAATCGCTCTTCGATGCGCCGCACACAGGGCACGACCAGTCGTCGGGAATATCCTCGAAAGCGGTTCCGGCGGCCACGCCGCTGTCGGGGTCTCCCACGGCGGGATCGTACTCCCAGCCGCAAACGTCACATTTGTACTTTGCCATAATCGTTGAGTTTTAAATAACTTCTTATCGTATAACTATAAATTTAGTTATATAACTAAGTTCTTAGTT
Organism: Alistipes sp.; assembly: GCA_031285405.1. Classification (GTDB taxonomy): domain Bacteria; phylum Bacteroidota; class Bacteroidia; order Bacteroidales; family Rikenellaceae; genus UBA940. The sequence continues at coordinate 86,752 of JAITWH010000015.1, forward strand.
GAAGCCTCCGGCCCCTCTAAAACATCATCCCCGTGTAGGTGCGGGGCGAGAGTGCGCGGAGCTCCTCCTTCACCCGTTCGCTCACGTCGAGTCCCTCGATGAACTCGGCCATCGCCTCGCGCGTGATCGGTTTGCCGGTGCGCGTCAACGCCTTCAGCGCCTCGTAGGGCGAGGGGTACATCTCGCGCCGCAGGATCGTCTGAATGCCCTCGGCGATCACAGCCCAGTTGCCGTCGAGGTCGCGGTCGATGGCGTCGACGTTGAGCACAAGTTTGCCCAACCCCTTGAGGATCGAGCGGAACGCGATCACAGTGTGGGCCAGCGGCACTCCCGTGTTGCGCAGCACCGTCGAGTCGGTGAGGTCGCGTTGCAGACGAGAGACCGGCAGCTTGGCCGACAGATGTTCGAATATCGCATTTGCCATGCCAAGATTTCCCTCAGCGTTCTCGAAGTCGATCGGATTGACCTTGTGCGGCATGGCCGACGAACCCACCTCGCCCGCCACGACCCGCTGCTTGAAGTAGTCCATCGAGATGTAGGTCCACACGTCGCGGCAGAAGTCTACAAGGATCGTGTTGATGCGTTTGAAGGTGTCGAAGATGGCGGCGATGTTGTCGTAGTGCTCGATCTGGGTCGTGTAGCGGCTGCGTGTCAAATGTAACACTTCGCTCACGAAACGGTCGGCGAACGCCACCCAGTCGATCGACGGATAGGCGGCGTAGTGGGCGTTGAAGTTGCCCGTCGCACCGCCGAACTTGGCCGGCGCAGGGACGTCGCGCAACATCTGAATCTGCTTTTCCAACCTCTCGACGTAGACCATCATCTCCTTGCCCAGACGTGTTGGGGAGGCGGGCTGGCCGTGAGTGCGCGCCAACAGCGGCACGTTCTCCCACTCGCGGGCCATGCCGCGCAGACGCTCCAGCAGCTCGCCGATCAGCGGATAGTAGACGCCGTGGGCCGCCTCGCGAATCGAGTAGGGGGTGGCGGTGTTGTTGATATCCTGCGAGGTGAGGCCGAAGTGGACGAACTCCTTGTAGTCGCCCAGCCCCAGCTCGTCCATCTTCTCCTTGATGAGGTACTCCACTGCCTTGACGTCGTGGTTGGTCGTGCGCTCGATCTCCTTGACTCTCAGCGCGTCCTTGATCTCGAAGTTCTGGTAGATCGCCCTCAGGTCGGCGAAGTTCTTCTCCCTGATGTGTGCCAGCTGGGGCAGCGGGATTCCGCACAGGGCGATGAAGTATTCGACCTCGACCAGCACGCGGTAGCGAATCAGCGCGTACTCCGAGAAGTAGTCGTCTAAAGGTAACGATGCGTCGCGGTACCGGCCGTCGATGGGCGATATCGCTGTGATTTTTGTCAGTTCCATTTCGCGAAGATAGTGAATTTTTTTGTATCTTTGCAGCATACCTAAAACATAACCGATTATGAAACGATTACTGTTACTCTCGGTATTTGCGGCTTTGATCTTTTCCGCCGCGGCGCAGCAACGCAATCTCAAACTGATGGTTAGGAACGCTCGCGGGCGAGTGATGCGCAACGTGGAGATGGCGACCCAGGTCAAGGGGGCCGACCGGATGGAGCCGCTCGACAGATTTGGCAACAAGTTCTTCAGCGTGACCGACGCCGACACGCTCGTGCTGATGGCGGGGGCGTCGATCTACGAGTTTCCCGTGTCGGGCTACGACTCGATGGTGGTCGTGTTTCGCAACAGTCGCAAGATCGCCGGCGTGATGTCGCGCGAGGGTAGCGGCGAGGTGATCGACACAGGCTACGGCACATTTTCGCGTCGCGCCGCCACCTCGGCCGTCAGCTCGATCGACATGGAGGATGCCTACTCATACTCGACCCTGAGGGAGTATATCGAGGGGCGGGTGTCGGGGGTGTCGTTCAACTCCAACGGCGAGATCGTCATCCGCGGCGGCATCAACTCGCTGTCGGGCGGCAGCAACGAACCCCTTGTGGTTGTCGACGGGACGCCCACCTCGTTTGCCGTGGCCAACGAGTCGATCCATCCCAACAGCGTCACCTCGATATCTGTACTGAAGGATGCCTCCTCGGCGGCGATATATGGCACTCGCGGGGGTAACGGAGTGGTGGTCATTACCACTCGGGGGCGGGAGTGATTTTTTCTTTTAACCCTTTAAAATGTTGCTGCGATGAGGAGTGTTTTTTTATCTCTGTTTGTGGTTGTGCTTTTGTGTCTGGCTGAGACTTCGCAGGCGCAGAGGCGTCCGCGGGTTCGGGCTTCGGAGTCGCGGGAACTGAAGATCATGGTGCGCGACACACTGGATGTGCCGCTTCGCGGGGTGGCGATGTCGGCGTCTGTCAAGGGCAGGCCGGGCACCCTCGACGCGAGGATGGACGAGTCGGGCAATCGCTACTATCGGGTGAGCGACGGCGACACTCTCAATCTGTTCGTCTTGGACAACATCTATGAACTGCCGGTGGCCGATTTCGACTCGCTGTTGGTGGCGATCCGTCTGCCCGCGGGAGGGCTCAACTCTCTGAACTACATCGACTCAGTGAGCGTCACGGCGCAGCGACCGGAGATGGTCGACATTGGTTATGGCAGGATCTCGCCTGAAAACTTCATGGGTTTCGGGAAGATCGTAGATATGAATCGGTCGGATAACTATACCAATCTGATGGAATTTCTTCGGAGTCGACTCGGAGCTGGAGTTCGTATGGTGGGCCCCCAAGCGTACGTTGTGGGTGCGTTTGCAGGCCCGATGCTGATCGTTGTCGATGGTATGCCTGCGGAGGATATTGAGGCTGCCGACAATATGGTCGCGTTGCCAAATGTGGCCTCGGTAGTGGTTCTTAAGAGTGCGCCGATCTATGGTGTGCGTGGTGCCGGCGGGGCGATTATCATCACCTCTAAGAGTAGCTGGTAACGGCGAGACGGAGGGGTAGTTAGAGGATTAGGCGGGAGAGGCGTTTGGCGATGTTGTTGCGTTCGCGGTCGAGGGCGGTTATTCGGCGTAGGATGTTGGCGGCCTCCTCTTCGGAGAGTCCCGCGCCCGAGTCGGAGCCCGACTTCTCGGAGTCGCGGAGGCGGGCGCGTAGCTCGGCCGAGAGCTCCTCGATCACCTTCGACTTGTAGAGTATCACCGCGCGCGGCAACGCCTCCGACAATCGTTCGCGCTCGCTTGCCACCGAGAAATCGTGACGCTTCCAGAGCTTGCTCGGCGTGTAGTTGTCGTCAGCCGTCAGCAGGTCGACCGCCGCGTTGCACACCTCGCTGTCGGGGTGGGTGATGAAGTTGTGGGCGGGCACCTCGACCCCCTTGCCAAGCTCGCCGTAGAGAGTCAGATAGGTGTCGAACAGCGCCCTGTAACGCGGATTGCGCAGCGTGAGGCCGTTGGTCTGCAGCTCGCCGATGATGGTCTCGGCAACGTTGAGGGGGGTTGTCGTGCGCCCGTCGCGGAAGTCGAACTCCTCGTGGCCGTACTTGATCAGATATTTCACCAACTCCTTTTCCAGCTCCTCGATGTTGCTGCCGGCGGCGACTCCTCCTCGACCTCCGGACGCTCCGGCGGAGCTCGTCGGGCCTGTTCGGGCAAAGGTTCGCGCGGCGCTCTCGGCACGAACTGCGGCCTGCTGTCGGCGAATGAATTCGCGCCCCTCGTCGTCGGAGGCCACTCCCGACAGCCGCTTTTTCGCAACCTCGGAGATCAGCAGCCCCTCGTCGATCTCCATCGTGCGGGCGCACTCGGTGATGTACATCGCGCGGCGAATGGCGTCGGGAATCTCGGCGATCGAGGCGACCATCTCGCCCACCACTCCCGCTCGTTTTATCACGTCGCCCCTCGCGTCGCGCATCAGCAGGCGCGATTTGAAATTGATGAAATCCTCCTCGTTGGCGCGAATGAACTCCTGCAGCTCGGTGGCGTTGTGGGCGCGGGCGAACGAGTCTGGGTCCTCGCCGTCGGGCAGCAGCACTATGCGCACGTTGAGACCCTCGCGCAGGATCATGTCGATGCCTCGCAACGAGGCGTTGATGCCCGCCGAGTCGCCGTCGTAGATCACCGTGATGTTCTCCGTGAACCTTCGCAGCAGCTTGATCTGCTCGGTGGTGAGCGACGTGCCGCTCGACGCGACGACATTTTCGACCCCCGCCTGGTGCATCGAGATGACGTCGGTGTAGCCCTCGACTAAAATTGCGTTGTGCTGCTGGGCGATCGCCTTCTTGGCGAAGAAAATTCCGTACAGCGTCTGCTTCTTGGAGTAGACCTCGCTCTCGGGCGAGTTGAGATATTTGGCGACGTTCTTGTCGGTGCGCAGTGTGCGGCCGCCGAACGCCATCACTCGTCCGCTCATCGAGTGGATCGGAAACATCACCCGCTCCGAAAATCGGTCGTACCAACCGCCGCTCTCGCGCTTGATGCTGAGGCCCGTGCCGGTCAGGAACTCCTCTTTATATCCCGCCGCCAGAGCCGCCTGAGTGAACCTGTCGCCGCCCGAGGGGCAGAAGCCCAGCTGGAAACGCTCGATGATGGCGTCGGTGAAGCCCCTGTGGCGAAAGTAGGTCATGCCCACGCTGCGTCCCTCGGGAGAGTCGTGCAGCGCGCTTTTGAACCACTCGGCGCTCCAGCTGTTGAGCACCATCATGCTCTCGCGGTCGTCGTTGCGGCGGCTCTCCTCCTCGGTCAGCTCGCGCTCGGCGACCTCGATTCCGTACTTCTTCGCAACGTACTTGAGCGCCTCGACGTAGCCCATCCCCTCGTGTTCCATCACGAAAGTGACCGCGTTGCCACCCTTGCCGCAGCCGAAACATTTGAACAGTCCCTTGGTCGGCGAGACGACGAACGAAGGGGTCTTCTCGTTGTGGAACGGGCAACAGGCCTGATAGTTGACCCCCTTTTTGCGCAGCGACACGAAGTCGCCCACCACCTCCACGATATCCGCGGCGGAGTATATTCGGTCGATGGTGGCTTTGTCGATCACAAAAAATAATTGTATATTTGCGGATGGATTATTGCATAATCTCAGGGGAGCGGGGCCGGTCACCCGACAGGGGAGACGATAACTCGGCGGGCCGAGTCATCGCACCCCTCGTCTCGTGATCCCGACAGGAATCGAACCTGTACCGTCAGAACCGGAATCTGATATTCTATCCATTGAACTACGGGACCCTTTTTACGGAGACGCAAAGGTAGTCTAAAATTTTTAAACGAACAACCAGGGTGCTGAACAATTGGCAGCGAATAGAACGCGTGGTGCGATGGACCGGACTGTCGGTCAACTCGTTCGCCCTGTCTGTGGGCCTCTCTCGCGGTGAGAATCTGTACCAGATCAAGCGCGGAAACAACGGCGTTAGCCGCGAACTTGCCGCGATGATCGCCGCGAAGTATCCCCAGATATCGCGCGCGTGGCTGCTCACAGGCGAGGGCGACATGTTTACCGACGAGTCGGCCAAGCGTGTCTCGATACCATTTTTCGACGTCGACGTCGAGAAGTATGTCGCCTCGCCGGCGCGCTTCGCGAGTCGAGGCTACATCTCGCTGCCGACGGTCGAGGATGCCGAGTTCGGGGCGATGTACAACGGACGGGCGATGGGCGGTGAGATTCCCGCGGGGTCGATGGTGCTGATGAAGCGGGTGGGGATCGAGGGGCTCATCCCGGGGGGCGACTACGTGGTTGTGGGCGAGGAGTTCACGATGTTGCGGCGGGTGAGGCGCGAGGCCGATTCGCAGGTGCTGAGGCTGCTGCCGCTCGATGCCGACAACTTCGACGAGGTGCGCATCTCCGTGTCGGACGTCAAAGAGTTGTATTCGGTGTGCGCGATTGTCATTAACAAAACGATATAAAAAATGTTTTCAGGAATAGTGGAAAGAATGGGGCGGGTCACCGAGATTCGCACCGAGCAGCAGAACAGACACTTCACCCTCGCCGCCGACTTCACGGGCGAGCTGAAGATCGACCAGAGCGTCTCCCACAACGGGGTGTGCCTAACGGTAGTGGAGCTCACCGAGGAGACATACACCGTCACCGCCATGCACGAAACGCTCCTCAAGAGCAACTTGGGCACGCTGCGGGTGGGCGACCACGTGAACCTCGAACGCAGCATGAGGCCCGACGCGCTGTTGGACGGCCACATCGTGCAGGGCCACGTCGACCGCACCGCCATCTGCACTGCTGTCGAGGAGGCGGGCGGCAGCTGGTACTACACATTCGAGTACGACCCCGCCGGCGCGGACGAGGGGATGCTGACTGTCGAAAAGGGGTCGGTGGCGGTCAACGGCGTCAGCCTCACCGTGGTCGACTCGCGCGAGGGGCGGTTCCGAGTCGCCATAATTCCCTACACCCACGACAACACCAACTTCCGGTACATCGAGGTGGGCAGTGTGGTGAATCTGGAGTTCGACATCGTCGGCAAGTACATCGCGCGACTCATGAAGAGCCACATCAAGTAGGTCGGCAACGGCAAGATAGCAAGATAGAGGATGGCAAGGGTTACCATACGAAAATATCTCGAAGACAAGCAGATCCTGCGCATCCGCTCGATCGACTACGCGGCGCTGTTGATCGCGCTGCTCGTGACGCTGGTGGTGATCGTGTCGGGCGGCATCGTGGTCTACGCCTACGGATTTTTTCTGTGGGGGCTGGCGGTGATCTGCGCCGCGACCTTCGTGGTGACCTATCTCTTCTCGCGTTTTGTGTTGAAAAAGTTTGTGATCTACAAGATGAAGCCCATCTACCAGATCGTGTTCGATCGCAACCTGCGCACGCGCGACATGGAGAATGTGTACCTCAAAAAGGAGAACCTGTTGGAAACCGTCACCGCCGAGATCACCGACTGGGCCGAGAGCAACAGACAGGAGATCGAACGGCTGGAGGAGATGGAGCAGTTCCGCCGCGAGTACTTGGGCAACTTCGCCCACGAGATCAAGACCCCCGTCTTCAACATCCAGGGCTATCTGTCGACCCTGTTGGACGGCGCGCTGCACGACGAGAGCGTCAACCGACTATACCTCGATCGCGCCGAAAAGAGCATCGGGCGAATAGTCGACATCATCACATACTTGGAGGAGATTTCGCACCTTGAGTCGGGTCAGCCACACTTCGAGTACACGCGATTCGACGTGGTGGAGTTGGCGCGCGAGATTGTCGACGCGTTCGAGATGGAGGCGCACTCGCGCGGAATCAGGGTGAAGCTGCGGGCCGCTGCGGGCAAAAAAAGTCAGGAGAGCCTCTTCGTCGTCGCCGACCGGAAGTACATCGCGCAGGTCTTCGCCAATCTCATCTCCAACTCGATACGCTACGGCACCGCGGGCGGATGGACGCACATCTCGCTGATCGACATGTTCGACAAGGTGATGGTCGAGGTGGCCGACAACGGCGAGGGGATCGAAAAAGAGGATGTGGCGCGGCTGTTCGAACGCTTTTTCCGCACCGACGCCAGCCGCTCGCGCGAAAAAGGGGGCACCGGACTGGGGCTCGCCATAGTCAAACACATCATCGAGGCGCACGGCGAGACAGTCTCCGTGCGCAGCGAACTCGGCGTCGGCACCACTTTTTCGTTCACACTGAGCAAAATATAAATTTTTTATATGTATCTTTGCTGATTAGAAAACCAATTTTTGTGGTGCGATGATAAATTTCTTGGCGGTAACGTGGGACATGAACCCTGTCTTTTTCAGGATGGGGAGTTTCGAGGTGATGTGGTACGGGCTGTGCTGGATGACTGCGATCGGCTTGGGTGTCATCTACTTCGGCGACTTCACCAAGCGCGAAAAGCTCTCCCCGAAACTCGACAACATATTTTGGTGGGGAGCCCTCGCGACGATCATCGGCGCAAGGCTGGGCCACTGCTTGTTCTACGCTCCGGAGTACTACCTTGCACACCCGATCGAGATGCTCTACATTCGCGAGGGGGGCATGGCGAGTCACGGCGCGGCGGTGGGGCTGCTGCTGGGGCTGTGGGGATTTTCGAGGCAACACAAACTACCCTACATCTGGGCTCTCGACAGGGTGATGATACCCGTCACGGTGGGGGGCGCGGTGGTGCGCATCGGCAACCTGATCAACTCCGAGATCTACGGCCACGCGACCGACCTGCCGTGGGGATTCATCTTCACGAGGGTGGGCGAGACCGAACCCATGCACCCGACGCAGATCTACGAGGCGTTGTGCTATCTCGTTACCTTCGCCGTGCTGGTGTTCCTATATTACAGGAGGGACGCGGGGGTCAGGCGCCCGGGCATGCTTTTCGGCGTGGGGCTGGTCGGGGTGTTTCTCACGCGCTTCCTCATCGAGTATATCAAGAACGTGCAGGAGGCCAAAGAGATAGAGATGATCGCCACGATCGGCATGAATATCGGACAACTTTTGAGCATTCCGTTCATTTTGGCAGGCATATTGATGATTGTGTGGCCGTACACAGGGTTCAAACTGACGCCCGACGCAAACAGATGGTCGGGATTGCGTAAACAAAAGGCAGCATGAACAGTATCGACAGATTGATATACGACGCGCTGGCCATGCGCCGGAGCGTCCTCCTCGAAGGGGTCGGAACCCTCGAAGTTAGGCGGCGGGGGGCCAAAAGAATCTCCGACACCCAGATCATCCCGCCGCAAAACGTGGTGCTATTCTCGCCCGACGAGGACGAAGGGGCGGTCGACGTGACGCTGCTCGTGGCCGACGCCAACGGAGTGACGGAGTCGGAGGCCACGGCGATCTACCAATCGTGGCTCGAAGAGCATCGCACCGACGCGGGCGTCGCCATCGACGGCGTGGGCGAGGTGAGGGACGGCCGTTTCGTCGTCGCCGAGAGCATGCACATTACGCTTAATCCAACAAATGAAGAGATAGTCACTATGGAAACAGAAAGAAATTCCGCCCCGACGTGGGCCTGGTTAGTTATCGGTATCCTCGCGGCGGTGCTGCTGCTGGGGCTGGCGTGGAACTGGAAGAACGGGTCGTTCATGGGGCGCGGTTCGGAAACGGTGGAGATCGCCACCGCCGTCGCCGAAGCTACCGTCGCTGCCCAGGCCGCCTTTGCCGCCGAGGCAGAGATCGCCGCCGCTTCCGCTTCGTCCGCCGCTTCGACTGAGACTGAGGCTGTTGAGGCTGCCGGACCGAGGTACCACGTCATCGCCGGTGCCTTCTCCGTCGAGAGCAACGCCGACAACTTCATGGCGCGCATCAAACGCGAGCACCCCGAGCTGACTGTCGAAAAACTCACGAACCCCTCCAACGGATACAGCATGGTGAGCATCTTCCAGTCGCCCGAAGAGGGGGTGGCTGTCAACCGCATGAACCTCTACTGGGACATCGACCTCTTCCTGTGGGTCTATCGCGAAAGATAATTCGCAAAATAGTTCTGCGTAGTAAAAACTGCGTAGCCAAAATCGCCGTCGGCGTTCCGACTAATCTCGCGACGAGCCTCGGAAGGTGAAGTGCCTCTGCACCGCGAAGCCGACGACGGCCGTGGTGAGGTAGATAATCGTGAACGCCACCGTGGGGTAGATGTGGCAGACTCGGACGAACAGATTCTCAAGTTGCCACGAGATGAGGAGGGTGGCGACGGCACTCAGAAAATAACGAAACAGTTGGGTATGCCCCCTCAGCGGTGAGCTCCGGAAGCTGATATTCTTCTGCATCCAGAACCCCAACAGCACGGAGAGCAGCCAAGCGATCGCAAGCGCCGCGGTGTGCGCCGCCACCACCGTCGGCCCGAGGTCGACGTCCCGCTTCGCGAAGACGAAGTTGAACGCTACCCAAAAACAGACCGTCGTCGCAACCCAATTGATCCCCCCGCACGCGACGTACCTGAACGCCTGCCGCGACACCAATCCGTGGAACGGCCTCCAGTAGAAGCTGTCTATGAAGGAGGTAAGTCGCTGGGTCGTAGTCATTTTGTTGTGCGTTTTTCCTGAAGCGCGTACATGAGATTGCGATATCGGGCGGCGGCGGCAAAGTCGAGTTCGCGCGCGGCGGCCTCCATCTTTCGGCGCGCGTCGGCAATCTCCCTCTCCAACTCCGATGCTGAGTAGACAACCCCGACGTCGGCGGCGATCCTCATGCCCGAAGCGCCGTGCTCCCCTGCAAAATCATAAGCAAAATCACTCTCCGCCTCCCCCGCACTCTTAATAAGTATGTTGCCGCGCGAACTCTTGCGAGCGGCAAGCGGCACGATGCGATTGCGCATGTTGTAGGCGATCTGCTTCTCGCGTCGGCGGTTGCTCTCGGCGATGGCTTCGCGAATCGAGTCGGTGCGCCGCTCGGCGTAGAGGATCACGTTGCCTCCGGCGTGCCGCGCCGCGCGTCCGGCTATCTGCGTGATTGAACGTGTGTTGCGCAGAAATCCCTCCTTGTCGGCATCCATCACGGCGACCAACGACACCTCGGGCAGGTCGAGCCCCTCGCGCAGCAGATTAACCCCGATCAGCACGTCGAACGAACCCGCCCTCAGATCCTCCAGAATGCGAATGCGGTCTAAAGTCTCCACCTCCGAGTGTATGTATCGGTTGCGTATGCCGATGCGGTCGAAGTATTTCGACAGCTCCTCGGCCATACGTTTCGTGAGCGTCGCGACCAGCACCCTCTCCTCGACGGCGGCGCGAGCCTGAATCTCCTCGATCAGGTCGTCGATCTGGTTGTCGGTGATGCGCACCTGTATCGGCGGGTCGACCACCCCCGTGGGGCGCACCACCTGCTCGACCACCATCCCCTCCGACTTCATCAGCTCGTAGTCGGCCGGCGTGGCGCTCACATATATAGAGGTGCCGGCCAGCGCCTCGAACTCGTCGAACTTCAGCGGGCGGTTGTCCTTGGCGGCGGGTAGTCGAAATCCGAACTCGACCAAGTTCTCTTTTCGCGCCCTGTCGCCGCCATACATCGCCCTCACCTGCGGCAGCGTCACGTGACTCTCGTCGATCACCATCAGGTAGTCGTCCGGAAAGTAGTTGAGCAGACAGAACGGCGGCATGCCCGGCTGGCGACCGTCGAAGTAGCGCGAGTAGTTCTCGATGCCGCTGCAGTAGCCCAGCTCCTTGATCATTTCGAGGTCGAACTCGGTGCGCTGCTTTATCCGCTGCGCCTCGGCGTGGCGACCCTGACTCTCGAAAAAGGCTATCTGCTCGCCGAGGTCGCGCTGGATCTGGGCGATGGCGGCGATGGTTCGCTCCCTCGTGGTGACGAAGAGGTTGGCGGGCGAGATGCGAATCGAGTCGAGTTTTTCAAGCCTCTGCCCCGTCAGCGGGTCGATGCGGGATATGCTCTCGATCTCGTCGTCGAAAAAATCCAAACGCACCGCCGTCTCGCCGTATGCCAGCATCACATCCACCGCCTCGCCGGCCACGCGAAAAGTAGCCGGAGTGAGGTCGCGCTCGGAGCGGGTGTAGAGTATGTCGACCAGATCGTAGAGCAGCTTCTTGCGGCTGACTGTCTGGCCGGCGTGCAGCTCCACCATGCTCGCCTCGAAGTCCTCGGGGTTGCCGATGCCGTAGATGCACGACACCGAAGCGACAACTATCACATCCCGCCGCCCCGACATGAGCGACGCCGTGGCGCGCAGCCTCAGCTTGTCGATCTCGTCGTTGATCTGCAAATCCTTCTCTATATAGGTATCGGACTGCGGCAGGTAGGCCTCGGGCTGATAGTAGTCGTAGTACGACACGAAGTACTCGACGCTGTTCTCGGGAAAAAATCCCCGGAACTCTGTGTAGAGCTGTGCCGCGAGGGTCTTGTTGTGGCTCAGCACTATGGTGGGTCGGTTGAGCTCGGCTATGGTGTTGGCCACGGTGAAGGTCTTGCCCGAACCCGTCACCCCCAGCAACGTCGAGTGGCGCGCGCCGCCCCGAATGGCGCGCACCAACCCGTCGATCGCCTCCGGCTGATCACCGGTGGGCTTGTATTCCGACACCAACTTGAAATCCATCGTTCAAAGATAGTGAAAAAATAGTGGTTAGTTATTAGTGGTTAGTTGTTAGTGCTAACGCGGCGCAAAAATCAGTGGTTAGTTATTAGTGGTTAGTGCTAACGCGGCGCAGTGCTACGCAAAAAATCTGCGTTAGCTAATTATCAATTATCAATTATCAATTATCAATTGAACCGCGTAGCACTAACCACTAATCACTAACAACTAACCACTTAAACTCCGACTTAGTCAAGAAAAAGTTCCGCAACCAACCCCATAGTCTTGGCCGAGGTAAGCATCCATATCTCTTTGTATGTGGCGTTGCTTTGTGTCGGCCAGTAGGGCTCGTCGTCGTTTTCGAAGGTCTCGATACCCACGGGCACCGCACCCACCACATCGCCGGCGTAGGCTCCGTAGAGTGGGTGGTAGTCGTAACCCTCGCCGAATATGGTGCTCGCGGCAAAGGGGTTGAATCCGACCACATACTCCAGCTGGCGCGTTGCGATGTCGCGAAGCTCCGTGTCATCCAACAGGCGCGACAGTATCACCGCCGCCTTGGCCTTGCTCAGCAGTATGGCGTGGAAGCCGCGGAACTGATAGGCGACGGGGAACTTCCGCAGGTAGTGCGTCTTGGAGAGCTTGATGCCGTTGCGCACCTGCGCGTTGTACTCCTCCATCGTGGGCGCACCCTGACTCCTGTCGCCCTCGTGCGAGAAGTTCGAGTAGTCTGTGTTGCCCACCTCGTAGATCGCGGCGGGAAGAATCCCGTAGGGCTCCATCACTCCGGATACCTCTTTAATATAGTCGCTGTACGCGCGGCACGACTCCATCCACCTCGCGGCGTCTCGGTGGTCGGGTGCGTCGGTGAGCAGCATCGCCAACCCCTGCATCATCAACTGCTCCTCGCTGCGGTGATAGTAGGATATGGCGCGCTCCTTCTTGGCACTCTCCCAGAAAAATCCCCTCAGCGGCATCGACCAGTCGGTGCGACGCTCCAACTGCTGACAATCTATCATGCGCGAGGCGTAGTTGGCCGCCCAGTCGAGATACTTCTGCTCGTCGGTCAGACGATAGAGGTGCATGGCGGTCGTGACCACGAGTCCGGCCATGTCGACATCCTTGTACTTTCTGCCCCACGGGCGCCCCAGCAGCTCGGCCGCGAAATCGAAATCCTCGACCGCGCACACCCTGCACCAGCGTGCGAAGACCGGATCCGACTCCTCGAAGAACGGAGCTGCCATTGCGCAGAAGGCGGCGCCGATGAGGTTGTCCGGAGCTGAGTTGCCCGCCTGGTTCTGCATGTCGTCCTTGTCGCCGCGAATGTTCTTTGTCCAGATGCTCACTACCATTCCGCCGTGACGGTATCCGTCGCCGAAACGTGTGCGCATCGTCCAGTTCAGCCCCCAGCGAGCCTCCTCCAAGAGACGTTCGTAGAGCTCCCTGTCTTTGTCTTTCACCGCCGCCGCCATTTCGAGAATCGCGATGCCTGCCTCGGCGGTGTTGCCCACCCCCTGCGTGAGGTCGGCGGCGTCGTGCCAACCCCCCGCCACGCTTATCGTGCGACCGTCGGGGTGTACGCTGAACACATCCTGATGACACTCGATGTGGATGCCGGGCTGATGCCAGCCGCAACGCTCGGCGTAGAAAAAGTTGAGGGTCTTCCACGCGAGGGCAAGATAGGCCGTGTCGCCTATCGCGAAGGGCTTCGAGGCGATGTTGCCCACCGCGATGGTGTAGCGTCCCGGGGTGTCGAGGTCCGAAAAGTCGAGAACAACGAAGCCATCCCTCATCCTCTCGCCGTTGCCTTCGTACGCAACCGCGCCCGTCGCTTCGTTGTACAGTTTGAATGCTGTGTCGTCCACGTTCTGCACTATCGCCTGTTTGCGCGCTCCCGTTTTGTAGCCGCTGTGGCTATACGCGATCGCGTTCTTGCGCAGGTCGAACCCGCGGGTGTTGTCGGCCTCGACCTGCTCTATGCGCATGTCGTCGACGTAAAAACTCATGCGTTCGGCGGCACCGGCCGGAGAGCCCGACAGCATGAAGTTCACCGAAAAACCGGTCACCTTGTCGCGATACAGATCGGGAATCTCCCACACGATGCGCTGCCACTTACCCGGGTATACCGTCTCGAAGCTCTGCCCCTCGAATCGCCCGGGGGCGGGCATTATCTGTTCGCCCTCGTTGTAGAGGGTGAAGCCTGCGAAGAGCGTGTACACCCCGGGGGCGTCGGCGTAGACCCACACCGAGAAACGGTTGTAATCTTCCAGGTTCTCGCCATTCAACGGACGAATAACTTCGGCGAGTGCGTAGTTGCGGTTGGTGGGATTTTTGATGCCGAGCGAGGTGGGGGTTTCGAGCCTCACGCTCCCTTCGCCCGAGACCGACATGTCGGGTGCGAGGCTCAGCATGCCCGGGCCGCTCACCCTCAGCGATTCGAAATCTGAAGCGAGAGGAAGCGAACGACTCTTGAGAACCTCTTTCCCGTACCAGCGGGTGAGGGCGGCGTCGGCCGCGTCGGGCTTCATGGTGAAACGCAGCATGCGGCTCTCTTCGAGTTGCGAGGCGAGTTTCGCATCGGGTTCGAGCGCCTGCCCGAAGGCCGCTGTCGAGATTGCGATGAAGAGTGCGGTGAGTAGAAACGATGGTAGGTAACGCATATTAAAAAACGATATTAGAATTTAAGCTCGGTTCAGCCGAAAGGTTCAAAGATAATACTTAAATGGGAAAAGTCGCGATGCGCAGCCTGTTTTTTTGTCTCTCAAATTTTCGGGGGTGCGCAAAAAAGAACCGGAGAGAATCATCACGATCGTCTCCGGTGCCGAGGGATTTAGACATCCCCAAAACTACTAACCCAAACTTAAATAAATGAAGAAACCTTTTTTCTGTTTTCTGATATTTACTTTTGCAACATCCGTGCCAAAAATCGGCGCGCCGCAAAAAAGTTTAGGTAAAAAAGTATATTTTTTTGCGAAAAATTATTTCGTGCGATAAGCCGCCTTGTACTTACCCTTTGAGAATCCGGCCAACTTGCTCTTGATCAGCGTGCGGCGCAGGGGCGACAGCAGGTCTGTAAATACCTTACCCTCAAGATGATCGTACTCGTGTTGGATGACGCGCGCCGGCCGGCCGGTGAACTCCTCGTCGTGGGGCTCGAAGTTCTCGTCCAAGTAGCGCATGCGAATAGTCACGGGGCGCGAAACATCCTCGTGCAGATTGGGCAGCGACAGACACCCCTCGTTGTAGAGGCTCTCCTCGTCGGAGCTCCAGTGGATCACGGGGTTGATGAAGGCGCGGCGGAAGTCGGCCAGCTCGGGCTCCTCGTCGGCCCATGGCGTGACGTCGACAACGAACAGCCGCACGTTGCGGCCAACCTGCGGCGCGGCGAGACCAACACCCTCGGCGGCGTACATCGTGGCGAACATGTCGGCGATCAATTTCTTTGTGTCGGGGTGGTTCGCGTCGATCTCCGCGTTTTCGCTCCGCAGAACCGGCGAGCCGTACACTACTATCGGAAGTATCATAGAGTCAAGTCTTTATATTCGCGACTTTCGAGAAAGCTTTCGAGAATTATCGTTGCGCTGATGGTGTCGATGAGCCCCTTGTTGCGCCGCGCCATCTTGGGCACGCCGCCGGCGATGAGCGACCGCTGGGCCATGCGCGAGGTGAACCGTTCGTCCCACCACACCACCTGCTTGTCGGGATATTTCGCGCGCAGCCGCTCGACGAAGGGTTCGATGTGCGTCATCGACTCCGAGGGGGTACCGTCCATGCGTAACGCCTTGCCTATCACGATGATATCGACCTGCTGGGCGGCGAAATATCTTTCGAACCACGCGGGCAAAGTGTGTGTCGGCACGGTTTCGAGACCTCCGGCGATGATGCGCAGAGGGTCGGTGACCGCAAGTCCCGTACGTTTTGTTCCGTAATCTATCGCTAAAATCCTTCCCATTTTTCGTCGCAAAGATAGCTAAAATCGGGGTAACTTGATTTTTTTTCGGGAGGGGGCAATTAAAAAAGCGTTACATCGGTAACGCTTTTTTTTTGGCCGAGTGTTACCTATGTAACGCCTAAAAAAGGGCGAGTGTTACCGATGTGTAAAAACCGCGTAAAATTGACCCTTTGCGCCGGCGCAAATTGACCCCTCTGGAGAGTGATTTTAGAGCGGATGAAATTGACCCCCGAAAACGGAGCAAATTGACCCCCTAAAAGTG
>JAITWH010000023.1 GCA_031285405.1 Alistipes sp.
TTTTGGTTTTTTCTTGTGGTGATTTTTTGAGGTGGCGATTTTTTCTTTTTATTGGCAAAAATAGTAAAAATTAGTTGATTTGTGGTTGTTTGGTTTGGGCGGCGGTGACGTTCGGGTTATGTGGAAATAGATTTGCGATTGCGCTCGGCTTGTAGTACCTTTGTGTCCATGGAAAAATTTGTTGTTGCGGGGGGGGTGGCTCTTCGGATTTTGGATACGGGGGCGGCGGCTTCGGGGGCGGGGGTGGCTGTCGGGTCTGGGTCTGGGTCTGGGTCTGGGTCTGGGTCTGGGTCGGGTTCAGGATCGGCTTCGGGGGGGCGGACGGTTGTGCTTTTGCATGGATATTTGGAGAATTTGAATGTTTGGGATGCGGTGGCGGGGCTGCTACAGTCGGTGGTGCGGGTTGTGGCGCCGGATCTGCCCGGGCATGGGATTTCGGAGGTGAAGGGGGCGGTGCATTCGATGGAGTTTTTGGCCGATACGGTATATGAAGCTTTGATTGAGGTGGGCGTTGTAAAGTGCACTGTGGTAGGGCATTCGATGGGCGGGTATGTTGCATTGGCGTTGGCTGAACGGCATCCGGAAATGCTGGATGGGTTGGTGCTTTTTTCGTCGACGCCGAACGCCGATTCGCCCGAAAAACGGCTCAATCGAGAGCGGGAAATTGCGTTGGTGGAGGGTGGAAAAAAGGAGCTTTTGGCGCGTACGCTGCCCGGAAAAGGGTTTGCGGCGGAGAACAGGCGGCGGTTGGCGGATGAGATCGAGGACTTTGCAGAATTGGTGATGTTGACTGAGGATGAGGGGATTACGGCGCTGCTTCGGGGAATGGCAGAGCGGCGGGATCGGAATGAGGTTTTGCAGAGGCTGTCTGGAACTGAAAGGTCGCGGGGGGCTGGTGGGCCTGATGAGATTGAGGATGAGGGGGTTATGGCGGAGAGGATTGAGGTTCCGGTGCTTTTTGTTTTTGGGCGGGGGGATGAGTATATTTCGGCGGAAGTAGCTGAGGCTATGGCGGTTGCGCATCCTCGGGCGAGGGTTGTGTGGCTTGAGCATTCGGGGCACAATGGGATGGTGGAGGAGCCGCGTGCGGCAGCTGAAGCGATACTTAAGTTCGTTGGTGTTAACGATCATAAAGTTAGTGAGATATGAGTATGATAGTTGCGGCGGGTCGTATGGTCGAGAGAGGTCGAGTGGCAGCTGAAGCGATGTTTGAGCTCGCATGGTGAGTAGCTGGCGGTAGCTGAATCGATACTTGAGTTAGTTGGGGTTAATAATCATAAAGTCAGTGTGATATGAATAAAATTGCGATTGCGGCAGACCATGCCGGTTTTGAGATGAAGGAGTATTTGGTGGGCTATTTGTCGGCGCTCGGGTATGAGGTTTTTGATTTCGGGGGGTATTCGGAGGCGCCGTGCGACTATCCTGATGTGGTTCATCCTATGGCTGAGGCAGTTACGAGGGGTGAGTTTGAGCGCGGTGTGGCGGTTTGCGGGTCGGGGATCGGGGTTAGCATCGTTGCGAATCGGCATGCGGGAGTTCGGGCGGCGTTGTGTTGGGAGCCGACGATTGCGGAAATGAGTCGTAAGCATAACAATGCCAATGTGTTGTGTCTTCCCGGGCGGTTTGTGGACAATGATTGTGCGCGGCGGTGTGTCGATGTTTTTTTGGCAACCGAGTTTGAGGGGGGGCGGCATTTGGGGCGGGTTCTTAAGATTGAGGTTGTGGGGGCTTGTGGGGGCGTTTCTGGGGATATGGCGGCGGGCTCTGCTGGTTTTGAGGGTCGGACTTCGGGTGAGGCTGGGGATTGTGTCGGGGGTTTGGATTCTAAATCGTAACTTACTATGGCTCAGTATGATATCGCGATAATTGGCGGCGGGCCGGCGGGTTATGTGGCAGCGGAACGGGCGGCGGCGGCGGGACTTCGGGTCGTTGTTTTTGAGGCGCGGGAGTTGGGCGGGGTGTGTTTGAATGAGGGGTGCATTCCTACTAAAACGCTGTTGTACAGTGCTAAAACGTATGAAAATGCGTTGAATGCGGGCAAGTATGGGGTTCGGGCCGAGGGGGTTTCTTTCGACTATGCGAAAATTGTGGCGCGGAAAAATAAGGTTGTGCGGAAATTGGTTGCGGGGGTCAAGGCTAAGTTGCAAGGGGTTGATATTGTGCGAGATAGGGCTTTTATTTTGGAGCGAGGGGTGAATGGGTTTTTGATTGGGGGTGGTAATCGTTTGGGGGATAGTGTGTTGGAGGGAGGTTTGGTTGCGAGGCATAGGGATTTGATTGGTGGCGATTCTTTTGATAGTAATTCGACTGGTGCCGAACTTGGGAATAATGATGGCTTGGGGGCGGTGTATACGGCTGCTAACTTGTTGATTTGCACAGGGTCAGAGGCTTTTGTGCCGCCTATTGCGGGGGTTCGTGAGGCTATGGAGGCGGGGGTTCTGCTTACGAGTCGTGAAGCGTTGAGTCTTAAAGAGTTACCGTCGTCGCTGGTCGTTATCGGCGGCGGGGTGATTGGGATGGAGTTTGCGAGTCTTTTTCGGTCGCTTGGCAGCGAGGTAACAGTAGTTGAACAAATGGGTGAGATACTTGGCGGTATCGACCATGAAATCAGTGCGATGCTTCGTGGAATTTATGCTAAAAAAGGGGTGGTTTTTCATCTTTCGAGTCGGGTGACTTGTGTCGAGGCGAGCTCTTCTGTTGGCGCTATGGAGGGGGGTGCTGAGGTTGCTTTGATGGAAGGTTTATCGGCGACGGAGGACACTGATAATCATGGTGTTGAGTCGCTTGCTGATCGTGCTGTTGTTCGGTTTGTTGACGGCGAGGGGATTGAGCGTTCTGTTTCGGCGGAAAAGGTTCTTATTAGTGTCGGTCGCAGGCCTGTTGTGGATGGATTTGGACTTGAGAATCTGGGAGTTACGCTTAGTGATCGTCGCGGAATTGTGACCGATGAGCGGATGCAAACCGATGTTGCGGGAGTCTATGCGGCGGGCGATGTGACGGGTGGGACGATGCTGGCTCATACGGCTTATCGGCAGGCGGAAGTGGCTGTTAATAACATAGTTAGCTTGCGGAATGGGGAGGTTCGGCGGCCTCTCGATGCGATGCGTTATGATGCTATTCCAGGTGTGGTTTATACTAATCCTGAGGTTGCTTCGGTGGGGTTGACGCTTGAGGCGGCGCGAGTGAAAGGACTTAATGTCAGGGAGTTGCGACTGCCGATGGCTTATGCAGGGCGTTTTGTTGCTGAAAATGAGGGGGGTGAGGGGGTTTGCAAAATTGTGGTGATTGATGGCTCTGTGGGTGGCTGTGGGGCGGATGCGGTTGATCGGGTTTCAGAGGGATGCCAGCGGGTGGATTTGGCGGCGGTGGGTGTGGTTGATCGGGTTTTTGATGGAGGTCAGGGTGGTGATTCGGCCGCGGGTCTGGTTTCGAGTGGAGGTCATCGTGGTGATTTGGCCGCGGGTCGTGATTTGGATGAAGGTCGGTATGGGGATTCGGATGGAGATCGGCTTGGGGGTTATGTCGAGGGGCAAGTGGTTGGTGTTCATATGATTGGCTCGCCGTCGAGTGAGATGATTTGGGGGGCTGCGCTGGTTATCGAGCGGGGTGAAACCATTCGTGATCTGCAGCGGATTATTTTCCCCCACCCCACGGTTAGCGAGATTATTCGGGAAACGGCTTTTCTGTAAAAAGGGGTTGGTTTTTCTGTGGGATTTCTGTGGGAGTTTCTGTAAAATGCTCGGGTGGTTCGGTTAAAATAAAACGTGCGGATAGGCTTGTTATCAGCCTATTCGCACGTTTTATTTAACACGTTGGATTAGTTGAATCCGTTACCGATGGCCAGAAAATCTTCGGCCTTCAGAGACGCGCCGCCTATGAGGCCGCCGTCGACATCTTCCTTGGCGAAAATTTCGGCCGCGTTGTCGGCCTTCACGCTGCCGCCGTAGAGAATCGGGGTCTTCTGTGCGGCCTCTCCAAACTTGGAAATCAGCACTTTACGGATGAAGGCGTGCATCTCCTGCGCCTGATCTGCGGTGGCGACTTTGCCCGTGCCGATCGCCCAGACGGGCTCGTAAGCGACGACCAAGTGGCGGAATTGCTCGTCGGAAAGCGTGAAAACGACCTCCTCGATCTGCGCCTTTACGACGTCCCAGAGTTTGCCGTTCTCGCGTTCTTCGAGCGTTTCGCCGACGCAATAGATTGGCATTAAGCCGTTTGCGTAGGTCAGTGCCATGCGTTTTACGAGTTTTGCGCTCGTTTCGCCGTAGTACTGGCGGCGCTCGGAGTGGCCGAGGATGACGTACTGTGCCCCGATCGAGGCGATCATTTCGGCGCTAACTTCCCCAGTATAAGCACCTTTAGCCTCGTCGGCGCAGTTTTGTGCACCAACCTGAACGGCGGTTCCGCGCGTCACCTTGGCGACCTCCGAGAGGTGGGTGAAGGGCGGGCAAACGATGTAATTAACTGTGGTACAGGACTGTCCGAGGTTTTTTAGGATCTCCTTGACGAGCACTACGCCCTGCTCCGGTGTGGTGTTCATTTTCCAGTTTCCGGCAACGATTTGTTTTCTCATGACTTTGATTTTGAGTTGATTAACGTGGTTTATTTATGGTTTTAGTTTATGTGATTATTTTGTTTTTGTGTTCTGGCTTTTTGTGCCGTTTCGGCGACTATTTGGGCGGCCCTGTCGGATGGTAGCGTGTCGGGTAAACGCAATGTACTCAGGATGTTGCGTGCTTGTTCTATCTGTTTTTTTGCGGCGTTTGATGTTGTGGTGGCGGTGCTTGACGTCGGCAGCAGCTTTCGGGCGCAGGCTGCAATGGGTTCTGGTCGGCAGTTGCCGAGCACGAATTCGGGGATTATCTCGCTGTCTGACAGGATGTTAATCAGATTGGCGAAGCGCACTTTCACGAGCATTCGCGCGACAAGATTTGAGAGCGGGCCGAACGTGTAGGCGATTAGGTGGGGTACCCCCATTGCCACCAATTCCAACGACACGGTGCCCGATTTTGCGAGGGCCAAGTTACTGATTGCAAACGCGTTATAGCGTGCGGATTCGCCTGTCACGACACGCACCGGAAGTGGGAATCCTTCGAATCCGTGCCTTACCTCCTGCTCGACTCCGGCGACCGTGGGGACGACTACGAAAAGTTGTGATGGCGGGAGGGTCGGCAGCTTGGTTGATGAAGCGTTCGACGGTTGGATTGAAGGGTCGTCGGCGAGTTGTTCGATAGCCTCTTTTAGTATGGGTATCAGGCGTTTAACCTCTGAGTGGCGCGAGCCTGGGAGTACCGACACGACCGTTGCGTCGGCGGGGATTCCGAGTGTGGCGCGGAAGGCATCGGGATCGAGCTTCTGCTGCGCCTGCGTGATTCGTTCCACGACCGGATGTCCCACGAAATCAGAGAGTAAGCCATATTTTTCGAAGTGCCGGCCCTCGTTCGGCAGGAGCGTCATGAGGCGGTCGACTAAGCGTGCGACGCTCTTGGCGCGTCCCTTTTTCCATGCCCAGACTTGTGGTGCAACGTAGTGAATAACAGGCACTTGACCGGTATTTTCGCGTCGCCATTTTTTTCGCAATCGAGTGAGTAGCGCGCTCACGAAGCCCCAGCTGTCGACAGTCACCAAAATGTCGGGGTGAAAGTCCTCTATATCGCTGATTGTCTGCCTGATACGCCTCATAATGAGGGGTAGTCGCGGCAGCACCTCGAAAATGCCCATTACGGAGATTTCGGCGATGTTGAAGAGGCTCTTAAACTGCTCTGAATCAGCGATAACCGCCTCCATGCTTTCGCCGCCGACGCCGCGGAATCGCACATCGGGGACGAGCCGCACGAGCGCCCGCATCAGTCCCGATGCGAGCAGGTCTCCCGAAGGCTCTCCTGCGATGATGTAAACTCTCACTGAATCAATTAGTTATGCGATGTGTAGCATTTGTAACGTTTTTTATAAATCCATGCCGACGATGAAGAGTTTCGCTGCGTCGGCGGCGGCGATAACTGCCTCACGTTCAATGACAAGGATGCCGCCGGCCTCGACCGCTATACCGCCGATTTCGTGGCGGACGAGTTGTTCGATCGTCTGAAGTCCCATCGCCGGCATGTCGACGCGGCTGTCTTGACCGGGCTTTTTGATCTTCACCATGACTGGCGATTTGCCTGGTTTTCTGAGACTTGCGGCACGCGAAAGCATTGCGTCGGTGCCCTCCACCGCCTCCACGGCGAGCACTATCCCCTCTTGCACCACAACTGCCTGACCCACATCTACTTGGCCCAGTGCGCGTGCCACCTCGATGCCTCGCCGGATGTCGTCCATGTCGTCGGAGGAGGGTTTCACACGTCCGTACACTCCGGAGTGGAAGAGCATTTCGGGCACAACCTCCTCTATTCCAAGCACATGGAAGCCGCGGGATTCGATCTCGTTGATGACCGAACGGAAGAGGCTGTCGTCGCTCTGTTTTTTTAGGGCGATCTTTGCGAGCATCTTAATCGCCTCGAAATCAGGGATTAGCTCCTTCAGCGCAGGGCGTTTGATACCGCCGGCGAGCACTATATCCGTGACGTCGTGGGTGCGGAAAAATTTCATCATTTTCCCCACCTCGCCGAGGCGCGCCATCACGTGGGAGGTGCCGTCGGGGGTTACCGTTTCGTCGGCCCAAGGCAGCAGCCCCACGACGTAGACCTCGATGCCGCGCGCGCGACAGCTGCGGATGATCTCGACGGGCATCATTCCGCCGCCGGCGAGCAATCCTATTTTCCTTCGATCCATGCCTTAACCTCCTCTGCTGAAGGGTTTTTGAGTCCCAATTTGTTCTTTTTGTTGAAGCCGCCGAGATCGTTCATCAGCTTGCCCGGCGAGAGGCGGCGCACCGATTCGAGCGTGATGTAGCCCATTCGTTGCAGCACCTCGGCCCACTCTGCCGGAATTCCCGCCTCGGCGACGTAACGCTCTACGGGGTCGGTCGCGGCCGCGCGCACAGGTTTCATCTGCGGGAAGAATAACACGTCTTGAATCGTCTGACTGTCAGTCATTAGCATCGCCAGACGGTCGATTCCGATACCCATTCCGGAGGTGGGCGGCATGCCGTATTCGAGCGCGTTGACGAAGTCCATGTCGATGAACATCGCCTCGTCATCGCCCTTTTCACTCAGTTTCAGCTGCTCCTGGAAGCGTTCGAGCTGGTCGATAGGGTCGTTGAGCTCGCTGTATGCGTTGCACAGCTCCTTGCCGTTGACGAAGAGTTCGAAGCGTTCGGTGAGGTCGGGATTCGTGCGATGGCGCTTGCACAGCGGCGACATCTCGATGGGGTAATCGGTTATGAATGTGGGTTGTATGAGATCGGCCTCGCACTTTTCGCCGAAGATGGCGTCGATCAGTTTGCCCTTGCCCATCGTCGAGTCCACAGGTATGTCAAGTCGCTGGCACTCAGCATGAAGTTCCTCCTCGCTCTTGCCCGTTATGTCGAAACCGGTTTTTTCGCGAATGGCGTCGGTCATGGTCAGGCGACGGAACGGCGGGGTGAAGTCGAGGTCGTTGCCCCAAGCCTTGATGCGCGTCGTACCGTGCAGTGCGTCAGCGACTTGGGCCACCATATTCTCGGTGAACTCCATCATCCACAGGTAGTCCTTCCAAGCGACGTAAATCTCCATCACCGTGAACTCGGGGTTGTGCGTGCGGTCCATCCCCTCGTTGCGGAAGTTCTTGCCGAACTCGTACACCCCCTCGAATCCGCCGACTATCAATCGCTTGAGGTAGAGCTCGCTGGCTATGCGCAGGTAAAGCTCCACATTAAGTGCATTGTGGTGCGTGATGAAGGGTCGGGCCGATGCGCCGCCCGGGATTGGTTGCAGTATCGGCGTCTCGACCTCCAGATATCCGTGGCTGTCGAAGAAGCGGCGCATCGTCGAAACGATCTTGCTGCGGGCGGCGAAAGTCTCCCTAACAGCCGGATTTACAGCCAGATCGACGTAGCGATGGCGGTACCGTTGCTCGGGGTCGGTGAAGGCGTCGTACACTTGCCCATCCTTCTCCTTGACTATCGGGAGCACCTTCAGCGACTTCGAGAGCACCGTGAGCGCGCGGCAGTGAACCGACAGCTCGCCCGTCTGGGTGATGAAGGCGAAGCCCTCGACTCCTACCCAGTCGCCGATGTCCAACAGCTTCTTAAACACCGTGTTATACTTCGTCTTGTCCTCGTCGGGACAGATGTCGTCGCGCTTGATGTAGACCTGCATGCGGCCCGTGTGGTCGGCCAACTCGAAGAACGAGGCGCTCCCCATGATGCGGCGGCTCATGATGCGGCCTGCGATGCGCACCTCGGCAAAGCGCTCCGGCTTGGCAGCGTCGAACCCGGCTGCGATCTCGGCTGCCGTGGCCGTGACCTTATACTCCGCGGCGGGATAGGGGTCGATGCCCAACGCGCGCAACTGCGCAAGCGACTCGCGCCGCAACTGCTCCTGTTCTGATAACTCGGTGTAACTCATGTATTTGCGTTATATATTAACTGTTTTGCGTAGCATAATTCGGCGTCGCCGTTGCGACCGCCGTTGCGACCTACTTGGGTGCCTTGACGTAGAGCCAGGCGGCGATGGCGGCGAAGATGATGTTGGGCATCCACACCGACAGCGACGGCGGCAGGATGCCTCCCTTGGCGAACTCCTCGGCGAAGCGGCTGAACAGAATGTAGCCGAAACAGAGCGTGATGCCCAGTCCGATGTGCAGCCCCGTGCCGCCCCTCACCTTGCGTGACGAGAGAGACACTCCGATCAGCGTGAGGATAAAGATCGCCGCCGGATAGGAAAAACGGCTCTGGCGCTCGACCTCGAACACCGCCATCATGTCCGACCCCTTTTGCTGCTGCTCGTCGATAAAGTCGTTGAGCTCGCCTATCGACATGGTTTTGATCAGCCGGTCGACGCGCCCCAACTCCGCCGTGTTCAGGTTGATGAGGGTGTCTAAGTTGAGTCCTCGGGTGAAGACCTCGGGGCTCATGCCCCCCAGCGAGTCGGGGACGGAGAGTTGGCGGCGGATGAACATCGTGGCATTCCAGTGGCTGTTCTCCTCGTTGTAGACCACGTCGCCCGCTTCGAGGGTCTCGACTAAGAGCCCGTTTTCGTAGCGCTCCATTGCGAGGAAGTCGGCGGTTTGGTCCTGGCCCTCGAAGTTGCGTAGATATATATAGGTGTTCGGGCCTATCTGGCGATAGATATTCGGGGCGTAGGTCATGCTCGCAGCGCGCGTGGACGAAACGTATGTCTGCTCAAACGCCACTCTCGGTTCGTTTGCTCGGGGGATGATCCACAAGTTGAGCGCCAGAGAGAATAGCATGATGGCAGTTGCCGACAGGAAGTAGGGCCACATCAGTCGGCGGAAGCTCTCTCCGCTCGACAGCATGGCGATAATCTCGGTATTGTAGGCCATTCTGGAGGTGATGAATATCACCCCAATGAATGTGAGCAGCCCCACGAACTGATTGATGAAGAAGGGTATGAAATTGAGATAGTACTGCAGCCATATCTCCGACATGGGGGCCTTGTTGGTGATGAAGTCGTCGACCTTCTCGGCGTAGTCGAACACGACGAGGATCACCACGAACATCGCGATGGAGAAGACCCACGTCCCGAGGAACTTGCGGATTATGTAACGGTCGAGGATCTTTAGACCCGGAAATTTTAGTTTCATCCCTGCTTTTGTTGCTTGTCGGCGCTGTTGTTAGTTTGCCGGCGTGCTTTGATTGAGGTCGGTTACTTCAGAATGAACGACTCTTCGATAACCTTGAACTCCCGCTCGTCGGCCACGCGTGCCGCGGCGGAGCCTTCGACGTCGACGTTGACCACATAGCCCTCGGCCTTGAAGACCCAGATCGTGCCGGTGCGGGGTGCTCCGCCGGCCGTTCCGTTGTAGGTGGCGGCGATGGCGGGATATGTACCGTATGATACTTTTTCGACAGGCTCGGCGGTGAAGTCGGAGAAGGCGCCCTGGGTCTGAATATCCGCGAGGGCGTTCTGGAGCATCATCTCGGCGCCGATGTCCGATCCGGTCTTGAGCCATCCGATGGTGGCGGTGGTGGCGCCCTTTTCGAGCTTCACGTAGCCCAGCGAGTTGCCGAAGTCATCGGCCGTGATGCTCCAACCGCCCGGGTAGGAGAACGCGACACCGTTCTTGTCGTAGGTGTGGGTCGAGGTACAGGCGGCGAAGAGAATTGCGATGGCAGCGAATGCGGTGAGGAACAAACATTTTTTTTTCATGACAGTTTGGTTTTTTTTATAATCTTTTAGTGATCTTCTCAAGTATGGCTGGCTTCCATTCGGCGAAGGTGTCGGCGAGAATCTGCTTTCGCGCCTCGCGCACCAACCACAGGTAGAATGCGATGTTGTGCAGGCTCGCGATCTGGGCCGCCAACATCTCGCCCGCTATGGTCAGGTGGCGCAGGTAGGCCTTGGTGTAGACAGTGTCGACGAAGCTGACTCCGGCGGGGTCGAGCGGCGAGAAGTCGTTGCGCCACCTCTCGTTGCGGATATTTATAATCCCCTCGGTAGTGAATAACATTCCGTTGCGGCCGTTGCGAGTGGGCATCACGCAGTCGAACATGTCCACCCCGCGGTCGATGGCCTCCAGAATGTTGGCCGGCGTGCCCACTCCCATCAGGTAGCGCGGACGGTCGGCAGGCAGCACAGCGTTCACCACCTCGATCATGCGGTACATATCCTCGGCGGGTTCGCCCACGGCCAGACCCCCTATCGCGTATCCGTCGGCGGGGAACTGTTTTACAAACTCGGCCGACTTTTCGCGAAGGTCGGGATAGGTGACACCCTGCACTATCGGGAAGAGCGACTGGTGGTAGCCGTACTTCGGTTGTGTGCGTTCGTACTGCTCCCAGCAGCGGGCGAGCCAGCGGTGCGTTAGCTCCAACGACTTTGCCGCGTAACTCCTTTCGGCCGTTCCCGGAGGGCACTCGTCGAAAGCCATCATTATGTCGGCGCCGATCGAGCGTTGGGTGTCTATGACGTTTTCGGGGGTGAAGAGGTGTCGCGAGCCGTCGATGTGCGACGCGAACCGGCAACCCTCCTCGGTGATCTTGCGGCAGTCGGCGAGCGAAAAGACCTGAAATCCGCCGCTGTCGGTGAGCATGGGTCCCTGCCACGAGCAGAAGCGGTGCACTCCCCCAGCCTCCTCCAGCACCTGCGTACCGGGCCTCAGGTAGAGGTGGTAGGTGTTGGCGAGCACTATGCGTGCCTTGGCGTCGTCGGCCAGATCGCGGTGCAGAATGCCCTTGACCGTCGCCGCCGTGCCCACAGGCATGAATATGGGGGTCTCGACCGGCCCGTGAGCCGTTTCGATGCGCCCGGCACGGGCTTTGCCTCCTCGTGAAGTATGTTGTAACTCGAAATGCATTGGAGGCACAAAGATAGTGCAAGGTGAGCGGAAACGCAAGCTTTGCTTGCAGTTTCCAGAACCGCAGCCTATCTAAGATGAGCGTAGCGAAGTCAAAGATAGGAATTTTTGAGTACATTTGCAGGATAATTTTTCGAACCGTGGAGATATTCGCTCGATATTATAGTGCCGCCGTGGAGATGTACGGCGTTTGGGGACTTGCTCTGTTGGCTCTGCTGCTGCTGCTGTTCATCGTTCAGATGCGCTACTACCTCGCCATTTTCGGACGACTGCCGTCGTTCAGGATCAAGTCGCAGAGAGACGCGGCGGATGCGCGCACCGGCACCATATCGGTAGTGATCGTCATGGGCGACCACTATGAGTGGACGGAGAACACGTTGCCGTTGCTGTTGGCCCAGGATTACGATCTGTTTGAGATCATCGTGGTGTATGTGGGCAACAACGGCGAGTTCATCGAGACGCTGGAGGGGCTGTCGGCCGAAGATTCGAGGTTGCGGATCAGTCGCGTGAAGCAGCATCCGCTGTTTCCGATCAGCAACAAGATGGCGCTCAACATCGGCATCAAGGCGGCGCGATACGACAACATTGTGATCACGACGCCCGACGCGCGGCCCACCTCGTCGCGGTGGTTGTCGCTGTTGGCCAAGGGGTTCGACAAGGCGGAGATCGTGATCGGCTACTGCGGGGTGGAGCCGGCGGCAGGGGTGACCGACAAGGTGATCCGTGCGTCGCGCATGTTCTCGTCGATGCTCTATCTGACCGCCGCGATTCGCCGACATCCCTATCGCGGCACTATCCATAACATGGGTTTCGCGCGCTCGCTGTACTTCGAGCACAAGGGATTCGGTCATCTCAATCTTAATCTTGGCGAGGACGATTTGTTTATGCAGCAGCTCTTTACCGACTTCAACTACACGATCGTGATGCACCCGCGGGCGACGATGCGACAGGTGCGTTGGGGTGGCATCGCGTGGTGGATACATGAGTGCAGGCTGCGCAACCATGCCCATCCGTTCTACCCCTCTCGCGCGAGGTGGTTTGTTGGTGGCGAGGCGGTGAGTCGTCTGCTGTTTTTTGTCGTGGCGGTAACGGCAGCTGCTATGATGCCCTTCGAGATTCAGATGACGGTGCTGGGCATCGCGGCGTTGCGCTACCTGGCGGTGGCGTTACAAATGCGACGGGTGGCGCGGCGGCTCGGCGAGGAGGGGTTGATCGGGCTCTGGTTTGTCAACGATGTGTTGGAGCCCCTGTTTGCAATCGGCATCACCGTGTCGCGTATCATCAAACCGATTCGTGAGGTATGGAGATAGAGCAGTACATAGTTTCGGACGACGCGGCGCTGGTCGACATGGTGTTGGGGGGTGACAATCATGCCTTCGAGCACTTGTTCGACAGGTATGGCGGAGCGTTGCATCAGATCTACCTCGGGCGCACGGGCGGCAACAGCGACGACACGAACGACCTGATTCAGGAGATATTTGTGAAGGCCTATCTGAAGCTGGACAGCTATGACCGGAGGTACGCCTTCGGGCAGTGGATATACACAATTGCTCGCAACACCTTTATAGATTATGTGCGCAAGCGGCGCGACGACCTCTCGATCGACAACACGCGGGGAGAGTATATCCGTCAGCCGGTGTCGCAGACGCTCAACCCCGAGGAGAGCATAATCAATGTGCAGCAACGACGACAGATCGAGGAGAATCTTGAGAAGATGTCGTCGAAATACAGGCGGTTGATCGAGCTGCGGTTCTTCAATGATCTGTCTTACGAGGAGATCGCCGAGCAGTTGAAGCTGCCGCTGGGCACAGTGAAGACGCAGATTCACAGGGCGCGGACGCAGCTGTGCGACTACATCACGAAGAGCGGAATGTGAGGGGGAGATGGAGGAGATTTTGAGATATTTTCCGGAACTGACCTCTCGGCAGCGGGAGCAGTTGTCTGCTCTGGAGGGGCTGTACGCAGAGTGGAACGCGCGCATCAACGTTATCTCGCGGCGGGAGATGGCGGCGGGAGAGTTCTACACTCGCCATGTGCTGCACTCGCTTGCCATTGCGCGGGCCTGTTCGTTTGGCTCGGGGGCGCGGGTGATGGATATCGGTACGGGGGGAGGCTTTCCCGCGGTTCCGTTGGCTATTGTGTTTCCTGAGGTACACTTTGTGGCGGTGGACTCGATCGGTAAGAAAATTCGCGTTGTGGAGGAGGTGGTGAGGGGTGCGGGGCTGACGAATGTCGTGCCGGTGTGCGGGCGGGCGGAGAGCATTCGCGAGCGGTTCGACTATGTGGTGTCGCGGGCTGTGGCTCCGGCGGCGACTCTGACAGGATGGGCTTGGGACTCGATCGAGCGCGGACGTGCGGGGTCGCTGGCCAATGGAATGCTGCTGCTCAAGGGGGGCGATCTCGACGAAGAGCTTGTCGCGACGGGGCGTCGGTGGAGCGAATTTGCGATCTCGCAGTGGTTCGAGGAGGATTTTTTTGAGACTAAAAAGGTGATTTACATCGAAAAATAGGGAGAAGAGACAACAATTTTCAATTTTCAATTTTCAACTTTCAACTTTTCTACTTACCTTTGCACCCCGAGTTGAACGAATAAACTAAAAAAGATATAGAGTCATGGCAATGAAAAGAACTTTCCAGCCCTCGCGCCGGAAGAGAATCAACAAACACGGATTCCGTCAGAGAATGTCGACCGCTAACGGCCGCAAAGTGTTGGCCGCACGTCGCGCAAAGGGTCGCAAGAAACTCTCCGTCTCCGACGAGTCTACTATCAAGGGGCTTTAATTTAAATTAAGAATTTAGAATTAAAAATTAAGAATCGGGGCTACGCGACGAGGTTTGTTCGTGGTGATGATTTTTTGATTTTTTAGTCCTCAGAGCGATTTGAAGCTGCGTCCGCAAGGGCGCGGCTCTTTTTTCTTGAGATAATTTCAGATTCTTCGTTTTTAATTCTTAATTTTGTGGCAGCACCGCAGGGGTGCTCTGTCGCCGGGGCCTCGCAATGGGGTTTCGGAGGAAAGTCCGGGCAACACAGAGTACCGTCCTTCCTAACGGGAAGAGGCTCGCAAGGGTCTGTAAAGCGTAACAGAGAACAAACCGCCGCAGTTTTCTGAGCAGATGTTCTGCGGTAAGGGTGAAACGGCGGGGTAAGAGCCCACCGCGGGTGTGGTGACACAGCCGGCACGACGCACGACGGGTTGCAAGATCATGTATATCGGCGCCACGAGGGTTACTCGCCCCATGCCGAAGGGTAGATCGCACGAGATTGCCGGTGACGGCCGTCCAAGATAGATGACAGAGGCCTTTCTGTTGTTTGCGGCTTTCGGGCCGTCGACAAGGAGGAGGCACAGAACCCGGCTTATAGCCCCTGCGGTGCTTTTTCAATTAAGGATTATGAATTATCGCAGCTACGCAAAATGAGATTGACACTCAACATATCCCCCTGCCCGAACGACACTTTTATGTTTGAGGCTCTT
Source organism: Alistipes sp. (assembly GCA_031285405.1). Classification (GTDB taxonomy): domain Bacteria; phylum Bacteroidota; class Bacteroidia; order Bacteroidales; family Rikenellaceae; genus UBA940. Next base: position 14,868 of record JAITWH010000023.1, read on the forward strand.
ATCAATGGCCGGATCGACACTCGTGGTTATGAGTTTGATGTCACTTTTGTTGATATCGAGGAGTTGAACGGGCGGGTTATGGGGGGTGTTACGGATGTAACATTCGGCGGTCGGCGCGGGTTTGACGGCGGGCCGGATGTGAGCAAGGTCAGTTACGCCGTACTGCCGGAGATTGCCGAGCGGTATCGACTTTTGGATAGCGGCAGCGCTCTGGGGCATGGCAATGGGCCGGTGCTTGTGGCTCGGCGAGGTTTTGGCCGCGAAAGTGATTTCATTGTCTCCTCTGATTTTCGTGTTGCGATTCCGGGCATCCACACCACAGCCAACATGCTGTTGCAGAAGCTCTTTCCTCAACTGACCGATCGCCGGCCGATGCTCTTTTCCGACATTGCGCCCGCCATTGCCAAGGGCGATGTGGATATGGGCGTGCTGATTCATGAGGGGCGTTTCACCTACCTCGATCATGGGTTGGAGCTGGTGGCCGACCTCGGAGTGAGGTGGGATCAGGCCATGGGCGGTTTGCCGCTGCCGTTAGGGGCAATTGTCGCCTCGCGCAGCCTGCCGCCGGAGGTCGTTCGCGATGTCGAGGAGATGATCCGCGAGAGCGTCGAGTATGGTTTTGCCAACCCCGCCGCCTCTCGCGAATTCATAAAATCGCACGCGCAGGAGATGGATGACGAGGTTATCGACAACCACATCCTGCTCTTTGTGAATGACAACTCTCTCTCCCTTGGGGCTGATGCGCGGCGGGCTGTTCTTGCCTTGACGGGGGTCAAGTAAAAATCGACCGCGCTACCCCACCCCCGCGCTATTCGAGCGTGGCGATGATTTTTTCGAGGTCGAGTATGAGGCGATGCGTGGCGATCTCCATGTTTTTGCCGACTATCAGCTCGCCGACGCGGTTCGACACTGTGCGCACCTCCATTGCCGGTACTCCCAATCTGTCGCACACGGCGAGGAACGCCGCCCCTTCCATGTTCTCGATCTCGGCCTTGACGGGGTGGACTATCACTCCGCCCGAGGTGTTCACCGTGTTGCTGCGCACAGTCCTGTACCCCTTGGGCACGACAGGTGCGGTGTAGGTCTTTTGGAACAGGGGGGTGAACTCGCCGCCGTTGGCACCCTCGGAAAGGCGGCCGAGCGCGGCGGTGGTCTCGCTCACTACGACGACGGTCTCGCCCACAACGATGTCGTCGGAGTAGGTGCCGGCCGTACCTGCGAGGATCATCAGGTCGGGCTTGTGGTCGACGATCATCTTGGCCGTGAACGAGCCGCACTCGGCAGGCCCGACGCCGCAATGATACACCCTAATGCTGCGATCGCCCAGAAATCTCGACTCGGTTTCGGTGGGGATGATGACGATGATGTTCTTCTTGTTGCTATTCATAATCTTTTATTGTAAGTTATTGTTGATTCTGTGAGCTTTCTGGACGCCTTTCGTCGAGAGGATTTTGTGCACGAGGGTGTCGACAACCGCCCGTCCTGGCACCTCGACGTTGAGCACTCCCGTAAGGGTGCCTCCCTGCGCCGAGAAGTTGATGGAGCGCATGTTGAGCTTGAGCTCTTGGTTTACTATGTCGGCGATGCGGTTGACTATGCCCGGAATGTCGTCGGCCGTCACACGTATCGTCGCGCGGAACGCTCCGTCGCCCACGTTGTCGCGCCACCTTGCCGGCAGCACACGATAGGGATAGTTGAGCCTCATGCGTGCGGCGTTCGGGCAGTCGGTGCGGTGGATCGTGATGCCGGTCGACACAGTCACGAAGCCAAAGATGTCGTCGCCGAAGATGGGGTTGCAGCACCCCGCGAACTTGTAGTCGATGCCCGCTATGGAGTCGTCGATCACAAGGGCGTCGTTACTCGCGGCGGAGGGTTGTGCCGGCGCGCTCTTGGGTGGATTGACCGACGCGGCGACGGCTCGACGCTCCTCCTCCTCCTGACCGCTCAGATATCGAACGAGCAGATCTTTGGTGTCGGCGATGTCGATCCTGCCGTCGGCGATGCGGGCGTAGAGTTCGGTGCCGGTGCGCAGTTTGTAGTTGCGGCACAGGGCGGTCACAGCGTCGTCTATCGCTATGATTAGTTTCCAATTCTTGATCTTGCGCTCCAGCTCCTCGCGCCCCAATGTCGCGGCCCTTGCCTCCTGTTCGCGCATGTATGCTCGAATTTTGTTGCGGGCGCGGGTGGTGCGTACTATTGCGAGCCAGTCGGCCTTGGGCTTCTGGTTCTTCGATGTCAGTATCTGCACTATGTCGCCGTTCGACAGGGTGTGACGGATGGGCACGCTGCGACCGTTGACCTTGCCGCCGACGCACGAGGCGCCGACGTTGGTGTGGATGTGAAACGCGAAGTCGAGTACCGTCGCACCCTCGGGCAGTCGCCGCAGGTCTCCCTGGGGGGTGAACACGAAGATCTCGCCCTGATTGAGGTTGGCGTCGAGGCTCTTGGTCTGCACCGTTTGGGTGGAGGTGTCGGTGTTCTCGATCAGCTCGCGCAGCCTTGCCAGCCACTCCTCGGTGCCCATGCCTGCGCCCTGAACTCCCTTGTAGCGCCAGTGCGCCGCGATGCCTCGCTCGGCCACGGCGTCCATCCTCTCGGTGCGGATCTGCACCTCGACCCACCTGCCCTCGGGGGAGACTACCGTCGTGTGGAGCGATTCGTAGCCGTTGGACTTGGGAATCGAAATCCAATCCCTGAGGCGGTCGGGGTTGGGGGTGTAGAAATCGGTTACTATCGAGTAGGCGCTCCAGCAGGCGGTCTTCTCATCCTCGCGCGGGCAGTCGATGATGATGCGCAGGGCGAAGATGTCGTACACCTCTTCGAACGACACCTTCTGCGACCGCATCTTTTTCCAGATCGAGTAGACTGACTTCGTGCGGCTTTTGATGTGGTACGTTAGCGCGGTGCGGTCCAACTTTTCGGTGACAGGCGCGAGGAACTTCGAGATAAACAGCTCTCGCTCGCCCGCGCCGGCAGTCAGTTTGTCAACAATGTGCGCGTGGTCGTCGGGCTCAAGGTAACGGAGCGAGAGGTCTTCGAGTTCGCTCTTTATATTATATAGGCCCAACTTGTGGGCGATGCCAGCGTAGAGATTCAGACTCTCCCAGCTCTTGCGCAGGCGCTTCTCGGGCGGGAACATCCCCAGCGTGCGCATCACCTCAAGCCGGTCGGCGAGTTTGATGAGTATGACGCGCGGGTCGGTGGAGTATGAGATTATGAGCTCGCGGATGTTGTCGGCCTGATCTTCGGAGGTCTTGGTACGCAGGGCTGAGATGCCCGTCATGCCGTCGATGATGGAGGTACACTCGGCGCCGAAACGCTCGCCCGCCTCGGCGGAGGTCATGAGCCCGAGCCTCACCACGTCGTGCAGCAGGGTCGAGATGACGGAATTGCGCCCGAGGCCGATCTCGGAGATCACTATGGAGGCGACACCGACTGAGTGGTCGAGCAGCGGCGCGCCGTCGTAGCGGGCACGTCCGGCCAATTTCTCGGCGGCAAGGGCGAGCGACGCGGCAATCATCTCCACGCTGCGGGGAGAAAAAGCAGCTCCGCAGCGATCGAGAAAGTCGCCGTACCCATGGTCCGATTGTTGTATTTGCTCCATAACGAGGTGCAAGATAGTAAAAATTTATGTAACTTCGCCCACGATCATGATAGACACCATTAGAAAAAACAACGCCATTTTCCGTCAAGTGCTCTTTCTGGGCATTTTGATACTGATGGGTGCGGTGATGCTGCACCAACTCTCGTTCTTTGTCGGCTCGGTTCTCGGGGCGATCGCGTTCTACATCGTCTTTCGCGGGCCGATCTTCACGATGGTCGAGCGGCACCGCTGGCCCGCGTGGCTTGCGGCGATGGTCATCGTCTCGGCGATCTGCGTCGTGCTGCTGGGGCTGGGCTATCTGCTGTTCGAGATGCTCGCCGGCGAGATCAACAACGTCGACGTGTCGCAGTTGCCGATGATGGCGCAGGAGGTGGTTCCGAAGATCAACGGATTTTTCGGAGCCGAGATCGTATCGGTCGACCTGGTGCGCTCGTCGACGAGTCTGCTGGCGAAGGTGGCCAACTCGATCATCAACACGACTTACAGCTTTGCCGTCAATATCTTCATGACGCTAATTATCCTGTTTTTTATGCTCGCCAACGCGAGGCGGTTCGAGAATCACATCGGTAAATATATGCCCTTCCGCGGCGAGAACCGTCATGTATTGCTGGACGAGGTTACCTCCATTATTTACAGCAACGCGGTGGGCATTCCGCTGATGATGTTGGTGCAGGGGCTCATCGCGGCGCTGGTGTACTGGCTGTTCGGTCTGCCCAACGTCGGGTTCTGGGCATTCATGACAGCGCTGTGCGGACTGATCCCGATGGTGGGGACGATCATCGTGAGCGTGCCTCTGGGGGTGTGGTTCATTGCCGACGGCGAGTTGTGGAAAGGGGTACTGCTGGTTCTGTGCGGCGTGCTCGTGATCGCCAACATCGACAACCTTACGCGCATTGTGCTCAATAAAAAAATCTCTAACACGCATCCGTTGATCATCATCTTCGGGGTGATCTTAGGAATTCCGCTCTTTGGATTCTGGGGTATCATCTTCGGGCCTCTCATGATCTCGGTGTTTCTGCTTCTGATTCGTATATATTATAAGGAGTACAAGTTGCTCGACACTGCCGATCGCCGCAAGGACGTGTTGCCTAAATAACCGTTCGGAGGATTGCCGGCACGAACGAGTGCCAGATGAAGTGATACATCGACCTCTCGGGGTCGCGGGTGAAATCTCCCTCGGCGCTGCGCAGGCGTCCGCGGCCGTTGCGCCCCGGATTGTCTGAGCGGATCAGCAGGTCGTCGGCGAGGAAGTTGAGCAGTTTTCGCTCTCGGTCGCGCCGGTCGAGAAACTCTATTCCGAGGTTGTCGTACCTCATCGTCAGCTCCATGTGCGAACGTTGCAGGGTGCCGGTTAGGTGGAAGTCGAGGCTTGCAATCTCTCCCGACGTGATTTTTGCGTTCATCAGTGGTTCCAGAGCTCGGTTGAACGTGCGCATGTCGGTGGGCCCGAGTCGGCCCGAGATTTCCCAATGATTATCAGTGGCGGCAACTGGCAGGAGCGTTGTCGAATGTATTCGTCCGCTGCCCATCAGGGCGGTGGTGTAGTCTATCGCGATGAAGCGATCGTGCCCCTCGACTATGTTGGTCAGGTTGCGGATGGTTCCGCTGCCGTCGGTTAGGGTCACCGTGCCCGGGGTGTCGGTGATGGCGCTTTCGGGGAGTTCGTCGTACACTATGTCGAGGTTACGGTAGGCCACGGTGCGGATGTCGAGGGGCAGGGGCAGCTGTTGGATCGTCTGCTGGAGCATCGGTTTTGTGGCGGCAGGTTGGAAGACCTTGCGGTTTTTGAAGCTGCGGATGTCGGCCGCCGCGATCGAGACGCTATCTATCGAGAGAGATTTTTCGCTTAGGAGTTTTGCGAGATCGAGCCCCGTGCAGTTGATGGTGTCGACCGACACGCTTGTCCAGTCGCTGTGGCGCGGGTGGCGGCGTGCGAACTCCTCCTTCGGGAGCTGTGGTTGGAGGGCGATTTTTTCTATTGATAGATTTTGAGTGGCGGTTTCGAGGGTGGCTCCGTCGATTCTCAGCTCTTGCATTCCTTGGTCAAAGGCGTATGTTAGGCTATCGAGCGAGACTTGGATGTTGTCGGAGAAGAGTATTTTGTCGGCAAAGGGGACGAGTCCGCCGGAGAGGGAGTCGAGCGAGAAGTCGCGGGCCTCGATGTTGCCGCCGCCCATCACGACGCGGGTGCTCTCACTGTCGGAGAGCCATTGCGTGTAGTCTATCGTCGCTCCTGTGATGGAGATGGTTTTGATTGCTATTTTTTCGAGAGGGATATCTTTGAACGGTTTTGCAGGTGCGGCGGGTTGGTCGCCGCTCTCTATCGTGCGTGTCACGAGTGACAGGCTGGGCGATTCGACGGTGAGCCGGCGTGCGCCCAGACCTCCCGAGCCGAGCCGCACACCATGCATCGAGACGCAGCCGAGGTGGGCGTCGAGCGACACGACGGTGAATCCGCGCTGCGCCAGGTCGTTGCCCTGGGCTCTGATGTGGATGTCGCGCACCCTGACCGATCGGCGCGGTATGCTGACCGACACCCGTCCGACACTAACCTGCGCCCCCGTGACGGAGAGGGTTCGCTCGACCGCGCCGAGGACGGCACGACGCAGACAGAGCTCGGCCACGAGCATGCCGCCGGCGAACAACGCCACTATCGAGGCGGTGATCACGAGATGTTTTCGGGTGCGTCGGTTCATAATTCTTCTCCCCCAACAGGACAAAAACCGTGCCCCGCGCGAGAGTAGGGTAAGACAGCGATATGGCGTAAAATTCGCTGAAAAATTTGCAACTTTAAAAAAATATATCGAAATTCGCCACCTGTTAATAGTCGTTGATCACAGGGCGAGGTAGTGCCCGGCATCTCCTGGAAGAGCAGCGAAGCGTAAAATCAAGTAATTGTAAACCACACATTTATCAGATGCTTCAGAACGTACAGACCCACACGAGATGTTATTGCTACGACAACAAGGCCGAAGTGGTCAAATTCCAAGAACTATCAGCGCATGACGAGCCGTTGGCTGTCGCCACCGTGGCGCAGGAGATTATCTTTGTGATTAAGGGCAGCGTCCATGTTCACCTGAGGGACGGCAACATGAGCCGCGATCTCCTGAAAGACGAGTTTATTTTTATGCCGATCGGCTGCAACGTGACCTACACCGCGCTGGAGGATAGCACGTTGATCTTCTTTCGGGTGAGCGGCGACGTTCCCCAGTGCCACGTGTTCAACATGGAGAGGATCGTGCAGCACGTCGACAAGAAGTATGACGGAATTTACGCGTTGAGCATAGGCAAACGTGTGCGCTCTTTTCTGGACGACTTCATCGAGACATATACCGACGGGCTTCGGTGCTCGCAATTCCTGCATCTTCAGGTGAGCCGGCTGCTCTATCTGATTCATGCGTATCATCCGCTGGAGGAGTGCACCAAGTTTTTCTCGTTGATCATCAGTCCCGACATCAACTTCTCGGAGTTCGTGAGGCTCAACCACCGGAAGTACCCCTCCGTCGCCGAGTTCGCGGCGGCTATGAACATGAGCAACCAGCAGTTCTCGAACCAGTTCCGCAGGGTGTTCGGCATGACTCCCATCAACTGGATGCGCGGCGAACAGGCCAAACGAATCTACCACGACATCTGTCGCAGCGACCTGTCTTTCAAGGAGATATCGTTGAAATACAACTTCTCGGCCCAGGCTAATTTTACGCGTTTTTGCCATAAGTTCTTTGGCTCTTCTCCTGGCGATATTCGGCTTAGTCTTAAGGAGAGTATGCGGGGGTGATTTTTCTGGAGGCTTGAGGATTTCTTTGGCGGCTTTGACTTGAAGCTTTGGAGGCTTGAGGTTTTGGCGTCTTGGAATTTTGGTGCTTTGGTGCTTTGGTGCCGCCGCTACCCTACCCTTTTCGAAAAAATGTAATTCGTGATAATCATATCATGAATGGTGATACATGCGGTCTCGCGAAAAATCGAGTCCTTTGCATTGTGAATTTCGGAGTTTCTGAATCGCCAAAGTGGATTTCGGAATTTAACGGTTAGACGTCGTGGCGGGCCTGTATTGACAAACTACAACCCCAATCCTAACTTTTGTTCGCCGCGACGACATGGGCCCGAGGTGGCCGAATACTGCCTCGGGTTGCGATGCTTGCCTGTTTTGTTTTTTGTTCGGGCTTGTTTTTCGGTTTTTTGCTTGTTTCGAGCTTTGTTTTGGCTTGCTTCGAGTTGATTTTAGATTTTTGTGCTTGTTTTAGGCTTTAGTTTTGAGCTTGCTGCGAGCTAGTTTTGAATTTTGTTTTGGCATTTGTTTTAGGTTTGTTTCAAGTTTTGTTGTAAGTTTTGTTTCAGGCGAGCTTCGGGCTCAGAGCTCACGCGATCCGGTGGAGACACCCCTCCCTTTCGACACCGAATCTCGATCTGAGCCTCGGAGCCGCACTGAGACAGACTGAAAATACAGAAAAGCACCTCCTTTCTTGGGGGTGTTTTTTTGTGTTTGGGGTTATCGTTTTGGTGGCTTTTGTGAGGCGTTTTGTCTGAAAGTTGTGGGGATTTTTGGACAGTTTTTTGGGATTTTTTCTTAAAATGCAACACGATTGCAATACGGTTTTTTGTAATTGGTTGATTTTCAGAGGGTGGAGGGACAAAACTCGTTTCTGATTGGAACTACACCGCCGACATTGACGATTTAATGGGAAAAATGACCGAAAATAGTACAAAAGCGACGTTAAATTTGGTGTCGGCGCCGACCGGTGGGAACGCGCGTTTTGCGATTCCGGGCGAGTCACTCTATCCGGATGTTGCGGGTTACGCGTTCGACCCGACTTATGGGCAATTCACTACGGAGGGTGGAGCTGACGAGGCGACTGTGACTTTTTCCGCAAGCCCTGAGTTTGCCGCTACGAACTTTTCGGTTCGCTATGTTGCAGGTGGCACGAGAGCGGACGGTTCCGACAAGATCACCGTCACCCGCACCTCGAAGCTCGCCCCCGCAACAAGGGCGACGGGTGCCAAGACTCGCCCTGAAACTCGCGCCAAGACCCGCGCCGCGACACCATATCCGTTCACGGACGAGTACACGATCACGATCCCATACTCAGGCGCATCCCGCCTCCGCACCCACATCGACGCATGGGTGAGGATCAAATCCTTCGACGGCCCCGGAGGCACCGACTCCATCCGAGTAGTGAGATACGCCGGCGGAGGCAATGCCCGAATACTTTACATTGATGATCAAGGCAAACTGCAGCCAAGAAAAGACATCTCATCATCTATTGGTAAGCTCACCCAAGAAAACGTCCTCCTATTCCAAGGAGGCTCGGTAGTGGGCATGGACGCCGTGACCCCCGAGTGGGCCGACGACGGCAGCGTGGTGAAGTTCAACCCCTCGCGTGTGCCCGTCACGACGTGGTCGAGCGTCCCGGGCTACACCGCGGCCGACTACACGGCGGGGCTCACAAACACGTCGGATCCCGCCTACAACAATGTCGCCAACATTCGCCTCGGCAAGGGCGACCCCTGCGCGTTGGTGGGTTACAGCGGCGCGGAGATCGCGGCGATGAGCGACGCCGAACTCCAGACCGTGCTCGACAACGCCTTTCTGCGACTGCCGACGGTGCTGGAGAGTGTCTACTTTGCGGGCGGCCCCCAAGAGCCCATCGAGGGCATGACGGTGCCGTTTTGGAAGGATTGGAAGCTTGGCAATGGGAACGTATGGTACCTTAGTCCTGTGGGTAACATCTCCTCGAATAACATTTTCCCCAACAAGACATCTCCGATTCGATTAGATTATTGGGACACCGAAACCAACATGGCTCGTTTCCCATTTTATGCCCAAGGGTCGATAGAGGCCGGTTATTATTCTATTGTCGGTTACAGATCCCGAAACTATAATGACGGCTCTATGAACGCCGAACTCAACCCCTCCGGATACTATCTTACATCCACCATTTATGACGGTACCCTTGTACATCGCTTGGCTTTCAGTAACAATTCTGCCCGTCCGGCTGGTGGCGATTATTATACGGTACCCCACACCGTCCGCTGCGTGGGAAGATAAAAAACACAAGAGGCGCCCCGTTTTGACAGTGGGGCGCCTCTTTGCGATTTTCGGATTTCGGCTTCCCGTTCCAGAAAGACTATTTTGCGACACATCGAACTGCAAACCCGTAATTGCGAGTGGAGCCTAAGTTAGGATAGACGAGGCCGTCGTTGAAGAGCAGACGATAACATTGGGACGCACTACTTGGGACTGACGACCAGTAGTAACCGCTCACGCCGACATTGATGAGGGCGCCAGTATTTCTATCTCTGTGACCTGTAGTAGGAAAGCTATAAGTGCCTACGGCTACATTGCCTTGGGCTACGAGCGGAAACTTTGCCGTAGCAGGATTGCCCGAAGCGCCCACTGTGTAGTACGGGTACAGCAACGGCGTGATTGTGCCATTGGGATAGGTGTATTCGTTACCCGTCCACGTGGTCGAGGCGTAGTTGTAGTTGGGGCTGTCGTACTGCTTGTCCTTCCAGAACACGGTTGTCGGGGCGATAGTCGCGGCGGGTTGCGCTGGGCCACCAACTACGCTCACGTTCTCCATCATCGTCGGAAGCCTCCATGCGGCGTTGTCGAGAATGGTTTGCAATTCAGCGTCGCTCATATCGGCAATCTCTTGTGCGGTGTAGCCGATTAGTGCGCACGGGTCGCCTTTGCCTTGGCGGACGTTGGTCGCCGTGTTGTAAGTCTCGGTGTCCGAAACGTTCATGATTGCGGGGTAATCGCTCGGTGCGTAGAACGGCACGCTTGGCCAAGTCATGGGAGTCACGCCCGACGGATTGAACTTCACCATGCTACCGTTGTCGTTCCAAGCTGTCGTCGAGCCCGATTCCACACCCACAACGCTACCGAACTTGAAATAAAGCAGGTTAGCCTGCGTCACCAGAGTCGGAGCCCATGTGCCTGCCCGCAGCTTGCCTGCCTCATCCAAGTATAGAATGTAGCTGGCATCGCCGCCGGCGTAACGTCTTACCCTAATGCTGTCCGTCCCGCCTTCTCCTTCAAACGATTTGATTCTTACCCAGGCGTCGATGTAGGTACGCTTAGGAACATCGGTCGCTGCCGGAATCGTAATCGTATAGTTGTCAGCAAATTGATAGTTTGTCGTCGCGCGTGTTGCTGTGGACGGAATCAGCTTCGGAGTCATCGTGACGACGATTTTATCACTCGGATCATCGGCCGGACGCGTCCCGCCGGCTAAGTACTTGATACTGTAACTCGTGGTCGCATACTCTGGCTTCGCCGCAATCGTCACCGTCGCCGCTTCGCCACCACCAACCGCCGTGAACTGCCCATAGTCGAAAGTCGAAGGGTACCCCGCCGTCGAATAAAGCGCCGTCCCCGGCAACGCAAACATCGCGCCCCCACCCGTCGGCGCTGTCGCAATTTCCAACGTAGCTTTCGCAATATTTTCTTGTGATTTTCCCGTTAAATCATCAACATCCGAGGTGTAGTTCCAATCAGATGCGAGTTTCAGGCATTCACCTACTGATTTTCAATACGTTATGCAAAACCGTATTGCAATCGTGTTGCATTTTAAGGAAAAATCCCAAAAAACTGTCCAAAAAGTTCGGCGACTTTCGGACACTTCAGCACCCAAAATCAACCATCACGATAACAATAATAGTCACAAAAACCAAACAAAATCCCAACCACCAACCCCACAAAAAGCCACCCAAAACTGTCCAAAAATCCCCGCAACTTTCAGACAAAATCATCACAAATAAAGCAAAAAAACGCCCCACAAAAAGACCAAAAAATCAACAAAAAACCCGCCATAAAAGAAGACCTTTTCTGTATTTTCAGGAAGCCCCAATACGGCCGCCACCATCACCATCACCGCCACCATCACCATCACCATCACCATCACCATCACCATCACCATCACCATCACCATCACCATCACCATCACCATCACCATCACCATCACCATCACCATCACCATCACCATCACCATCACC
>JAITWH010000038.1 GCA_031285405.1 Alistipes sp.
TTGTCGTTGTATTTCTGCGATGATATAAACGGCAACAGGCTCTCGCGCTCCGGATCGCGGTAACGCTCCAAAATCTCCTTTGCCGTCTCGCTCAACGGAACACGCACCGTCTGCACCCGATCCTCCTTCGTCTTTTTAGGGATATACTCGATCGCGCCGCCAATCACATTCCTCCAAGTGAGCTTCATAAGATCGCTCACACGGCAACCTATCAGGCATTGAAAAACAAAAATATCCCTCTGAACCGCAAGCATACTGTCTTGGACAAAAAGAGATGGCCGAAGGTTCTCCTTCAGCCATCTTTTTTTGTTGGTCGGGATGAATTGCGTAGCCCTATAATCGCTGCCGCCGTTGCGGCTCCACGCCAAAAGGCTCCGCCTGACGATGTGCCCCAAGGGGCTCGATATGAACCTCGATGTCATACACATTACCGATCTCCCCCCGAATACTCTCCTCCACACGGTCGGCAATCTCGTGCGCCTCCGCCACAGTCATCGCGCCGTCCACCTCGATGTCGAGGTCGATCATGTGACGTCCGCCAATCAGCCGCGTGCGCAGATGGTGCGGATTTTGCGCCTCGGGCACCCGCTCCACGGCGTCGAAAATCCGACGATACACCTCCTCGTCCCTCACCCCGTCCATCAGCTCGACCCCCGACCCGAAAAATATCTCGACGGCGGTGCGGATGATAAACAGACTCACCGCAAAACCGGTGATGGCATCAAGGATCGACAGCCCCAACACATATGTAAAAAACAGCCCCGCCAACACACAACAAGATATCAGCACATCGTTACGCATGTTCTTGGCGTTGGCCACAATAAGCGCCGATCCACACCGCCGCCCCACTCTGAACTGATACCACGCCAGAGCCAGCTTGCCGACAATCGACACCACCGTCACCCACAGCGCAAGCCTTCCGGGCAGCTCCCTCTCCTCACCCGACAGCACCATGCCCACCGACGAGACGAGCATCTGCACCCCCGCAAAAAAAATCACCAGCGACAGCACGATCGTGGCAACGCTCTCGGCCTTGTCGTACCCAAACGGAAACCGGCGACTCGGCGGCCTGCGAATGACAAACGCCGCCACCAACATCACCAACGAGATCACCACATCGGTAGCCGAATCGACCCCGTCGCCCAGCACGGCCATGCTCCCGGCGGCGATCCCCACCCCGATCTTCGCCGCGGCCAACAGCGCGTTACCGGCGGTGCTGATCCACGACGTCACCACCAACGCCCTATCCTTTTCCCGTTTTTCGTCCCTCATAATCCTGCGAAGATACAAAACATTTCGTACTTTTGTCGGAATAAACAATTTAGATATGGCACTGTTCGATATATTCAGAAAGAAGCCGGCGGCGCAGGCCGAGACCGAGGCGGGCACGCAAACCGGCACGCAGGCGCCCCCGCAGCCCACTCCCCAGGAGTCCGAAGAGACCCGCCAGGAGCGCGAGCGCGAAGAGAAGCAGGAGCGCGAAGCCCTAAACGCCGGCCTCGAAAAGACCCGCACGGGAATCTTCTCGCGCCTCGCCCGCAGCGTCGCGGGCCGGTCGAAGGTCGACGACGAGATGCTCGACGAACTCGAAGAGATTCTCATCACCTCCGACGTCGGAGTCGACACCACCGTGGTGATAATCAAGCGGATAGAGGAGCGCGTGGCGCGCGACAAATACATGAACGCCTCCGAACTCCAAAGCATCCTGCGCGAGGAGATCGCCGCGCTACTCGAAGAGAGCGGTCGGAACGCCGACAGCGAATCAGATACTTTCGGTATCTCAACGCGCCAAAGCGAGCCCTATGTACTTATGGTAGTGGGCGTTAACGGCGTGGGCAAGACCACCACCATCGGCAAGCTGGCCGCCAAACTCGCGCGCGCGGGCAAGAAGGTCTACATCGGCGCGGCCGACACCTTTCGAGCCGCCGCCATCGACCAGTTGCAGGTGTGGGCCGACCGTTCAGGTGCCACTATGATCCGCCAACAAATGGGCTCCGACCCCGCCTCGGTAGCCTACGACACCCTGCGTTCGGCGGTGGCCAACAACGCCGACGTGGTGCTGATCGACACCGCCGGCCGGCTCCACAACAAGATCGGCCTGATGAACGAGCTCTCAAAAATCCGCAACGTGATGGCCAAAGTAATCCCCGACGCGCCCCACGAAGTAATGCTGGTACTCGACGGCAGCACGGGCCAAAACGCGTTCGAACAGGCGCGCGAATTCACCGCCGCCACCCATGTCAACTCACTCGCCATCACCAAGTTGGACGGCACGGCCAAGGGCGGCGTCGTCATAGGCATCAGCGACCGTTTCCGCGTGCCGGTGCGCTACATCGGCGTGGGCGAGGGGGTCGACGACCTCCAAATTTTCGACCGCCGCACATTCGTCGAAGCACTTTTTTCAATTGAAAATTGAAAACTAAACCACCATGCACTGAAAGTGCATGGGTTTTACAGAGCGAATGAAATTCGCGGGCAACGTCATTGCGAGGAGTGCAACGACGAAGCAATCCAGGCTGCAACGCCGGCAGCGATT
>JAITWH010000039.1 GCA_031285405.1 Alistipes sp.
CCGGAACGCCGGCAGCGATTTATTTTGCGTAGCCAAAACTCGCCGCGGCCGTTGCCGCCGCCTCGGGGTGAGTTTTTTTTGCTTACTTTTTTTTGCGCACCAAAAAAAAGTAAGTCGCGCGAGCGAAACAAAAAACATTGAAAAAAAATCAAAAAAACTGAAACAAAACAGATAGCAAAAACGTAATAACACGCCAACACAAAAGACCCAAAACAACAACAAAAAAACAACCATACCTATAATAATAAGAGAACACACCCAAAAAAAAGTGTTACATCGGTAACACTCGCCAAAAAAAAGCGTTACATAGGTAACACTACCCCCAAAAAAACCGTGACATAGGTAACACTCGGCCAAAAAAAAGCGTTACATCCGTAACGCTTTTTTAGTACTGCGTAGCTAAAATCGCTGCCTGCGTTCCGGCCAATTTTCAATTTTCAACTTTCAATTTGGTCTGAATAGACGATGCGCGGAAGGCTATGCATATTGTATTGTGAGGACATAGACTGACCGTAAGCTCCTGCTGATTTGAGAGTTACAAGGTCGCCGCGGCGCAACTCGGGCAACACTCTGTCGGAGGCAAAAACGTCCGACGACTCGCACACCGTACCCGCCACAATATATGGCCTGCGCTGGTCTCCAGCGCGGGTATCCAGGTTCTCGATCTCGTGGTAGGCCTCGTACAATGCGGGTCGGATCAGCTCCGACATGCTGCCGTCGATGATCGCCACCTCGTTGCCTGCGGAGTTGATCTTGTTGAATAACACTCTGGTAATCAGCTCGCCGCACTGCGCCACCATCGCGCGCCCAAGTTCGAAGTGTACCTCGGCGTCGCCCACCTCAAGGTTGCGGCGGAAGGCGTCGAAGTAGGCGCCGAAGTCGGGCATCGGTTCGGCGTCGGGCGCGTCGTAGTTGACCCCGAGGCCGCCTCCCATGTTGATGTAGCCCACCGGAAAGCCCCTCTCGGCGAACCATCCGACGAGCGAGTTGACGCGGCGGCAGAAAAATTCGAACACCCGCATGTCGGTGATCTGCGACCCAATGTGGAAGTGAAGTCCCTGAAAATCAAGGTTTTTGTAGGTCGGCAGCTCGGTGGCCACCTGCTCGATCTCGCGGTAGGAGATTCCAAACTTGCTGTCGGCCTGACCGGTGGAGATGTGGCGATGGGTCTGGGGGTCGACGTCGGGGTTGATGCGCAGCGCGACACGAGCCCTCATGCCGAGTCGGCCCGCGATCTCGTCGATCACCTGCAACTCCTGGCGGCTCTCGCAGTTGAAGGCGCGGATGCCCTCGCGCACGCCCAACTCGATCTCGCCGTCGCTCTTGCCCACTCCTGCGTAGACTATGCCGTCGGCCGGAAAGCCCAAGCGGCGAATCAGCCTGAGTTCGTTGCCGCTCACGCAGTCGATGCCGAAGCCGCGCTCCAGCACAGCCTTGAGGATTCTCTCGTCGTTGTTGGCCTTGATGGCGTAGTGGATTTTGTAGCTTTTGCCGTTGGCGTCGCCGCGTTCGGCCTCGGCGCGGATGGTGTCGAGGGTGCGGCCCAGCAGCCCCATGTCGTAGAGATAGAACGGCGTTTCGATGCCGCGCAGACTCTCTTTTATCGCTTTGCTTAACATTTTTGCACGATGACGTTTAAATTCTCTTTGTGGCCGCAAAAATATGTCATTTTGTTTGTTTTTCCGATATTTTATTTGTTTTTTTGCAATTAAACAAACGGGTGTTAAAAAAATGTTAACCATACCTAACGTAGTAGAAGAGGTCATCAAGAAGAAGCCCTTCCTTGAAGGCGCCCTCATAGAGGGGCTGATCAATCTGTCGGCTCTGGCGCGTCAGTTGCGCGGCGAGATCGAGGGGCGGCTGGGCAAACCGGTCAACGAGAGCGCCATCATCATGGCTCTCAATAGGTTGGTGCCGCGGCTGGAGCTCACCTCGACCATGAAGTTTCGACGCATCATCGCGGGGGTGGGCGACATCATCGTGCGATCGAACCTCACCGACTTTACATATACCAACACATCGACGCTGTATGGTCGGCAGGAGGAGCTGCTGCGCGAGGTCTACTCGGCACCCACGGCGCAGGATGTGCTGTGTACGTTTTCGCAGGGGATATACGAGACGACCTTAGTGGTGTCGAGCTCGCTGGGGAGCATTGTGGAGCGGGTGTTTCGCGACGAGATATTGGTGTTGAAGCGCGACAACCTCTCGTCGATCACGGTGAAGCTGCCGCCCGAGAATACGGCGTGCCCCGGGGTGTACTACTACATATTCAAGGAGTTGGCGTGGGACAACATCAACATCGCCGAGGTGATATCGACCTCCAACGAGTTTACGGTGGTGGTGAGCGACGCCGACATCCATCGCGCGTTCACAATTCTGATGGAGGCCAAACGGGGGGTGCAATGAAGGAGCTGAAGGAGAAATTGGCCCGCGTAGGCGCGCTGGTCGCCGGATGGGAGGCGCGGGGCGGAACGGAGCCGGCGCGCGGAGGGTCGGACGCTTTGGAGCGCGACCTGGCTTTGGAGCTGCTCAAGGAGGCTTACGCCGCGATCAAGTTTATGGCGGGGGCTCGCGGGGTTGAGCTTTCGGATGCTCGGGCGCGGGCTATTTTGGAGTTGGAGGCTCCGGTGGTTCCGAAAGTTTTGGAGGCTCCTGCGGCGGCGGGGCTGCTGACTAAGGCGGCCGATGTTGTTGAAATTCCGGAGGTTGCGCGCACTCCGGAGGTTAAGCTTCCGGAAAGCGTTGCTGTTGTCACAGAGCAGGTCGCAGTTGTTCCGGAAAGTGTTACGGTTGTAACGGAGGTGGTGCCTGAGCCGGTGCCTGTTATTGAAGAGGTGCCCGAGCCCGAGCCCGAGCCGGAGCCTGAACCTATTGTCGAGGAAAAGCCTGAGACTGAGCCGATTGTGAAGGAGGAGCCCAAGCGGCAGCCTTCGATCGCTTCGCGCGTTGTGGCGCATGATGTTATTCGGTCGCTTTATGGTTCGGAGGATGATGAGGATGAGGAAGACGATGTTATTGTCGACGATGAGGTGGTTGTGGTTGAAGATGAGGTTGTTGAGGAGCCGGTGGTGCCTCTGATTGAGGAGCCGGAGGCTATGCCCGAGCCTGTTATTGAAGAGGAGTCGGAGCCAGAGCCGGAGCCTGTCATCGAGGAGGAGCCGGAAGAGGAGCCCGAGTCGGAGTCGGAGCCGGAGCCGGAGCCGGAACCCGAACCCGAACCCGAGCCAAAACCCGAGCCGCGGTCCAAGCCAAAAGTGTTGGCCGACACGATAGGTGCGGGTTGCACGACTCTCGGCGAGTCGCTGAAAGGCACCACCCTTGGCGAGTCGCTGAAAGTTAGCACGTTGGGTGAGTCGTTGGCGAGGCCGGCGGCGGGGCACGCGACAAATTTCGCGGCAGGTGGCGCGCCGACGACGAAGAGTCTGAAGAGCACGATTGCGCTGAACGACCGTTTTCTGATGATTCGCGACATGTTCGGCGGCGACGGCGCGAGGTTCGACAGCGCGATCGAGACGCTCGACGGTTTCGCCGACCTCGACGACGCGGTGATCTGGATTCACGACAACTTCGATTGGAGCGCCGACTCGCCCGGGGTGACGCTGCTGATCGAGATGCTCGAACGAAAATTGGGTCGATAGATGGCGCGTCTGTATATAGTCCCAACCCCCGTCGGCAACCTCGAAGATATCACCCTGCGGGCGATTCGCACTCTGAGGGAGGCCGACCTGATATTGGCCGAGGATACGCGCACGTCGGCGGTGCTGCTGAGACACTACGACATCGGCACGCCCATGCGCTCGCACCACAAGTTCAACGAGCACGCCACGGCGGCGCACATCGCCGAGGAGGTGTTGGGCGGAAAAACGATAGCGCTCGTATCCGACGCCGGCACGCCCGGGATCTCCGACCCAGGGTTTCTGTTGGTGCGCACGTGCCTTGAGGCGGGGGTCGAGGTCGAGACGCTGCCCGGGGCCACGGCGTTCGTTCCGGCGCTGGTGCAGAGCGGATTTCCGTGCGACAGGTTCTGCTTCGAGGGATTTCTGCCCCAGAAGAAGGGGCGCTCGTCGCGCATCGCGGCGTTGGCGGAGGAGGAGCGCACGATGATCTTCTATGAGTCGCCGTTTCGGGTGCTGCGGCTGTTGGAGCAGCTGGCCGAGGCGTTCGGCGGCGAGCGCGAGGTGTCGGTGTCTCGCGAATTGACCAAGAAGTTCGAGCAGACGGTTCGCGGTACTCTGGCCGAGGTGGGGCAGCATTTTCGGGTGCATTCTCCTAAGGGGGAGTTTGTTTTGGTGGTGGCGGGGAGGCGGAAGATTAAGGAGCTTGATTTTAAGTGAAATGTGAATTTCAATCATGAATCATGAATCATGAATCAATGTGTGCTTCGCACGTATATTATCCTGCGGCTTAAGCCGCAGGTGTAAAAATTCCGCAACTTTTCACTTATCACTTTTCGTTTTTCACTTAATAAATCGCTGCGACCGTTGCCGCTTTCAATTTTCAATTTTCAACTTTCAATTAAATAAAAATGCCGACGAGAGAGAGTAGCAGGGCCTTTTGGGCAGATATAAGGCGTCGATTCAGCCTTCGCGAGGGAAGCGCGCCGCAGCAGGAGGTGGTCGACGGGATTACCGGCGGGATATACTTCCGCGGGGCCAACATGTGGATTCTGATGTTCGCCACGCTGGTCGCATCGCTCGGGCTGAGCGTCGACTCGACGGCGGTGATCATCGGCGCGATGTTGATCTCGCCGCTCATGGGCCCCATCATGGGGTTCGGGTTGTCGCTGGGTATCAACGACTTCGAGTTGATGAACCGGTCGCTGCGCAACTTCGGGTTCATGACGGCGACGGCCATTGTGACGGCCACACTCTTTTTTCTGGTGATTCCGATCAGCGGCGCCCAGAGCGAGCTGTTGGCGCGCACCCAGCCGACGATCTTCGATGTGATGATCGCATTTTTCGGCGGTGCGGCGGGGGTTGTGGCCTACACTCGCAAGGATCGCACCGTGACGGTGATATCGGGGGTGGCCATCGCAACGGCGCTCATGCCGCCCCTGTGTACTGCCGGCTACGGCATCGCCACGGGGCAGTGGAGGTTTTTCGGCGGGGCGTTGTATCTGTTTCTTATCAACGCGATCTTCATTGCGCTGTCGACCTACGTCATCGTTCGCGCGCTGAAGTACAGCCCCAAGGTGGAGGTCGAGCGGCGCACCGAGCGGCGGTTGCGGCGGGCGATGTGGGTCGTCATCGTGATCACAATTCTGCCGAGCGTCTTCATCGCGTTTCGGTTGATCGACCGGTCGATGTTCGAGAGCAACGTGTCGCGATTCGTGGAGGCCGAGTTTCGGTTCGACGGCACGGCGGTGATAGAACGCGAGATCGACAACGCCGGCTCGTTCGACCGCGCGAAGAGTCCGCGCACCGTGACCCTGATGTTGATGGGCGAGGCGTTGGACGAGGCTGTCATCGAGAGCATCCGCAGCCGCATGCCGATGTACGACCTGGAGGGCACGACACTTGTGGTCAACCAGGCGAGCGGCACAACGCGTCTCGACTTCTCGCCGCTTCAGCAGGGCTACTCGCAGCTGCTCGACGAGAAGAACCGACAGATAGCCGAGCTTCAGCGCGAACTTGTTATTGCATCGCGTTCTGCCGGAGGTGTCGGCGTCGACGCGCAGACCATCGGTGAGTTTCGGGCGATAGCTCCGGCGGTCGACGAAGTGTCGATCTCGCGCCATCCGGTGTGGCGTTCCGAACGAGCCGGCGAGGCGGGAGAGGCGAACGGGAGGCCCGCCGACACGTTGTTGGTGTGCATTGTGAAGCCCTCGGGGGCAGGTGCGTTATCGGCCGACGAGTTGGGGCGCATGGAGAGTTGGTTGCGGGTGAAGCATAAAATCGAAAATGTGAAGATCTATGTCGAGTAAAATTTCGTTGGGCACGCGCCTCGGGTATCGGGTGGTCTACGGCGCCTGTTGGTTGGTGGGGCTGCTGCCGTCGTGGATACTGTACCACCCTGTGGCCGACGCCATATACTTTATACTCTATCGGGTGGCGCGCTACCGGCTGCGGGTGGTGAGGGAGAACCTTGCGACATCGTTTCCCGAGAAGAGGGCGGCCGAGCTGCGCGACATCGAGCGGGGGTTCTATCACAACCTGTCGGAGTTCTTCGTCGACGCGATCGACCTTGCGAGCATCTCGGCGGGGGAGATGATGCGTCGCGTCGGCTGGCCCGAGGATAACCGCGCCGAGGTGCTGAGAGTGAACGACGGGCGCAACTGGATCGTGCTGATGGCACACTACGGCAGTTGGGAGCTGATGAGCACCTTCGGTCTGTGGCCCGGCGCGACGACGATGGTGTCGGCCTACCGTCCGCTTTCGAACAAGGTGTTCGACCTCTATTATAAGAAGATTCGCAACCGCCTGCCGCGCGTCGGCTCGGTGCCCTCGTCGGAGATGCTGCGCTACTACGTCGCCAATCGCGAGACCGCCCGACCGTTCGGCATAGCTCTGGTCGCCGACCAGAATCCGTCGTTGGATGCGCAGAGTCGTTGGGTGAGGTTTTTGAACCATCCGACGGTCTTCTTTCACGGCGGCGAGAAGATCGCGCGCAAGTTTGCCATCCCGATCTACTACATGCATGTGCGCAAGATGGGGCGCGGACGCTACGAACAGACATTCGAGCTGATATGGGACGGGGTGTCGCCCACCGTCGACTACGCTATCACGGGGCGGTACGCGCAGCTGTTGGAGGAGACTATTCGCCGTGAGCCGGCGTTGTGGCTCTGGAGTCATCGGCGTTGGAAACGGCTTCCGGAAGGCGACGACGCCATCAAGTATCGCGAGCAGTATGGCGACAACTAAGGTTGTGATTTTGAACTGGAACGGTGCTGAGGTGTTGCCCCGTTTTTTGCCGTCGGTGGTCGCGGGCACGCCTCCCGAGGTCGAGATCGTGGTGGCCGACAACGGCTCGACCGACGGCTCGCTCGAAGTGCTGCGGCGCGACTTCCCGAGCGTGCGGCTGATCCTGCTTGACCGCAACTATGGCTTTACGGGGGGGTATAATCGTGCTTTGAGGGCGTTGGAAGAGGAGGATGAGGGTCGTGCGAAAGCAGATTTTTACATCCTGCTGAACTCCGACGTCGAGACGCCGCGGGGTTGGAGCGAGCCGCTCGTGGAGATGCTTCGGACGCATGGCGATGTGGCGGCGGTGGCGCCCAAGGTACTCTCGTGTTACAATCGCGACACTTTTGAGTACGCCGGCGCGAGCGGCGGGTTCATCGACCGGCTGGGTTATCCGTTTTGTCGCGGCCGCATCATGGAGACGGTCGAGCGCGACACGGGGCAGTACGACGACGCGAGGGAGGTGTTTTGGGCGACGGGGGCCTGTTTTGCCTGTCGGGCCGACGTTTTTCGCGCGCTGGGTGGCTTCGACGAGAGTTTTTTTGCCCATCAGGAGGAGCTGGACCTCTGTTGGCGCATGCAGTCGGCGGGTTGGCGGGTGATGGTCGAGCCGCGCTCGCGGGTCTTCCACCTCGGGGCCGGCACGCTGCCGCCCTCGCCGCAAAAACTCTACTTCAACTACCGCAACAATCTGGCGATGCTCTACAAAAACCTGCCCGCGGGGGCGATGCAGGCGATCGTCGCGACGCGCATGGCGCTCAACGCGCTTGCGTCGGCGGTCTATCTTGCGCGCGGCGAGGGGGCGAACTTTCGGGCGGTGTGGCGTGCCCATCGCGACTTTTTTGCGATGCTTGGAGAGGGGTTGCGGGAGAAACGGCGGGCCGTTGGGGCTACTCGTGTGGTTCGGCGGCCGGCTGGGGTTTGGCGGGGGTCTATTCTTTTGAGTTACATTGTTTTAGGTAAGAAGTGGTTCTCGGAACTTTGAGTTATAACTAAGGATTTAGTTATATAACTAAGTTTTTAGTTATAGCCGAAACGGCGGCGGCCGCGGCGATTTTATCTACGCAGTATATGTCATCCCGACAGAGCGAAGCGACGAGGGATCTACCGAATAGCCAGAAAACTATAAGGTAGATTCCTCGTCGCTTCGCTCGCTCGGAATGACAGCAGAGCGCGGTGCGTTACATCACTTTCAGCAGCACCGCCCCGACGGAGTACCCCCCGCCGAAGGTTGCGACGACGATGTTGTCGCCCGAGCGCAGTCGATCGCGGTGCATGGCCAGCGTCAGTAGCGACGATCCGCAGCCGGTGTTGCCCAGCTCGCGGATTGTGTTGAGGGTGCGCTCCTCGGGCAGCCCCATCTCGCGGCAGACGTGCGACACGATGCGCAGGTTGGCCTGATGGCTCACGAACCAATCTAAGTCGGTGACGTCGAGGCCGTTGCGTTCCAGAATCTCGCGCGAGATGCGCTCCATCCAGGTACACGCCTGGTTGAAGACGTCGCGGCCGTTGGGCATGCCGATCCCCTCGGTGCGCGGACGCAGAAACACCCCGTCGGGCCCGGCGCCGATGTGGCCCAGTCCGCGCGTCTCGACATCCACAACCTCCAAGTCTCCTGCGGTCAAGCGCTCCGTCGACATGACATAAGCCACCGCCGCGTCGCCCCACAGATGTCCGTGCGCCGCGTCGCGGTCGTCGGAGTATGTCGAGTTGCGGTCGCCGGCCACCAACAGCGCGCGGGTCGCGATGCCGCTCACGAAGAACGACCGCACGATCTCCACCGCGTTCATGGCCGACGAGCAGGCCGACGAGACGTAGAGCACCTTGGCCCCCTCGATGCCGAACTCGCGCTGGATGCGGTGCGCCGTCGTGCCCACCGTGTCGTCGGGGCTGTAGGAGGCGAAGACCACGAGGTCGACCTCGGAGATGGGAAAGGGCGATGTGCGCGCCGCATCCTCCACAGCTCTGAGGGCCATGTAGTCTATTGTCTCTGTTTCGGTGGCGCGGGCGCGCGTGTGGATTCCGGTGCGTTGCACGAACCACTCTTCGGGTTTGCCGTGGAGCTCGGCGAAGTGGCTGCTTTGGACTCTGTTCGATGGGACGAAATAACCTGTTGCGTTTATGTATGTGTGTGTTTTAATCGACTGTATATTCATTACTTAACTATTTCTTAACGTTGGGGCAACGGCCCAAAAATATAATGTTTCCCGCGATTTTCAAAATTCTAACCGTCATATAACCTTAAAAATTTGGTTTTCGCCCGCCCAGTGGCCTACTTTTGCCTCAACAATTAACGAACGTAAACCCCTAAAAATTTCACACTATGAAAAATCTATTTTTAGCACTTGCCGCGGCGATAGTTCTCGCATCGGCGGTCTTCGTGGCCCGGGCGGCAGTATCGGCATCGGAGGCAACATCGGCGGCGCCCCAGATCGGGCAGACAACAATCGAGACCCACTTCGAGGGTCAGCGCATCACGGGCGTCGAGGCGTCGGCGGCATTCGACATCGTGCTCGTGAGGAGCGACCGGACGCGGGCCGTGGTCGAGGTCCACAACAGCCTCGCGGAGTATGTGAGGATCTCGCGCAGCGGCGACGGCAAGGTGAGGATAGGGCTGCACGACGTCAACAATCGCGTGTGGCGCAACCTGAACCGCCTGCCCGAGAGAGAGCGCGTGCAGAGGGTGACAATCTATCTGCCCTCGCTGAGCACCATCCGCCTCTCCGGCGCGTGCGACCTCTCGTCGACCGACACCTTTTCGGGCGAGGATGTGGACATACTGCTCTCCGGCGCGAGCGAGATCGACGGGCTGACCATCTCGTCACCGAGGGTTAAGCTGCAGTGCAGCGGGGCCACCGAAGTGTCGCTCAACCTGCCCGCAACGCGCGAACTCGCGGTGGTGGCGTCGGGAGCGAGCGAGATAGACATCACGGCGCGCGGACTCGACTACTCCAAGATCGGCGTCTCGGGTGCGAGCGAGGTCGACCTGTATGGCGACGGCAGGCAGGGCGACTGGACGGTGAGCGGCGCGTCGGAGCTCTCGGCCGAGAGGTTCGTAGTGCGCGACCTCTCCATCACCTCCTCCGGAGCGTCGGACGCCAAGGTCAACGCCACCGGCACACTCAACGCCAAGGCCAGCGGGGCTTCCACAGTGCGCTACGCCGGTCGACCCGAAACCCTCAACAACCTTTCGAGCGACAAGAAAGATGTGAGGCCCTTGCAATAGTTAATTGAAAATTGAAAGTTGAAAATTGAAAATGGCCGGAACGCCGGCAGCGATTTTAGCTACGCAAAATTATATACGTGCGAAGCACACCGCGATTCATGATTCATGATTCATGATTCACTGATGTCGCGTTAGCACTGACCACTAACAACTAATCACTATTTTAACTATCTTTGGAGTTCTGAAACCTTTGCGAAATACTCTACGCACTCTGATCGCGGCGGCGGGCATTGTCCTGGCTGCCGCGGTCGGTGTGTCGTGCGGCGGAGGCGGGACGGTCGAGGCCGAGGTCGCGCCGCCACAGCCCGATACTTTGGCGTTGGTCGACGGGCTGCGGCTGTTCGAGGAGGCGGAGTACGACCTTGCGCGCGACCGGCTGCTGGAGAGCGCGCGTTCGACCAGCACCTACATTCGCGCCGAGTCGTTCCTCTACCTCAACGCGTTGGAGATGGAGCTGGGCAACTACGACGCCGCGCAACCGTGGCTCGAACGCTACCACGCCGAGACGGTGCGACTGCTGAGCAGCGCCGCCGACGCCTCGCGCCGGATGAGCGAACAGGCCGCGCGGCTGCAACGACGCCACGACGCGTTGGTCGTCGGGTTGGTGTGTGTCGCGGTGGTGGCTCTCGGGGTGATGGTTTTTTGGCTGTTGCGGCGGCGTGGGGGGGCGGAGGTTTCGGTGGCGGAGGTGGGGGCTGCTGCGGTGGAGGTCGACATCTCCGACTGGCGGCGCCACCTGGCCGACGCCGAGGCGTTTCGCGGGACGGAGGTGTGGGCCGAGGTTTTGGAGCTGGCTGCGCAGAAGCCCGGACGCGACGCGCGCGTGTTGTCGTTGGCGCGGCAGGAGGTTCTGGATGCCGAGTTGGCGGTGCGGTTCGCCGACTTCGCGACGCGACTGCGTGCCGACTGGCCGGCCCTCACGGCGGGCGATGTGAAGCTGTGTTGTCTGTCACTGCTGCCGCTCACCCCCTTCGGCCGCGCGCTCTGCTTCGGCTCGACCGAGACCAACATCGTCAAACAGCGCAAACACCTGATCAAAAAGAAACTCGCCGCCGACTCCCGCAACCCCCACGGCCCCGCGCTGTTCGAGTTTATTTTTTCGGGGCGGGGGTAATAGCTCAACGCAAAAAACCTCCCATATTGGGAGGTTTTTTGCGTTGAGCTAACAGGATTCGAACCTATACAGGCAGAACCAAAATCTGCAGTGCTACCATTACACCATAGCTCAATTTGTATTGAGTTGTGCTTCACACGACTCAATCAAATTGAGCTGGCTCAGCACCCCTCCCAAACCCTCCCCTCTCAGGGGCGGGCTTTGCTACGCGGTTTCGAAGCGCAAAGATAGTGTAAGTCGAGCGTAATCGCAAATTTATTTCTTGTAGTACTTGTCAAGCAACTCATGCGCCGCCACAAACGAGCTCATGCGGTCGGCCATCACCTGTTCGCGATAGCGAGGCAGCAGCGCCTCGATCTCGGGGTCGTGATAAAAATCGCTCCGCAGCGCGTCGTCGATAGTCTCCCGCATCCAGTACTGGTTCTGACGATTGCGATTTGCGGCATAGTAGCCGCCGGCGCGCACAAAGTCCAGAAACTCACCCACTCCGGCCCACACCTCCGCAAGCCCCGTTCCCGCGTAGGCCGACGATGTGAAGACCCGCGGCCGCCAACCGCTGTCGGGTGTCGGAAACAACATCAGCGCATTCTCAAACTGCCGCTTGGCCAGCTCGGCCCTCACGATGTTGTCACCCTCGGCCTTGGTGATGACGATTGCATCGGCCATCTCCATGATTCCGCGCTTGATGCCCTGAAGCTCGTCGCCGGCGCCCGAGATTTGCAGCAGCATGAACATGTCGACCATCGAGTGTACGGCGGTCTCGCTCTGCCCCACCCCGACGGTCTCGATAAACACGACGTCGTATCCGGCCGCCTCGCACAGCACCACCGTCTCGCGCGTCTTCCGCGCCACTCCGCCCAGCGAACCCGCCGACGGCGAGGGGCGAATATATATCCTCGGATCTGTCGAGATGCTCTCCATGCGGGTTTTGTCGCCCAGGATCGAACCTCCGCTGCGCTCGCTCGAAGGGTCGATCGCCAGCACCGCCAACCTGTGTCCCTGCCCTGCCACCATTCCGCCCACCGCCTCGATGAATGTCGACTTTCCCGCCCCCGGGACACCCGTGATGCCGATTCGCACAGAGCGTCCGGCGTGCGGCAGACACCCCTCGATGATCTTTTGCGCCGTTGCGTAGTGTGCGGGGTTGTTGCTCTCGACCAGCGTGATGGCCTGCGACAGAATGGCGATGTCCCGCGCCAGAATCCCCTCCACAAACTGCTCGACGCTCAGCTGCGGCCGCTTCCGCCTCACAAACGCGGGATTGACGACGGGCTGATCCCCCACCCCCTGCGCAACGTTGAGCGCGCTGCCGCCGTTGGCCTCTCGGTGATGATTTTCGTAGTGGTCTATTGTCATCTCGTTTCGCGGTTTAGAGATTTCGCGGTTTACAAAGATACACAAAAACTTTACAGCTCCGACGCAATCCGCTCCATGGCCGAGTCATACAGCCCCTTCACATTCCCGACCCTTATCGCCCCGTCGGCAGAGTCAGCAAAATCAGCAGAGTCGCCAAAGAGCCTCAAAAGAAAATCGCCATAAGGTTCGTCGCTCCCCTTCTCCGCCAGCCGCAGGTAGATTATCGGGGCCAGCACCAGAGTCCCGTCGACATATTCGGTGAATTCGGCATACACCTCGGCGTCTGTCTTGAGGCCGAGCCTGCGCGATATCCACGTCTCGGCTGCGACCACAAAGGCCTCGTTGCCCCCCTCGCCGAAGCCCTCGGCTTTCGACTCGTTCTCGCGGTAGAACTCGTCCGCCTTCAGTCGATCCAACCGCTCCATCAACGCGGGCGGCAGAGTGAGCCGGTGCAGGTTCTCGTGGATGTATACCTGAATGAAATTTATACGGTAGCGCTTCGCCAACTCCTTGTCCAACAGGCGCCAAGTGCAGCAAAACGTCTCGTCGTTGAGGGCAAATGCGTTGTCGACATCGAGGATATATATTTTGGAATAGTCGTCGCTCAGCGGCCGGCCGCCCGCCATGGCGTCTATCTCCCGATGGATGTTGTCCAGCAACTCCTCTTCGATGGCGTAGCCGTCGATCGCCCCCTTCAGTTTTGGGAACACCGTGCCGTGCCAATACTCTTCGTACCCCGCGTCCCTCAACTTTTTCAGCACCTCGACAAGCCCCGACTTAACCTCGAATATGGCATCGAGATAGCTGCCCTGCGAACCTGCCGGAAAATCGACCGGATCGAAACTCTCGAAGAACGCAATGCAGGCGTCGATGTCATTCCTGTCATCCGCCGACAGCGACCAGGCGT
Organism: Alistipes sp.; assembly: GCA_031285405.1. Taxonomy (GTDB): domain Bacteria; phylum Bacteroidota; class Bacteroidia; order Bacteroidales; family Rikenellaceae; genus UBA940. The sequence goes on from JAITWH010000039.1 coordinate 13,503, forward strand.
TGCACAGGTTCGAGGCACGCACCCGCGCGTTGACGCTCTCCGCCGCCGACATAAAGGCTGCGTCTCTCCCCAGGGCGGCAAACTCATCTGCGCTGCCCGTCAACGCCTCGTAGTTCTGCACTGCGGCGAGGAGGTCGTATCCCACCGAGGTGTGAAACACCCGATGGTCTCCGGCGCGGAGGTTACACGCAAACAGGCTCAACAGCAGCGACAAACATAACGGCAGCGACAGGAACTTTATCATCTTCTATTTTTTCTTAAAAAAATCATTATTCAAAGTAAAACCGATGAGCGCCGTCTGTTGATACCCCATCTTTTTGCCGTCGGTGTGGAATCCCGCTTCGAGAGTCAGGTCCACTCCGCGGCCGATCGAGGGCTTCCAGAACACGCGCGTGTAGTTGTAGAGCCGGGCGGCGGCGTAAAACGGGTCGCCCTTGTAGAGCCGGTTGCCGTATGTGCCGAACAGGGGCATCTGCTGCTCGCCGCCGTAAAAGCGGTTGCCGATGCCGAACCTCCATTTCTGCACCGTGAAGTCGGCGGTCACACCCTTGGGGGATATCCACTCCCGACCGACGGCGCGGTCGCGATCTTCCGACATCATCGCCCCCACATGCAGCGACAACTCATCGAACCACGGAATCACTCTGTGCAGCCCCGCCCCGATCCACACATCCAACAGAATGTGATCGACCACCCCTTCACGACCGCCGGCGGTGTGAGCCAAATGGTACCAATCGAGACTGTACCCCCCCTCGACCCAGCGCGCGAAGGGCAGCCGCGACCAGTCGGCACTACCCGACAACATCGCCCGAAAACTCTCGCGCGTGTCGGCCGAACGCATGCCGTCCCAGTCCAGCACCACCTCGGCACGCAACCCCTCCTTGCGATAGCGCGCCGCCATGCCGTCGATCACGTTGTCGTAAAACAACGCGATGCCGGCGTAAATTGCTCGTGAATATACTCCCGTGAGGTTGCGCCGTTCGAACTTTCCTGCATGGATGGCGTAGCGCGGCGCCTCCAGGTTGTACCAGATGAGCGGCTCGTGCGGCCGATTGTCGAGCGGTGCCCCCATGTCGAGAGTGACGCTGCCCCCCGCCATCACGCGGTGTCGGCCCTGATCGCTCTCCCACCCGATGCCCACGCTGGGCGCGATGCGGGTGCTGAAGAGTGTCTGCGACTTTATCGGCTCCAAGCCGAGGTTGTCGCGTTCGTGGTTGTCGAACTTGGTGTCGAACCTCAGTTCCCACTCGAAGTCCTGGGCGGATAGTGTACCGACTCCGCACGTCGCCGCCAGGGCGATCGCCAATGTTTTTAGTCTCATTTTCGGGCATGCAGTTTGTTGCCCGCAAAGATAACTAAATTAGTGGTTAGTTGTTAGTGATTAGTGGTTAGTGCTAACGCGATATAAAGCTACGCGGAACTTTTGCGTAGCACTGCGCCGCGTTAGCACTAACCACTAATCACTAACAACTAACCACTTTTTAAAACTCATGAACAACCAGCCCCGACCGAAGCTTAGGCTCAAACCAGGTGGTCTTAGGAGGCATAATGTTACCCGTATCGGCAATGTCGGTCAGCTGCTTCATCGAAACGGGGTACAGCGCGAAAGCCGCCGCCATCTCGCCGCTATCGACCCTGCGCGCCAGCTCGCCGAGGCCGCGAATGCCCCCCACGAAGTCGATGCGCCGATCTGTCCGCAGGTCGCGAATGCCGAGTATCGGGTCTAAAACAAGGTTCGACAACACCGTCACATCCAACACCCCGATCGGGTCGGCGTCGTTGTAGTTCCCCTCGCGCGCCGTCAAACTGTACCAACTGCCGCCCTGCGGCCCGTCGCCACCGAGATACATCGAAAAATTATGCAACCCCACCGGCCGATACTCCGCCGCCCCGCGAGACTCCACGACAAACTTCTCACCCAATGCCTCCAGAAACTCCGCCGCCGACAACCCGTTAAGGTCTCTCACCACACGGTTGTAGTCGATGATGCGCAGCTGGTCGTCGGGAAATATCACAGCCAGAAAAAAGTTGTACTCCTCACTCCCCGTATGGGCCGGATTAGCGGCCGCCCTCTCCTGCCCCACGAGCGCCGCCGCGGCGGTGCGGTGATGCCCGTCGGCGACATACAGCGCGGGAATCGCCGCAAATATCTCGGTGATGCGCGCCACCGTCGCGGCATCCCTCACCACCCAGAACCGATGCCCGAATCCGTCGCCCTCGGCCACAAAGTCATACTCTGGCTCACCCGCCACCACCTCCGCGACGATGGCGTCCATCTCCGTCGAGGCGGGATATGCAAAGAACACCGGCTCGATGTTGGCGCTCTGCCGACGCACATGAATCATCCTGTCCTGCTCCTTGTCGGGTCGGGTCAGCTCGTGCTTCTTGATCTTGCCCTCCAGATAGTCCTGCACACTGGCGCCTGCCACCAGACCATACTGCGTGCGCCCCTCCATCGTCTGGGCATATATATAGTAGTACTCCTCGGGGTCTTGCACCAGCCACCCCCGCGCCTTCCACTCCTTGTAGTTGTCGACCGCCTTTTCGTACACCTCCTCGGAGTGCTCGTCGGCGATTGGCACAAAGTCGATCTCGGGCTTGGTGATGTGCAGCAGCGAGCGTTCGCCGGCCTCGGCCTGCGCCTCGGCTGAGTTGAGCACATCGTACGGACGCGCGGCAATCTCCCTCGCGAACTCTCTCGGGGGCCTCACCCCACGGAATGGTTTTATTTTAGCCATGATACTAAATTGAAACTATTAAATCATGAATCATAAATCATGAATCATGAATCGGCTACGCGACATAATATACGTGCGAAGCACACCTGAAATCATAAATCATGAATCGGCTACGCAAAATTTATATACGTGCGAAGCACGTCTGAATTCATGATTCATAATTCATGATTCATGATTAAAAAGGATCATCCTTTGTTGACCTGAAACTTAGTGTTGCCGTCCAAGAAGTATTCGGAGATCTGCCTCGCCGCCGCAAGCCCCGCATTGACATTAGCCTCGGCCGTCTCGGCCCCCATCTTCTTGGCTGTTGCGAACACCCTCTTGCCGAACCGTTCGCACAGCGCGGCCTGACAGTCGGCGGCGATATCGGTTGCATACTTCAGATCGGCACGTTCGTCCAGCGCACGCGTCAACCCCTCCTCGTCGATCACCTCCTTGCGCGCGGTGTTGATAAGCGTGGCACCCTTGGGCATGCTCGTCAGAAGCTCATGACCGATGCTGCCCCTTGTCTCGGCAGTCGCGGGAATGTGCAGCGACAGGTAGTCCGACACGCGGTAGAGCTCACCCACACTCTCGGCGACCCCCACCCCGTCGGCGGCGAACACCTCTTTCGCAACCCACGGATCATGAGCGACAACCCTCATCCCGAGAGCCTTACCCAACAGCCCGACCAACCGCCCGACGTTGCCGTAGGCATGAATCCCGAGGGTCTTGCCCTTCAGCTCCGACCCCGTGCCGGGCGTAAACTGCCCCCGCGCCATCGAGATCATCATGCCGAGCGCGAGCTCGGCCACGGCGTTGGAGTTCTGGCCCGGGGTGTTCATCACCACAATGCCCCTCTCGGTGCATGCCCCCAGATCGACATTGTCGTACCCCGCTCCGGCGCGCACAACGATTTTGAGCTTCGGTGCGGCGGCCACCACCTCGGCGGTCACCTTGTCGGAGCGCACGATCAGCGCGTCCGCCGAAGCCACCGCCTCCAGCAGCTGCTGCCGGTCGGCATATTTTTCGAGCAGCGCAACCTCATGTCCCGCCTCGGCTGCAATCCCGCGAATCCCCTCGACCGCCTCAGCCGCAAAAGGCTTCTCTGTCGCTAACAGTATCTTCATCGCTTCGAAGTCTCAAAGTCCTTCATGCACTGAACCAAAGCCTCCACCGCCTCGACAGGACAAGCATTATAGATAGAGGCCCTGAATCCCCCCACCGAGCGATGCCCCTTGATGCCGACCATGCCGCGCGCCTTAGCAAACTCCATAAACTCACCCTCCAGCGCCTCGCTCCCGGGAGCCATCACAAAGCAGACGTTCATAATCGAACGATCCTCCGGAGCGGCCGTGCCAACAAACATCGGGTTGCGGTCGATCTCAGCATAGAGCGTGGCGGCTTTCCGCTTGTTGATCTCATACATCGCCTCGACACCCCCCTGCTCCTTAAGCCACAGCAGCGTCTGATACATCACAAATATGGCGACAACGGGCGGAGTGTTGAACATCGAGTTGTCGGTCGACTTCTCACCGATGTGCGTCGCGTAGTTGACCATCGTGGGCAACGCGCGTCCCGAGCTGTTCAGCAAGTCGCGACGAACGACCACGAACGACACCCCCGCGGGGCCGACATTCTTCTGAGCGCCGCCATATATCAACCCATATTTGCGCACATCGACCGGCCGCGACATGATGTCCGAAGACATGTCGGCCACCAAAGGCACCGGCGAGTCGAGGTCGACATGAAGCTCCGTTCCGTAGATGGTGTTGTTTGTGGTGACGTGAAAGTAGTCGGCGTCTGCCGGAATCGCAAATCCCTTGGGCACATACGAATAGTTCCGATCCTCCGACGATGCCACAACCACGGTCTCGCCATAAGCCCTTGCCTCTTTGATCGCCTTTTTGGCCCACACTCCGGTCTGGAGATAGGCGGCCTTCGAGCGCAGCAGGTTAGCGGGCACCTCGAAGAACTGGGTCGACGCACCGCCGCCCAGAAAGAGCACGGCGTAGTCGTCGGGAATGTTCAGCAGTTCGCGCCACAGCGCCTCGACCTCGGCCATCACCCGCTCCCATCCCGGGGTGCGGTGCGATATTTCGAGAAGTCCGATGCCCGTTCCGTCGAAATCGCGGATGGCGTCGATCGTTGCCTCTACCGCCTGGCGTGGCAGTACGCAGGGGCCGGCGTTGAAGTTGTACTTTTTCATCATGTACGGAGTCGTTAAGAAGTCTTTACCCCGCAAAGATATTAATAAATTTTAAGAAGTGGTTTAAATTTCCCCACCGAAGCGATTTTTGTCTCCGGTCGAGCGATTTTTTTTGCCCACCGAATGAGGCGTAGGGGTTCCTACGGCGAGCGAGGCGGGTGAAAAAAGCGCCGACTCGGAGGCGAAAAGCGCGAGAGTGGGGAATTTTAAACAACTTCTAACAATTGTTTTTATTAGTGTGGTTTTTTTGAGCACAAAACATTTTAAAGTACTTTTGTGGCAGAAAAATTCTCAAAAAAATGATAAAGTCAATGACAGGCTACGGTCGGGGCACAGCCGCGGCGGCCACGAAACAGATAACGGTGGAGGTGCGCTCGCTCAACGGCAAGCAGCTCGACCTGGGCGTCAAACTGCCCCCCGCGCTGCGACCGGCGGAGTACGAGTTGCGGCGCCTCGCCTCGGCGACTGTCGTGCGCGGCAAGTGCGACATCTACGTGAGCGTCGAGGATACCGCCGCCGCCGGAGCCTCCCGCCTCGACGCGAGCCTCTTCGCCGAGTACCACCGCCAGATCTCGGAAGCGGCGAAAGATGCGGGCCTGCGCCTCGACGACGGGGCCGCCCTCGCCGCGGCCATAGTGCGCCTGCCCGAGGTGATGAGCTCCGAGGCTCGCGAAGCCACCGAGGAGGAGTCGACTGCAACGGTGCGCGCGCTTGAGGTCGCCCTGTCGGCGTTCGACGCCTTTCGCGCCCAGGAGGGGGCGGTGCTGCTGGCCGACATGCTCGCGCGGGTCGGCACCATCGGCGAGCTGATGACTCAGGTCGAACCCTTCGAGCGGGCGCGAGTTCCGGCGGTGCGTGCGCGCATCCTCGACAACATCGCCGCGATGGGGCTCACCGTCGACAACAACCGGCTGGAGCAGGAGATAGTCTTTTGGGTAGAGAAGCTCGACATCACCGAGGAGAAGGTGCGCCTCGCCAAACACTGCGACTACTTCCGCGAGACGGCGGGCGAGGAGGGCGCGGGCCGCAAGCTCGGCTTCATAGCCCAGGAGATGGGCCGCGAGATCAACACCTTAGGCTCCAAAGCCAACGACGCCACAATCCAACAATTAGTAGTCCGCATGAAAGACGAACTCGAAAAGATCAAAGAACAACTCCTCAACATCTTATAAGTGGTTAGTTGTTAGTGATTAGTGGTTAGTGCTAACGCCATAAAAGCTAACGCAGAATTTTTGCGTGGATTACCGTCGCGTAGCACTAACAACTAATCACTAACAACTAATTTCTACGCCGCGTAGCACTAACCACTAACAACTAACCACTATCTATGAGCAAACTACTCATATTCTCCGCCCCCAGCGGCTCGGGAAAGACCACATTAGTAAGGGAGCTAATGAGTCGTTTCCCGCGGCTTGAGTTCTCGGTCTCGGCCACCTCTCGCGCGCCCCGCGGGCAGGAGCAGAACGGCCGCGACTACCACTTCGTCACCCCCGACGAGTTCCGCCGTCTGGTCGCCGAGGATGCGTTCGTCGAGTGGGAGGAGGTCTACGAGGGCACCTGCTACGGCACGCTGCGCAGCGAGATCGAGGCGATCCACCGGCGCGAGAACACCTGCGTGTTCGACATCGACGTCGCGGGAGGAGTGCGCCTCAAGGAGATCTTCGGCGACCGCGCACGCTCGTTCTTCGTGCAGGCCCCCTCGGCCGAGGAGCTGCGCCGCCGCCTCACGGGTCGCGGCACCGACAGCCCCGAGAGCATAGAGAAACGTCTGGCCAAGGCCGCCTCCGAGACCGCCCGCGCCGAAGAGTTCGACCACATCGTCATAAACGACGAGGTGTCGCGCGCCGCCGACGAGATTTCGCGCATCGTGGCCCCCTTCATCTCTCGCCGCGTGATGCTCTACTTCGGCTCGTTCAACCCCGTCCACCGCGGCCACATAGCGATAGCCGAACACGCCATCGACCGCGGACTGGCCGACATGGTGGTGCTGGTGGTCTCGCCCCAAAATCCCTACAAGGAGAGCGACGAACTCGCCCCCGAGGTCGAGCGTTTCGAGATGGCGGAGCGTGCCGCCGCGGCCTCGCGCCACCCGTGGCTGATTCAGGCGTCGGCGGTGGAGCTGACCTTGCCGCGCCCCTCCTACACGATTGATACTCTGCGGTTTTTGCAGGAGCAACTCCCCGACACCGAGTTCTCGATACTGGTCGGAGGCGACAACGCCGCAAGCATGAGCGGATGGCGCGAGGCCGACAAAATCCTCGGCCGATATCCGATTTTCGTCTACCCGCGCGAGGGCGACGACCCGTCGAAGTTCCCCGCCGGAGCGACCGTTTTGGACGACGCGCCGCCGCTGGATGTCTCGTCGACCGAGGTGCGAAAGCTGCTTGAGAGTGGTCGAGAGCACTATCGGGCCGGCGATTTCGGCGCCGCGGCCAACGACTTCGCCCGCGCCCGCGAGCTCTCGCCCCAGAGCGTCGAGGCGGCCGGATACCTTGAGATGATCGACGAGATATTCTCCTTCCGCAACACCGATTTGATGAACCCCTGATTGAGATTGCCCACCATGATAGAGATTGATGGTAAGATAGTTAGCACCGACATAATCACCGAACGTTTCCTGTGCGACATCGGTCGGTGCCGCGGAATCTGCTGCGTCGAGGGCAACGCCGGCGCGCCGTTGGAGGCCGACGAGGCGCGCATCCTTGCCGAGGAATACGCTGTGTATAAGCCATTTATGACGCCGGCGGGCATCGAGGCGGTCGAGCGGCAGGGATTTTCGGTGCGCGACGAGGATGGCGACCTGGTTACGCCCCTTGTCGGCGACGCCGAGTGCGCGTATGCTTACAGCGAAGACGGTGGCCGGAACGCCGGCGGCGGAATAACTTTGTGTGCTATCGAAAAAGCTTACCTTCAAGGAGTTACACCCTTCCGCAAACCCATCTCGTGCCACCTCTACCCCATCCGCGTGGCGCGTTTCGGCGACGGCTCGTTGGGGCTCAACTACCACCGTTGGGCGGTGTGCGAGGGGGCGCGGGTGCTGGGGCGCGAAAAGGGCGTGCCCATGTTCCGCATGCTTCGCGAGGCGATCGAGAGGCGCTTCGGAACGGAGTTTTTCGAGGCTTTGGAGGCGGCGGAAATTTACCTCAACAAATAAGTGGTTAGTGGTTAGTGGTTAGTGCTAACGCGGGCGGCGATTTTAGCTACGCAAAAAAATAACGCGAAAAACTTGCATTCCGAAGAAAAATTAACTATATTTGTAAAGTGTGTGAAAGCAAAAAAGAGACTATACCTATATTAATAAGAGGCAACAAACCCCAAAAACACACAAAAAAGCCCCAAAAATAGCAAAAAAAGTCAAAAAAAAGCGTTACATCGGTAACACTTGGCCAAAAAAAACCGTTACATTGGTAACACTCGCCCTTTTTTAGGCGTTACATATGTCACACTCGGCAAAAAAAAAGCGTGACATATGTCACGCTTTTTTAATACTGTGTAGCTTTGACGTCGCGTTAGCACTAACAACTAACCACTAATCACTAACAACTATTTTCGTGATTGTGTTGATCTTATCGTGGTCGTAAGGAGCTGATACTCTGATGTAATTGCCGGAGAAGCCGCTCATGATTTTTGCGTAGCCCAAATCGCTGCCGCCGTTGCGGCCGCCCTCCCAGAGAACCTCGGCCTCGATCCCCGCGAACCGCGCAACGAACTCACTATGAAGCACTTGACTGAGCTCACCGAGCAAAGCCGCACGAGCCGCGGCAACTCGCGGCGCCACCCGCCCGTGCATCTCGGCGGCGGGAGTTTCGGGCCGCACGGAGTAGGGAAAGACGTGGAGCTGCGCCGGCCTCAGACGCTCTAACAGACTGAAAGTCAGACCAAAATCCTCATCCGTTTCGCCCGGGAAACCCACAATCACGTCGACCCCGAAAAAGGTGTCGGGCATCACGCTGCGCACACGCTCTATCCGATCGGCAAATTTGGCGGCGGTGTAGCGGCGGCGCATGAGTCCGAGGATTCGGTCGGAGCCGCTCTGCAACGGGATGTGGAAGTGGGGTTGGAACGCGCGCGACGAGGCGCAAAAGTCTATCACTCCGTCGGTTAGCAGGTTGGGCTCGATGGACGAGATGCGGTAGCGCGCGATCCCTTCGACGGCGTCGAGCGCGCGCAGCAGGTCGAGGAAACTCTCGCCCGTCGTGCGGCCGAAGTCGCCCGTGTTGACCCCCGTCAGAACAATTTCGCCCACGCCGTGGGAGGCGATTTCGCGCGCCTGGGCCACTATGTCGACGATTCGGCCGTTGCGGCTGGGGCCGCGCGCGGGGCCGATGGTGCAGTAGGAGCAGTGGTAGTCGCAGCCGTCCTGCACCTTGAGGAACGAGCGGGTGCGGTCGCCGTGGGAGCAGGCGGGGGTGAAGCGCGAGAAGTCTCTTTGCCGCACCTCGGTCACGCCCGAGAGGGATGCCACCTCGGCGGGGGAGCGTTGGGCGTAACAGCCTGTGACGATGATCTTTGCGGCGGGCGAGCGGCGGTGCAGACGGGCGACGAGGTTGCGGCACTTCTTGTCGGCCGCGGCGGTCACCGAGCAGCTGTTTACTATGTAGAGGTCGGCCTCGGGGATTCGGCCTTCGGACTCTTCGTCGCCCTCCCGGCCTGCTCCCACGCGTTCGTAACCCGCCGCCTCGTACTCTCTGGCGAGGGTTGAGCTTTCGGCGAAGTTTACCTTACAACCGAGGGTGTGGATGCTTACTTTCATTTTGCAAAGATAGATAAATCATGAATCATGAATCATGAATCATGAATCGCGGTGTGCTTCGCACGTATATAAATGTTGCGTAGCCGATTCATGATTCTTGATTCATGATTCTTGATTCTGATAGATTCATGATTTTTGTATCTTTGCCGTGTGAGTTTTTGGATGGAGATATTGGAGTATCGGTTTTTGCAGCATGCGCTGATGGCGGCGGTGCTGTCGGGGGTGACGTGTGGGCTGATCGGCAGTTGGGTGGTGAGCCGGCGCACGGTCTTCATCAGCGGCGGCATTACCCATGCGTCGTTCGGCGGCATCGGCATGGCCACATACCTGGGTTGGAACCCGATCGTGGGGGCGGCGTTGGTGGCGCTGCTGTCGGCGGTGGGCATCGAGTGGGCGGCCGAGCGGATGAAGGTGCGGGAGGATTCGGCGATTGGGATCGTGTGGAGCGTGGGGATGGCGTTGGGGATAGTGTTTATCTCAATCACCCCGGGATATGCTCCCAACCTGACGGCGATACTGTTTGGCAACATATTGACTGTGACGTCGGGCGACCTTGTGGCGGGCGGGGCGTTGGCGGCGGCGGTGGTGACGCTGTTCGCGGGTTGGACGAGGCCGCTGATGTATGTGGCGTTCGACCGCGACTGGGCGCGCACTCAGGGGGTGCCGGTGAGGATGGTGGGATATGGCATGGCGGCGCTGGCGGCGATGACGGTGGTGTTGTCGATTCGGGCCGTTGGGATCGTGTTGCTGATCTCGCTGCTGACCTTTCCGGCGGTGATAGTCAACTCGCTGACCAAATCTTTTCCGCGCATCGCGTTGTGGTCGGCGGTGGTGGCGGTGGGGGCGAACTTGGCGGGGCTTGCCGCGAGTTGGCGTTGGAACATTCCGACGGGGGCGGCGACCATATTTGCGCTGGTGATTATGTTAATTGTTGTAAAATTCGTATCTTCGCAGATTAAACGCAAACGCGCGCGATGAAAATAGTAAAGACAGTCGACAAACTGATCATCAAGTCGTATCTCGGGCCGATGGCGGCGAGCTTCTTCATCGTCATGTTTGTGCTGATGATGAACTTCGTGTGGAAGTACATCGACGAGCTGATCGGCAAGGGGCTCAGCGCGGGGGTGGTGGTCGAGCTGCTGGTGTACGCGACATTCAACATGATCTCGATGGGATTTCCGCTCGCGACGCTCTTCGCGGCGATCATGACTATGGGTAATCTGGGTGAGAACTACGAGCTGCTGGCGCTGAAGTCGGCGGGGGTGTCGCTGCCGCGCATAATGTTCTCGCTGTTTGTCGTGACGTTGGGGATGGCGGCGGCGAGTTTCTTTGTGACCAACGATCTGGTGCCCTACTCGAATCGCAAGATGTTTGCCATCATGTATGACGTGAGGGAGCAGAAGCAGAAGATCGAGTTTAAGGATGGGCAGTTCTTCAACGGGGTGGAGGATATGAGTATTCGCGTCGACAGGCAGGATCCCACCTCGGGGTTGCTGCACGGATTGCTGATATACAACACAGAGTCGGGCGGAAGCAGGGCGGGCGACATGACGGTGACGGTGGCCGACTCGGGCTACATCAGGTTGACGGACGACAGGCGGTTTTTGGAGGCGATACTCTATGGCGGGCAGAACTATCAGCTGACGCGGGGGCGGGGGTGGTTTGACGAGAACACGACGGAGAGCACGTCGTTCGATATGCAGCGCAGCCTTGAGCGGACGCCGGGTTACGACTTCGACTCGAACCGCACCGACGACGCGCTGTTCGGCAATCAGGCTACAACCAAGAACGTCGCGCAGCTGGGCGCCGACATCGACTCGCTCGACAGGGAGGTAACTATCTCCACGACCAAGACCTATGGGCCGCTGCTGCACGACTATCTGTTTTCGCGCGACACGATGGTGGTGAGCACCACAGCCGCCGCGAGGGAGTATCTGGCAGAGAAGACTCCGGTGATGCTTTTGGATTCGATACCCGCCATGAACGACGAGGCAAAGAGCAGGTTGTATGGCACGGCGGAGCGTTCGGCGGCCAACTCGCGGGGGGTGATCACGTTCGACGAGACGCTTACGAAAGATGCCCTCAACAACCTGTATCGCAGTCAGATCGAGTGGCACAAGAAGTGGTCGCTGCCGGTGGCGGTGATCGTCTTCTTTCTGATCGGTGCGCCACTGGGGGCGATTATCCGCAAGGGGGGGTTGGGGATGCCGATCGTTATCTCGGTCGCCTTCTTTGTGCTCTACTATGTGATCAGCATCATGGGCGAGAAGTTGGCTAAGGAGGGGACGTGGCCAGCCTTCTGGGGGGTGTGGATGCCCACGCTGGTGTTGCTGCCCATTGCGGTGTATCTTACCTACAAGGCTACTAACGACTCGGGGTTGCTGAATGTCGAGTGGTATATAATCAAGTTACAAAAATTTAAGAAGAGGTATGGCAGAAAAGCTAAATAGCATAGAGGAGGCGTTGGAGGATTTCCGCGCGGGGCGGGTGGTGATAGTGGTCGACGACGAGGATCGCGAGAACGAGGGCGACTTTGTGGTCGCAGCGGAGAAGATCACTCCCGAGATTGTGAATTTCATGTTGCACCACGGACGGGGGGTGCTGTGTGCGCCGCTCACAGAGGATCGCTGTGCCGAGCTGGAACTTGGCATGATGGAGCCGGTGAACAACACATCGCTGTTGGGCACGCCCTTCACCGTGTCGGTCGACCTGTTGGGGGGCGGATGCACGACGGGGGTCTCGTCGGCCGATCGTGCCGCGACGATTCGCGCGTTGGCCGATCCCGCGACACGTCCGGCCGAGTTGGGGCGACCCGGGCATATCTTTCCGCTGCGTGCGCGCAACAAGGGGGTGCTGAGGAGGCCCGGACACACCGAGGCGGCGGTCGATCTTGCGAGGTTGGCGGGGATGCAGCCCGCCGGCGCGTTAATCGAGATAATGAACGAGGATGGAACGATGGCGCGTATGCCCGAGCTGCGGGAGATCGCCTCGAAGTTCGACATGAAGGTCGTCTCGATAGCCGACCTGATTGCCTATCGGTTGCGGGACGAGAGCATAGTGGAGCGCGGAGTGACAGCCTCGATGCCCACCGAGTGGGGCGAGTTCAGATTGGTGCCGTTTCGCCAGAAGAGCAACGGCATGGAGCACTTTGCGCTTATTAAAGGTGAGTGGGCTTCCGGTGAGGAGGTGCTGGTGAGGGTTCACTCGTCGTGTGCCACGGGGGATATTCTGGGCTCCAAGAGGTGCGACTGCGGTGCGCAGCTACATCGTGCCATGCAGATGATCGAGGCGGAGGGGAGAGGGGCGATTGTATATCTGAATCAGGAGGGGCGCGGCATCGGCTTGTGTAACAAGATGCACGCGTACAAGCTTCAGGAGGAGGGGTTGGACACGGCCGAGGCGAATCTGAGGTTGGGCTTTGCCGTCGACGAGAGGGACTATGGCGTCGGGGCGGGGATACTTCATGAGTTGGGCATCACGCGTATGCGGCTGCTCACAAACAACCCTTTGAAGCGTGCCGGGTTGGAGGGTTATGGGTTGTCGGTGGTAGAGAATGTTCCCATTGTGATCGCCCCGAGTGAATATAATCGGCGGTATTTGGAGACTAAGGAGAGTAAGATGGGGCATACTCTTGGGCTTCGCGATGCTAAGTCCGAGTAATTAAGAATTGGCTACGCAGTGAAAAAATTGGCCGTCGTGCGAAAAAGGTAGAAAAAACGAACCGATGAACGAGATAAAACTATTTGAGGAGAGGAGAATTCGTTCGTCGTGGGACGAAGAGAGGGGCGAATGGTACTTTTCGGTGCAGGATGTAGTGCTGATTTTGAGCGACAGCACCGATGTGAAGCAGTATATCAAGCGGATGCTGAGTCGCGATGAACAGTTGAGAAAGAACTGGGGTACAATTTGTACCCCTGTTGGGATGGTGGCGGCGGATGGCAGGAGGCGAAACATACAGGCCGCCAATATGCAGGGGCTGTTGCGCATCATCCAATCCGTTCCGAGTAAAAACGCGGAACCATTCAAGCTGTGGCTTGCCGAGGTTGCCAAACAACGGCTCGACCAGATACAAGACCCCGAGCTCTCCATCGAACAGGCGATGCGCGACTATCGACGCCTCGGCTATTCGAACGAGTGGATAAACACTCGTCTTCAGTCCATACAGTTTCGCAAGGAGCTTACGGACGAGTGGAAAAAGGCGGGTGTCGAAGAGGGTTTGGAGTATGCCATTCTGACCAATTTGATGACCAAGGAGTGGAGCGGAAAAACCGTTGCCGAGTATAAGAAGTTCAAGGGTTTGAAAAAAGAGAGCCTGCGAGATAACATGACCAGTATCGAACTTGCGCTCAATATCCTTGCCGAGGCGTCCGCAAGCGAGATCAGCAAGACGAAGAGTCCCGAGGGCTTCCGTCAAAGTCAGAGCGTGGCGCTGGAGGGTGCGAAAGTGGCGAGGGACGCGCGCAAAAACATAGAGAAACGAACGGGCAAATCGGCGGTCAGTCCGCTCAATGCGAAAGAGTTGCCCGGAAGAAAAAATGATGCGAAACAGATAGAGGATTAACCGTCGTGCGAAGATGGAGGGAAAGGAGCTTAGGATAGTTTTTCTGGGGACGCCGGAGTTTGCGGCTTGCTCGCTGCGGCATCTGCTGCGGGAGGGTTACAACGTTGTGGGCGTTGTGACGGCGCCCGACAAGCCCGCCGGACGCGGGCAGAAGCTGCATGAGAGCGATGTGAAACGTTGTGCGCTCGAAGCGGGAGTGCCGGTGTTGCAGCCCGAGAAGCTGCGCGCGCCCGAGTTTCTGGAGGCGCTGGAGGCGTTACGGCCCGACCTGGGGATCGTGATCGCCTTCCGTATGTTGCCCGAGGTGGTGTGGGCCATGCCGCGGTTGGGGACTTTCAACCTGCACGCCTCGCTGCTGCCGCAATATCGGGGCGCCGCGCCCATCAACCGCGCAATCATGAACGGCGAGACGGTGACGGGGCTGACCACATTTATGCTCAACGCCGAGATCGACAAGGGCGACATCGTGGGGCGGGTCGAGATGGCGATACTGCCTGAGGACAACGCCGGCACGCTGCACGACAGGTTGATGGAGGCGGGGGGGGCGCTGGTGGCGGAGACGGTGGAGCGGATCGCCGCGGGAGATTTCGTGCCGTTGTCGCAAATGGATGTTCCGGAGGAGGGGTTGCGCGGTGCGCCGAAGATATTCAAGGAGGATTGCAGGGTCGACTGGAGTCGGCCCGGGCCTGAGGTGGTCAACTTTATTCGCGGGTTGAGCCCCTACCCCGCAGCCTGGACGGAGTTCGAGGGGACTACTTTGAAACTTTTCGACGCGCGGTTTTGTGAGTGCGGGGATGGTTGCGGCGACGGCTGGGTCGAGATAACGGAGTTGCAGCCGGCGGGCAAGCGGCGGATGACGGCGGGGGAGTTTTTTAACGGCCTGCGGCCGTTAAAAAACTCCTAATCATGAATCATGAATCATAAATCATGAATCGGGGGCGTGCTTCGCACGTATTTTATTTTTAGCACTATTTTCGCGTAGCTGATTCATGATTTATGATTCATGATTGAGAAGCGCTTCGCACGTATTTTAATTTTTAGCACTATTTTCGCGTAGCTGATTCATGATTCATGATTCATGATTAAAATGAGGTTAAAAGTAATATACCGGTACATAGGTCTCGTGTTGCTGTTCAACGCGGCGTTCATGGTGGTGGGCGCGGCGGTGAGTTTTTTTGTCGGCACGGGTGGCACTAACGGCGCAGCCGGCATCGGGGCAGGGGCAGGCACAGGCACGGGCGTCGACACCTGGGCGCTGTTGGGTGCGGCGGCGATTGCGGCGGCCATTGCGTTGGTGCCGGTGCTGACCTTTCCGCGCGACAAAGATATCTCCAACAAGGAGGGTTTCAGCATCGTGGTGGGGGCGTGGCTGGCGTCGTGCGTGGTGGGGATGCTGCCCTATCTGCTGTGGGACGGATTGTGGGGCGGGCCGTTCGACCTGTCGAAGGCGTGGTACGAGAGCGTGTCGGGCTTCACGACGACCGGTTCGACCATCATCGGCAATGTGGAGGCGATGCCGGCGGGGCTGCTCTTTTGGCGTTCGTGCACACATTGGATCGGCGGTGCGGGGGTGGTGATGTTCGCCATGTTGATCATGCCGCTGCTGGGGCGCAGTCGCATGATGGTGTCGCATGTCGAGATGTCGTCGCTGGCGCGGGACGACTACAAGTATACGTCGACCAAGATTATTCGCATTCTGCTGACGGTCTATCTGGGGTTGACGGGGGCGTGCTGCCTGCTGCTGAAGGTGGCGGGGATGGGGTGGTTCGACGCTGTGAACCACGCGATGTCGACGGTGGCGACGGGGGGATTTTCGACACGCGCGATGAGCCTCGCCTCGTGGGACAGCGCGTGGATCGAGGGGGTGACGATCTTCTTTATGGCGGTGGCGGGGATCCACTTCGGGGTGATATTTTCGACCCTCACGGGGCGGCGCAACAACGTGTTTCGCTCGGAGGTGGTGCGCTACTGGATGTTTTGTCTGGTGGCGATAACGCTGGTGGTGGCGGCGAGCGTGACGGCCAACGGGACTTATGGCTTCGGCGAGGCGTTGCGTTTCGCCTCGTTTCAGACTGTGTCGACGGCCACGACCACGGGATTCGTCACGGCCGACGCCAATCTTTGGGGCCCGCTGTCGATGGTGGTGCTGACTATGGCGGGGATTCAGTGCGCCTGCGCGGGTTCGACGAGCGGGGGGTTGAAGGCCGACAGGGTGTGGCTCGCCATGAAGGTGCTCAGGCATCAGATCCGGCAGCAGCAGCACCCCAACGCGGTGATCCGCATCAAGATGAACGGGGTGACGCAGGAGAGTTCGGCGCTGGGGTTCACGATACTGTTCATGGTGGCCTACTTTTTTCTGTTGGGGTTGGGCACGGTGGTATTTTCGGTGTGGGGCTACGACGCGGTGTCGGCGTTCTCGATGACGGTGAGCAGCCTGGGTAACGTCGGTACGGGTTTCGGCGCGGCGGGGGGATTTTCGGGTGCGGATCATCTGCCGGCGGGGTTGATGTGGTTCTCGACCCTGCTGATGCTGCTGGGTCGATTGGAGATATTCGGATTGTTGCAACTGTTTATGATCAGATGGTGGAGGTAAAGAGATATATCGTTTTGGCGGCGGCGCTGATGTGTGTCGTCGTCGCGGCCTCGGGTCAGCAGCGGGTACACGTCGCGGGTCTGGAGGATCACGCGGAGTATCGCGCGCTGGTCGACGAGGAGCGGGCGTTGGTGCGTCGGGCCGACTCGATCGCGGGTCGGATTGCCGAGCTGAGGCAGACCCTGCGGACGGACACGCTGGGCCGCGCCGCGACCTCGGCGGCGATAGTGGCGATGGAGGGCGAGGGGTTCGACATTCGCGGACGCCGGGCCCAACTCGCCGGACGCATCAACACCATCGAACAGGAGTGGATTCTTGAAAACCTGCTCGCTTCGGAGGCGGGGGCTTCGGGGGGTGCTGTCGGCGCCGACTCGACGGCTGTCGCGGGCGAGCGCCACTCGCGAAACTTGGTTTACAGCTCATACTTCGAGCGGGGTCTCGACGCGGAGCAGCTCGCCGAGCTGCGGGAGGCGCAGGAGGCCGAGATGGAGATGCCCGTTCTGTTGGCCTCGTGGCGCGACAACCGGAGGCGGCGGGAGCTGTTGGCCGAGGAGTACGACCGCACCGGAGCGCAGATCGCCGCCGACTCGGTGAAGGGCATGTTCGACGTCGAGGCGAGGGCGCAGGCGCGCATCGAGGAGCGCATCGGTGGCGAGTGGAGCGCGATATTCGACAGTAAGAGCTATCTGTACAACCTGATCGCCGATCGCGAGAGCCGCACGGCGATGCTGACGCGGTTCGAGGAGGGGATGGAGCGGCTGCGCGGCGAGCAGTCGAGGTGGCAGGGTGTCGCCCCTGCGTCGCTCACCGACTATGTGTTGCAGAAGCGCATGCTGGTGGAGTACGAGACGGCGCTGGCCGAAAATCTGGGCAACGCGGGGGCGGTCGACTCGCTGCGTTGGGCGGCGAGGGAGCTGCCGGATGCGCGGGAGTTGGAGGAGTTCGGGCCGGTGGAGCTGAGGGAGCGGCTGTTTTTGGATTACAGCGACATCACTATCGGCACCACACCTTATAATAGTAGCAATCCGATTCCCGAGGTGGCGGTGTGGCCGCGCGGGTCGATCTGGCGTGTGCGGTTGGGAGGGTTCGCCTCGCGGCAGTCGCCATCGCTGTTTCGGGGCGCGTCGCCGCTGGGCGTGATGCAGGGGGCCGACGGAAGGTTCACATACTTCGCGGGGGGATTCGCGAGCGACTCGCTGGCGCGCGAGGCGGTCGAACGGATGCGCAGGGTGGGATTTCGCTCGCCCTCGGCCGTGGCGTGGATCGACGGAGTGTACATCGACCCCGCCGCCGACGAGGGGGCGCGACTCTATCGAGTGGAGATATCGGGCGTCGGCGAACTTCCTGTTGAGGTTCGGGAGGCTATCGCGAGTGCGGGTACCGGCGACAGCGACATTGTTCGCAGCGGCGAGGCATACGTGGTGACGCCGTTGGACGCCGCCGCCGCCACCACCCTCCGCACCGCACTCGAACGACTGCGCACGCTCCATCCCGAGATGAACGCGAAACTTTTTAGAATTGAAAGTGGAAAATTGAAAATTGAAAATTAGCTACGCAGTACTATTTCGCGTTAGCCCCATTTTCAATTTTCCACTTTCAATTTTCAATTAACGTCGCGTCAGCCCATTTTCAATTTTCAATTAACGTCGCGTCAGCCCATTTTCAATTTTCAATTTTCCACTTTCAATTATTTTAACTATCTTGGTACCCTAATTCAAACGAATATGTGGTGGTTAATAGCGTTACTGATAGTGGTGGGTGGGCTGATGCTCATCGCTGAGCTTGTGCTGATGCCGGGCATAACCGTGGCGGCGATCGGCGCGCTGGGGTGCTACGGCGGTGCGGCCTACATGGCCTACACGCGTCACGGCGTGGTCGGACTGCTGGTCGTCGTGGCGGCGGTGATCGTGCTGACGGTGGCGGCGACGTGGTTCTCGCTGCGGGCGCGCACGTGGCAACGATTCGCACTGGGCGACAAGATCGAGAGCCGCTCGCAGGAGGCGCCCGAACGCAAGGTGAAGGTGGGCGCGAGGGGAGTCGCGCTGGGTCGTCTGGCACCCATGGGCACCGTGGTGGTCGACGGAGTGGGCTACGAGGCCAAAACCACCGGCGAGTTCGTCGACCAGCACACCGAGGTCGAAGTCGTTGGGTTTGAGAACTTTAACATTGTCGTCAAAGCTATTAAATAGTGGTCAGTGATTAGTTGTTAGTGGTTAGTGCTACGCAGTGCAAAAATTGCGCGTCGACACTAATCACCAACAACTAAATTGCGCGTTAGCACTAACCACTAATCACTAACAACTAACAACTAAAAAAATGATAGGAATGGATCTCATCTCAATCGTGGTAATAGTGGCGGTAGCGTTCATACTGCTGCTGATTTTTCTCTATTTCGTGCCCATCGGGCTCTGGTTCAACGCCCAGATTTCGGGTGTGCGGATCGGCCTGCTGCAATTGGTGCTGATGCGCTGGCGCAAGGTGCCACCCTCGGTGATAGTCAACGCGATGATCACCGGCACCAAGGCGGGTCTGAGCCTCAACTCCAACGAGTTGGAGGCGCACTACATGGCGCGCGGCAACGTGGTCAACGTGGTCAACGCCCTGATCTCTGCCGAGAAGGCGGGCATCGACCTCGACTTCAAGAAGGCCACGGCGATCGACCTGGCCGGCAGAAACGTCTACGAGGCGGTGCAGATGTCGGTCACGCCAAAGGTGATCAACACGCCGCCCGTGAGTGCGGTTGCGAAAAACGGCATCCAGCTGATAGCCAAGGCGAGGGTCACGGTGCGCACAAACATCCGCCAGCTGGTGGGCGGCGCGGGCGAGGAGACGATCCTTGCGCGCGTGGGCGAGGGCATCGTGTCGAGCATCGGTTCGGCCGTGTCGCACGAACAGGTGCTGGAGAACCCCGACTCGATATCGCGAGTGGTGTTGGAAAAGGGGCTCGACGCCGGCACGGCATTCGAAATCCTCTCGATCGACATCGCCGACGTCGACGTGGGCAAGAACATCGGCGCCGAGCTGCAGATCGACCAGGCCAACGCCGACAAAAACATCGCCCAGGCCAAGGCCGAGGAGAAGCGCGCCATGGCCGTCGCACACGAGGCCGAAAATCGCGCCAAGGCGCAGGACGCACGTGCGAAAGTTATTCTGGCAGAGGCCGAGGTGCCTCTCGCGATCGCCGAGGCCTTCCGCAGCGGCAACCTCGGGTTGATGGACTACTACAAGCTCCAAAACATCCAGGCCGACACCTCGATGCGGGAATCTATTAGTGGGGGGAAACAGGATAACACGAAGAAAAATTGAAAGTTGAAAGTTGAAAATTGAAAATGAGCTAACGCACCACCGGTGGCGGTTTAGTGGTTAGTTGTTAGTGATAAGTGGTTAGTGCTAACGCGACGCACGTCATTGCGAGCCGGAACGGCGAAGCAATCCAGACCACCGCGTCGACACAATAATCGCGGAGGTGCGCACGTTTATATTGTGCGCCACGGGAGTTATTTTGGAACTTCCTAAAGGTTTGGGGCGGCGAAGAGGTTCGCCGAGGCGCACGATGGGCGGGGCCGATATTGGTTGCCGCCCATCTTTTTTGTCGCTTTGCTTGGTGGATTCGAAAAAAAACACTACTTTTGCCCCGCAATTTCGCTCCCTTTTTTCGGGAAACAGACATGTTTTTCGGGCAACACGCGGAGAGGCGCAGGGTCGACATTCGGCAAATGCGCGCGAAAAAAGGGGCAGGTTCTTGGACATTTGAAATTTTTCACTACATTTGCACTCCCAACTCGGGGTGCGACCCTAACGCCGATGTAGCTCAGTTGGCCAGAGCAGCTGATTTGTAATCAGCTGGTCGGGGGTTCGAATCCCTCCATCGGCTCACTGCGTTCGCCAATGTCGGGATTCGAGAAAAGCCGCCGCGAATGAAATGAGCGGCAGAGGTTTGGGGCGGGAGGCGGCTCAAATTTATTTGAAGACGCCGGACGACACGAACCTCGAAGCAGACTGAAAGTCTGCGAGGCTTTTCCGAAGCGCGACAGGAGCGAAAAGCGTGAAAGCCACCCCCCAAAGGGAAAAACGAGGTCGCCAAGCGACCGAGTTAATCCCGAGGGGCCGAAAAGCGAGGGGGCAGGAAAGCGAGAAGGGAAAAAGTGACCTATTTATATATAGGGTCGCGGAGGGCAAAGAGTAGTAAAAAAGATACTGGGGAGAATACCAGAGTGGCCAAATGGGGCAGACTGTAAATCTGCTGACGTACGTCTTCGGTGGTTCGAATCCATCTTCTCCCACAAAGTTGAAAAAGCGATTTTTGCCGCAGGCAAAAATCGTTCTTTCGGCTTTGAGACACGAGGCGAATTTATTCGCCGGAGAGTCTCGAAGCCGAAAGAATAATTCGCGCTCGCGAATTGGTTTTTCAACTTTGTAAGGGCCCCCGCGGCGAGCGGCAATGGATCAGCGACCAAAGGGGAGCTAATCCTGCGACAATGGAAAGGCAAGCGTTTTTTTGCGAGCCAATCCTGCGCAATGGATCATGAGCGAAACGAAGTGAGCGATTAATCCATCCTGCGTTTTTCGCTTCGGAGGTAAATTTTTGCGGAAGTAGCTCAGTCGATAGAGCATTAGCCTTCCAAGCTAAGGGTCGCGAGTTTGAACCTCGTCTTCCGCTCGAAAGTTCAGCAGGCCCCTAAAATGGGGCCGGCTGAACTTTGAAACAGAAAGACGAGGTGTCGACGAGCGAAGCGAGTTGACCCGACGCCAAGCCGAGAGCAATCGAGCTCGCTCGAATTGCCGAGGCGCGAAGGAGGAGGGCGAGCATTGAAAATGCGAAGCCAACCTCGTCCGCGCGAAGGGAAAAAGCGAGAAAGAGTAACAAAAGTAACACACCGAAGGCGGCAAACAACCGCCGCCCGAAACAAAAAGAGAAACAAAAAACACAACTAATATAATAATTACAACTATGGCAAAGGAAAAATTTGACAGGTCGAAACCCCACGTCAACATCGGTACCATTGGTCACGTCGACCACGGTAAAACCACGCTGACCGCAGCTATCACCCAGACCCTCGCGAAGAGAGGTCTGTCGGAGATGCGTTCGTTCGACTCGATCGACAACGCTCCCGAGGAGAAGGAGCGCGGTATCACGATCAACACCTCGCATGTCGAGTACCAGACGGCCAACCGCCACTACGCGCACGTTGACTGCCCGGGTCACGCCGACTACGTTAAGAACATGGTAACGGGTGCCGCCCAGATGGACGGTGCGATCCTCGTTGTGGCTGCGACCGACGGCCCCATGCCCCAGACCAACGAGCACGTTCTGTTGGCTCGCCAGGTGAACGTTCCGAGAATCGTCGTGTTCCTGAACAAGTGCGACATGGTGGACGACGCCGAGATGCTCGACTTGGTTGAGCTCGAAGTTCGCGACCTGCTCTCGAAGTACAACTTCGACGGCGACAACGCCCCCATCATCCGCGGTTCGGCCCTCGGCGGTCTGAACGGCGAGGCACAGTGGGAAGACAAGATCATGGAGCTGATGGCTGCCGTCGACGAATATATTCCGATTCCCCCGCGTGAGAACGAAAAGCCGTTCCTCATGCCTGTGGAGGACGTGTTCTCGATCACCGGCCGCGGTACCGTTGTTACGGGCCGTATCGAAACCGGTATCGTCAAGGTTGGCGACCCCGTGGAGATCATCGGTCTGGGCCAGAAGCCCATCACCTCGACCTGCACCGGTGTCGAAATGTTCCGCAAGCTGCTCGACAGCGGCGAGGCAGGCGACAACGTGGGTCTGCTGATGCGCGGTCTCGACAAGAAGGACGTGAAGCGCGGTATGGTCGTTGCCAAGCCCGGCTCGATCACCCCGCACACCGAGTTCGAAGCCGAGGTCTACATCCTTAAGAAAGAGGAGGGTGGCCGCCACACTCCGTTCCACAACAAGTACCGTCCGCAGTTCTACCTCCGCACGCTCGACGTGACGGGCGAAGTGGAACTTCCGGCAGGTGTGGACATGGTGATGCCCGGTGACAACGTGACCATCAAGGTCGTGCTGATCACTCCGGTGGCGCTCAACGACGGTCTGCGTTTCGCAATCCGCGAAGGTGGCCGTACGGTTGGTGCAGGTCAGATCACCAAGATCCTTAAGTAATTGAAAATTGAAAGTGGAAAATTGAAAATTGGCTAACGCAGCGCACGTCATTGCGAGCGAAGCGAAGCAATCCAGG
The DNA here is from genome assembly GCA_031285405.1 of Alistipes sp. Taxonomy (GTDB): domain Bacteria; phylum Bacteroidota; class Bacteroidia; order Bacteroidales; family Rikenellaceae; genus UBA940. The sequence continues at coordinate 36,551 of JAITWH010000039.1, forward strand.
CGTTCTGCGTAGCCTCATTTTCAACTTTCAATTTTCCACTTTCAATTACCCAGGAGCATAGTTAAATGGTATAATAGTGGTCTCCAAAACCATTGTTGGGAGTTCGATTCTCTCTGCTCCTGCCACGGGTGCCGATAAAAAAAGGGAAGCCTTTTTGTCGGGACGCAAAACCGAAGTCACAAAAAACAAGCAGTTATGAATGGACTGATAGATTACGTCAAAGAGGCCTACGCCGAGCTTGTCCACAAAGCGACGTGGCCCTCTTTCAAAGAGCTCCAGAGTTCGACAATACTGGTGATGGTCGCTTCCCTGATCTTTGCCATCGTGGTATTGGGCATGGACCTGGCGTTCGAGAACCTGATGAAAACGGTCTACCGACTTCTGTACTAAAGCACGAGTAATGAGCGAACAGTTACAGAGAGAGTGGTATGTGGTGCGAGCCATCGGGGGCAAGGAGAAGAAGGTCAAAGAGTACATCGAGACCGAGATTCGCCACCGCCACCTTGAGGCGCGCATCACCCAGGTGCTGATTCCCACCGAGAAGATTTTCACCATTCGCAATGGTAAGAAGGTCTCCAAGGAGCGGGTGTCGTACCCGGGCTATGTGTTGGTAGAGGCAGATTTCACAGGTGACATCCCGCATATCTTGCGGAACGTTCCGAACGTGCTCGGCTTCCTCGGCGACTCCCGTGAAGACGGACGAAGCATGAAGGCGACCCCCCTGCGAGCGCAGGAGGTAGCGCGCATCCTCGGCAGGGTCGACGAACTGAGCGTGGCGGAAGAGGAGAGCGAAGTTCCTTTCTTTGTCGGCGAAACGGTCAAGGTAACAGATGGCCCGTTCTCAAGCTTCTCGGGAACCATCGAGGCTGTTGACAATTCGAGAAAGAAACTGACGGTCTCGGTCAAGATATTCGGGCGCAAGACCCCCATGGAGCTTGCGTTTACACAAGTGGAAAAGGAGTAAAGGGCCGATCGAACTTCAGACCGCCGCGTTGCGCGCATCGAAAAAATGCTGCGTCACCGCGAGGGATTTTAAGTTCAGGTCGATTTTTTACGAAACAATGAATTATTAATTAAGAAGGAAAAATGGCAAAAGAAATCAGTGGCTACATCAAGCTGCAGATAAAAGGTGGTGCTGCCAATCCGTCGCCTCCCGTTGGCCCCGCGTTGGGTTCGAAGGGGGTGAATATAATGGACTTCTGCAAGCAGTTCAACGCACGCACGCAGGAGTTGGCAGGAAAGGTTCTGCCTGTAATCATCACTGTTTACAGCGACAAATCTTTCGATTTCATCATCAAGCAGCCGCCTGTGGCAGTTCAGCTCAAGGAAGCCGCGAAGATCCAGACCGGGTCGGCCGAACCCAACCGTAAGAGGGTGGGCGAAGTGTCGGCCGCACAGGTTCGTGCGATCGCCGAGGGCAAGATGAGCGACCTGAACTGTTTCACGGTCGAAGCCGCCATGAGCATGGTAGCAGGAACCGCCCGCTCGATGGGTATCCGCGTGACCGGCGATATTTCCTAAAGCGTAATCCCGAGAAAATTATGAGTAAACTGACCAAAAATCAGAAAGTGGCGCAGAGTAAGGTTGAGGCCGGCAAGGCTTACAAACTGAACGAAGCGGCAGCGCTCGTAAAGGAGATTACCTTTACGAAGTTCGACTCGTCGGTGGATATCGACGTCAAGTTGGGAGTCGACCCGCGCAAAGCCAACCAGATGGTGAGGGGCGTCGTGACGCTCCCCCACGGTACGGGCAAGACGGTTCGCGTGTTGGTGCTTTGTCCGCCCGAAAAGGAGGACGAGGCCAAGAAGGCAGGCGCCGACTATGTGGGACTCGACGAATATGTCGACAAGATCAAGAGTGGCTGGACAGATGTCGACGTGATCATCTGTACCCCCAACGTGATGGCCAAGGTGGGCGCCCTGGGGCGAATCCTGGGTCCTCGCGGCCTGATGCCCAACCCCAAGACCGGCACCGTGACGATGGAAGTCGGCAAGGCGGTCGAAGAGGTAAAGGCTGGTAAGATCGACTTCAAGGTCGACAAGTTCGGTATCGTTCACACCTCGGTGGGCAAAGCGTCGATGTCGGAGCAGCAGCTCACCGACAACGCGAAGGAGTTCATCGGCACAATCCTCAAACTGAAACCTTCGGCCTCGAAGGGGACATACGTTCAGAGCATCTACCTCTCGTCGACCATGTCGCCGGGTGTGGCTATTGATGTGAAATCGGTCGAATCGAAAGCAAACTAAGAGCTATGACAAGAGAAGAAAAAAATGTCCTCATAGAGAGCCTCGCCGAGAAACTGAACGACTACGCAGGGTTCTACCTCACCGACATCTCGACGCTGAACGCCGAAAAGACGGCCGCGCTGCGTCGCAAATGTTTCGAACAGGAGATCAGCCTCGTCGTCATCAAGAACACCCTCTTCGCCAAAGCGTTGGAGAAGGCGGGCAAGAGCGATGACGAACTGACGGGCGTGTTGTCGGGTTCGAGCGCGGTGATGTTCACCAACGTGAGCAAGGCTCCGGCGCTGTTGATCAAGGAGTTTCGCAAGAGCTCCGACCGTCCGGTGCTGAAAGCCGCTTACGTCGAGGAGAGCGTCTATGTGGGCGACAACCAGTTGGAAGCGCTCATCAACATCAAGAGCCGCAACGAACTCATCGCCGACGTGGTCGCACTGCTCCAGTCTCCTGCCAAGAACGTTATCTCTGCCCTGCAGGGAAGCGCCGGCCAGAAGATCGCGGGCCTCGTGAAGACGTTAGAGTCACGCACAGCGTAACTCCAACAATTAAGAATTAAGAATTAAAAATTAAGAATTAATAACAATCACAATCATGGCAGATATCAAGAAGCTCGCCGAAGAGCTTGTAAATCTCACAGTTAAGGAAGTAAACGAATTGGCCGCAGTCCTCAAGGACGAATATGGCATCGAACCCGCCGCCGCCGCAGTAGCAGTAGCCGCTCCCGCCGCCGGTGGTGACGCCGCCGCCGCTCCCGCCGAAAAGAGCGCGTTCGACGTTGTTCTGGTCAACGCCGGTCAGGCCAAGTTGCAGGTCGTGAAGGTTGTCAAGGAGATGACCGGTCTGGGCCTCAAGGAAGCTAAGGATCTGGTAGACGCAGCTCCCAAGGCGATCAAGGAAGGCGTCTCGAAAGAGGAGGCCGAAAGCCTGAAAGCGTCGCTCGAAGAGGCCGGCGCCGAGGTCGAACTCAAATAGTTTCGACTATCGAACCGCGAAAAAGGTGCGGGGTCTTGCAAAAAAGACCCTGTGCCTTATTCGCGTCTTTTGACGGGGCGGCGTGACAGTTGCCGCGTCAGCGAATTTTTTCCAACGCGTTACGCAAATGCTTTTACGCAAAAGCGTGACACACAAGTGTGACACACAAGCGTGATGCGAAAGTGTGACGCAAAAGCGTGACAAAAGAGACACCCCATTTCCGGAGCAAGAGAGTCAGGGACATGATTCGGCGCGATGCCGATGCGACCGCCGGAGGGGTCAAACAAGTGATCAGTGGTTAGTGGTTAGTGCTAACGCGCCCCCCACTTTTCGCTAAAATACATAACACAGTAATCAGAAGTTCGTGATTCGTGTGCTGCGCAAAAGCCGTAATGTCGGCAGTAGCCACTGCGCTGCGTTAGCACTAATCACTAACAACTAATAACTAATCACTGAAAAGAGAATGTCCAGACAGCCAGTACAGAATCCGCGAATTAATTTTTCATCGGTCAGCAGCACGATGGCGTATCCCGATTTTCTGGAGATACAGCTCAAGAGTTTCCACGATTTTTTCCAGTTGGACACGACGGCCGAGCATCGTCGCGACGAGGGACTTTACCGCGTCTTCGCGGAGAACTTCCCGATCACCGACACGAGGAACAACTTCGTGCTCGAATTCATCGACTACTACATCGACCCACCCAGGTACTCAATCGACGAGTGTCTTGAGCGAGGGCTGACATACAGCGTGCCGCTGAAGGCAAAGCTGAAACTGTACTGCACCGACCAGGACCACGAAGATTTCGACACGGTGGTTCAGGATGTCTACTTCGGGACGATACCCTATATGACCCCGCGCGGAACCTTCGTCATCAACGGAGCCGAGCGCGTGATCGTGTCGCAGCTGCACCGCTCGCCCGGGGTATTCTTCGGCCAGAGCCTGCACTCCAACGGCACGAAGCTCTACTCGGCGCGCATCATCCCGTTCAAGGGTTCGTGGATCGAGTTCGCGACCGACATTTCGAGCGTGATGTACGCCTACATCGACCGTAAGAAGAAGCTGCCGGTGACGACGCTGCTGAGGGCCATCGGCTTCGAGAGCGACAGCCAGATCCTCGAAATTTTCGACCTCGCCGACGAGGTGAAGGTGACGAAACCCAACCTCAAGAAGGCAGTGGGCAGAAGGCTCGCCGCAAGGATTCTGAAGACATGGACGGAGGACTTCGTGGACGAGGACACGGGCGAGGTCGTGAGCATCGAGCGCAACGAGATCATAGTCGACCGCGAGACCACCCTTGAGGAGAGCCAGATCGACGACATCGTGGACAGCGGCGCCAAGAGCATCCTGTTGCACAAGGAGGCTGTGGGCGAAGATGCCAAGATCGACTACTAGATAGTCTACAACACACTGCACAAAGACCCCTGCAACTCCGAGAAGGAGGCGGTGGTGTATATATACAGACAGCTGCGCAACTCCGAGCCGCCCGACGAGGCGACTGCGAGGGACGTGATCGACAAGCTGTTCTTCTCCGACAAGCGTTACGACCTGGGCGAGGTGGGCCGATACAGGATCAATAAGAAGCTGGGCCTCGAAACCGACAACAGCGTGAGGATTCTGACGCGCGAGGATATCATCGCGATCATCAAGTACCTGATCCAGCTGATCAACTCCAAGGCCGACGTCGACGACATCGACCACTTGTCGAACCGTCGCGTCCGCACCGTGGGCGAGCAGCTGGCCAATCAGTTCTCGGTGGGCTTCGTGAGGATGGCTCGCACGATTCGCGAGAGGATGAACGTGAGGGACAACGAGGTCTTCACGCCGGTCGACCTGATCAACGCCAAGACGCTGAGCAGCGTCATCAACTCGTTCTTCGGGACGAACCAGCTGTCGCAGTTCATGGACCAGACCAACCCCGTGGCCGAGATGACGCACAAAAGGCGTCTTTCAGCCCTCGGGCCGGGCGGTCTGTCGAGAGAGAGGGCGGGCTTCGAGGTGCGAGACGTCCACTACACACACTACGGCCGCCTCTGCCCCATCGAGACTCCCGAAGGGCCCAACATCGGGCTCATCAGCTCGCTGTGCGTGTTCGCCAAGATCAGCGACATGGGCTTCATCGAGACTCCCTATCGCAAGGTGGTGGACGGAGTGGTCGACATGTCGCCCAAGGGTATCAAATATATGAGCGCCGAGGACGAGGAGTTCCTGACCATCGCGCAGGCCTCGTCGCCGATCGACGACAAGGGCAACTTCCTGATCCCCGACCGCATCAAGAGCAGGCTTGAGGCCGACTTCCCGACCGTCGCCTCGACCGAGGTCGACATGATGGACGTCGCGCCGAACCAGATCGCCTCGATCGCCGCGAGCCTCATTCCGTTCCTCGAACACGATGACGCCAACCGCGCGTTGATGGGCTCGAACATGATGCGCCAGGCGGTGCCCCTCGTCACTTGCGAGGCACCGATCGTGGGCACGGGCTTGGAGGCCGACATCATCTCCGACAGCCGCATACAGTTCGTGGCCGAGGGCGACGGCGAGATCGTCTACTCCGACGCCAGCCGCATCGAGGTGAAGTACGACCGCACGGAGGATGAGAAGTTGGTGAGCTTCGACGGCGAGATAACGACATACGACATTCCGCGCTACCGCAAGACCAACCAGAGCACCTCGATCACCCTGAAGCCGATAGTGCGCACGGGCGAGAGGGTCAAGAAGGGTCAGATCCTCACCGACGGCTACTCTACGGAGAAGGGCGAGTTGGCGATCGGCCGCAACCTCAAGGTGGCGTTCATGCCTTGGAAGGGTTACAACTTCGAGGACGCGATCGTGGTGAGCGAGCGCATCCAGAGGGAGGACATCTTCACGAGCGTCCACGTCGACGAGTACATCATGGAGGTGCGCGACACCAAGCGCGGCGTCGAGGAGTTGACGAGCGATATCCCCAACGTGAGCGAGGACGCAACGCGCGACTTGGACGAAAACGGTATCATCCGAGTGGGAGCAAACGTTCAGCCCGGAGATATATTAATAGGTAAGATCACCCCGAAAGGGGAATCGGACCCCAGCCCCGAGGAGAAACTGCTGAGGGCGATATTCGGCGACAAGGCGGGCGACGTGAAAGACGCCTCGCTGAAGGCGCAGCCGAGCCTCTTCGGAACCGTTGTCGACACAAGGCTCTTCAGCCGCGCCGGCAAGGAGAACAAGAAGTCGGCCAAGGGGGCAGAGAAGACGCAATTGGAGGGTGTAGCCGCACAGGGCGAGGCCAAGAAGGCCGAGTTCAAGAAGGTGCTGGTCACCAAGCTGTGGACTCTGCTCAACGGCAAGAGCACGCAGGGCATCAAGGACTACTTCGGCGCGCAGCTCTACGCCAAGGGTACGAAGTTCACGCAGCGCATGTTGGAGGAGATCGACTACCAGAACCTCTCTAACGGCAAGTGGACTGGCGACGCTCATATCGACTCGCTGGTCGAGAAGACAATCAACAACTTCGTCATCAAGTGGAAAGAGGTCGACGCGGCAGTCAAGCGCGAGCAGTACAACCTGACGAACGGCGACGAACTGCCCACAGGCATAATTCAGTTGGCCAAGGTCTACATCGCCAAGAAGCGCAAGCTCAAGGTGGGCGACAAGATGGCGGGCCGTCACGGCAACAAGGGTATCGTTGCGAGAGTCGTAAGGGACGAGGACATGCCGTTCTTGGAAGACGGCAGCGTGGTCGACATCGTGTTGAACCCACTGGGCGTGCCGAGCCGTATGAACCTGGGGCAGATCTACGAGACTGTTTTGGGTTGGGCCGGCAAGGAATTGGGCGAGAAGTTCGCCACCCCGATCTTCGACGGCGCCGACCTCGAAGACATCGGCCGCTACACCGACAAGGCGGGCGTCCCGAGGGCGGGTCTGACGTACCTGTACGACGGCGGCACGGGCGAGCGTTTCGATCAGCCGGCCACGGTGGGCGTGATCTACATGCTGAAGCTGGGCCACATGATCGACGACAAGATGCACGCGCGCTCGATAGGACCGTACTCACTCATCACCCAGCAGCCGTTGGGCGGTAAGGCGCAGTTCGGGGGTCAGAGGTTCGGTGAGATGGAGGTGTGGGCGCTGGAGGCATTCGGCGCGTCGCACATTCTGCAGGAGATCCTCACCATAAAGTCGGACGACGTGATGGGTCGCGCCAAGGCCTACGAGGCGATCGTCAAGGGCGACAACCTCCCCAAGCCCGGCATCCCCGAGTCGCTCAACGTGCTGCTTCATGAGCTTCGCGGACTTGCTTTGAGTGTTAAGTTGGACTGACGATACAATAATTATGAATTATGAATCATGAATCATTGCGTGCTTCGCACGTATAAAACTGCGGCGCATGCCGCAGACATAAGGAATTCCGCAATTCATGATTCCTGATTCATGATTCATGATTATAAAAATGAATAAACAAAAATAAAGATATGGCAATCTTAAACAGAAACAACGGTCAGTTCAGCAAAATTTCGATCGGCCTGGCATCGCCCGAGGAGATTCTCGAAAATTCGAGCGGCGAGGTGCTGAAGCCCGAGACGATCAACTACCGCACCTACAAGCCGGAGAGGGACGGTCTCTTCTGCGAGCGGATTTTCGGTCCGGTGAAGGATTTCGAGTGCCACTGCGGCAAGTACAAGCGCATCCGTTACAAGGGGATAGTGTGCGACCGCTGCGGGGTGGAGGTGACCGAGAAGAAGGTGCGGCGCGAACGCATGGGCCACATCTCGTTGGTGGTGCCGGTGGTACACATCTGGTACTTCCGTTCGCTGCCGAGCAAGATCGGCTACCTGCTGGGCATCCCGACAAAGAAGCTCGAAAGCATCGTCTACTACGAACGCTACGTGGTGGTGAACGTGGGCGCGGCGCGCGACCTTGGGGTCAACCGCCTCGACCTGTTGGCCGAAAAGGAGTATTTGGATATCGTGGCGCAGCTGCCCAAGGGCAATCAGCAGTTGGAGGATGGCGACCCCGAAAAGTTCACGGCGATGATGGGTGCCGAGGCGATCTACACCCTGTTGGAGAGGGTCGACCTCGACACCATGTCCTACTCGCTGAGGCACAAGGCCAACACCGAGACGTCGCAGCAGCGCAAGACCGAGGCGCTGAAGCAGCTGAACGTGATCGAGGGCTTCCGCACATCGAGGGAGGTGAACAAACCGGAGTGGATGGTGCTCAAGGTGGTGCCTGTGATTCCGCCCGAGCTGCGCCCGTTGGTGCCTCTGGACGGGGGCCGTTTCGCCACGAGCGACTTGAACGACCTCTATCGCCGCGTGATCATCCGCAACAACCGCCTCAAGAGACTCATCGAGATCAAGGCGCCGGAGGTGATCCTGCGCAACGAGAAGCGCATGTTGCAGGAGGCGGTCGACTCGCTGTTCGACAACAGCCGCAAGACGAGCGCCGTGAAGACCGAGAGCAACCGCCCGCTCAAGTCGCTGAGCGACAGCCTCAAGGGTAAGCAGGGCCGCTTCCGTCAGAACCTGCTCGGTAAGCGTGTCGACTACTCGGCGCGTTCGGTCATCGTCGTTGGGCCGGAGCTCAAGATGCACGAGATGGGTATTCCCAAGGACATGGCGTCGGAGCTCTACAAACCGTTCATCATCCGCAAGCTCATCGAGCGCGGAATCGTGAAGACGGTCAAGAGCGCCAAGAAGATCATCGACCGCAAGGATCCCGTGATTTGGGACATCCTCGAAAACGTCATCAAGGGCCACCCCGTGTTGCTAAACCGTGCGCCGACTCTGCACAGGTTGGGTATCCAGGCCTTCCAGCCCAAACTGATAGAGGGCAAGGCGATTCAGCTGCACCCGCTGAGCTGTACTGCATTCAACGCCGACTTCGACGGCGACCAGATGGCTGTGCACCTGCCGTTAGGCAACGAGGCTATCCTCGAAGCGCAGATTCTGATGCTGGGCTCGCACAACATCCTCAACCCCGCCAACGGCGCGCCCATCACGGTGCCGAGTCAGGACATGGTGTTGGGATTGTACTACATCACCAAGCCGAGACCCGGAGTCAAGGGCGAGGGCAAGGTGTTCTACGGAGCCGAGGAGGCGATCATAGCCTACAACGAGAAGCGGGCCGACCTGCACGCAAGGGTCAAGGTGCGCATGGAGCGCAAGGATGGCACGAGCGATCTGGTCGACACGACCATCGGCCGCATCCTCTTCAATCAGGTTGTGCCCGAGGAGGTCGGCTACATCAACGAACTGCTCACGAAGCGTTCGCTCAGGGACATCATCTCGACTGTGCTCAAGAAGGCGGGTGCAGACAAGGCCGCCGCGTTCCTCGACGACATCAAGGAGATGGGCTACCAGATGGCCTTCCGCGGAGGGCTGTCGTTCAACCTCAACGCCGTATTGATTCCCGCCGAGAAGGAGTCGCTCGTGAAGGAGGGCTACGACCGAGTGGACGAGGTGATGGAGAGCTACAACGCGGGTCTGATCACCAACAACGAACGCTACAACCAGATCATCGACATCTGGACAAATATCAACACCAAGCTCACCAAGACCCTGCTCGACCACATCGCCAAAGATCAGGACGGCTTCAACCCCGTCTACATGATGTTGGACAGCGGCGCGCGCGGCTCGAAGGAGCAGATTCGTCAGCTGAGCGGCATGCGTGGTCTGATGGCCAAGCCGCAGAAGAGCGGCGCCGAGGGGGGACAGGTCATCGAGAACCCGATTCTGTCGAACTTCAAGGAGGGACTGAGCGTGTTGGAGTACTTCATCTCGACCCACGGTGCGCGTAAGGGTCTGGCGGACACGGCTTTGAAGACCGCCGACGCGGGTTACCTCACGAGGCGCCTTGTGGACGTCGCGTTGGACGTGATCATCAACGAGGAGGATTGCGGAACATTGAGGGGACTCACCGCCACCGCCATCAAGCGCAACGAGGATGTGGTGCAGACGCTGTACGAACGCATCCTGGGCCGCACGGCTGTCGAAGATGTGATCCACCCGGGAACGGGCAAGCTCATCGTGGCCGCCGGAGAGGAGATCACCGAGGAGGTGGCCAAGGAGATCGACGCGTCGCCGGTCGAGAAGGTCGACATCCGAAGCGTGCTCACCTGCGAGGCGCGAAAAGGTGTGTGTGCCAAATGTTACGGTCGCAACCTCGCCACTGGCCGCATGGTTCAGATGGGCGAGACGGTGGGCGTCATCGCGGCGCAGTCTATCGGCGAGCCCGGCACGCAGCTTACACTCCGCACGTTCCACGTCGGGGGGGTTGCGGGAGGCGTGGCCGTCGAGAGCAACATCGTGTCGAAGTACAACGGTACGATCGAGATCGAGGAGCTCAAGACCATCGACGTGAAGAACGAGGCGGGCGTCACCGCCAACATCGTCATCAGCCGTCAGGCCGAGCTGCACATCATCGACCCCAACACGGGCATGACTGTGTACAGCCACTCGCTGCCCTACGGTTCGACGTTGCACAAACAGAGCGGCGACACGGTTGCCAAGGGCGACATGGTGTGCGAGTGGGACCCCTACAACGCGGTCATCATCTCGGAGTACGACGGTCGCGTGGCGTTCGACAGCATCATCGAGAATGTCACCTTCCGCGAGGAGTTCGACGAACAGACGGGCCTGAGGGAGAAGGTGATCACCGACTCGAAGGACAAGACCAAGAACCCCGTCATCCGAATCATCGACAAGGGCGGCGAGGAGGTAAGGCAGTACAACCTGCCTGTGGGCGCCCACATAGTGGTGAAGGACAACGCCAAGATCAAGGCGGGCACCGTGCTCATCAAGATGCCTCGCGCCGTAGGTAAGTCGGGCGACATCACGGGGGGTCTGCCCCGCGTGACGGAGCTGTTCGAGGCGCGCAACCCGTCGAACCCCGCCATCGTGAGCGAAATCGACGGCGAAGCATCGTTCGGCAAGATCAAGAGGGGTAACCGCGAGATCGCAGTCACCTCGCGCGACGGCGACGTGCGCAGATACCTTGTGCCGCTGAGCCGGCAGATCCTCGTGCAGGAGAACGACTACGTCAAGGCGGGCATGCCGCTGTCGGACGGCGCCGTGACCCCGAGCGACATTCTGGCGATTCAGGGCCCCACCAAGGTGCAGGAGTACATCGTCAACGAGGTGCAGGAGGTCTACCGAATGCAGGGTGTGAAGATCAACGACAAACACTTCGAGGTGATCGTGCGCCAGATGATGAACAAGGTGCGGATCGAGGATCCGGGCGACACGCGCTTCTTCGAGGAGCAGGTGGTCGACAAGTGGGACTTCATCGAGGAGAACGACTCGCTGTTCGACAAGGTGGTGGTGACCGACGCCGGCGACAGCGCCGAGCTGCAGCCGGGCCAGATCATCACCGTGCGCAAGCAGAGGGACGAAAACTCGATGCTCAAACGCAAAGACCTGCGCCAGATCGAGGTGAGGGAGATCTCCCCCGCCACGTCGACCCAGGTGTTGCAGGGTATCACCCGCGCCGCGTTGCAGACCTCTTCGTTTATGTCGGCCGCGTCGTTCCAGGAGACAACCAAGGTGTTGAACGAAGCCGCAATTCAGGGCAAGGTCGACCCGCTCGAAAATCTCAAGGAGAACGTCATCTGCGGCCACCTCATCCCCGCCGGCACAGGCCTGCGGCGCTATGAGCGCATGGTCGTCGGCTCTCATGAGGAGTATGACTCGGTTGCTTCGGCTAAGTAGTTTGCGTAGCAAACTGCTTAGCTAATTGAAAATTGAAAGTTGAAAATTGAAAATTGAAAATGAGCTAACGCGATTTTTTAAATTTGAAAATTTAGAAATTAAGAGAGAGGCTTCCTAACAGGAGGCCTCTCTCTTTTTGTTCTGCGTTAGCTAAAATCGCCGCCGGCGTTCCGGCCGCGTTAGCCTCATTTTCAACTTTCAACTTTCAATTCTCAATTCTCAGCTTGGATTTGGCAAATCGCTTGCGGACTTTTGCCAAGCCCAAGCAGAGCTAAGCGTCTCGTCTAAGGAGCATTCTGAGCGCCAACCTAACTCGCTCGCGGCAAGTGATGTGTCGGCCCACACGGCCTCGACGTCTCCGGCGCGACGGTCGACGATGCGGAAAGGCACCCGCTCGCCACTCGCCCGTTCGAATCCGCGCACGAGTTCGAGCACCGACACCGGCCGCCCCGTGCCGATGTTAAACACCTCGTAGTCTGAGCGTTGTCCGCCGCCAATGATGCGTTGCACCGCCACGACGTGCGCGCGCGCAAGGTCGACCACGTCGATGTAGTCCCTGAGCGCGGTGCCGTCGGGCGTGGCGTAGTCGCCGCCGAAGACGAGCAGCTCGGACCGGATGCCCGCCGCCGTCTGCGCGATGAAGGGCAGAATGTTGCCCGGCACCCCGCGCGGCAGCTCGCCGATGAGCCCCGAACGGTGCGCGCCCACGGGGTTGAAATAGCGCAAAGCTATGCCACGTAACTTTTTTGCGTAGCCTAATCCGCCGCCAGCGTTCCGGCCGCGCAAGTCACTGGAAATCACGGTATCGCGCAGTATATCCTCACAAATCTGTTTCGAGGCGCCATAGGGCGAAGTGGCGGGTTTGCGGGGCGAGAGTTCGGTGACGGGCAGCGCGTCGGGCTGGCCGTAGACGGTGGCCGACGACGAGAAGACCACTCCCTCAACTCCGTGAGCGACAGCCATTTCGAGCAGCGCGATGAACGACCCCACGTTGTTGCGGTAGTACATCAGCGGCCGCTCGATCGACTCGCCCACCGCCTTGAACGCCGCGAAGTGGATGGCGGCGGCGAAGTTCCAACGCCCGAAAATCTCCCCCATGGCCGCCGCGTCGGTGCAGTCGGCCTCCACGAAGGGCACCTCGACCCCCGTGATGCGCCGCACCCCCTCGACCGCCGCGAGGGTCGAGTTCGACAGATTGTCGACGATCACCACGTCGAATCCCGCGCCTATCAGCTCGACCGCAGTGTGGCTGCCGATGTATCCGGCGCCTCCCGTTACCAATACAGTATGTTTCATAATAATAAGTGGTTAGTGATTAGTGGTTAGTGGTTAGTGGTTAGTGCTACGCGGCGCATGGCTACGCAAAATTTCTGCGTTAGCACTAACCACTAATCACTAACAACTAACCACTATCAAGATTTATAACTGATCCATTTAGCAAGCTCCCGCAAGCTCGGTTTCTTGCCATACATAAAAATCCCCACCCGATAGATTTTGCCGGCCAGCCACACCATCGCCACAAAGGTCGCCACCAGCAGCGCGATCGACAGCGCCAACTGCCACGCCGGCACGCCGTAGGGTATTCGCTCCACCATCACCATCGGCGAGGTGAAGGGTACGAGGCTGAGCCAGAAGGCGATAGGGCCGTTCGGATCCTGCATGGCGTTGATCATGCCGATCATGCCGAACACCAGCGGCAGCGTGATGGGCATCTGGAACTGCTGCGAGTCCTGCACATTGTCGACCGCGCTGCCCACCGCCGCGAAGGCCGCCGCGTAGAGCAGATATCCGCCCGCGAAGAAGACGAGGAAGACCGCCAACATGGGCACGATGTAACCCAAATCCATCATGCTGCCCAGCGCCGCGACCGCCTCGGGGTTATCGACAAGCGCGCTCATATCGGCCCCCATCTCGGCAGCCGGCGTTCCCGTCGGCATCCCCAAACCGTCGGCCCCTACCCCACCGGTCGCACTCATGCTTTGCGCCGCCGCCAAAATATCCTCCGGCACCATCCGATGCACGACGATGGTGCCGAACACAGCAATCACGGCGACCCATATCACAAACTGGGTGACAGCCACGCAGGCGATGCCGACGATCTTGCCCATCATCAGTTCGAAGGGCCTCACGCTCGACACGATCACCTCCAACACCTTGCTGTTCTTCTCCTCGATCACGCCGTTCATCACCTGCACGCCGTACAGCAGCACGAACATGTACATCAGGAATCCCAACCCATAGGCCAACCCCATCGAGAGCATGCTCGACGACTCCTTCTCGCCGCCGCTTTCGTCCACCTTGTATGCTGTGAGTCGCACGTCGGTCTTCACCTCGGCCATGATTCGGGGCAGCTCCTCGATGTCGTAGCCCTTGAGCTTCTCGGTCTCGATGATCGACGAGATGGCCCCCGCGATGGCCGCCTCGATCTCGAAGGTCGACGACGAGTAGCTGTACAACCGCACGTCCGACGGGTCGGTCATCACATTGGGCCCCACCACCAACACCCCCCATGTGCTCTCGTGCGAGGCGTTGATCTCTTCTAAGGTGCGCTCGGTGGGCAGGTAGTCGATGGTGCCGGCATCCTCCAAGCGCGGGCCGACGACTCCGCTGCTGTCGATCACCTCGATGGTCTTTGTGTCGCTCGACCTGAGCGACATCATCGCCACCATGCCGCCGATGAGCCCCACCATCAGCAGCGGCGTCAAAATCGTGGTTATCAGGAAACTGCGCTTGCGAACCCGCTCGTTGAACTCACGCGCTATTACTAAGCCTATCTTACTCATTGTTTGCTTTTTTTAATCATGAATCTTTTTCGGAATCATGAATTATGAATCATGAATCGTTGCGTGCTTTGCACGTATATGCTGCGGCAAAGCCGCAGACATAAGGAATTCCGCAATTCATGATTCATGATTCATAATTCATGATTATTAACGGCCTTGATGAAAATGTCATGCATGGATAAGCTCTGCCTCACAACCACCCGCTCCTCGACGCTGCCGTGGCGGGCGCGCACCTCGTCGAGTGTGCCCTCCAGGATGTTGCGGCCGCCGTTGATCAGCGCGATGTGGGTGCACACCTCCTCGACGGAGGCCATGTTGTGGGTCGAGAAGATGATCGTGGCGCCGCGGTCTCTCAGACGCAGCATCTCGTCTTTGAGCAGCTGGGCGTTCAGGGGGTCGAAGCCGCTGAAGGGCTCGTCGAAGATCAGCAGCTCGGGCTCGTGCAGCACCGTGGTGATGAACTGCACCTTCTGGGCCATGCCTTTGGATAGCTCCTCGATCTTTTTGTTCCACCACCCCTCGATGCCGAACCTCACGAACCACTCGCGGGCGCGACGCTCGGCCTCGGCCTTCGACAGCCCTTTGAGCTGGGCGAAGTAGAGCACCTGGGCCCCGACGCGCATCTTTTTGTAGAGTCCCCTCTCCTCGGGCAGGTAGCCTATGCGTGCCACGTCGGCGGGTTGCAGGGGGCGGCCGTCGAAAAATACGCTGCCCGTGTCGGGGGCGGTGATGCGGTTGACGATGCGAATGAGGGTGGTCTTGCCGGCGCCGTTGGGGCCCAGCAGCCCGAACACCGACCCGCGCGGAATCGACAGCGACACCCCGTCCAGCGCACGAAACGACCCATACTGCTTTACGACGCTTTCTGCCCTTATTATCATGCCTTTCGTGTTTTAGATTTTGCTACAAATATACGAACCTACTTCGGAAGTCGAGGCGGCGCGGCCGTTTTTTTCGACGAGGTCTTCGGTGACGACTCCCGCCACGAGCGCGTCGCCCACGGCGCGGCGAATGTCGGCGGCCTCGGCGGGCAACCCCAAGTGGTCGAGCATCATGGCGGCGGAGAGGATTGTGGCCATCGGGTTGGCGATGTTCTTGCTGGCGGCCTGGGGATACGACCCGTGGATCGGTTCGAACAGCGCGTGACGCTCGCCCACGCTCGCCGAGGGGAGCATGCCGAGAGAGCCGCCGATGACGCTCGCCTCGTCGGTGAGGATGTCGCCGAACATGTTTTCGGTCACCATGACGTCGAAACGGGCGGGGCGCGTGACGATCTGCATCGCCGCGTTGTCGACGAACATATACTCGATCGTGACCTCGGGGAACTCCGGCGCGATTTGTTGGGCGGTCTCGCGCCACAGGCGGGAGGTCTCCAACACGTTGGCCTTGTCGACGAGGGTGAGCAGTTTTCGCCTTTTGGCGGCGAGCTCGAACGCCATGCGCACTATCCTCTCGACCTCGGGGCGGGTGTAGGTGCAGACGTCGCGTGCGGTGTCGCCCTCGCGGGTGTGCTCGCCGAAGTAGATGCCGCCGGTGAGCTCCCTCAGACAGAGGAAGTCGGTGCCCTCGACCACCTCGCGACGCAGCGGCGAGCGGTCGATGAGCGGCTCGAAGATCTGCACCGGACGCAGGTTGGCGAAGAGGCCCAGCGCCTTGCGCATCCTCAGCAGCCCCTGCTCGGGGCGCACTCGGGCCGTCGGGTCGTTGTCGTAGCGGGGGTCGCCTATCGCTCCGAAGAGGATTGCGTCGGCTTTTTCGCAAATCTCGTGCGTGGCGGCGGGATACGGGTCGCCCGTCGCGTCGATCGCCGCGGCGCCCACCAGCGCCTGCGTGTAATCGAAGCGGTGGCCGTGCTTTTGGGCCGTCGCGTCGAGGACCTTTACCGCCTCGTTTACTATCTCGGGGCCTATTCCGTCGCCGGGTAATAATGCTATTTTGTGTTCCATACCTTATTTTTTAATCATGAATTCTTCTTAATCATGAATCATGTTAATCATGAATCATGAATTATGAATCATGAATTGCGGAATTCCTTATGTCTGCGGCAAAGCCGCAGTTTTACACGTGCGAAGCACGCCAAGACTCATGATTCATAATTCATGATTCATGATTTCGAAAAGATTCATGATTTTTCTCGTAAGCTTCGATTTCGGGAGCAAGGCTAACAAGGTAGTCGACATCGTCGAGGCCGCCGAGGAGGCATTTTTTCTTGTAGGCGTCGATCTCGAAGCGCTCGGAGCAGCGGGTCGAGAGGATCGTAATCGTCTGGTTCTCAAGGTCGACCTCGAACTTGGCGTTGTTGTTGGCGCTGATCTCGGCGAACATCGCGCCGAGGAATCGCTCGCTCACCTCGACCGGCAGCAGGCCGTTGTTGAGCGCGTTGCCGCGAAAAATGTCGGCGAAGAAACTCGACACCACCACACGAAAACCGTAGTCGAAGAGCGCCCACGCCGCGTGCTCCCGCGACGAGCCGCAGCCGAAGTTGTGGCTGGCCACGAGTATCTCGCCCCCGTAGCGGCTGTCGTTCAGCGGAAAGTCGGGCACCGCGCATCCGTCGGGGGCGTACCGCTGGTCGCGAAACAGGTTGTCGCCGAAGCCGCGACGCTCGGTGGCCTTGAGAAAACGCGCCGGAATGATCTGGTCGGTGTCGATGTTCTCTATCGGCAGCGGGATGGCGCGGGAGGTTAGCTTTTCGAATTTCGGTATCATCTTAAATCAATCATGAATCATAAATATTTCGAAATCATGAATCATGAATCATGAATCGGGGTGTGCTTCGCACGTACTATGCTGCGGCAGAGCCGCAGTTAAAAAGAATTCCGCAATTCATGATTCATGATTCATGATTCATAATTAACGATTGAAAATCCGTTGCGGATTTTCAATCGTGCCGGAGACTGCTGCTGCTGCGGCGACGGCGATGCCCGAAAGGTGGGTGCGTGCGCCCGGGCCCTGACGCCCCTCGAAGTTGCGGTTGGAGGTCGACACGCAGCGCGCGCCGGCGGGAATTTTGTCGGCGTTCATCGCCAGGCAGGCCGAGCAGCCGGGTTGCCTCAGCTCGAATCCGGCCTCGTTCAAGATGCGCTCCAAGCCCTCCTCGCGCGCCATGCGCTCCACCTCTTTCGAGCCCGGGACTATCCATGCGGTGACGTTCGCAGCGCGCTGGCGACCCTCGACCAGCGAGGCGAACAGCCTCAGGTCTTCGATGCGGCCGTTGGTGCAGCTCCCCACGAAGACGTAGTCGACAGGTTTGCCGATCAGCTTTTCGCACGAACGGAAGCCCATGTAGGTCAACGGTTTGCGGTCGGCACTGGCGGGAATCCTTCCGCCGATGGCTATCGCCTCGCCCGGGTTGGTGCCCCACGTGATCATGGGTTGGATGCGCGCCGCGTCGAACGTGTACTCCTTGTCGAACGTCGCGTCGGGGTCGCTCACCAGCTGCCGCCAACGCTCCACCGCCGCGTCCCAATCTGCGCCCTTCGGCGCTTCGGGCCGACCCTTCAGGTAGTCGAACGTCACATCGTCGGGTGCGACTATTCCTCCTCGGGCGCCGCACTCGATGCTCATGTTGCACACCGTCATGCGCCCCTCCATCGAGAGGCCGCGGATCGCCTCGCCCGCAAACTCGATGAAGTAGCCCGTGCCGCCCGACGCCGAGATGCGCGAGATGATGTACAGAATAATATCTTTGGCCTCGACCCCCGCCGGCGGTGTGCCGTTGACCGTGATGCGCATCGACATCGGTTTCTGCTGAATGATGCACTGGCTGGCCAGCGCCATCTCGACCTCCGACGTGCCCACCCCGAACGCCACCGCCCCCATCGCGCCGTGCGTGGAGGTGTGGCTGTCGCCGCAAATGATCGTCATGCCCGGCTGGGTGAAGCCCTGCTCGGGGCCGATGATGTGGACTATGCCCTGCCTCGGGTGGCCCATGCCGAAGAGCGTGATTCCGTGGGCGGCGCAGTTCTCGGCGAGCGTCTCGATCTGGCGGCGACTCTGCTCCTCCTCGATCGGCAGGTGCTGATTTTGGGTCGGGATGTTGTGGTCGGCGGTGGCGGTTGTCTGCGCCGGTCGCGCGACTCTCACTCCCGCGTTGTTGATGCCGCGCTTTTCGAGCCCCGCGAAGGCCACCGGCGAGGTCACCTCGTGGATGTAGTGGCGGTCGATGTAGAGCACGCTGCGGCCTCCGTCCTCGGTCCTTACAGTGTGGGAGTCCCAGATCTTGTCTATTATTGTCTTACCCATAAATCATGAATAATGAATCATGAATAATGAATCGAGGTGTGCTTTGCACGTATTATACTGCGGCGAATGCCGCAGTTATAAGGAATTCCGCAATTCATGATTCATGATTAAAAAATTGATTAACAATTTTTAATTGCCTTCCGGTTTCTCAGTCACATTCAAGACCCTAAGTGCGTCGATGAAGCTCTCGACCGATGCTCGCACCGTGTCGGTGTGTGCCGAGTAGCCGTGGGCGAGGCGATCGCCGCACTTGACCTGGGTGTGGACTCGGCCGACGTCGTTCGAGCCGCGCGTCATCGCCTGGATGAGGAACTCGGTGAGCACCACCGTCTCGTTGATGAGACTCTTGATGGCGGCGTAGGCTGCGTCGACGGGGCCGTTGCCGCTGGCCATCGCCATGCGCTCGTTGGAGCCGAACTTCAAGACCACCGTCGCGGTGGGCATGAGGGTGCCGGTCGTCACTTGCAGATACTTTAGCTTGATGGTCTGGTTTTGCACCCTTTCGAGGTCGCCCACTAAGTAGAGCAGGTCGTAGTCGTGCACCTCTTTTTTGCGGTCGGCCAGGTCGAGGAACTTTTCGTAAGTGGAGTCCAACTCGGGCTGGTTGAGCTTGTAGCCCAACAGTTCGAGCCTGTGTCCGAGCGCGGCGCGACCACTGCGCGCGGTGAGGGCTATCTGGCTCTCGTTGATGCCCACATCCTGCGGGTCGATGATCTCGTAGGTGTCGCGCTGCTTCAAGACGCCGTCCTGATGGATGCCCGACGAGTGGGCGAAGGCGTTGCGCCCCACGATCGCCTTGTTGGGCTGCACGGGCATGTTCATGAGGCTCGACACGAGGTGCGACGCCTTGGTGATGAGCTTGGAGTCGATCTCGGTGTCGATGCCGTAGGCGGGATGTGTCCGGAGCGCCATCACGATCTCTTCGAGCGAGGTGTTGCCCGCCCGTTCGCCGATGCCGTTGACCGTCACCTCGCACTGGCGCGCACCGGCCAGCACCCCCGCGAGGGTGTTGGCGGTGGCCATGCCGAGGTCGTTGTGACAGTGGGTGGCTATGATGGCTTTGTCTATATTCGGAACGTTGTTGACAAGGTAGGCGATCTTGGCGGCGTACTCCTCGGGAAAGCAGTAGCCCGTCGTGTCGGGAATGTTGACCACAGTCGCCCCCGCCTTGATGACCGCCTCGACGACACGCGCGAGGTACTCGTTGTCGGCGCGGCCGGCATCCTCGGCGTAGAACTCGACGTCGTCGACGTAGCCGCGCGCGTAACGCACAGCCTCGGCGGCGGACTCGATGATCGCCTCGGGGGTCGAGCGCAGCTTGTTGTAGATGTGCTGGGGCGACACCCCGATGCCCGTGTGGATGCGACCCCGACGCGCCATGCGCAGACTGTCGGCGGCGACGTCGATGTCCTTCTTGACGGCGCGGGTGAGGGCGCAGATCGTCGGGCGGGTGACCGCCTTCGAGATCTCAAGCACCGAGTTGAAGTCGCCCGGGCTCGAAATCGGGAAGCCCACCTCGATCACGTCGACGCCCAGAGCTTCGAGCATGCGTGCGACCTCGATCTTCTCGGTCGTGTTGAGCTGGCAGCCCGGAACCTGCTCGCCGTCGCGCAGCGTGGTGTCGAAAATGTAGAGTTTGTCGGCCATAATTATGTCGTACGTTAAGTTGTGTGCGGAAATATCCGCAAACATACGAATAATTATTTAAAAATTTTATAAATCGGCCGAAAATTTATGCGAATGTGGGTTCTGCGGGTGTTCTACCACGTTATGACGTTGTATTGGACGCCCACGCCGATGTAGGGTGTCGGGCCCTGCGGCGTGACTCCCCAGCCGGTTTGGATGCCGAGGCCCCACCTTGGGGGCGGGCCGCTTCGGGGCTGGCCGCTTTTGGGCTCTCCGCGGGGGAGTGGAGTGCGGATTTCGCGGGTGATGTTGGTCGTGGTGGTGATTTTTGGGGTGGCGCGGTAGATTTCGAGCTCGATGAGCGATGGCCGGAAGCCCTCCACCACGGCTCGGTAATTGGCTGTGGTGTAGGTCTTTTGCTCGATTGGCAGCCGGAACGCCGGCGGCGATTTTTCGAGAACGTCGTTGCGGATTGTGTCGCCACTGGCGGTGTCGCCGCGGATCGGCAGGAACACTGTGTCGACGCGCGTGATGTGGCGGGTGACGGGCACGAAGGTGGTCTCTCGCAGGGTGTCTCGGATTATTATTGTGTCGGTTTGGGTTTGGGTGATGGTTTGGGTTCTGGTTTCGGTTTCTGCGTAGCTAAATCCGCCGCCGCCGTTGCGGCTGCAGCGGCCGGCGAAAAAGAGCAGTGCACACAATAGCACCGTCAGTATTGGTCGGAGAAAAGATTTTAGGTTCATCATTACTGTTAAGTGATTAAAAACAAAACAAAAAGCCCGAGCTTCCGCTCGGGCACAAAAAAGCGGTAATTTAAACGTTTACCGCTCGCAATGTAAAGCCTTATTTGAATATCTCAAGCAAAAAAAACAGGCGCTATCATTTCATCGGATCACGCTCGTCGACTTCATCAACAGATATTCCTTTGTGTCTAAAATAAACATCACGAATCATTACGCCGATCATATTCCCGTAAAATATGAGTGGATTGCCATTCCTAAAAGCATAATTCTTTATTTCGTCAAGGTCTTCTGTACCAAAAAAGCTATTCAACGAAACACTCGCTGTGTCAATACAGAACTGCTGTATATCATAAGCATTCCTTAAGGAGGATTTAGGAAGGTTTGAATCAAGATAATTGGATATTTTGTCCCAATTACGTTCAATCCTCTCTTCCAATTCCATTTCAATAGCCAGTTTTTTACCGAAATCAGTCAAAGATATTGGACTATGAGCCTGCACCGTCGGATTTGGGTTGTCTTTTTTCATCAAAATATCTATGGTACCACGGATGTAGGACACATCTCTGTTTATACCGTCAATCTTGTCTTCAAATTTCCCCATTTTTTCTTTATGAGCACCATGCTCTATATTGAACTTACTCGTATGCTTTGTAACAAAATGGATTAGCCATCCTGCCAAGATCATTACACCAAGGATAAAGGCGAACGAGCCCATAGGGCTCCCAAGTACCTCTCTAATAAAAGTCACGGCCGACACAGGATCACCCTGCAGTGGAATATGTACAAGCATGGTAGTCATAGTTCTGTTGTTTAGGGTGTGTAAAGATACAAAAAACTTCTCTAAATCGGAGCGCAAAGGTAAAGTATTTTCTCAAAAATGCCAAAGTATTTTTCATGGTTTAGGAGTATAACGTTTGTAACTGTGGTTTTATTACGCCCCACAGCGTATGCGGTAAACAATATATCAAAGAGCGTGCCTTAGTTGACCACATCGGAGATTATCTCAAGTGCAAAACCTGCTGTCGATTACGACCGGTTCGGTAGGATAGGTGGAGCCAGGAGTAGTTGCGCTCGTCTATCAGTTGGTCGAAAATTAGTTGGGGTTTGGGTGGGGTTTCGGGTAGTGGTTCAGGGTTTGCGGCGGTGAGGTCGACGCGACTGGATTGCTTCGTCGCTGCGCTTCTCGCAATGACGAGCGGAGGGCGATTCGGAGGCGATTTTGGAGGTGGGCTGAGGCCGGCGGCGGCGACTATCATATTGAATAGCAGTCTGTTGCCGGCGCGTGAGCCGGTGGTGATGTCGGCGGCCTCGCCGGTCAGGTGTTGCGATCGCGCCGCGCCGCCCACAGCGCGATTCAGCGCCGGGCTGCGGTAGCCGCTGTTGACTGTCAGGGGCGCGTCCCACAGTTCGCGAACGGGGTCTAACAGCTTTTCGGTCAGTGTGTTGAGCCGTGCCTCGGTGTCGGCCGGCGGGGTGTTGTCGATGCCCTGCTGCGCGGCGGTCGCGCTGGCGAACAATTCGTTGAGGGTGAAGTACTTGGACATGGTTAATTGAAAATTGAAAGTTGAAAATTGGGCGGAACGCCGCCGGCGATTTTAGCTACGCGATAATTAATTGAAAACTAAGATGTTAAAAACTAAAAAATGTGAAAAGATCGCAAATGCCGCAGTGGCGACTGCGAATCAAAGAATTCTTTGGGCGAGCACGCGGCCGCATGCTCAAAAACCGGTTCGCGGCAAATATACAACAGGGATCTCTGAATAAAGTTGCCCCAAATCGGGACTCTATTTTCAGCGGATTTTTCAGTAATCGGGGCTGTGGGCATGTTTCAGCATGAATTGCTCTGAAAAAAATCTTGAAAAATTTTTATTTTTCTTCGAAAAATCGCAGATATTTTCTCTTTTCACGTCGGGATCGCTACGCAACGTGTATTTCGAGTTTGCTAAGCAAACTCGTCAGCACGACGCCGCCCCCAGCGGCGGGCTGCGGCTACGCGGAAAAATCGAAAATAAAATTTGGAATTACGGAGAGGAAGTGTTACATTTGCAGGCTCAAATTATGCACACAGAAAATGAGAATTTGCGAAATCACAGGTAAAACAGCGCTCACGGGGAACAATGTCTCCCACTCGAACGCAAAGACCAAGCGACGCTTCAATCCGAATCTGAAGATCAAGCGTTTTTGGTCGGAACAGGAGGGCCGGTGGATCACCCTGAAGGTGTCCGCGGCCGGTATGAAAAACATCAACACCCTGGGTCTCGACGCCGCGCTCAAAACGGCCGTCGCGCCCCGTAAACTCTATTAAGTCAGATGGCAAAGAAAGAAGTCAGAGTTCAGGTCATTCTGGAATGCACCGAACAGCGGGAGAGCGGCGTGCCGGGCATGTCTCGCTACATCACCACCAAAAACAAAAAGAACACACCCGAACGGCTCGAACGCCGCAAGTACAATCCGTACCTGAAAAAGGTGACCGTTCATCGTGAAATCAAGTAATCTCGGAGGACTCACAAGATGGCAAAGAAAGTAGTCGCAACGCTCAAAACAGCAGGCGCAGGGAAAAATTTTACAAAGTGCATTAAAATGGTCAAGAGCGACAAGTCGGGCTCGTACGCCTTCAAAGAGGAGGTGCTGCCCAACGACCAGATCGCCGAATTCTGGAAAAAGAAGTAACTCTTTTTTCGGCGGGGCTCGGGAGTTTTGTCTGTCGCTTCACTTCGCGGCGAGGACTCGAAACTTCAGACTTCGGACTATTTTAATACAAAAAGCGCACCCCAGAGGGTGCGCTTTTTGTATCTATATATTTGGGTAACAGCGAGATGAAGTGGGGTTTGGCGATTTTTTTATCATTCTCGCTGATTATTGGTGTCGCAAATTTGGATGTTCCTGTTTTTGTTACTAACTTGCCTTCTGTTAAACCTCACAGCAAACGATTATGAACAAGACAATCAGATTTTTCGGGGCGCTGGCGGCGGGCATGGCTGTTGTGACGGCGGGGATATTGCTGACTAAAGGGATGTTGTCGCCGGAAGGAGTCGTAGAAGCCGCAGGAGCGGGAATAGCGGAGGGAACGGAGCCGCCGGAGGGCATACGCCTGCTGAGTCAGCTTTTTTACACATTATACTACTTCATCCCAGCCATCGCCGTGCTGGTGGCGGAGAGGGAGGGGTTCGGGGCGATGCTGCGGAAGTATCGCGTAGGCTTTCGGGAGATCGACTGGCGACGGGCGCTGACGTTCGTTTTGGCAACGGCTTTGGTGCTGCCGCTTCTGCACACACTGTGCGTGTGGGCGGCGGGCAACCTGTTGCACATCGAACAGTTTGGGCGGGTCGCAATCCCGAGCGGGGAGTACGACCTCTTCGGGATAGCGATGTCAGACAACATGCTCGTCAGGGGGCTGTCGATCTACATCCGGGGTGTAGCCTTTGCGCTCCTTGCCGGCCTGACCTTCAACATGTTGTTCGCCCTTGGCGGCGAGGTCGGATGGCGCGGATTTCTCGGGCGGCACCTTAGCATGAGCCCCGCGAAAAGAGACATCGCCACGGGGCTGATTTGGGGAACGTGGCATCTGCCGATTGCGCTGATCGGCCGTGTCGGGGCCATGCCTGCGATAGAGATAGTGGGCGCGGTGGGCGCGACGTACATCAACTTCGTCATCCTGTCGTTCCTGCTCGACATGGCGCTCGAAAGGGGACGTTCGCTGTTCGTTCCGGCGGCGGTCTACGGCGTTTATATCTCCTCGTCGCTCACTTCTCTCCTCGACATACACTCGCAGGCGCCACTTGCAGGCACCAACAGCGTGGTGGGAGTGGTCTCACTTGCAATACTTTACGCCCTGCTGCGGTGTTGCTACACGAGTCGCCGAACGATCTCGTCGGAGTTGCCGGGAAGGTAATCGATCGGGGCGAGTTCGATGGTGGTGCGGGCGCCGAAACTGCCTCGCGCACAGAGACGCACCGCCGCGCGGGCCGACGACACCAAAAACTGCGCCGTGAGCGCCGGATTGAGGATGCGCATCGAAAACTCGAACTTTTGCCCGGCCGTGCGACCCGCGTTCTGCGTAGCACAATTCGCCGCCGGCGTTCCGGCTTCACGCACAATGTGTACCCCATGCGTCATGTCGACCAGCGCGGCGACGTCGGGCACGTGGGTCACGCTCACCTCGTCGCGCACGAAATAGGGGTCGGCCTTGATCGCCGCGGCCACCTCCTCGAAGTCGGCGCCATCCGCCAGCTCGATGTAGACCTCTCGCCGATGCACGCCGCCGCCCACCGGAATGGTCATCGACAGCGCCTCACGCACCCCCTCCACAGCCCTCGCGGCGACAGTGTGGCCCATCGACATTCCCGGCCCGAAGTCGGTGTGGGTCGTGCCCGTCGGCGCACACGCCTCCATGAGCGCGCGCACCACCGAGTCGCTGCCCGGATCCCAACCCGCCGAGACGACAGCCACGGCGCTGTGTCGACGCGCGATCGCGTCCAACCTTCCGCGCATGTCGGCGATCTCGGGGTGGATGTCGAAGCTGTCGACGGTGCAGATGCCGCGCTCCAGAATCGCCGCCGCCGTCACCTCGACCCTCCGCGAGGGGGCGCACACCACCGCCACGTCGACGTCGGCGAGGGTCGCGATGTTGTCCGTTATTATGTATCGCGCGAGTTCGGCGGGCCCCGACGCCCGCGCGTCGCGCCGCACCACCCCCGCAACCTCGAAGTCGGGAGCCGCCTCAAGCGCCTCCAACACGAATCGTCCTATGTTGCCGTAACCTATTACAGCCGCTCTGATTTTTGTCATACTGCAAAGATAAAAAATCTGCCATGAATCGCAAAAAAAGCGCCCCAAGAATGGGGCGCTTTTCAATATGTAATGTTCTTCAATGCATCAGCCCGTAGACCGACTCTTCGGAGATTGTAAGCGTGTACGTCGCATTCCACCTGTCCGTCTGTTCATAATTCCAGTATTTTTTAAGCCACAAATCACCGGAAACGGTAGATGACCATCTGACAAGCGAGACATATGACCCCCAGAAATCGTTGGTCAGAACACTTTGATAGTCAAAGAAATTCAGAGCCTCCTTGCCCTCAAGACCAACGTATACTCTGAATAGAACCGTCTGGTTGGGTGGGATAACAACTCTGTGAAAATTATTTATGGTCACCGAATCCGGCAGCACATGCTGACTTTTTGACGTCGGGCCTGTGATCTCAAACTCCTCATCCAGCTGATTATCAACGTAAACGTAATGCTTGCCGTAGCTTTGCTGCGGTTCATTGGCATTAACGTCCGGATTTTTGTCGCAGCCGATGAGGAACAAAAGAACGAATGTGTAAATGGCATATTTCATGGCTCACTAATCGCTAATGGTTAACGTGGTTACATAGAATTCAGGCTTCCCCGCGATCCAGCCTTCGACATCTCCAACTCGATCAATTTTTATTTTTCTTAGAAAAACATTTGACTGGGCATCGGGATTCCTGTATGGGTTGTAAACATAGCCGCCTTCCTGATTGGACAATCTACCATACGGATCAACCTTACGAACCATATACGTCCATTTGAGTTCGATAATGAATGGTTTTCTTCATGGAAAGTTGGTTGATTAAATTATTTTTCGGCACCATTGCCGCCCGAAAGATAAACACCATTTTGCAAATCTCCAAATAAAATCAGCGATGGCGGCCGGAACGTCGCCGTTGCGACTCTGGCAGGGCCCAGCAGCAGACGAGGCAGAGCAGGGCGGCGACTAAGGGCACGCCGTAGTGCTCGTTGTACTCCTCGAACATGGTGGCGGTGAACTCGCGCGCCTCCGTCTCGCCGATCCGCGCGACGATCTCCGACAGCCCCACGCTCTGGCCCGTCGAACGAATGTAGGCGCCGCCGGTGGCGAGGGCGATGCGCTGGAGCGACGCCTCGTCGAGTTTCGAGACCACCATCTCGCCCTCGTCGTCGCGAATGAAGTCGCCGGCGATGCTGATGGGGGCCCCCTCGGGCGTGCCGATGCCGATGGTGTGGATCGTGATTCCGCGCGCGGCGGCGCGTTCGGCGGCGGAGAAGGGGTCGTCCTCGTGGTTCTCGCCGTCGGTGATCAGAATGATGGCGCGGCTCCCCTCGCTGTCGCTCGAAAAACCGGCGGCGGCCATGTCGATCGCAGCGCCGATGGCCGTGCCCTGACGCGACACCATCGTGGGCGAGATCTGCTGCACGAAGCTGCGCGCCGTCGTGTAGTCGGCCGTGATGGGGAGCTGCACGTAGGCGTCGCCGGCGAAGACCACCAGCCCCACGCGATCCTGACGCAGCTCCTCCAACAGTCGCCCGATGGCGTTTTTGGTGCGTTCGAGTCGGTTGGGCGCGAAGTCCTCGGCCAGCATCGAGTTCGACACGTCGACCGCCAACATCAGCTCCATGCCGCTGACAGTCACCTCCTTAAGTCGACTGCCCATCCGCGGACGCGCCAACGCCGTCACCATCAAGGCCACCGCCGCCAGCAGCAGCACGAACCTTGCGCGCCGAAGTCCGAGTGAGACGTCGGGCATCAGCGGACGCACCGTTGCGGGGTCGCCGAAGAGCTCCAACCTTTTTCTGCGTCGGTAGTTCGACCACGCGTGCGTCGCCAACAACAGCGGCAACAGCAGCAGGAGCCAGAACATTTTTGTATTTGCGAACTCGATCATCCTTATTTAATCATGAATTTTTTTCAAAATCATGAATCATGAATTATGAATCATGAATCGGGGCGTGCTTCGCACGTATAAAACTGCGGCGAATGCCGCAGACATAAAAAATTCCGAAATCCATGATTCATGATTCATAATTCATGATTATTAAGGTAATTGCCTAAGATACAGCACACTAACAAGAAACTGCATCACCATCAAAATCAGCGCCCACAAGGCGAATCGGCCGTAGAGTTCGGTGTGTCGGGTGAACTCGTTTGTCTCTATGCGGCTGGTTTCCAGCTTGTTGATCTCTTCGTAGATGGCCTGCAGTGACCGGCGGTCGGTGGCGCGGAAGTACTGCCCGCCCGTCGCGGATGCGATCTCGCCGAGTATCGCCTCGTCGATCTCGACCGGCACGTTGACCATCACGGTGTTGCCCCACGCGTCGCGCGCCGGATAGGGGGCCTCGCCCTGGGTGCCCACCCCGATGGTGTAGACGCGAATGCCGAACGACGCCGCGATCTGGGCCGCCGTCACGGGGGCGATCTGTCCGGCGTTGTTCACCCCGTCGGTCAGCAGTATCACCACCTTGCTCACGGCGTCGCTCTCCCTCAGGCGGTTGACCGATGTGGCCAGCCCGTTGCCGATGGCCGTGAGGTCTTCGATGATGCCGGTGCGCACCTGCGCCAACAGGTTGAGCAGCGTCGCGCGGTCGGTAGTGAGCGGACTCTGGGTGAAGCTCTCGCCGGCGAACACCACCAGGCCGATGCGGTCGTTGGGCCGGTCGTTGATGAACCCCGCCGCCACCTCCTTGGCCGCCGCGATGCGATCGGGTGCGAAGTCCTGCGCCAGCATGCTGCTCGAAATGTCCAACGCCAACACTATGTCGACCCCCCGCGTGGTGGAGCTGCTGCCGCTCTCGGAGCTCTGCGGACGGGCCAACGCGACGACGCCGAGCGCCGCCGCCGCCCATGTGAGCACCGCCGGCGCGTGACGCAGGTAGTGGCGCAGTGTGCGTCTTCGGCGTGCGGCGATGAAGGTGTCGATGGTCGACATGCGCATCGACGGGCCGCCTTTTCTCACGCGCCACACGTGCCACGCAACCATTGGCAACAGCAGTGCCAATAGCCAGAACATGTTGGGGTTTGCGAAAGTTATCATCGCATCACTTATTTACATCCGGTTCTCTCATTACATCCCTGCCTAATCGCTGCGGCCGTTGCCGCGGGTTTGCGAAAGTTATCATCTTTTCTTCAATCATGAATCATGAATTATGAATTATGAATCATGAATCATGAATCGGGGTGTGCTTCGCACGTATTTTATTTTAGTTTGACTCGAAATAAATTTTTATAAAAACCTGCGGCTCTGCCGCACCTAAATTCATGATTCATGATTCATGATTAAACGATACCTATATATATAAGGTCACCAATTCTTGCCACTGCGAGCACCTGTCTGCACCTCGCGGGCGTCTAACTTTTCGCGGGTGTCGTTCTCGGCGGCCTGCATGGCGTCCAACATCTGCTCGGCGGCGCGGGGGTCGATCTGCGGACGACCCTGACCGTTTTGCGGATTGCCCTCTCCGTTTTTCGGATCGTTCTGACCTTTGCCCTCCTGCGAATCGTTCTGACCTTCACCGTTTTGCGGGTTGCCGTCGCCGTTTTGCCGATCGCCGTTGCCCTCTTGAGGGTCGCCCTCTTGCGGATCGTTCTGCCCCTCACCGTTTTGCGGATCGTTCTGCGGGTCGTTTTGCTGACCGCCTCCGCCCTCGTCGTTCTCCTCCTGTTCGCGCTTAAGTGCCTGGGCGTAAGCGAGATTGAACTTGGCCTCGGTGTCGTCGGGCCGCAGACGCAGCGCGTGCTTGTAGGCCTCGATGGCGGCGTCCAACTGCTGCGCCGCCAGCGCCACATTTCCGGCGTTGTAGCCCGCCGCGGAGGCCACCGATGGGGGTGCCAACGAGTCGACCGCAACGGCCATCCACCCCTCGCTCGCCTCCTGCATCAGCCTCTGAATCGCCGGCTGCTGCTCTTCGGTGGGCGTTTCGGGTTGCCCCGCTGTCGCGCCGGCTTGGGATTGCGCCGCGCCGTTTTGTGCCTGTTGCGCCTCGGCCACGCTTGCCTGAGCCTGCCGCCACAGCGCGCCGCTCAGGTTGAACAGCCCCTCGCGCAACGCGGGATTCATCTCCAGCGCGCGCCGATATGCCGCCTCGGCCCCCGCGAAGTCGCCCCGCTCGTAGAGCCTCGTGCCCTCGCGGGTGGCCCGACGCTCGGGGTAACGCTGCGCGTTTACAGTTGAAAATTGAAAATTGAAAATTGAAAATGACACGACAATAAGAGCTACGCGCAAAATTTTTCGCGTAGCCCCATTTTCAATTTTCAATTTTCCACTTTCAATTGTCATATCGCGTAGCCTCATTTTCAATTCTCAATTTTCAATTTTCAATTGTTTCAGCTTTTCCCTCGACGACCGCCTTGGTCTCCTCGACGAAGTAGTAGGCGTTGAAGTAGGCGCGGTCGTTTTCGCCCTCGTCGGGCGTAAGTTTAGCGAACTTCACCAAATCGGCCAGACGCAGCAGCGCGGCCAAATCGTCGTAACGTTTGGAGTCGATCTCGCCGGTTTCACTCGTGGCGGCGAGGATCTCGTCGGAGGTCATCTCCATGGCCCCGATGCCGAACCGCGCGTCGATGTAGGCCCTCAGGATGTCGGTGATTCCGCTATAATACTGCTTGTGGCGGCCACTGAGGGGCAGTTTCTGGTTACGCAGGGCTTCGAGTCGGCGGATCGCCTCGACGTGCGGCGGCACGGGCGGCCCCCCGCCTCCGAACAGTTTTCCGCCGCGACGCAGGTGTCGCACCAAGAGCCAGATCAGCGCCCCGAGCAGCGCCAACGCCAAAAGCGCGAGCGCAATCCATCCGCTGATTTCGCCAAACTTCAGCGGAAGTTTCAGCGGCGGTTTTATGTCGTAGGGCCGGTCCTTTTCGAGGTCGATGTCGAACGTCGACACGCGGATGCGCAGGCTGTCGACCGAGAGCAGGGTGTCGACCACGTTTTTGTCGACATAGAGCGCCGGAAAGCGCCCCAGACTGTAATCGCCGGCCTCCCACACCGTCAGCAGCCACCGTTTGACGATCCGCTGGCGGCGGCTGTCGGTCGGCAGCGTGTCGGCGGGAAACTCCCTCAGAATCTCGACCCCCGGGGCTATCTCGACAGGGCCGGTGGGCTGAGTGTCAGGGTTTTGCGCGCGTTCGGGGTTTCCCGCGCCGGACGCGTTCTCAGGATTTTCGGCGCCTTCAGGATTTTCAGCAGCCGCATCGAAACTCGGAAAGTCAACCACCTGCATAACATCCTTCTCGACAGTGACTTCGAGGCTGAACTGATCGCCGATAACGATACTGTCGCGATCAAATTTCGCCGACAACGTCGGCAAAATTTGTGCAATTGAAAATTGAAAATTGAAAATTGAAAATGCCGCGACAGCAAAAGCTACGCGCAGAATTTTCCGCGCAACCCCCGTCATTGCGAGGGCCCTGCCCGAAGCAATCCAGGTCGCAAAATTCCCTGGATTGCTTCGCCCGACGGGCTCGCAATGACGATGTGTCTGTTGTCCTCTACTCATATATTCTGCGTAGCTTAAATCGCCGCCGGCGTTCCGGCTATCAATTGTCAATTATCTTTTCCTGAAAAGTTTCACAAGTTCACGAACATAGTCTTCGCCCGTGCGGCAGGCGGCGGTGTCGACCCGAAAATGTTTGAGCACCCCCTCGATGGCGGCGACGCGGCTGTCGTGCGCGGCGCGGTACTCATCGCGCACGCGTCGCGACGAAGTGTCGATCCACACCCTGCGCCCCGTCTCGGCATCCTCAAACTCGGCGATGCCCACGTCGGGCATCTCGCCCTCGCGCCTGTCGTCGACTCGAACAGCCACCACATCGTGCTTGCCGGTTGCGATCTTGAGGGCGTCGCGCAGTGGCGCCTCGTCGGCGGCGGGAAACAAAAAATCGCTCAGCACAAAGGCGGTCGAACGCTTGGGCAGCACGTTGGTCAGATACCTCAACGGCTCGGCCAACGACGTGCCGCGCCCCTCGGGCGTGAACTCCAGCAGCTGACGAATGATGGCGAGGATGTGCGCGCGCCCCTTCTTGGGCGGAATGAACTTCTCCACCCTGTCGCTAAACATCATGCAGCCCACCTTGTCGCCGGTCTGGCTCGCGGAAAAAGCTAACACGGCGGCGATCTCGGCCTGCAACCCCTTTTTGGTCTGGGCCGTTGTGCCGAACGACGACGAGCCGCTCACGTCGACCAGCAGCATGACGGTCAGCTCCCTCTCCTCCTCGTAGATCTTGATGTGTGGCTTCGACGAACGGGCCGTCACGTTCCAGTCGATGTCCCTCACGTCGTCGCCCACGCGATACTCCCGCACCTCGCTGAACGACATGCCCCGACCGCGAAACGCGCTGTGGTACTGACCCGCGAATATCTCGCGCGACAGACCCCGGCTCTTGATCTCTATCCGACGGACTTTTTTTAGTATCTCCTTTTCGCTCTCCAAAACTTAATTAATCATGAATCTTTCGGAATCATGAATCATGAATTATGAATCATGAATTGCGGAATTTTTACGCCAGCGGCATAAGCCGCTGGTTTATATACGTGCAAAGCACACCTCGATTCATGATTCATAATTCATGATTACATCTAAGGAACAATAACATGATTCAATATCTCGCTGATGATCTCCTCGGAGGAAACACTCTCGGCCTCGGCTTCATAGGTGAGGCCGATGCGGTGGCGCAGCACGTCGTGACACACGGCACGCACATCCTCGGGGATCACGTAGCCGCGACGCTTGATGAAGGCGTACGATTTCGCAGCGCGAGCCAACGATATCGAGGCACGCGGCGAGCCGCCATAGCCGATCAGCCCCGCCAACGCCGGCAGGCCATACTCGGCGGGTTCGCGCGTGGCGAACACAATGTCGATGATGTACTTCTCGATCTTCTCGTCCATGTATACCTCGCTCACCACCCCGCGCGCCCTCACGATGTCGTCGGGCGAGACCACTTTGTTGGGATGGGGCAGCCCTCCGCCGGCGAGGTTCATTCGCACAATGTCGCGCTCCTCCTGTTTGCGCGGATATGAGATTCGCACCTTCAGCAGAAAACGGTCGACCTGCGCCTCGGGCAGCGGATATGTCCCCTCCTGCTCCAAAGGGTTTTGTGTCGCCAGCACCAGAAACGGCTGCGGCAGCGGAAAGGTCTCGTCGCCGATGGTCACCTGACGCTCCTGCATCGCCTCCAGCAGCGCGCTCTGCACCTTGGCGGGCGAGCGGTTGATCTCGTCGGCCAGCACAAAGTTGGCGAACACCGGCCCCTTGCGCACGGTGAACTCTTCGCGCTTCTGTGAATAGATGAGCGTGCCGGTGAGGTCGGCGGGCAGCAGGTCGGGGGTGAACTGTATTCTCGCGAATTTGGCGTCGACGGCCTCGGCCAACGTTGTGATGGCGAGGGTTTTGGCGAGTCCCGGCACCCCTTCCAACAGTATGTGGCCGTTGGAGAGCAGGCCGATGAGGAGCGAATCGACCAGGTGTCGTTGTCCGACGATCACCCTCGCCATCTCGGTCGACAGGGTGTCGACAAAGAGACTTTCGCGCTCGATGCGCTCGTTCAGTTCCTTGATGTTTACCTGTTCGGTCATCATAGTAGTGGTTGTTTTCGTATAGTTTTGTACAGTTTTCCAACGGTTGGAACGCAAAAATAGTATTTATTTTTTACTTTCGATTTCCGCGACGCCAAAATCGCCACCATCACCGCCCGAATCAAAAAAGGATCAAGCAGTAATTAATTAGTCCCGGCGATGATTTTTCGTTGCAAAGATTTGGTTGATTCGTTTTTTTTGCATACATTTGTCGGAACCAATATAAACCTCTAACTTAAACTCCAAATTTATGAAAAATCTGTTTTTTGCGATTGCGGGGTTAGTACTTTGCGTTGCGGTTGTCTCCGGTTACAAAGTTTACGACAACATCACAATGACCGATCTGGAAAAACTCACAAAACAGAACGTCGAAGCGTTGGCAGGAATACCGGAAGACGAGATTGCATTATGCTCCACGGATTGCTCCTTGGAGTGGTGCGGGTTTCTATACATCAATGGCCCGCGTTATTGGGCATATTGTGGCTAAATCCGCAGACAGATGAAAAAAGCATTTGTGGTATGGGAAGGGGCGATTACGGTCGCCCTCTTCGCGTTTTTGTGCGCGGGGAATTTCTCGTGCGGCACCAACTCCGACGAACCACACAGACTCGATCTGAAGGGAGAGGTGGTTTCGGGCGACATATTCATCGGCAATCCTACCAGTCTGTTGCTCTACGACAACCTTATTCTAATCTGCGACCGGTATGAGAGCAAGATGCTCACCATCGTCGATCGGAACACGTTCTCCCTTGTCGGCCGACACATCAACGAAGGACGCGGTCCGGGCGAGGTGACGGGCAGGGTCGAATGGTCGGTGCTGGGCGATCGCCTCTACGCCTATCAGGCAAACGGAGGGGGAGCGCTAAACATCTATTCGCTACCGGATATGGCTTACATAGAGTCTGTCATGATTGACAACAGTTCGGCCGCTGTGAGAAGAATGCCCGATTATTATGTCGGTAACAGTGCAATTGGAGAGGGGCGGCTTCAGATATTCGACAAGAACGGAAAATACCTCTTCGCGGGGAGTGACTATCCGGACAGCGGCAACAACATCTCAGACAGTTTTCGATTTGCCGCATATCAGGGATATTATTGTACCCATCCCAGCGAGAATCGTTACGTGTTCGGTGGTGCCTACTCCGACAACATCGAGTTTCATGCCATACGTGACGGTGAGCACATTCTTGTGAAAGAGTACAAGGGTGTGGATGTTCGGGCAACAATGGATAATGAAATGATCGACATCTCCGATGACGCCCTATTGGGCTACAAGGGCGCATGGGGCGGCGAAAAATGGTGCTACATGCTGTATATGGGCAAAACGTTGGCCGAGAACGAGGGTCGAAGAACAATGTGGTCTGATAATGTTTTCCTGTATACATGGGATGGTGAACTCGATACTGCCTGCAAGCTCGACCGTTCCGTCCGTGCCATAATGGTCGATGAGGCCAATGGGAATCTCTACGGTATCGCCCGTGATGACGAGGGATATCAACACATCGTAAAATTCAAATTATGAAAATCTTTCCGAAAATGATGGCGGCCGCGCTGCTCGTTGCGATCTCTGCGGGGCCGCTACTCTCCATCACGCCGTTCGTAGAAGGTGAGGTGACTGACAAATCCGGAAAACCTCTTGCCGGCGTCCGCGTCCGTAGCAACACGACCGCCGCACCGGTCTACAGCGACAACGCCGGACGATTCCGGATAAATGTGCCCTCCTCTGAGTCGAGACTATACCTATTCAAGAAAGATTTTCTGCACGGTTTCGCCCATAACGTCGACACGACTGAAACGACGAAGATATCCCTTAAAAAAACAGAGGGCGACAACAGTATCCGTTTTGATAAATTCGGAGACTCCAGAGATTATCATATCGCCAGCGTGTCAATCGACGACATCGAAATACCCTCCGACGAATGGAACTCCATAAACGGGGAGTTTTTACGGGATGTCAGTGTCAAGTTCTATTCGAACGGCGAGGCTCACTTTTTCATCACCTATTGATGCCACATCGTATGCGTAAACTTTTTCTGATCGGTTTTTGTTTTATCTTTAGTCTGATCGGTTGCGGCAAACAAAAATTACAGCAACAACTCGCTGAGTTTATGCGCAAAGAGGTCGCGATTCCAGACGGTATGAGACAGATGGTCGAAGGACGCGACACCGTCGTGCTGAACCCTGTAGCAGGGGCAGCAAGGCTCGTCGTGTGGGTAGACTCTATAGCCTGTTCATCGTGCAGTCTGAACCAGATGTTCCGTTATTCAGAAATGATCGAATATCGCAACGAAACAGGAGAAGAATTCGTTCCGCTTTTCCTTTTCTCTCCACCTCGCGCGAAGATAGAGGAGGTGATACTTTTGTTGAGATACAGCCAGTTCGACTATCCGGTATTTATCGACGAGAGCAACGCATTCAGGAGAACAAATCCTCATATCCCAGCCGACAGTCGATTTCATACATTTTTGCTCGACGGCAACGGCAAGGTTCTTTTGATCGGAGACCCCGTACAAAATTCGGAACTGTGGAAGCTGTACAAAACAACCGTTGCCGGATTGATTAATGAAGATAATCCCCATGCGGAATGATATCGAACGAATGAATACACCCGAGACCGGTAGGTATCTGACACAGATAGCGATCGTCATCTCAAGGGTGGTTATCGTCTGTTCCTTTCTGGCAGTACTGTTCATCGGCTACCGCGTATTCATCTGGGACAGGTTCATAGTGCCTTCCGAGTCGATGGTCCCTACGCTGATCCCTGGCGACCGCATATTGGTCAACAAACTGATTTTCGGAGCCCGAATATACAAAAACTTCGACTTCTCACGAGGACAGTCGTTGGAATCGTGGCGCATGCCCGGCCTGCGTGAAATAAGGCCGAACGATGTTTTGGTATTCAACGTTCCGCAAGGCTACGACAGAGACAAGATAGAATTCAAAATAAATTACGTCTATTCCAAAAGGTGCGTCGGCACCCCGGGTGACACGGTGAGTATCGTGCGTGGGTTCTACAAAAACAATTACTACGACGGGGTTATTGGACTCGCCTCCAAACAACAACAGCTCGCCGCCTCTAATGATCTGCTGATACCAGATCGCATTTTGCGTACTATCCCCAAAGGTGGTGATTGGACGATTCGGGAATTCGGCCCGTTGTATATTCCGGCAAAGGGAGACACCATACACCTCGACAGCCTGCGGTGGAACATCTACAGGACGATCATAGAATACGAAACGAACAGTGAATTATCTGACACGTTTCCTGCCGAGTATGTTTTCAGGGAGAATTACTATTTTGTAGGCGGCGATAATGTTATGCATTCGAACGACAGTCGCTACTGGGGGTTTGTGCCGGAAGAGTTTATCATCGGAGTAGCCCAACGCATTGCCTATTCCCACAGCGGCCGCTTGGAAGGGCTACGTTGGAACAGAGTTTGGAAAAGGATCTAACTAAGTCTAATGTATATGTCGTGGAATAAGAAAACATGGAAGTTGGTGGTTGACATCGTGTTGGGGGTCGTGTCCGTTGTGGGCGGGGTGTTGGCGCTTCGTTACCGTTCAGGAGACGGGGTTTGGCACGATGGGGTCTGGTACTCCAAAGACGGGTCGCTGCAATCCTTCGGTGCCGTGCTTATTTTCCTGGGGCTCATGATCTTCATTCGGCGCGTGAAAGTGCGCTGGCTGAGGGTCGCCCTGACCGTCGTCAATGTCGCCGCCGCGGTGTTGCTCTACTACTTTTACTTTTTCGGTCGACAGTGACATAAGAATTGAAAATTGAAAATGGGCTACGCAGTATAAAAATATGTGCGAAGCACACCGCGATTCATTATTCATGATTCATGATTAACTGATGTCGCGTTAGCCCATTTTCAATTTTCAACTTTCAATTTCTGAAAGGCGTCGCGCGGAGAGCCGTCGGGAAGATAGATCACCCCACAGCGGGTGTAGCCCAGGCGCGCCAACAGGCTCTGCATCACGGCGTTGCAGGCATGTGTATCGACCCTGATGTTGCCGCAGCGCTCCAGACACCACTCCAAACAAAACGCCCCAACGCCCCGCACACTGCCGTCCGAAGCAAGTCGATGCACCACGCCGTAGGGCACCCCCTCGTCGTCGAGCCACGCACCCGCGGGCCCGAGCCGGTCGTCGCCCTCCCAAATCTCGGCGTATGTGAGATCGGGCCCCACCGCAAACCAAAAGGTTACGACGACCCTGTCGTCGACAACACAAACCCACTGTTCCCCAGCGTCGATACCCACCGCGACAAGCTCGCGCGAGGGGTATCCGCCCACCCACTGCACCATGTTGCCGCGCCGCCGCATGAACGCCCGCGCCGCGTCGTAGAGCTCCATCAGCCTCGGCAGCTCCTCCTTTTTTGCCAACCGTATCTTCATCATTTCAGGCGCAAAATTAGTGAAAAGTTATGGATAGTGGTTACTGGATAGTGGTTAGTGGTTAGTGATTAGTGATTAAGTGGTTAGTGATAACGCGGTATAAAGCTACGCAAAAAATAAATCGCTGCCGGCGTTCCGGCAATTCTTAATTGCGCTATCTTTGCCCGACAATGCAAAACATTCTCGAAAACCTAAATCCGGCGCAACGCGAGGCGGTAACAAACTTCACGGGGCCGTCGCTGATAGTCGCGGGGGCCGGCTCGGGCAAGACCCGCGTGCTCACCTCGCGCATAGCCTATATGATTTCGCAGGGGGTGGCCCCCCACTCGATCCTCGCGCTGACCTTCACCAACAAGGCGGCCGCCGAGATGCGCGAACGCATCGAGGGGATGATCGGCGGGGCGAGTCGCTACATCCAGATGGGCACTTTCCACTCGGTGTTCCTGCGAATTCTGCGCGCCGAGTCGGAGCGCATCGGCTACCCGCGCGCCTTCACCATCTACGACACCACCGACAGCGTGAGCCTCGTCAAGAGCATCTGCAAAGAGCTGGGACTGAGCGACAAGGAGAACGACAAGTACAAGCCCCGCGCACTGTTTTCAAAAATCTCGCGCCTCAAGAACGACCTCATAACCCCAGTCGCCTACGCCGAGGACGCGCAGTTCGTGGCCGACGACCGCAAGCGCGGCACGCCGCAGTTCCTCGAAATCTATCGTCGCTACGTCGCGCAGTGCAAGACGAACGGGGCGATGGACTTCGACGACCTGCTGCTCAACATGGTGGTGCTGTTCCGGAACAACCCCGACGTGCTGGCGAAATATCAGGACAGGTTCCGCTACATTCTGGTCGACGAGTACCAGGACACCAACCACGTGCAGTACCTGATAGTGAAGGCGTTGGCGATGGCCCACGGCAATGTGAGCGTCGTGGGCGACGACTCGCAGAGCATCTACTCGTTTCGCGGCGCACGCATCGAGAACATCCTCGGCTTCCGGCGCGACTTCCCCGCGGCCCAAGTCTACAAACTCGAACAGAACTACCGCTCGACCCAGACCATAGTCAACGCCGCCAACGGAGTGATAGCGCGCAACGGGTCGAGCCGCCAACTCAAAAAGGAGTGCTTCTCGGCGGGGGCGCAGGGCGAGAAGATCAAACTGCTGAAAGCCTACACCGACCGAGAAGAGGCGGAGTTAGTAGCAAACGAAATCCGACAACTCGGCCGAGGCGGCACTGCCTGGAGCGACATCGCGGTGCTGTACAGAGTGAACGCCCTCTCGCGTGGAGTCGAGGAGGCGCTGCGCAGGCGCGAGGTGCCCTACAAAATTTACAGGGGCCACTCGTTCTTCGACCGCAAAGAGATCAAAGACCTGTTGGCCTACTTTCGACTGATAGTCAACGCGGGCGACGACGAGGCGTTCAAGCGCATAGTCAACTACCCCGCCCGCGGCATCGGCGACGTCACTGTTGGTAAGGTGGTGGCCGCCGCGCGCGAAAACGCACTCTCGCTGTGGGCCGCGGCCGAAACTTCCGAAGATAAAAAAATTCGCGGCTTCGTCGAGCTTGTGAGCTCGTTGGCTGCCAAGCGCGCGGAGCTGCCGCTCTACGAGTTCGGTCGCGAGGTGGCGGTGCGCACCGGAATCGTCGGCGGATATAAATCCGAAAACACAACCGAAGCCGCCTCCGCACTCGAAAACATAGACGAACTCCTAAACTCGATGGCCGAAACGCCGGAAGACGGCGAACTGCCGAACCTCGAAGATTGGCTCGGCAACGTGGCCCTGATGACCGACATGGACAGCGAGGCCGAGGCCGACCCCAACCGCGTGACCCTCATGACGGTACACTCGGCCAAGGGTCTGGAGTTCGGCCACGTCTTCATAGTCGGCCTCGAAGAGGAGCTCTTCCCCTCGATCAAGGATGGCGACACCGCCGAGGTCGAGGAGGAGCGGCGCCTATTCTACGTCGCCCTCACCCGCGCGCGCGAACGATCGTTCCTGTCGATGGCCGAGATGCGCTTCATCCACGGCAACATGGCCTTCCGCCGACCCAGCCGCTTCGTCCGTGAGATCGACGAACGGTTCATCGAAGGGTCTGTGGCAGAGTCCCGACAAGCCCCCAAGCCTGCGTGGGAACCCCGAAAACCCTCATGGGGCGCGCAAAAACCCTCATGGGAACCCCGAAAACCCGAACCGCCACAAAGGGTCGCCCCCGTTGCGCCCGACTCCAGATTCCGCAAAGTCGCAGTCACAACGCGCCCTGACGCTGTTTCGGCAGCTCCGACCGGAGGTTCGACGTTCGAGCCCGGCACGCGAGTCGCCCACGCAAAGTTTGGGCGAGGCACAATCGAAGAGGTCGAAGCAATGGCCGGCTCGACCAACGCCCAGGATCTCAAGATCACCGTCACCTTCGACGATCGCGCCCACGGCCGAAAAACGCTGCTCAGCAAGTTCGCGAAATTAGAGATTCTGACGTGACAACAAAAGAGAGATACGCCGGCATCTTAAAATGGTTCGCCGAGAACGTGCCCGCCCCCGAGAGCGAGCTCCACTACCGCGACCCCTATCAGTTGTTGGTGGCGGTGATCCTCAGCGCGCAGTGTACCGACCGGCGTGTCAACATCACCACCCCCGCGCTGTTCGAGCGCTTCCCCACCCCGCGCGCGATGTCCGAGGTCGAGGCCGACGAGATATACCCCTACATCAAGAGCATCTCCTACCCCAACAACAAAGCGCGCAACCTCGCGGCGATGGCGCGAAGATTGGTCGAAGAGCACGACGGGGTCGTGCCCGCCGAGCGCGACGAACTCATGCGGCTGCCCGGCGTGGGGCGCAAAACGGCCAACGTGATCGGCGCGGTGCTCTTCGACCGACCGGTGATGGCAGTCGACACCCACGTCTTTCGCGTCGCGCGACGCATCGGCCTCGCCCCCGAGTCGGCACGCACACCCCTCGCCGTCGAGCTGCGTCTCACTGCCAACATCGCGCCCGAGCTCATTCCGCGCGCCCACCACTGGCTGATCCTGCACGGCCGCTACGTGTGCACCGCACGAAAACCCCACTGCCCCGAGTGCGGCATCGCCCCGTGGTGCGCGGCTATTCAATTGAAAATTGAAAATTGAAAGTTGAAAACTAAACCACCATGCACTGAAAGTGCATGGGTTTTACAGAGCGAATGAAATTCGCGGGCAACGTCATTGCGAGGAGTGCAACGACGAAGCAATCCAGGCAGCAACGCCGGCAGCGATTTTAGCTACGCGGAACTCTGGATTGCTTCAGGCTAACGCCTTCGCAATGACGACAGATATTTATACAAACTGAAAGTTGCCGCAATAAATTGCGGGGATTCAACC
>JAITWH010000031.1 GCA_031285405.1 Alistipes sp.
TGGGTAATTTGCCATAAATTAGTGTCTTGGTAACCACTAAATTACGAAAAATATCCCAGCCAACCAACTGATAATCAATAAATTAATGCAATAACCCTATCCATCTCAAAATATAATCCTAAAAATTCAAAACAACTTCTAAGAATTTAGAAATTTAAAAATTGGCTAACGCGGTATTGGGCTGTGCGTTAGCCTAATTCTTAATTCTTAATTTTTAATTCTTAATTTGAAAGCGCTGCGCGCTTTGAAGTTGGTCCTCCCTCGCGGTTGTGGGGAGGGTTTGCAAAAATCCGGCCACGCTTGTGAATCGGTCGTGAAAAAAGTTTTTCACTTTTCACTTAAAAGCTATTCGGTAGATCCCTCGTCGCTTCGCTCGCTCGGGATGACTTATGCGACAGAACCACCTCATTATGAGGTGGTTCTGTTCTGGATTGCTTCGCTTCGCTCGCAATGACGTGGTGGGTTAGCTTAAATCGCTGCCGGCGTTCCGGCCTGGATTGCTTCGCTTCGCTCGCAATGACGTGGCGCGTTAGCTTAAATCGCTGCGGCCGTTGCCGCTTTCCTCCTTCGCGCCTCAGCCATTCGAGTAAACTCGATGGCGTTCGGCTTGGCGTCGGTTGCGGCCTGGATTGCTTCGCTTCGCTCGCAATGTCGTGGCGCGTTAGCTTAAATCGTTGCGGCCGTTGCCGCTTTCCTTCTTCGCGCCTCAGCCATTCGAGTAAACTCGATGGCGTTCGGCTTGGCGTCGGTTGCGGGCTATTTTTTCTTGGGGCGGTTGCCTGGGAGGTTTCCTCGGCTGCCTCGGGTGGGGGGTGGGGTCGATCCGCCGCGGGTCTGCTCCTGCTGGGCGCGGGCGGCGGCCAGTTGCGCCTTTTGGGCCTCCTCTAACCTCTGCATGAAGCCGCTCTTCTTCTTCTCCTTGCGCGGCGTTTCGAGCATCCGGCGGCGCAGCTTGCCCTCGTTGATGAGCAGGCGCACACCGTACATCTGCACGAGCGAGAAGAGCGTCGAGATGAAGTAGTAGAAGTTGAGGCCCGCAGCGAAGTTGTTGAACCACAGCAACATCATCACGGGCATCATGTAGAGCGAGATGAACTTCATGCCCGCCATCTGCGTGCCGGCGGACTGTTGGCCGAGGCTGAAGCGCGACGTGAAGTGGATCGCGACGGCCGTCAGCAGCGCGAAGAGGCTGATGTGGGCGCCGTAGAACGGTATGTCGAAGGGCAGATTGATGATGCTGTCGTAGCTCGACAGGTCGTCGGCCCACCACAGAGATTGTCCGCGCAGCTCGATCGCCGCGGGGAAGAAGCGGAACATGGCGATGAGGAAGGGCATCTGGATCAGCATCGGGATGCACCCCGCCAACGGATTGATGCCCGCGCGGCGGTAGAGCTCCATCGTCGCCTGCTGCTTCTTCATGGCGTCGGCCGGATCGGGGTACTGCGCGTTGATCTCGTCGGTCTCGGGTTTGATGACCCTCATCTTGGCCGACGATTTGTAGGACGTGAAGGTGAGCGGGAAGGTGACCGTCTTGATGATCAGCGTGAGGATCAGGATGATGAGGCCGAACGAGAGGCCCTTGGTGCCCAACCAGTCGAAGATGGGGATGACCAGCAGTCGGCCCACCCAGCCGATGAGGGTGCCTCCTAACGGGACGATTCGCTCCAGGGAGGTGCCGTGCTCCTTGAGGGTGGAGAACTGGTTGGGGCCGAAGTACATTCGGAAGCCGTAGGTGTCGCGGTCGCGCTCCATGGGGACGCTTGTGCGGGTGTGGAACCTCTTGATCGTGCCGTCGGTGGGTTGGAAGGTGCTCATCTCAAGGTCTGCCCCCTGAAATGCGTCGTCGGCGATGAGGATCGAGGAGAAGAACTGCTGTTTGAACGCCACCCACTGCACGCGGCTCGGCTCGTTTTCTGTCTTCGTGCCTCCGGCTCGCTGGGCTCCCATCTGCTCTATGCCCTTGACTCCCGGGTAGTTGTAGGCTATGGTGGTGTAGTTGTTCTCGTTGTCGAACCCCTTTTCGTTCTGGAGGCTGGTGTTGCCCCACTCGATGTCGAAGCTGCTCTGGTTGGAGAGGCGGCCGTCCATGCCTGTGAAGCGCACGTCGTAGTCGATCATGTAGCCGCTCCTGGGGATGGTGTAGATGAACTCGACGCAGGCCGTGGAGTCGACCGGCAGGCGCATCGTGACTATCTGGTCGTCGCCGCTTTGGCTCGTGGTGGGGGTGAAGAGGAAGTCGCGGGTGTTGACCTGCGCGTCGCGGCCGTCGCGCCTCAGGAAGAACGAGATGTCGAACCGCTCGCTGTCACGTTTCCAGAGGTGTAGCTCGCCGCCGCCGTATCTCTTGTAATCCTTGAGTGTTACGTCGGAGACTATGCCTCCGCGGGTCGAGAACTCGAAGGTGGCGACGTCGTTCTCTATCGTGAACCTCTGTTCGTCGCCTGTTCGGGCATTGGCCATGGTCTCTCCCAAGGGGTCGGCCTGCGTCACTGCCAATGTGTCGGCCGTCGCCGCGGTGGCGGGAGGTGCGACGGGGGCAGGGGCAGGGGCGTTGGCGAGGGCTATGGAGTCGGCGATTCGCTGTTGCTCTTGGAGTTTGCTCTGTTGTTGGCCCTGATACCATGAGAATCCGAATAGGATTGCTCCGATTATCAGGAAGCCTGTTAGG
Source organism: Alistipes sp. (assembly GCA_031285405.1). Taxonomy (GTDB): domain Bacteria; phylum Bacteroidota; class Bacteroidia; order Bacteroidales; family Rikenellaceae; genus UBA940. Next base: position 2,669 of record JAITWH010000031.1, read on the forward strand.
GTCTGTTTGTTCATCTGGTATTCTGTCGCTTTACTGATTGCGCTCCGTGGCGGCCTTCACGAAGGCCACGAACAGCGGGTGCGGATTTTTGACGTTGCTCTTGTACTCGGGGTGGAACTGCACCCCCACGAACCACGGGTGGGTGGGAATCTCGACCGCCTCGACTATGGTGCCATTTTCGGAGGTGGCGGTTACTGTCATTCCCGCCTCGGCGAAGCGCTGACGATAGTCGCCGTTGAATTTGAAGCGGTGGCGGTGGCGTTCGGAGATCTCGGTCGCGTCGTAGGCCTTTGCGAGATTGGAGCCCGGCTCGACAGCGCACCGGAACGCGCCCCTGCGCATCGGGCCGCTCTCGAAGCCAGCCATCGACTCGATGACGGGGTTGGCGGTGGTGTCGCTGTTCTCGGCGGTGTCGGCGTCGGACAGACCCATCGCGTTGCGCGCGAACTCGATTACCGCGCAGTGCATGCCGAGGCAGAGGCCGAAGAAGGGTACACCCTTCTCCCTCGCCCAGCGCGCCGTGAGGATCTTGCCCTCGACCCCGCGGTGGCCGAAGCCCGGGGCGACCAACACCCCGTCCATCGGCGAGAGTTCGGCGTCGATGTTCTGTGCGTCGAGCTGCTCGGAGTTGATGAAGTGTAGCTTGACCTTGACGTCGTTGGCTGCGCCGGCGTGGACGAACGACTCAGAGATCGACTTGTAGGCGTCGGGCAGCTCGGTGTATTTGCCCACGAGGGCTATGTCGACTGTTCTCTTGGGGTTCTTGACCTTGTCGACGAACTGACGCCAGAGCTTCAGGTCGGAGGTCTGGTCGGTCGGCAAATCTAACTTGCGCAGCGTGACGGCGTCTAAGCTCTGCTCGTGCATCTTGAGCGGTACCTCGTAGATTGTGGGTACGTCGATCGACTCCATCACAGCCTCGGCGTCGACGTTGCAGAACAACGCCACCTTGCGGCGGATATCCTCGCCTATGTGCTGCTCGGTGCGCAACACAAGGATGTCGGGTTGCAGGCCGTTCTCCAACAGCATCTTGACAGAGTGCTGCGTCGGTTTGGTCTTCAGCTCGCCCGACGCCGCCAGATAGGGGATCAGTGTGAGGTGCACGACAACAGTGTTGTGGGGCCCGAGGTTGTAGCGCAACTGACGCACAGCCTCGATGTAGGGCAGACCCTCGATGTCGCCAACCGTGCCGCCGATCTCGGTGATCACTATGTCGTAATCGCCACTGGCACCCAGCAGCTGGATGCGGCGCTTGATCTCGTCCGTGATGTGGGGAATCACCTGCACGGTCTTGCCGTTGTAGTCGCCCCTACGCTCCTTGTCTATGACCGCCTGATAGATGCGGCCCGTCGTGACGCTGTTGGCCTGCGAGGTGGGGATTGCCGTGAAGCGCTCGTAGTGGCCCAGGTCGAGGTCGGTCTCCGCCCCGTCGTCCGTCACGTAGCACTCGCCGTGCTCGTAGGGATTCAGCGTCCCCGGGTCGACGTTGATGTAGGGGTCGAGCTTCTGGTTCGTCACGCGGTAGCCGCGGGCCTGCAACAGGCGGGCGAGCGAGGCGGCGATGATTCCCTTGCCTAAGGAGGAGGCTACTCCTCCGGTTACGAAGATGTATTTTACTTGGTTCATCTTTTTAGTCTGTTTTAATCATGAATCATGTTAATCATGAATCATGAATAATGAATCATGAATCGCGGAGTGCTTCGCACGTATATAATGTGCGTAGCTAATTCTTAATTCTTAATTCTTAATTCGTCGTGCTCTCGGTGTCTATCATCTTGATCTTCTCTATGGTGGCGGCCATTTCGGTTTTGGCTCTTTCGATCTTTTCGCGCACGTCGGCTATCATCGACTCGGCGTTCTTGGAGTGGCCGAAGAAGCCGATGTTGTTTTCGAGCGTCGCGATGTCGCCCTCCAACTGGCGCACCTTGGAGTAGAGGCGTTCGCGCTCGTACTTCAGTTTGCCGGTGCCGCCCGCGCCGCCCGTCTTGAGCGCCTCGACGCGGCCGCGGAACTTCTCCATCGAGCGCTGCTGCTCGCCCCCGCGCAGGGTGGCGAACATCTTGTCGACCACCTCTTTGTAGCGCGCGGCGATCGCCTCCTTCTGCTTGAAGGGGACGTAGCCGATCTCGCTCCACTGGCGTTGGAACTCCTTGATGTCTTCGAACGCGAGGCCGTCGAACCCTTTGGCCTCGGCGGCGGACAGGAGGGCGCGCTTGCGTTCGAGGTTCTCCTTGTAGCCCCCCTCGACGCCCGAGAAGTGGCTGTTCTTGCGATCGAAAAAGGCGTCGCACGCGGCGCGGAAACGTTTCCACACCGAGTCGGAGTAGCGCCTCGGCACGGGGCCGATCTCCCTCCAGCGTGCCTGCAACGCTACCAATGCGTCGCTCGTGCCCTTCCAGTCCTCGCTTGCGGAGAGGGCCTCGGCAGCCTCGCAGATCTCGTTCTTGAGGGCGAGGTTGTTGTCCATCTCGCCCTTGAGCTGGTTGTAGTAACCACGCTTGGTCTCGAAGAAGGCGTCGCACGCGGCGCGGAATCGTTCGTAGACCTTGGTGTTGTTCTTCTTGGGCGCGAAGCCTATCGTCTTCCAGACCTTCTGAATCTCAAGCAGTTTGTCCGACGCCTTGTTCCACTCCTTGCGGCTGGTGAAGGGCTCCTTGGTGAGGGCTTCGACCTGTTCGCACAGCTCGCTCTTGAGGTCGAGGTTCTTCTTCTGCTCCTCCTTGATGCTGTCGAAGTAGCTCTGGTGCTGCTTGTTGATGCGGCCGCTCGCCTCGCGGAAGCGCTCCCACACGCTCTCCTTGAACTCGGCCGCGACGGGGCCTACCTCCCTCCACTGGTCGTGGAGCTTTTGCAGGCGGTGGAACGCCGTGACGATCGAGGGTTCGAGGATGAGCGCCTCGGCAGCCTCGCACAGCGCCAACTTCGCCTCGTGGTTCTTCCGGAGGTCGAGGTCGCGCAGTTCGTTGTTTATCTTGATGTAGCTGTAAAAATTCTCGACATGGTGGTTGTAGGTCTCCCACAAATCCTTGACCGCCGTCTGGGGCACGGGGCCCGCCTCGCGCCAACGCTGTTGCAGTTCGCGGAACGAGTTGAAGGTCTGGCCCATCGTCTCGTTGCCGTTGACCAACGCCTTGAGCTCCTCGATGATGGCGAGCTTGATCTTGAGGTTCTCCTCGCGCTGCTCGTCGATCGTGGCGATGAACTCGTCCCTCTTGCGGCGGTACTCGCCCATCAACTCCTTGAGGCGCGCCTCGGCGGCGTCGGCCGGAGCCTCGAAAGACTCGGCTTCGCCTCCCGCGTCGACGAACGCCTTGCGGGCGGCTTCGTAGTCGGCGCGGTGGAGCTTGTAGAACGCCACCTTGATGGCGTCGGCGTCGCGCCTCAGGGCCTGAACGGGTTTCGACGCCAACAGCTCGGCGAAGAGCTCGGTCAGCTGCGACTTGTTCTTGGCCGAGAGATCGAGTTCGCTTGCGGGGGTGCCGTCCTCCTCCTGGTCGGCCTCTTCGGTCGCCTCGTCTTCGGGGGTCTCGGGGTCCAACTGCTCGGCGGCCAGCGCGGCCTCCTCGTCGGAGAAGTCAACAGACTCGGGGGCGGGCTCGGGCTCGGTGGGTTTTTCCGCGGTGAGCTCGGGTTCGGGCTCGGCGGCGGGTTCGACGTTAGCGGGCGTGGGGGTCTCCACAGCCTCGGCGGCAGCATTCACATCGTCGGCAGGGGTGCCGACCGGCTCCTCGGGAGCAGAATTGTTGATGGTAGACATGGCTCGTATTTCGTTTTTGTGTTTTTCGAAAAAAAACATTCGTACAAAGGTAGTGAATGTCTCGGGAATGCCCAAATTTATTTGCGATTGCTCTCTCCTTGCACTATCTTTGTGGCACAATGAATCATCGTATACTGATAGTCGACGACGAGCCCGACATTCTTGAGTTCGTGGGCTACAACCTTAAAAAGCAGGGCTACGAGGTCGAAACCGCCGTCAACGGTCGCGAGGCGGTCGACCGTACCCTTGCGTGGCATCCGCATCTGATACTGCTGGACGCGATGATGCCCATCATGGATGGTTTCGAGGCGTGTCGGTTGATACGCACCACGAAGGGCATAGAGGATACGTTGGTGGTGTTTCTGACAGCGCGCAACGACGAGAATTCGCAGGTGAGGGGGTTCGACGCGGGGGCCGACGACTACATCGCCAAGCCGATTCAGCTCAAGGCGCTCGAAAGTCGAATTCGCGCGGTGCTCAGGAGGCACGACTACAAAGAGGTGTCGGACGAGTCGATAATGGTCGACCCCGAGCGGCATATCGTCACGCGCGGAGGCGAGGAGATCGTGTTGCCGCGCAAGGAGTTCAACCTGTTGGCGCTGTTGCACTCGCAGCCCGGGCGGCTCTTTACGCGCGAGCAGATTTATGACACGGTGTGGGGGGCGGATATTGTGGTGGGGGATCGTACGATCGACGTTCATGTTCGTAACCTTCGTAAGAAAATCGGGGACAGGCATATCATTACGATAAAGGGAGTGGGATATAAATATGAGGATTGAGCGGCAACGGCCGCAGCGAGTTATGCTACGCAAAAAATTTAAGAGGAATGGAAATTATTTATAACATCCGGAAGAAGGCGGCGGGGCTGAAGCGTCGCATTGTGTTGCCCGAGGGGGCGGAAGACCGCACTATTCGGGCGGCCGAATTTCTGATTGCCGAGGGGATTGCCGATGTGATTCTGCTGGGGGCAAGGGGGCGCATTCAGGATCAGGCGGCGAGGTATGGTCTTCGACATGTGTTGGAGGCTCCGATCGTCGACCCGTATCGCATCGACCCGGCCGACGAGGAGCGGTACATCGAGCTGATGGTGTCGCTGCGCGGCTCGAAGGGGGTTACGCGCGAGGTGGCGGCGCGGCAGCTGCAGGAGCCGTTGTATCTGGGAGCCGTGATGGTCAAGGCGGGTGACGCCGACGGCGAGGTGGCGGGGGCGGTGAGCTACACCGGCGATGTGTTGCGTCCGGCGTTGCAGTATATCAAGACCGCCCCGGGAATCAGCGTCGTGTCGGGAACGTTCATCATGCGGATTCCAGACAAGAGTTATGGCGACATGGGGACAATGTTGTTTGCAGATTGCGCGGTGTCGCCCGAGCCCACCGCACAGCAGTTGGCCGAGATTGCCATCAGCACCGCCCGCACCGCCCGCAGCATTGTGGGGTTGGAGCCCAGAGTGGCGATGCTCAGCTTTTCGACTCGCGGCTCGGCTTCGCATCCGTCGGTCGACAAGGTGCGCGAGGCGACAGAGATTGCACAGAGGATGGATCCCAACCTTGTGATCGACGGCGAGATTCAGGCCGACACGGCAATCGTGCCCGACATTGCCGACCGCAAGGCCCCGGGTTCGCGATTGGATGGGCGGGCTAACGTTCTGGTCTTTCCGTCGTTGGAGGTGGGTAACATTGCCTACAAGCTGGTGCAGCGTCTGGCACATGCCGATGCCATCGGGCCGGTGTTGCAGGGGCTTGCCTCGCCGGTTAACGACCTCTCGCGGGGGTGCTCTATTGATGATATTATTAATGTGGTGGCTATTACGGCTTGTCAGACGGAGTGAAAAATAAATTGGGGCGGGGGAGTGGATTGTGTCGAAAAATTATTACCTTTGTGGCACAGATGTATGAAAGTGTACATACCAAAGAGAGTTTGCTCGCGCACATTCGGAAAATGTTGGACGATAAGGCCAAGTGGATGGAGTATGTCGAGGGCAAGCGGTCTTACGAATCTCTTAAGGAAGAGGGCATTATCCTTGAAAAGTTGGGATAATGATTGTCGATATCGCGGAGGTCAACCGCAATTCTCCATACAAAATATCTTTGGGTTCCGACGGGGAGACATTTACGTTCTCCACAGATAACGGAATAGACTACAAGGTCTCCTTCATGCGTGACGACAGTCTGTTCAAAGGGCTGGTTGTCAGGCGTTTTTCTCTCTACTCCGATTGGGCTAAAGGCGAGAGGCACATTTACGACCCCTTAGTCAGGGAGACCGTTTTTCAAATTCTCGGGAACTTTTTATCACGAGACAATCAGGTATTGGTGTATGTCTGCAATAACGATGACGGTCTACATCGCTATCGCGACAAACTGTTTGGCTCGTGGTTTTCGCAGGCGGACAAACTGGCCGAAAAACAGTTCGTGAGGCGTGCGATCGAGTATTCGGCCGAGGGGATATCGTTCTATGCGGGTTTGGTTTGCAGGTCGGATAACAATTTGAAAGAGTTGTACTTAGAGGCTTTGTATCAGGAGATGCAATTGCTTGAAGATAAATGAATGTATGAAAATACTTGTATTGAACTGCGGTTCTTCGTCGATTAAGTATCAGGTTATCGACATGGGGGGGGGTGACAGGAGCCTTTCCGGGGCTGCTAACAAAAATGTGCAGGTAGCAGAGCCGCAGCTTTTGGGTAAAGGGATTGTCGATCGGGTGGGGCTGCCGGAGGGCGAGATCGTGCTGAAGGTCGAGGGGCGCGACAACTTTGTGAAGCAGCTGCCCGTGCCCGACCACAAGGCAGGCATCGCGCTGATCATCGAGGCGATCACCAACTCGGAGCATGGCGTTGTGGGCTCTTTGAAAGAGATCGGCGCCGTGGGGCATCGAGTGGCGCATGGAGGTAGCTTCTTTGAGGACAGCGCGTTGGTCGACGACGGTGTGATCGAGAAAATTCGCACATGCTTCGAGCTCGCTCCGCTGCACAATCCCGCCAATCTTCAGGGCATTCTGTCGATTGCCGAGCTGTTGCCGAGTGTGCCCCAGGTGGCGGTGTTCGACACGGCGTTTCATCAGACCATTCCGGCCGAGAACTATATGTATGCCCTGCCGTGGGAGTACTACGAGCGGTTGGGGGTGCGCAAGTTCGGTTTTCACGGCACGTCGCATCGTTTTGTGGCCGAGAAGGGGGCGAGGATGGCGGGGCTCGACCTCGGCAACTCGCGAATCATCACGTGTCACATCGGTAACGGTGGCTCGATAACGGCGGTGCTGAATGGGCGCTCGGTGGACACCTCGATGGGGTTCACGCCGGTCGACGGACTCGTGATGGGTACCCGCACCGGCGCGATTGACGCGGGGGCACTGCTGTTTATCGGTGAGCGCGAAGGGTTGAGTTACAAGCAGTTGGGTGAGGTGATCAACAAGCGGTCGGGTGTGTTGGGGGTTTCGGGCCTCTCGTCGGATATGCGCGATATTGTGGCGGCATCCGAGAGTGGCGATTCTCGTGCCGCGTTGGCTCTTGCCATGTATGACGCCCGTGTCAAACACTTCATCGGGGCCTACGCGGCGCTGATGGGTGGGGTCGACATGATCGTCTTTACGGGCGGGGTGGGCGAGAATCAGTGGCAGTCGCGGGCGCGCATCTGCACGGGGCTCGAATATATGGGGGTCGAGTTCGACGCTGCCGCCAACGATGGGCTTCGTGGTCGCGATGCGATCGTCTCCAAGGCGGGTTCGCGTGTTGTGGTTGCGGTTGTTACTACTGATGAGGAGCTGGTTATTGCGCGGGATACTTATAGATTAGTGGAAAATTGAAAATGGGGCTACGCGGGACGGCCTTTAACTAAAGTCTTAGTTATATAACTAAAAACTTAGTTAAGGGCCGTTTTGGTAGCCTAAATCGCTACCGGCGTTCCGGTCTGGATTGCTTCAGGCTTACGCCTTCGCAATGACGGAGGGCAATTGAATATTGAAAATGGGCTGACGCAGAATAAAATCACAGCGGCCGTTGCCGCCGCTGCCGGCGTTCCGGCTGCGTAGCTCATTTTCAATTTTCAACTTTCAATTGCTCGATGAGCGCGTCGGGGCGGTCGGTGGTGATTTGGTCGACGGCGGCGGCGGTGAAGTGTTGCATGTCATCGTCGGCGACCACTGTCCAGACGTTCACCGTCATGCCTAAGTCGTGCGCCTCGTCGATCCACTCGGGGTGCTCCCGCAGCACATTCATCTGGTAGTCGATGCCCGTGACTCCCAGCTGTTTGCGCGCGTCGGCGGGCGAGAGGTCGCCCTCCAGATAGGCCACGGGCGAGCCGCACTCGCGAGTCACGAAAGCCTTGGCCGCGTGGCGGCTGAAGGCGATGTACTCGATCTCGTCGGGCGCGACACTGAAAGCCCTCACCGCGTCGAGAACAATTCCCGCCGCGCGATCGTCGGCCTCGGCGTCGCGGTGCGACTTCAGCTCAAGGATCAGCTTGGTCGGCGCGTGATTCCATGCCGTCAGGTACTCTTCGAGGGTGGGAATTCGCTCGCCGTTGGCCAGCGGTTCCGCCCCCTGCATGAGCGAGTCGAGGGTCACGCTCTGAATCTCGATGCCGGTTGCGGTGCGCGCATCGTGGAAGACCACGGGCACGCCGTCGGCCGTCACCCACACATCGAACTCCGAACCGTAGCAACCTATTTCGATCGCGTTGCGCAGGGCGTCGATCGAGTTTTTGGCCGACCCCGCCGTGTTCCAGAATCCGCGATGGGCGATCACCTGCGGCCCGGAATTTCTTCCGCTGCCGCAAGCTACCGACACCAAACCCAACAGGGCTATCGCAAGTCGTCTCATACTAAACTAATTCTGCGTAGCTAAATTCTGCGTAGCTGATTCATGATTCATGATTCATGATTCTGAAGGTTCATGTCGCTCATGTTGGGCATGGGTTTTTGGTACTCGCCGGCCAGCAGTTTTCCGCGCACGGCGTCGAACGCCTTCAGCGTGTACTCGACATCTTCGAGGGTGTGGGCGGCGGTGGGGATGATGCGCAGGATGATCTCGCCCTTGGGGATGACGGGGTAGACCACCACCGAGCAGAACAGATTGTGGTTCTCGCGCAGGTCGACAACGAGGTTGGTCGCCTCGTCGACCCCGCCCTTCATGTATACAGGGGTGACGGGCGACGCGGTGCTGCCGATCTCGAATCCTCTCTCGCGGAACCCTCCCTGCAGTGCGCGCACGATGGTCCACAGCTTCTCCTGATATTCGGGATGGCGGCGGATCAGTTCGAGGCGTTTCAGCGCGCCGATCACCATCGGCATGGGCAGACTCTTGGCGTAGAGCTGCGAGCGCATGTTGTAGCGCATGATGTCGACCAGCCACTTCTCGGCCGCCACGAAGGCTCCGATGCCCGCCATCGACTTGGCGAAGGTGTTGAACAGCACGTCGACCCCGTCGGTGGCGCCGAAGTGATCCGCCGTGCCCTTACCCCCCTTGCCCATCGTGCCGAAGCCGTGGGCGTCGTCGACCATCAGCGTGAAGTCGAACTCTTTTTTCAGAGCGACGATTTTGTCCAACGGCCCCAGGTCGCCCTTCATGCCGAACACTCCCTCGGTGATGACGAGGATTCCGCCGCGGTTCTCCTCGGCCACCTTTTCGGCGTGGGCGAGTTGCTTGCGTAGCGAGTCGACGTCGTTGTGCTGAAACACGAAACGTTTGCCCTTGTGCATCCTCAAGCCGTCGATGATGCAGGCGTGGGCCTCGGCGTCGTAGACCACCACGTCGCGCGGGGTGAGCAGCACGTCGATGATCGAGATCATGCCCTGGTAGCCGAAGTTGAGCAGAAACGCGTCGGGCTTGCCGACGAACGCCGCGAGCTCCCTTTCGAGCTGTTCGTGCCACTTGGTCTGACCGCTCATCATGCGCGCGCCCATCGGGGCGGCCATGCCGAATTGTTCCGCACCTTCGGCGTCGGCTTTGCGTACCTCGGGGTGCGAGGCGAGACCGAGGTAGTTGTTGAGGCTCCAGTTGAGCATCTCCTTGCCGCGGAACTTCATGCGGGGGCCTATGTCGCCCTCAAGTTTGGGGAACGCGAAGTAGCCGTGGGCGTTTGCCATGTGCTGACCGATGGGCCCGCCGGCAAATTTTTGCAGTCTGTCTAAGATGTTTACCATGATGATGTTATGTTTTTTTGGATTTTTTCTGAGTTTCTACCCCGCAAATGTATAAAAAAAATGCGAGACGTGAGGTCTCGCACTTTTTTGTAGGATGGTTGAATTCTCAGCCGCGGTTTCCCATGCTGAAGGGGTCGGGGTTCAACACGAGGTTGCTCTCCTCCACCTCCTCCCAACTTGCGGGAGATTCGGGGCCGGTCGGGGCGATGTGGCCGAGGTCGTCGGCGCTCGCCTGCGTGTTCATCCAGATGTCTTCCACGACATCGCTGCTTGCTGTTTTTCTCATAGGCATACAGATTTTATGGTTTCATATTACCTGATCTTCGCATAAAAGCGTCCCTCGAAAACCGCAATTACCATGCCCGTTTTGCGTTAGCACTATACCGCGTTAGCACTAACCACTAATCACTAACCACTTACCACTAAGCGGCTCCGCCGCTTAAAATTGCAACTTCTGTCGCAGCTTTTCGGCGTAGGCGTCCACTCGCTCCATCTCGGTGGGGATCTTGATCCCCTGCGGGCACTTGGGCAGGCACTGCTCGCACTGGATGCAGCGGTTGGCCTGACGAAGCTTGGGCACGCTGCGGTCGTACCCAACCAGGAAGGCTCGTCGCGCGGCGCGATAACCCTCGTCGCCCGAGCTGTGGAGCACCTGTCCCTCGCCCACGCACTTGTTGTAGTGGGCGAACACCTGCGGAATGTCGAGCCCGTAGGGGCAGGGCATGCAGTACTCGCACGTGGTGCACTGGATGTAGTCGGCGTTGGCCAATATGTCGCTCACGTCGTCGAGAATGGCGTACTCGGCCTCGTTCATCGGCTCCATCGGCGCGAAGGTGCGCAGGTTCTCCTGCAAGTGCTCCATGTAGACCATGCCCGACAGCACCGTCAGCACGCTCTCCGGAGTGCCGGCATATCTGAACGCCCACTTGGCGGGGGTGTCCTGCGGATGCAGGCCCCTCATCAGCGCCTGCGCTCCGGCCGGCACCCTCGCGAGGCGTCCGCCCAGCAGCGGCTCCATGATCACCACGGGAACGTTCTTCTTTACCAACTCGTCGTAGAGATACTTGGCGGCGACCGACGCGCCGATCGGGTATTGCCAATCCTGATAGTTGAGCTGAATCTGGCAGAAGTCCCACTGTATGTCGCGAAACGCCAGCACGTAGTCGAACACCTCGGGGTTGCCGTGGAACGACCAGCCCAAGTTACGAATCCTGCCGGCGGCCTTTTCGGCGATCAGAAAGTCGAGGAAGCCGTTCTCCACAAACCTCTCGTGGAAGCTCTCGATGCTCGACCCCACGTTGTGCAGCAGGTAGTAGTCGAGGTAGTCGACCTTCAGGAAGTCCATCGACTGGCGGTACATCGCCTTGCACCCTTCGAGGTCGAACGGCCCGCGCGGGTTCGAGGCCTTGGTGGCGACGAAGTAGCTGTCGCGAGGGTGGCGCGACAGAGCGTTGCCTGTCGCCGCCTCCGACCATCCGCGCACATAGACCGGTGCGGTGTCGAAGTAGTTCACCCCGTGGGCGAGCGCGTAGTCGACCAGATCGTTGACCGTCTCCTGGTCTATCTCCTGTTCGCCGGCCTCGTTGCGCCGCAGCGGCCAGCGCATGCAGCCGTAGCCCAACAGCGACACCCTGTCGCCCGAGTGGGGGTTGGTGCGATATGTCATCTGGTCGGTGGGAATATCTCCCGCTTCGCCTCCCTGGGCCGAGATTGTGCCGGCGGGGCGGCATCCGGCCAACGCGGCAACCGAAACCACGGCTCCGGCTCCGGCCACCTTCAGAAAATCCCTGCGTGTTATATCTTTATTCGTCTTCTTCATGGCTCATTAAACTGTGTGATGTGTGACGTTGCCCTCGACGTAGATCGCCGAGTAGGGGTTTGACGGACAGAGGTTCTCGCACGTTCCGCAGCCTATGCACAGCGTGTTGTCGATAGCGGGTACCTTGAGCGAACGCGGGTCGGCCGGATCGCGCGGCACGAGGGTGATCGCCTTGGTGGGGCAGTGGCGTTCGCACTCGGTGCAGGGCACGTTGTCGCGATTAACCACGCAGTTGCCCTCGATCCAGAACGCGTTGCCCACCGAGATGGCGCTCTTCTCGGCCGGAGTGATCTTGAGTATCGCACCCGCCGGACACACCTCGCTGCACTCGACGCACTCGGGGCGACAGTAGCCGCGCTCGTAGGTCATCTCGGGTTGCATGAGCGTCTCCAGCTTCGACGAGGGAACCAACACATTGTTGGGGCACGCCGCGACGCACAGCTGACAGGCGACGCAATGCTTCTGCATGTTGCGCGCGCTCTGGGCCCCCGGGGGCACTATGGGGCTTTTGCGCACGGGGCGCTTTTTATCAATGAGGTCGGTGAGTCCGCCATCCACCTGCAACAGAATCCGGTCGACCTGCTGCGCCTTGACGGCGGCGGGGCTCGCGGCGGCGGCGAGGGCGGCTATCGAGAAGAAGTTGCGGCGGTTCATGCCCCTCTTCTTCTTCATGGCGGTCTCGATGGTGTTCTCCAGGCCGGAGAGCTCTTTCTCTAACTCCTTGACCCCATCCTCTAACTCTTTCGTCTCTTTTTCGTCGGCGGTGCCGATGCCCACTACTACGGGGCTGCCGATCCGGAACTTCACGGCACCGAAGTTGCACGCATCCAGACAGTCGAAGCAGACCACGCAGCGCGAACGGTCGATCGTCCCCTTCTTTGAGTTGATGCACTCGCTCTTGCACTTTTTCTCGCACACGCCGCACTTTGTACATTTCGACTCGTCGATCGAGATGCGCATGAGCGGGAAGCGCGACAGGAGTCCAAGGAACGTTCCCACCGGGCAGATCGAGTTGCAGTAGACGCGACCCTTCCACCAAGCCAGCACAGCGATGCCGACGAGCCACACCAACGCGACGCCGAAAGCGATGCCGCTCTTGATGTAGACGTCGACAGAGTGGAACGCGTAGCTATCCATACGTTCGGCCACCCATGCCAGCAGGTTGTTGCCCCCGCGCCACAGCGGTGCGAAGATGTTCTGCGCTATGCGGCCGAAGTTTGCCCACGGGTCGAGCAGCGAGACGGTTAGGATAGGATGATTCCCTATCGAGCTGAAAATTATCGCGGCGACAACAATAACTAAAAGAATCCACCTGAGCGACTTGAGCTCCTTCGAGTACCTGAATCGCGCCTTCTTGCCCTTCCGTCGGCCCGAGAGGTAGGAGATTCCGTCCTGCATGATGCCCAACGGACACAACACCGAGCAGTAGAGCCGCCCGAACAGCAGCGTCAGCAACCCGACGAAGATCAACGACAGCGCGCTGCCGGCAAGCACGGCCGGCACCAACTGCACCTTGGCGACCCATCCGAGCCACAGATGCAGCGCCCCGCTGAAGTCGAGCACAAGCAATATCGCGAGGATGAAGAGCACCCACGCGAGCGTAATTCTAATTTTTCGCAGCATACCTTATAATATATATAGATTTTTTGACTGTTTAATTAATTGAAAATTGAAAGTGGAAAATTGAAAATGGGGCTAACGCGGAATTTCTGGATTGCTTCGCTTTGCTCGCAATGACGGGGTGTAGCTAATTTTCAAATTTCTAAGTTCTTAAATTTTTAAATTGCAAAAAGTTTAAAACTTCACCGCTTTTTTGGTGCGGGCGCTCTCGCGGGCCGCGTCCAAAATCTCCACCACGGTGAGGTTGTTTTCGAGCGCCGAGAGGTCGTCCGGCCGCGGAACTATCTCGCCGCGCACCACCGCCGTCAGGTAGAGAAACGGATTCCCCATCGACGCGGGCAGATCCCCGGGGCGCTCCGACGTCACCTCCCGCTCGGTTCCCACGCGCATGTCGCGCGCGTTGTCCTGATACACATAGCCCTTCTCTCCGTAGATGTGCATATCCTTGCGCCCCATCGGCCAGCTCCACGACGCCATGATCTCGACCGTGCAGTCGGGGTACTCCACAAGAATCGTCGCGTCGTCGTCGACCCTCGGATAGAGCTCGGGCTTCAGCTGCTTCAGCACGGCGTAGACGCTCACGGGCCTCTGGCCGCCCAACAGCCAAGTCGCGAGGTTGGCGCCGTAGCAGCCGAAATCGACCACCGCCCCGCCGCCATTCAACACAGGGTCGGTCAGCCACGCGAGGAACTCGGGGCCGCAACCTATCTCGACCGGCCCCTGGTGGCCGTCGTATATCGTCATGCGCGTGATGTCGCCGATCTCGCCCGCGGTCACTATCTCGTAGGCGCGGTGGTTGGTCGGGTACCACGTAGTCTCGTAGTTTGTCAGCAGATGGATGTTGTTCTCGCGCGCCAGTCGGGCCATCTTGCGAGCATGGTCGCCACTCACGGCGAGGGGTTTTTCGACCATCACGTGGATTCCGCGAGGAGCACAAGCCTCCACGACCGAAAGGTGGTCGAACACCGATCCGTAGGCCATCACCGCCTCGGGCCGCACCGCGTCGAGCATCGCGCCCAGATCGTCGTACACCATGTCGGGATATCTCTTCGCGAGGCTGTTGGCAGCCCTCACCTCGGGGTCTTTCTCGAAGATGCCCACCAGCTCGATCTCGCCATCACGCGCGGCGGAGTTCACCGCGCCGACATGGCCGTGGGCGACACCCGCGATGGCGACGCGCAACGGGGCTCGATCCTGTCCGAAACAGATTGCGGAGACGGCGCACAGCAGGGCGACAAGCAGTAGTTTTTTCATCTATCCAGGTCGATAAAATTTCGTAAATATAATTTATTTTTCGAACAACCGCAAATCCGCCACGCTGAAACGCAAAAAATCCGCCGTCAAGCAGTCTGTTATTTTACGAGCCCTGATTTCAGTTCTTCTCTAAAGTCGGGATGGGCAATAGCGATAAGAGCCTCGGCCCGTTCGCGAAGAGAGCGTCCGCGAAGATGGGCCACCCCATACTCGGTGACGATGTAGTCGACGTCGCACCTCGAAGTGGTGACGATGGCGCCGACCGCGAGCGAGGGCACGATGCGAGAGACCGTTCCCCGAGCGGCGGTCGAGGGCATTGCGATGATCGAGCGACCTCCGCGTGAGGCCCTCACTCCGCGCACGAAGTCGACCTGTCCGCCCACGCCGCTGAACTGCCTCGGCCCCACACTCTCGGCGTCGACCTGCCCCGTGAGGTCCACCTCGATGCACGAATTTATCGACACCATGTTGTCGTTCTGCGCAATCACGTTGGTGTCGTTCACATAGTCCACCGGCAACATCACCACGTCGGGGTTGTCGGCCACAAAGTCGTAGAGCACTCGGCTGCCCACCAAAAATGTCGCCACCGCCTTGCCGGTGTGCAGCGTCTTGCGGCTGCCGTTGGCAACCCCTTTTCTAATGAGCTCCACCGCCCCGTCAGAGAATATCTCGCTGTGGATCCCCAGGTCGTTCTTGTCGCCCAGAAAACCCAGCACCGCGTCGGGAATCCCGCCTATGCCCAACTGCAATGTGTCGCCATCTTTGATGAGCCCCGAACAGTGGCGCGCGATCTCGCTCTCGACGTGCGACGCGGCGGCGGCGGGCGGAGTCTCGGGCAGCGGGTCGGCACATGTCACAATTTTATCTAACCGCGAGATGTGCACCGCGTTTTCGCGACCCCCCACGCGAGGCATGCAATCGTTGACCTGGGCGATGACGCGCCCTGCCACCTCGACCGCCCGCACGTTGTAGTCGCACGACACCCCCAGACTGCAATACCCCTCAGCGTCGGGAGGCGACACATTCACCACCGCCACGTCGACCGGCACGCTCTCGCCCAGCAGTCCGGGCACCTCCTTAAAGAAAGAGGGTATGAAGTCGGCCATTCCCCGTGCCGCCACCTCGCGCGAGGCCGGCCCCAGAAATGTCGACACGTGACGAAAGTGGGCCGCGTTTTCGGGCAGCAGGTAGTCGGTGTAGCCCACCGGCAACACGTGAAAAATCCGCAGATTGTGGAACCGCTCCTTCTGGGCTACCAGCTCGCGCATCACGACCTGCGGATTGGCCGCCGCGTGCGACGTCACCAACCACTCTCCGTCGGCGATCGAAGCAACCGCCTCGGCCACCGGTACTATTTTATCCCTGTACTGTTCTCTCCAATTCATGTTTAGCTCTTCAACTCGTGTTTCAACAATGCTTTTTTTCTGTCGACGCCCCAGCGGAAGCCGCCGAGGGCTCCGTCTTTGCGCACCACCCGGTGGCAGGGCACGATCACCGAGACCGGATTGGCCCCGACTGCCGAACCCACCGCGCGGCATGCCCGCGGTCGGCCTACTTTCTCCGCGATGGCGCCGTAGTCGGTCGTCGTGCCTCGCGGAATCTCCGTCAGCGCGCGCCACACCTCCTTCTGGAACGGCGTTCCTCGCAGATCGAGCGGCACTTTTTCGGGATCGCCGCCCTCTAAGACCCTCAGTGCGAGGCGGATCGTGTCGGTCGACTCTTCGCGCGGCGTGGCTTCGGGCAGCAACTTGGCAAGGTCGGCCAGCGCCTCCTCGCGCGTGTCGGCGAAGAAGAGTGCGCACACCCCCTTGTCGGTCGCGGCAACCATCGCCTCGCCGAATGGCGTCGACGCAAATGTATAATTCACACTCATCTCGGGGGTAAAATTAAAAAATAAAAATTAATTTTTAGTGATTAGTGGTTAGTTGTTAGTGATTAGTGCTAACGCGGCGGCAACGGCCGCAGCGAATTTTTTGTTTTCGAACGGACTCTAAACAACTTACAAAACAAAAGGCCCCCTTTCGAGGGCCCCTGTTTTGCGTAGCTAAAATCGCCGTCGGCGTTCCGACTCAAATAAGGATGTTGCGGGCGTACTGGGCGCTCGTCCTGACCTCCTTGACAGAGTTCGACCACGGAGCGATGGCATACTCCAGCTCGATGTCGAGATAGATGGGCCACCCCTCGCGCTTGATGAGCAGCAGCAGCTCGGCGAGCGGAGTTTCGCCCTGCCCCCACACCTGATTGGTGTTGGCGGGATCGGTCTTGGGCCCCGTCTTGTCCTTGATGTGGATGCTGAAGATGCGGTCGTGGTACTTGCGCACAAAGTCGCTGGGGTTCAATCCGGTCGACCCGTAGTAGTGGCCCATGTCGAAGTTGAGCATCACCGACGGCGCGACGGCCAGGAAGGGATCGACGCTGAAGCCCGGTTCGGCAAACTGGTTGTGGTTGTGGAACACGCAGTACATGCCGTGCTTCGTTGCGAACGGCGCGAGCTTGCTCACGGCCGACTCGCTCACCTCTTCGCACACAGCCTTGGCGCCCATCGCTTTGGCGGTTGCGAAGGCGTAGTCGATCTCCTCGTCCGACCAGCGCGACGGGGCGAACTTCACGATGTGAACTCCGATGCCGGCATCGTCGAACAACTTGCGCGCAGCGGCGACCCTCGCGGGGTTGACTCCCAGACGGAAGGCCCTCAGGTCGGCGTTGTACTTATCCATCGCCGCCTGCTGCTCGGCGGTGAGCGGCGGACGCCTCTCGCCACGCGGCGGACGGGGGAAGTTGCGGGCCGGACTCTCGGGCGCTCCCAGAAACATTTCGAGGTCGCCGCTCATCAGCTCCAGCGAGTTGATGCCCGTCTCCTTGCAATACTTGATTATGTTTTCGAGACCCGCGGGCATGTCGCGCCAACTGTACGTGATGGCGCCGATCTGCACGCCGCCGAACTTCGTGCCGAAGTCGCCGATGGCGGGAGTTTGCGGGGCGGTCGGAGTCGAGGCCATCGCCTTTGCCAGCGGGGTAGCCAGAGCGACCGCTCCCAACGCCGCGGCCGAGGTTCCCAGGAACCCGCGCCTTGTCAATTTATTGTTACCCATCTTATTGATGTATTAACAGATTACAGACTCCAGCCGTTGCGATACTCGTAGTGGAAGTAGTCATTCGCTTCGGGCAGGTTGGTGATTCTCATATTCTCGGCGTCGTATTCGAGCGTGCGGTTGATGCGCTGCGAGGCGACGGCGATGTTGGTGAGGAGCATGATCTCGGTCATCTTGGCGGCGAACTCGAAATCGTTGGCGGCCTTGCGACCCTCCTTGATGGCTTCGATAAAGTCGACGTAGACACTCTTGGGCCTCGGCAGGGTTGCGGGCACCGAGTATTCGCGATCGGGAATCAGCTCGGGGAAGGCGCCGGTCGTGCCGTGCATCATCTTGCCCTTGGTGCCGATGTATAGTACCTCGCGCAGCTGGCGGTCGGCTTCGAGCTCGGCGGGGCGTGCCGGCTTCAGACCACCGTCCTGCCAAGTCACCTTCACGGGGGGCATGTTGCCGCGTGCGGGGAACTCGTAGGTCATGCTCTCGCCCAGCGGCAGGAACACGTCGTTGTAGGGAGTCGAGGTAGCCTGAATTTTTGTGGGATAGCCCAGGTCGAGCGCCCAGATCGGGGCGTTGAACGTGTGGGCCCCCATGTCGCCCATCGCGCCGGTGCCGTAGTCCCAATATCCCCTCCAGTTGAAGTGCAACACCTCGGGGCTGTAAGGTCTCTCGGGAGCCGGGCCCAGCCACAGGTCGTAGCGCAGGTTGGCGGGTATCGGAGCCTCGGTCGGACGCGGGAAGTGGCCCTGACGCCAGATCGTCGGACGGTTAGTCCACATGTGTACCTCGGTCACGTCGCCGATCACACCCGAGCGGATCCACTCGACCGCCTGACGCGTGCCCTCCATATTGTGGCCCTGGTTACCCATCTGGGTGACCACGCCGGTCTCGCGGGCGAGGTCGCGCAGGAAGCGGGTCTCGTAGATCGTCTTGGCCATCGGCTTCTCGACGAACACGTGTTTGCCCGCCTTCATGGCGTACGACGCGATCACGGCGTGGGTGTGGTCGGGCGTGCCGATCAGCACCGCGTCGATCTCCTTCTCGTTGTCGAGCATCTCGCGGAAGTCGTGATACCTCTTAGCCTTGGGATAGCCCGCCATGATGTGGCCCGCGTAGTCGTGGTCGACGTCGCACAGGGCGTAGATGTTGGCGTGCTTGAAGGTCTGTCCGCTCGCGGCGTCACCCAACTGAATCGTAGCGTCGGAGTTGGCCACGCCGCCCGCGCGTCTGCGAGCCTGCGCCTGCGGGGCGATGCCGCCGTAGGGGTAGCCGAAACGGTGGTAACCCACTGTCGAGCGCTGGATGGGCACATCCGGAGTGGCGATGTTGCGGATGTCGCCGCCGCCCTGGGCGCCAACACCGATGCCGGCCAGATTGACCATGTCGCTGGGAGACTGGTAGCCCGGGCCGCCCAACACAAAGCGCGGAACGATGGTGAACGCTGCCGCGGCAGCCACGGAGCCGAGGAAATCTCTGCGCGAGATCGAGCCCGACTTTTCGGTTTTCGTCGTTGTACTCATGATTTAGGTAGTTTTTTAGGTTAATTATTATAGTTTTTGAAACATATTTTCGCTCGGGCGCCGAGGCTACGATGGGAACAACGTATAATAGGCATCGCAAATATAAAAAAATAATTCGAAATAGCCGCAACGGCGGCAGCGATTTTTATCTACGCATAAATAAAAGTCACTCTTAGGCAGGATATGGGGTTTGTAATCAGCCCCATGTGGCCCCCAAAAGTGTAGTTGCGACAAACTCAGTGCTGCGTAGCAGACTCCCTCCCCGAGGATGGCGAAAGTTGATAACTTTCGCCTTAGATGGGGGTGGGGGCAAAACAGCTGTTGCGAAAAGCTCAGTGTCGCGTAGCAAACCCCCTCCCCCGAGGGCAGGGCAGGGGGCTTCGAACACAGCCCCAAGGGGGGGCACAAATAAGGGGTGTTGCTACAAGCAACACCCCTTATTTGTGGGCCCAGAGGGTCATGATCCCCCGACCTTCGGATTATGAGTCCGCTGCTCTGACCAACTGAGCTATGGGCCCAAAAAGAATCGGGACAGGTTGCACCATGTCTTGCGACATGAATGCCGGCGGGGGCCTGCCCCGATTCGAAATCGAGAGTGCAAAGGTAATTAAAAATTAAGAAGTTGTTTTGAATTTTTAGGATTATATTTTGAGATGGATAGGGTTATTGTATTAATTTATTGATTATCAGTTGGTTGGCTGGGATATTTTTCGTAATTTAGTGGTTACCAA
>JAITWH010000040.1 GCA_031285405.1 Alistipes sp.
CCCGTCCGCCGGTCGCCACCAAATGTGTTACCACATCTTATGCTGCCCCTCGACTTGCATGTGTTAGGCCTGCCGCTAGCGTTCATCCTGAGCCAGGATCAAACTCTCCATTGTAAAAAAATTAATTTGTACTTTTAGAGTCCCGACTACTTAATTATCGTCTTTCGGAATCGCGGCTCCGCCTTGCGGCTCGACCGTCCTTCCAGAAATAGGAATTGAATAAACTTTAACTACATTTCTGTTTCTCTCTGTATACCAGTAAATCAAAGAACCGTGTTTAGCCTCCCGCTTTTCTCTAAATTCGTGAGCCTCGCAAAAACCGGCGTGACTCGAAAAAAATTGGCGGAAAAGGACTGCAAAGATACGGCGAGTTTTTGAATCTACAAAATTTTTCGGAAAAAAATTTGTTGTCGCCCTCTCTTTGGTTCGCTGCGCCGGAAGTCTGTGTTGCTGTTTTTGTGTTGCTGTTTTCCGGTTTAGCGGCTGCAAATGTATGGACTTTTTTCGTATCTGCAATAGCCGGCGAACTTTTTTTCATATTTTTCTTAACTTTGTTGTCTCAAAAAACAGACTCCATGAAGCGACTGACAGCGTTTTTCGCCCTCCTTACAACAGCCTGCACCGGCTCCAACTACGTGACATTCAGCGGCCCCACCCAAGGCACCACCTACAACATCGTGGTAAACAACCCCACGCCCGAGACCGAAAAAAAAATCGACACAATTTTCGCCGAAATCGACCAAACCTTCTCGATTTTCAATCCGCAGTCGCTCACAAGCCGCATCAATCGGGGCGAAACCGACGCCACCACACCCCTCTTCGAAGAGTGTTTCGCGCTCGCAAAAAGGGTACACAAACAGACCGGCGGCTACTTCGATTCGACCGTCGCACCGCTCGTCAACGCATGGGGCTTCGGTTCCGAGGCGAGCCAGGAGATACCCTGCGTCGAGTGCATCATGGAGCACGTGGGCATGGACAAGGTGCGCATCGAGGGCGGCCGCCTTATAAAGGAGCACCGGCGCGTGCAGCTCGACTTCGGCTCGATCGCCAAGGGTTTCTCCGTCGACCGGCTGGCCGAAATGCTTGATGGCGATGGGATAAGCGACTACATGGTGTGGGTCGGCGGCGAGGTTCGCGCGCGCGGCGTCAACGAGTCGGGCCGCCCGTGGCGCTTCGGCATCAACGAACCGACGCTCGGATTCTCCAACGACTACGGGGCGGTGGTCTCTTTCGAGAAGGGCGGCGGGAGCGGCCGCAAAAGTCGAAATGTCAGTCATGAGCTCCGCGCACTGGCAACAAGCGGCAACTACCGCAACTGGTTCGTCGACGGGTCGGGCCGCACGCGCGTCCACACGATCGACCCGCTCACGGGCTATCCGGTTCAGGGGCAGATACTTTCGGTGAGCATCGTGTCGGCCGAGTGCGCGCTGGCCGACGCGTGGGCGACGGGCGTGATGGCCTCCGGCTCTCTTGAGAAGGCAGTCGCGATGCTTGAGCGCGCCGCGTCTGCCGCGGCCGCCAACGACACCCCCCCGATCGAGTACTATATAATATACGGCGCTCCGGAAAATTCGACGAGCCCCGAGAATCCCGAATCAACGGCCACCAAAACAATCCACTCCCCCGGATTCCCACTCATCGAAAAACCGTAAACACACTTTCCCCCGAACCACCTTCCCAACACCCTCGCAAGAATCCCCCACCCCAGCCACAAAAAAAGCGAGAAGGTCAAAAGACCTTCCCGCTCCGAACTCAAGTATTAAAGGGTTTACTTCGATACCGTTACGTTGATCGCCTGGGGGCCTTTCTTGCCCTCGTCGAGGTCGAACTCCACAGCCTGATCCTGCTCCAAGCCACGGAAACCGTCGCCCTGGATGCCGGTGTAGTGAACAAAAACGTCCTGACCCTCTTCGGTTGTCACGAAGCCATAACCTTTGGCTGTGTCGAACCATTTAACTTTGCCTTTCATAGGAGAAATGAAGTATTAAAAACTTTTAAAACACGGGAAAACGCTCCCCGTTGACGCGGCAAAGTTAAACAACTTTCCCGACCTGCAAGCGCTTTTGCTAAAAATAATTTTCGGTTTTTTTTATCGCCCCCCACTTGACGTCGCCCGCCAACGGTTGTGCGGGCATGCGCGCTGACACTCGTCGCACCCCTCGATCCACCCGTGAATAGGCTCCACAGGGGTTTCGGGCCTCAATCGGGCAGCCTCCACAGTGCGCGCCGAGATGCAGCGAGCGGTGCTGAGAGTGCGCACCCCCTCCGCCGTGCAACCGATCGCCCCCACCGGACATGCCTCGACACAAGCACGACACGACCCGCACCCGACCCCCGAAAAAGGCTCGTCATAACAGTCGCACTCGACATCAAAAAGCAGCTCGCCCAGCATCATGAACGACCCCAACCGAGGATTGACCACAAGCGAATGTCGCCCCTGCCACCCGAGCCCCGCCTCCACCGCCCAAGCCTTTTCAAGTATCGGCGCCGTATCGCAGCACACCTTGAAACGCCCGCCCGCCGGAAGCCCGCAAGCCTCAAGCCTCGCCACCACCTCCCTCAGCATACGCTTGATCCTCACATGATAGTCCTCGTCCATACGCGCAAAAGCCGCCACCCCGTCACACGCCGCCGCCCCGTCATACGCCAACGCACACACCACCACGGTACGCGCACCACGCAAAAGCTCCGAAGGATCGAAACGCCTCTCCGGCCGCCTCGAAAGATATGTCATGTACTCGGCGCTCGCCGCCCCCAACCCCGCCTCGAAACGCGGTGCATGCTCAGCCAGAACCCTCGCCCGCGCCACTCCGCACAGCGCAAACCCCGCCTCGGCGGCATATTTTTTAATATGTGGATAACTTAGCACGGGGCAAAGATAAAAAATGCTACCTTTGCGACAATGAACTCGACAATGAAAACACTGGCCCAGATATACCACCACAGCATAGAGCACTACGCCGACCGCGTGTCGCACGCAATGTACGAGCGCGACAGCATCACCTTCCGTCAATTCGGCGAGTCGGTGGCGCAGCTTCAGCAGATGCTGTTGGAGGCGGGACTCACCGCCGGCGACCGCGTGGCGCTGCTGTCGAGCAGCATGCCCACCTGGCCCGTCTGCTACTTCGCGGTGGTCGAGATGGGGATGGTTGTGGTACCCATCCTGCCCGGCTTCTCGGGCGAGGAGTTCGACCAGATCATCCGCCACTCCGAGGCGAAGGGGCTGCTGGTCTCCGACAAACTTTTTTCAAAACTCTCGCGCGAAACGATCGAGGCTCAGAACATAGTGATCCGCACAAAAAACCTCGGCATCATACATCAGAAAGAGGGAGCGCAAAAGGGCGAACGCCGAGAGCCGAGGCCGGAAGACACGGCGGCGATAGTCTACACGTCGGGCACCACCTCGATGCCCAAGGGGGTGATGCTGTCGCACGAGGCGCTGGCCGAGCAGATCGCAATCGCCTACGACGTCTTCCCCATCTCGACGGACGATGTGTTTCTCTCGATACTTCCGCTGAGCCACGCCTACGAGTGCTCCATCGGAATGCTCTACCCGTTTGCCTACGGCGCCACGGTACACTACATCGACCGCCCCCCCACCCCGGCGACGCTGCTGCCCGCCATGAGGGACATCCGGCCGACGATGATGCTGAGCGTACCTCTTATAATGGACAAGCTCTACAAAAATCGTGTGCTCGCGCGATTCACCTCCAACGCCTTCGTCAAGTGGCTCTACGGAATGGGCTGGTCGCGGCGCAGGCTGCATCGCATCGCGGGGTCGAAACTATATAAGGTATTCGGCGGCAGGATCCGATTCTTCGGCATCGGCGGGGCCAAGTTGGATTCGCAGACGGAGCAGTTTCTGTTGGACGCGCGATTTCCATATGCCGTGGGGTACGGACTCACCGAGACTGCCCCCCTGTTGGCCGGCGCCGCGCCCGACAAGGTGAGACTCGGCACCACGGGCCCTGCGGTGAAGGGGGTGACGCTCAAGGTGGTCGACGCCGACGAGAACGGCGACGGCGAGTTGGTCGCGCTGAGCCCCTGCGTGATGCAGGGCTACTACAAGAATCCGGAGAAGACGCGCGAGGTCTTCACCGACGACGGATGGTTCCGCACGGGCGACCTCGCCAACATCGCGCCCGACGGATGGATCTCCATCAAGGGACGCCTGGGCAGCATGTTGGTGAGCTCGGGCGGCGAGAACATCTACCCCGAGGAGATCGAGAGCATTCTCAACTCGCTGGTCTACGTCTCCGACTCGTTGGTGACTGAGGACCACAAGGGCAAGTTGGTGGCGTTGGTACGTTTCAACTACGACGAGCTGGAGCGCAACTTCCACAACATGAGGGGAAACATCGCGATGAGGATGGAGGAGATCAGGCGCGAGGCGATGGCCTACGTGAACGCGCGGGTGGCAAGTTTTTCGCGCCTGTCGGAGGTGAAGGAGCAGACCGAGGAGTTCGAGAAAACCCCCTCGATGAAGATAAAAAGATTTAAGTACTCCCGAAAACGGTGAGACTTAAAACACTGAAACTTAATGTGATGAGCTTTTTTTGTGCGACGAAAACACAACACCTAAATAAAATAACCCCTTACTAAAAAACCAACAGCAATGAAAAAACTACTGATGAACATCGCCGCGGTGGCACTCGCCGTCGCAGTGGTCGCGCCCGCAGCGGCTCAGCGCCCCAACACTCTCACCTCCGCCGAACAGAGGGCCGGATGGAAACTGCTCTTCGACGGCCAAAGCTTCGGACAGTGGCGCAAGTACGCCGCCGACGCGATGCCCGAACAGTGGTCTATCGACCGCGAACACAGCGCAATGAAGCTCGCTACCAACACCGCCCGCCCGGGCAGCATGCAGGGCGCCGACATCATGTTCGCCGGACAACAATTCTCGAACTTCGAGGTGTCGATCGACTGGATGATCGAGAAGGGCGGCAACTCGGGAATCATGTACTATGTGGTTGAGGAACAGGGCAAACCGATGTATAACGCCGCGCCCGAGGTGCAGGTGTTGGACAACTGGTATGCAGGCGACAACAAGCTTGCCAACCACCTCGCCGGATCGCTATACGATATCAAGTCGGCGCTGCCGCAAAACGCCAAACCCGCCATGGAGTGGAACACGATTGTGATCAGGGTCGACAATGGCAATGTGACTCATACTCAGAATGGTGTGGTCGTTTGCGAGTACACTTTGTGGACTCCCGAGTGGGCAGAATTGGTGTCGCGCAGCAAGTTTAAAGATTGGCCCGGATTCAATGCAGGCCCCGCGAAAACAGGCTACATCGGGTTGCAGGATCATGGGTATGCGGTTTGGTTTCGGAACATCAAAGTTCGCGAACTTTGATTCAATTGAAAATTGAAAGTTGGCGGCAACGGCCGCTGCGATTTTAGCTAACGCACTACTTAAAGCTAACGCACTGATTAAAAAAGCGTGACATATGTCACGCTTTTTTTTGGGCAAGTGTTACCGATGTAACGGTTTTTTTTGGCGAGTGTTACCTATGTAACACTTTTTTTTAGGGGGTGCCTCTTATTAATATAGGTATGGGCTCTTTTTTGTTGTTTTTTTGGGTCTTTTATCGTGGCGTGTTATTACGTTTTTGGTATCTGTTTTGTTTCAGTTTTTGTTGATTTTTTTGTGATGTTTTTTAAATCGCTGCCGGCGTTCAGGCAATTTTCAATTTTCAATTGCTATAAGGTAGATCCCTCGTCGGCACTTTGTGCCTCTGTCGGGATGACTTATATGGCGTTAGCACTAACCACTGATCACTAACCTCTAAATCGCTGCCGGCGTTCAGGCCTCTGTAGGGATGACTTTTTGCGAAAAGCAATAGGCTCCCATTTTGGGAGCCTATTGCCGATTCATGATTCATGATTCATGATTTACTCGTCGTCCTCTTCGGTGTAGGCTTTTAGGAGTTTGTCTTGGACGTCGGCGGGCACCTGTTCGTAGGATTGGAACTTCATGGTGTAGGAGGCGCGGCCCGAGGTCAATGACGAGAGCGTGGTCGAGTAGCGATAGAGCTCGGCCAGCGGTACGGAGGCCGTGAGGCGGTCGAAGCCCTTGTCGGAGGCCATGCCCTGGATCATGGCGCGGCGGTTTTGCAGGTCGCTCATCACGTCGCCCATCTTGTCGCTCGGCACCAACACCTCGACGGTGTAGATGGGCTCCATGATCTTGGGGCCGGCGTTCTTGAACGCCTCGCGGAAGGCGTTGCGGCCCGCGAGCTTGAACGAGATTTCGTTTGAGTCGACCGGGTGCATCTTGCCGTCGTAGACCACAACGCGGATGTCGCGCGCGTAGGAGCCCGTGAGCGGGCCCTCCTCCATCTTCTCCATCACCCCCTTGAGGATGGCGGGCAGGAAGCGCGCGTCGATGGCGCCGCCCACGATCGAGTTGTAGACCTGCAACTTGCCGCCCCACTCCATCTCGTACTCCTCCTTGCCCTTGAGGCTTACTGCTATCTCCTTGCCGCCGATCTTGTACTTGCTCGGTTCGTCGATCCCCTCGTAGTAGGGTTCGATGACGATATGCACCTCGCCGAACTGGCCCGCGCCGCCCGACTGCTTCTTGTGGCGGTAGTCGGCCTGCGACACCTTGGTGATCGTCTCGCGGTAGGGAATTTTGGGGGCGAAGTACTCGATCTCCATCTTGCTCTCGTCCAACAGGCGGCGCTTGAGGATGTTTAGGTGGTGCTCGCCCTGGCCCTGGATGATGTTCTGCTTGAGCTCCTTGGAGTAGGCCACGAGGATGGTCGGGTCTTCGAACTTCATCTTGTTGAGCAGCTCGCCCAACTTTTCGTCCTCGCCCGTCTTGACGCTGCGCACGGCGGCGCGGTAACGCGGTTCGGGGAAGAGCATCGTCTCGATCTCGACGTTGGCCCCCGCGGCGGCGAGGGTGTCGTTGGTCTTGGTGCCCTTGAGCTTGACCGTGCAGCCTATGTCGCCCGCGCTCATCTCGGTCACCTTTGTGCGGTTCTTTCCTGCCACGGCGAAGATCTGTGAGATCTTCTCCTTGTTGCCGGTGCGGGCGTTGACAAGTTCGGCCCCCTCGGTGAGTTTGCCTCGCACAACTCGGAAGTAGTTGATCTCGCCCATGTGGCTTTCGATCTGGCTCTTGAAGACGAAGAGTACGGGGGGGGCTGTCGGGTCGGCGGTGACGTCGGCGCCCTTGGTGTCGCGCAGCGGCATGGCGAGCTCGGGGTTGGGGGCGACGTTGATGATGAACTCCATCAGTCGTTTGGTGCCGATGTTCTTGCGGCCCGAGGCGCAGAAGATGGGCATCACGCCGCGCACGGCGATGCCCTTGCGCAGACCCGCGCGGATGTCGTCCTGTGTGAGGGTGCCCTTCTCGAAGTAGAGCTCCATGAGCCCCTCGTCGTTCTCGGCGGCGGCCTCCACGAGCTCCTGATTGAGGGCGGCGGCCTGGTCGGCGTAGGCGGCGGGGATATCTTTCTCGACGCGGGTGCCGTTGTCGTCGGTGAACTCGTACATCTTCATCATCAGCACGTCGACGAAGGCGTTGAAGCCCGGGCCCGGATTGACGGGGAACTGCACCAACACAGGTCTCACGTGTGCGCCGGCGCGGATGCTCTCGATGGCGCTCTCCCAATTGGCCTTCTCGTGATCTAACTGGTTGACCACGCCGATGAGCGGTTTGCCCAGCGTGTCGGAGTAGCGTTGCTGAATCTCGCTGCCCGCCTCGAAGCCGCTCTGGGCGTTGAAGAGCATCACCCCCACGTCGGCCACCTTGAAGCCCGAGAAGAGGCCGCCGCAGAAGTCGTCGGAGCCCGGCACGTCGATGATGTTCAACTTGCGGTTCATGAACTCGGTGTAGAGTATCGTCGAGTAGATCGAGCGTTTGTACTCGTGTTCGAGGTCGGTGTTGTCTGAAAGTGTGTTTTCGTTCTCGACGCTGCCGCGGCGGTCGATCACCTTGCCCTCGAAGGCCATCGCCTCGGCCAGGGTGGTTTTGCCGGAGTTGGGGGCGCCGATCAGGACAATGTTGCGGATCTCTTTGGTTTCGTAGGTTTTCATTATGGTTACGTTTTAGGTTTTTTTTAGGTTTTTCAGGTGCGTTTCGCGGGCTCTTCCGAGAAACGGTTTCGCAAGGTAGTGAAAAAAATCATTCGTGGTGATAGGGTTCGTTATTTAATATCGAAAAAGCGCGATAAAGTTGCTCGGCGAAGATGGCTCTCACGATCTGGTGCGAGAAGGTCATGCGCGACAGCGACACGCTCTCGCCCGCGCGGGCCCTCACCTCGGGCGAAAATCCGTAGGCTCCGCCCACCACGAAGCAGATGCGGCGTGCGCCGCCAGACGGGCCGATTCCCGAGATGCGTGCGCCGAGCCAGTTTGCGAATTGCATCGAGTCGTACTGCACACCCTTGTCGTCGAGCAGCACCACGTAGTCGTCGGGTGAGAATTGGCGCAGGAGCATCTCGCCCTCGTTTTTGGCGATGGTTTGCGGCGGGGTCTTGGCGGTGCGCTTGACGTCGGGCAGCGTCACTACTCCGAAACGGATCCAGCGTGAGATGCGCTTTGAGTATAACGACACTAACTCCGCTACCGCGGGGGAGTCGGTTTTTCCTACTAATATGAAGTCTATGTTCATTTTTTTAGAATCATGAATTATGAATCATGAATTATGGTGTGCTTCGCACGTATATAGTGCTGCGTAGCCGATTCATGATTCATTATTCATGATTCATGATTGAATCTGAGTTCCATTCGCCGTTGGCGCCGATGTAGATCACCGGTCTTGTGGGGTCTAACTGGCGGAGGAGCTGGTAGCTTTTGTAGAGGTTGTAGCCGTTGCCGCTCTCGGAGGCGATCGACCAGCCTATGATGTTGGGGTAGTTGCGGCCGCGGTGGTACATGGCCGTCTGGCGGTCGAGGAAGCGGTCGAGGTAGGAGGGGTCGTTGGCCACGGTGCCGTCGGGGCCGCGGTCGCCGTCGCGCGGGTCGCACTCCACGGCCGCGCGGTCGATCACGTAGAGGCCCTCGGCGGCGGCGGTGTCGTAGAACCACTTCTGCTGGGGGCGGGTCACGGCGATGGTGTTGTAGCCCTGCCTCTTGAAGGCGCGCAGTCGCTCGACCGCCCCCCTCTGCACGGGGAAGTCGGCCTCGACGGAGCGCACCTCGATGGGGGTGCCGCCGCGGGTGACCTGGCGGCCGTCCCAGGCGGTGAGGCCGAAGCCGAGGCGCAGAGGGATATATTCGGTATTGCGGCCGCCGTGGCGCAGCGAGAGCACTATGCGGTAGAGGGCGGGGTTTTCGGCCGAGTATTGGAATCGTTGCGTGCCCGTGAGCTTGTTGTAGAAGCGCACCGTGTCGCAGCCGCGGCCCGGAATGACCGCCTCCTTGAAAGCGTACTCCTTGAGATTTCCGGCGGGGTCGAAGACGTCGAAGCCGACTCGCACCGACTCGGGCATGTTGTGGTCGTTGACCACCACCACCGCGAGGTCGATGACGGCGTCTTTGTACTCGTCGTCGTGGTGGCCGGAGATGGTGTAGTCGTGGATGCGGAGGCGCGGTTGCGAAAAGATGAAGAGGTTGTCGATCGTGCGGCGCGAGGGGGCGGCTTCGAAACGCTCCATGTCGCCGCCCGCGCTGCTGGGGGCGAGGGTCTGGATGGACACCGTGTTGGTGCCCTCCGTGAGATAGGGGGTGATGTGGTAGTCGTTGGTGCCGTAGCTGTCGGTGTTGTAGCCCACGCGGCGGCCATTGACCGAGAGGAGGTAGCGGCCCGTGCGGCCCGTGTCTCGGATGTAGACGTCGCGATCCAGCCAGAGGCCCGGAATCTCGACGGTGGTCTCGAACAGGGTGCCGTCGGTCGACTTCAGCGGGAGGGGACGGTGGTACTTCGAGCCCTTGAGCATGCCGGCGTCGGCCTCGGCGCGAACGTCGTAGCTGATGAATTCGGCGCGGTAGGGGGCGCGGCCCTCGTTGCGGATGGTGTTGGGGTATGGGGTCAGAATGGGGGCCTGCCGCGGGGCCCGACCCTGCGCCGAGGCGGGAGTCGAGGTCGGCAGTACGGAGGTGAATGCCCACAAAAACAGTGCCGTGGTGGAAAAAAATCGCTTCATATATTATGTTATGGTGTACAAATGTAAAAAATAATCACGATATTTGCAACCAATACTACTTCTAAAGGAAATGTTAAGCAAAAGCAGAACTAAAATCGCCGATGCGCTGAGGTCGCAGGCGCGCGATACAGAGATAACCGTGATGGGTTGGGTGCGCACTAAGCGCGGAAACAAAAACGTGGCCTTCATTGCCCTGAACGACGGATCGACCATACATAACATTCAGATCGTGGCTGAGCCCGAGAGGTTCGGCGACGAGCTGTTGGGCCGGATTGCAACAGGTGCGTGTCTGCGCGTGGCGGGTGTGCTCGTCGAGAGTCAGGGCAGCGGACAGCCCGTCGAGATTCAGGCGCGCGAGATCGAAATCTATGGCGAGGCGGACCCCGCGACATATCCGTTGCAGAAGAAGGGGCACTCGTTGGAGTTCCTCAGGGAGATCGCCTATCTTCGGCCGCGGACGAATACTTTCGGGGCGGTGCTGCGGATCAGCCATGCGATGGCGTTCGCGATTCATCGCTACTTCAACGACCATGGGTTTTACTATCTGCACACGCCTCTCATCACGGCGAGCGATGCCGAGGGGGCGGGGGCGATGTTTCAGGTGACGACGCTGGATGTCGAAAAGCCGCCTCGCACCGAAGAGGGTCGCGTGGACTACTCGCAGGACTTCTTCGGCAAGCATACGTCGCTGACGGTGAGCGGTCAGTTGGAGGGTGAGTTGGGGGCGTTGGCGTTGGGGCAGATATATACCTTCGGGCCGACATTCCGCGCCGAGAACAGCAACACCCCGAGGCACTTGGCAGAGTTCTGGATGATCGAGCCCGAGGTGGCGTTCTGCGATCTGGAGGATGACATGAACCTTGCGGAGGACTTTTTGAAGTATCTTATAAGGTATGCTTTGGAGAACTGCGCCGACGACCTGGCGTTTCTCGAAAAGATGTATGACGAGGAGCTCACGGCGCGGTTGCGCAGCGTGGTCGAGAACGACTTCGTGAGGTTGGACTACACGGAGGGGATCGAGATACTGAAGGCGAGCGGAGTGAAGTTTGAGTTTCCCGTCGACTGGGGGCTCGACCTTCAGAGCGAGCATGAACGCTACCTTGTGGAGAAGCACTTCAAGAAGCCGGTTATTTTGATCAACTACCCCGCCGCCATCAAGGCATTCTATATGAAGCAGAACGAGCCCGACGCCGAGGGGCGACGCACGGTGCAGGCGATGGATGTGCTCTTTCCGCGGATCGGCGAGATAATCGGCGGGTCGGTGCGCGAGGAGAACTACGACAAACTCAAGGCAAAGATCGACGCCGAGGGGATGTCGGAGGAGGAGCTGTGGTGGTATATGGATACCCGCCGTTGGGGTAGCGCGCCGCACGCGGGATTCGGCCTCGGGTTCGAGCGGCTCAAGCTGTTCGTGACCGGCATGGCCAACGTGCGCGACGTGATACCTTTTCCGAGAACACCCAAGAACGCGGAGTTCTAAGGTCGGAATGCCGACAGCGCTATACTTTTTTTGCAGCCCGATTCATAAACTTTAGATTGAACGGATGATAGACCTCTCACAGAAGCAGACACTCAAGCAGCAGCAGACGCTCTCCCCGCAGCAGATCCAGATGATCAAGCTGTTGGAGTTGCCAACGTTGCAGCTGGAGCAGCGCATCAAGCAGGAGATTGAGGAGAATCCCGTGTTGGAAGAGGAGGAGCCGCGCGAAAATGAGGACGGTGACGACACCCCGAAGGAGATCTCGGTGGAGGAGTACATGAGGGAGGACGACACGCCGAGCTACAAGACCAAAGCCAACAACTACTCGAAGGATGACAAGCAGCTGACTCCCACCATCTCGGGCGGAAGGTCGCTGCACGAGTACCTGATCGAGCAGTTGGGTTATCGACATCTGGATGAACGGGAGACGACGCTGGCGCACTTTCTGGTGGGCAGCATCGACGAGGACGGGTACCTGAGGCGCGACCTCGATTCGGTGGCCGACGACATATCGTTCATGCTGGGCGTCGAGACAGACCGCGACGAGTTGGAGCAGATACTCTATATGATACACGAGTTGGAGCCCGCCGGCATCGGGGCGCGCGACCTTCAGGAGTGTCTGGTGTTGCAGCTCGAAAGTCTGTCGGGCCACAGTCGCGAGAGGCAGTTGGCGATGAAAATTCTGACCCACTACTTCGACGAGTTTACCAAGAAGCACTTCAACAAGTTGATGACGCGGCTCGGCATCGAGGACGAGGATGAGTTTCGCGCCGTGATGGATGAGATCATGCATCTGTCGCCTCGTCCGGGTAATCTCTATAACGAGGGGGGGACGGAAGCTGTGCCGTATGTGACGCCCGACTTTTTGTTGGATATTCAGAACGGCGAGTTTGTGCTGAAGCTCAACTCGTGGAACGTGCCCGAGGTGAAGGTGTCGAAACGCTATGTGGAGATGCTGAGGAGCATGTCGGGGAAGAACGTTTCGCAGGGCGACAAGGAGACGGTGCAGTTTATCAAGGGTAAGATCGAGTCGGCGAAGTGGTTCATCTCGGCGATTCAGCAGAGGCATGACACGCTGATGAGAACCATGACCGAGATTCTCGACCTGCAACGCAAATACTTCGAGACGGGCGACAAGAGCGACCTGCGGCCGATGATCCTCAAGGATATTGCCGAGAGGACGATGCTGGACGTGTCGACCATATCGCGGGTGGTGAACAGCAAGTATGTGCAGACGCCGTTCGGGATAATTTTGCTGAAGGAGCTATTCTCGGAGGCGATGACCACAGACGATGGCGGCGAGGTGTCGTCGCACGAGATCAAGCAGATTTTGCGCGAGTGCATCGACGGCGAGGATAAACGGCATCCGATAAAAGATGAGACGTTGATGGAGATACTGAACACCAAGGGTTATCGCATCGCGCGGCGGACGGTGGCCAAGTATCGCGAGATGTTGGGGATTCCGGTGGCGAGGTTGCGGAAAGAACTTTAATTTTTTTTGGGGGGGGGTGCTCCCAGGTATACCTTATATATAGTAGATAAAATTTTGCTTTATGAAATACACTCTTCGTGCGGTTAAGTACATGGTCAAGTTGGCGCTGCTGATGGCCGTCGTTTTTGCGCTCATGCAGACGAGCGGCACATCGAACATCGAGTCGGTGGGGGGCGTCGGGGGATTCTTCGCCGCGTTTTTTGCCACCGCGCGCGGGCAGATGTTTGCAGTGGCGTTGGTGGTTTGGTGTGCGGCCTACCCTGCCGTGGAGTTCAAGCGGCGACATATGAATTTCGATCTGGCCGCTCGGCGCGACGCGATCGTCAAGGCGCTGAGGGCGGGGGGCATGGTGTTGGCGAGCGAGGAGATGGAGGCCGGTCGTGCGAAGATGGTGTTTCGCGGCGAGGGGATGGTGCGGCGAGTGTGGTGGATGGGTGACGAGGCGGTGACTTTGACGGCTTGTCCCGAGGGTGGGTTCGATATCGAGGGGCCGAGGCGCTTTGTTATGGAGGCTCAGCATAGGATTCCGAACTATGTTGGGAATCATGAATCATAAATCATGAATTATTTAGGATGAGAATTAGGCTGTGGGAGTAGTGGAGAAAGCTTCAACTAAAAACTTAGTTATATAACTAAGTTTTTAGTTATAACCTGTCGATTCAGAATGAAGATACGCAAAAGATATGCGATTTGGGGAGCGACGATGCTTGCGGCAGTCGCGGCACTCGGGGTGAGGGCGGCCTACCCGGAGGATTTTAAGTTGGGGCAAAACGTCGAGTTGGTGGTCAACACGATGCGCAGCCTGTTTATGTACTATGTCGATCCGGTCGACCCGACAACGCTGGGCAAGAATGCCGCCGCGGGGATGCTCTCGACGCTCGACCCTTACACCGAACTGATACACGCGGACGACAGCGGCGAGTTCGAGTTGATGATCTCCGGCAAGTATGGCGGCATCGGTTCAATCATCAGGCAGAAGGGCGAGTGGGTGCAGATTGCCGAACCGTATCTCGATTCGCCAGCCGATCGCGCGGGTCTTGAGATCGGCGACACCTTTCTGGAGGTCGAGGGGCGTGACGCGCGCGGCATGACGACCGCCGAGGTGAGTGCGATTCTCAAGGGCGATGCCGGAACTACGGTCACTATTCGGGTGCGGAAATTTTTGACGGGCGAGGAGCGGACGTTGGAGATTCGGCGTGAGGTGATTGCTCTGCCGGCGGTGCCATATTATGGGATGTTGCAGGGCGGGGTTGGATATATTCTTCACACAGAGTTCACAGACGGTAGCGCCGACGTTGTGCGTAGTGCTTTCGCCGACCTGAAGGCGCAGGGGGCGACGTCGCTCGTGATCGACCTGAGGAGCAACGGCGGCGGCATCATGCAGGAGGCGGTGAAGATTGTGTCGATGTTTGTGCCGCGCGGAACAGAGGTGGTGAGCATGCGTGGACGAGGCGAAGGCACAGACAGAGAGTATCGCACCGAGAGCGAGCCGTTGGACCTTGAGATTCCGATCGCGGTGTTGGTGGATGGAAATTCGGCCTCGGCGGCGGAGATAGTCGCGGGAGCTTTGCAGGACCTCGACCGCGGGGTGGTCGTCGGGCAGCGCACGTTTGGCAAGGGGTTGGTGCAGAACACGCTCGACGTCGGGTTTGGGTCGTATCTGAAGGTCACCACGGCAAAATACTACATTCCGAGCGGCAGGTGCATTCAGGCTATCGACTATTCGCAGGCGGCGGAGGACGAGGGGGCCGAGAGGCGGAGCAGGTATATTCCCGACTCGCTGATCAACGAGTTTCGCACGGCAGGCGGGCGGCGGGTGTACGACGGTGGCGGGGTGATGCCCGACGTGAGGCTCGACCCGCGGTACAACAGCCGGTTCGCGATCGTCGCCTACTCGAAGGGTTACATCGACGACTTTGCCGACCGGTGGGAGACCGAGCTGCGCGACGGACGGGGGGTGACGCCGCGCGGGTTTGCGCTTACCGATGGGGACTACGCGGCATTCGCGGAGTTTATGGCAGACAAAGACCTTGGATATGAGTCGGCGACGGGGCGGACGCTCGACGCGCTGAGACGCAACGCCGAGTATGAGCGTTACATGACCGACGAGGTGAGGGCGTTGTTGGATAGTCTTGGGGAGGCGTTGCGGGATGACGATATTCGGGCCAATCTTGAGATATATCGGACGGAGCTGAGTGAGCTTATCGAGGATGCCATTGTGCTGAGGCATCACCACTCGCGGGGTGTCACGGAGCACAATCTTACTGTCGGGAAGGATGCTGCTTTGGCGGCGGCGGTCGGGGTGTTGGGCGATGGGGAGGAGTATGGGGAGATTTTGGCTTCGAGAGATACGGAAAAGAAATAGTGGTTAGTGGTTAGTGCTAACGCGGAATTTTTTAACGCCAAACTACGCGGAGATAGAAGTTAGTGCTAACGCGGAATTTTTAA
Source organism: Alistipes sp. (assembly GCA_031285405.1). Classification (GTDB taxonomy): domain Bacteria; phylum Bacteroidota; class Bacteroidia; order Bacteroidales; family Rikenellaceae; genus UBA940. Next base: position 15,521 of record JAITWH010000040.1, read on the forward strand.
AAGCCACGCTATGCTTAAATAGTGGTTGGTGCTAACGCGGCTGCGACTATTTTGGCTACGCAAAATAAAAATTCATGACTCATGATTCATGTTTAAGGAGAAGATACAATCGTTGGCGAGGGAGGTGGTGAGTCGACACGGGGCGATCATGGTGCTGTGGGTGGCTTTCGCGGCGCTGTCGCTCGGCTCGATGGGCAACATGGTGTCGCGGCTGAGGGAGCGTGAGGAGAACTTTATCAGGCTGTGGGCATACTCGATGGGGCGGCTGGCCGACGCCGAGTATGACGAGGTAATCAACGCCATCGTCAACGAGCGCAACTCGATACCGTTTATCATGATGAGCGAGCGCGGGACGGTCGAGAGGTCGAACCTGATTGCGGAGAAAATTTTGCGCGACCCCGTGCGGCTCGACCGGAAGATCTCGCAGCTCGAAGGCGACAATCAGTACCTGACCATCGCGATGAGGAACGGGAGCCACTACTTTGTGTTCTATGGGCGGTCGAAGACGTTGGTTTTTCTCACTTATTTTCCGATTGCGCAGATTGTGGCGATGTGTTTGCTGTTGTGGTTGTGGATCGTGACTTTCCGGTCGAGCAAGCTGAACGAGCAGAACAGAGTGTGGGTGGGGTTGGCGAAGGAGACGGCGCATCAGTTGGGCACGCCCACTTCGTCGCTGCTGGGATGGGTGGAGTATCTGAAGACGCAGCCGGTCGATCAGGAGGCGGTGGGCGAGATGGGGAAAGACCTGGCGCACCTGATGAAGGTGGCCGACAGATTTTCGAAGATCGGGTCGGACACTCCGTTGGAGCCGGTGTCGATCAACGAGCTGGTGGGTGAGGCGGTGATGTATTTTCGCAAACGGATTCCGCGCAATGTGGAGCTCGACTACAACGGGTTGGCGATGGCGCCGGTGAGGGCGAGGATCAACCCCGCGCTGTTTGAGTGGGTGATCGAGAACCTGATGAAGAACGCTCTCGACGCGTTGCAGGGGCATGGGAAGATCGATGTGCGGTTGTCGCGTGACGAACGTAACCTGTTTATTGATGTCGGCGACACGGGACGCGGCATTGCGCGGGCGAACAGAGAGAAGATATTCGAGCCGGGATTCACGACCAAGACGCACGGATGGGGACTCGGGTTGTCGCTGTCGCGGCGGGTGATTGAGGAGTATCACAAGGGGAAAATTTTTGTCGCCGAGAGCGAGGTCGGGAAGGGGACGGTTATGCGGGTTGTTATCAAGGCGTTGGCGTGAACGATGGTTTTAGGATAGATGATGTTGAGTGAAAATATGGCGTTCGAGGCGTTGTCGCTCGTTGTGATCGGGGTGTTCTGTTGGACACTCTACTATTTTCGTGCCGAGGCGTGGGGGTGTCTGCGGAGCATGGTCGACTTCTCGTCGGTCGAGAAGGGGGCGCCGGTGGAGAACAAGCTGATGTATGGCAGGTTTCAGGGGGTCGCGATGATGCTGGGGGCGCTGTCGCTTGGGCTTGCGGCGGTTAAGGCGGACTCTATTGGAGGGGCGCTTGCGGTTGTGGGCTCGGGCTCGGGTTCGGGAGGCTCGGTGGGTTCGGTTGTGGGCTCGGGGGGGCTGTTCGACGGAATGGGGCCCGAGATGGTGGCAGTCGCCGCGATGGGGGTTGCGGGGGCGATCGTCGTGCTGGCGCTGGTGCAGGCGGGGGTGATGATGGCCGCGGGGGGATTGACGCTGTCGGGGAGGTTTGTCGGCGCGGTGATCAGGATCAAGAAAAACTGCATCTCGGCGCTGTCGCTGCTCATCGTGCCGGTCGTGGCGGTGTGGAGCGGAGTCAACCCGATGAGGGACGAAATTGCCGGTTGGATCTTTGCCGGAGTGGTCGCCGTGGTGGCCTCGATGTTCGTTGCGCACACACTCGTTGGCTTTGTGAAACAAAAAGTTTCACTTTTGGTTTGGTTTTTGTACCTTTGCGCCGTCGAGATCGTTCCCGTCTGGGCCATCGTGCCGGCGGTGATGAATTGTTTATAAAAGAGAAAAACTGCCTAATGTCGAAGATAAAAAGCCTGTTGGTATCGCAGCCCGCACCAAGCATCGTCGAGAAATCACCGTTTTTTGAACTGACACAAAAACTTAGCCTCGCCATAACCTACACCCCCTTTATCCATATCGAAGGGGTGCATGCCAAGGAGTTCAGGGGGCAGCGGGTCGACATATTGAGCCACACGGCCATAATTTTTACAAATCGGAGCTCGATCGACCACTTCTTTCGCCTGTGCGAAGAGCTGCGGGTGGAGGTGCCCGAGACGATGAAGTACATTTGCCAGACGGAAGCCATTGCGCTCTATCTGCAGAAATACATCGTGTATCGCAAGCGGAAAATATCGTTTGCCGACGGGTCGTTCATCGGGTTGATGGAGCTGATACTCAAGCATCGCGACGAGCGGTTGATGCTCACGCTGTTGGAGCCGCACAAGACGGAGATTCCCGCGACGCTGGAGAAGCTCAAGGTGAAGTTCGATCGCGCGATATTGGCCCGCACCGTGAGCTCCGACCTTTCGGGTGTGCGGTTGGCGGATCATCAGATGGTGGTTATGTATAGCCCTTCGGAGGTCAAGTCTTTTGTTGAGCAATTTGGAGTTGGGGGGGCTTCGGGTTCTGGCTCTGGTTCGGGTTCTGGCGTTTTGCCGCTGATTGCGACTTTTGGGGATGGGACTACGCGCAAGGCGATGGAGTGCGGATTGACGGTGAGTGCGATGGCGCCGACGCCCGAGGCTCCGTCGATGGCGCGTGCGATCGAGCTCTTTATCACCGACGCAAACGCCGGGCGGGAGCATGCGCCAGTTGCCGTGAAAGATGACAAGCAGAAAGTTAAGCAGATCGAGGACTTTATCAAGGCTCATCAGATCAAGGAGATACGTAAGAGTAAGGCTAAGAAGAAGCCGGCTGGGGGGGCTTCGGCTTCGGGGGCTTCGGGGGCTTCGGGGGCTTCGGGGTCGGGGTCGGCTGCAGGTTCCGGGGCTGGGGCTTCGGCAGCGGCGGTGACAAAAGATTGACGTGGCGGCGGGACGAAACACACTTTCGAAATCGGAGCGGCTGTGCTCCGAGAAGCGCATCGGCGCGCTGTTTGCCGGCGGACGGCGGGGCGGGGCCGGGCCTTTGAAGTTTTGTTGTATTGCAGGGGCGGCTGATGATGATGCGCAAGTGGGCGGGGTGTCGGTGCTTTTTTCGGTGCCCAAGAAGGTTTTCAAGCGGGCGTGGAAGCGCAACCTGATAAAGCGTAGAATGAGAGATAGTTACAGGTGTCGTAAGCATGAGCTGGCCGCGTTGGCCGCAGCGTCGGGGCGGCACATCGACATTGCTTTTATCTGCTCGCCGGTTGCGGAGGCGCGTTCTAAAAACGCAGGGGGCGGTGCGGCTGCGAAAAAAGACAACGCGGTTGCGGCGAAAAAGACCGAGACCGTGCGGAAAAAAGGCGGCAACGCGAAGAAGCCGGTGCCCGAAATTCCAGACTTCAAAACCATCGACAATGCCATCGGAAAAATACTCGATCAGATTTTGGCACGGAGTTAAGTGGGTGGCGGTCAGCCCGTTGGTGGCGACGGTGAAGTTCTACCAACTCTGCATCTCGCCGCTCTTGCCGCATGCCTGTCGGTTCACGCCCACCTGCTCGGAGTACACAGTCGGCGCGCTGCGCAAACACGGGCCTCTGCGCGGCGGATGGATGGCCGCGAAACGCATTGCGCGTTGCCATCCTTGGGGTGGTTCGGGGTATGATCCCGTTCCGTGAGCGGCAACGGCCGCAGTGAATTAGGCTACGCGAAAAGCTACGCAGAACGGAGGCTCCTGGTAACGGGGGCCTTTGTTATATATAATAGGTATGTCCTTGTCGGTGCGGGTGATTTGCTCGGGGTTACAGCGATTTGCTGAAATTAAAACGCTATTATCTAAACTATTTTGCGTTATTCAAGAAAATCCGACATAAAGAAAACTTCAGACAGACAGACAGACAGACAGACAGACAGACAGACGTGCGAAAAAAATTTCAAATTGTAACTAAATCTGTTGAATTCTTCATTGTTTTCAAAAAGTGAGTATATTTGTAGCGATTTAGTAACCTAAATTTAGCGAAAAATACTAACGAATTTATTCTCTACTATGAAGAAAATTTTTACCTTACTGCTTTGCTGTGTGGCCTTTGCAGCAAACGCGCAGGTGCGATCCATCAGCGGGACCGTCGTGTCCGGTGAGGACGGAAATCCTGTCGCCGGCGTCATGGTGCTCGTCGAGGGTACCAACGCCTATGCCAGCACCGATGGAGAGGGTCGATACACCATCTCCGCTGCACAGGGCAGCTCACTGAGCTTCAACCTGTTGGGCTACAACACGCAAAACGTGACGGTTGGCACTGCCTCGACGGTCGACGTGATTCTGGCCGTGGACGCAACGCAGATCGACGAAGTTGTCGTGACGGCTCTTGGGATTTTGCGTAAGGAGAAGTCGTTGACCTACTCGACGCAGGTCGTGGCGGGCGACGAGCTGACGAGGGTCAAGGACCCCAACATGATCAACGCATTGGCAGGTAAGACGGCGGGGGTACAGATCAATCGCTCCTCTTCAGGTTTGGCCGGCTCCGCGAAGGTTGTTATTCGCGGGAACCGCTCGCTGGGCAACAATCAGCCGCTGTACGTTATCGACGGTATGCCTATCGGCCAGAACAGCCAGAGAGGTTATGTCGGGAGTACGGTGACCGGAGAGAACAACGCCGGTAACAGGGACCAGGGCGACGCCATGTCGCTGTTGAATCCGGACGATATCGAGAGCATGAGCATTCTGAAGGGGCCGTCGGCTGCCGCTTTGTATGGTACTTCGGCTGCGAACGGCGTCATCCTGATCACAACCAAAAAGGGTAAGGCTGGCAGAACCGATGTCACCTTCAGCACCAACACAACTTTCGACAGCGCGGTGCATGGCCGTCCCGAGTTCCAGAACAGCTACGGTGGTGTGGATCAGAGCTGGGGCGCACGCATCAGTGGCACTCAGGACTATTTGGACAAGTTTTTCAGCACGGGTGTGACGAGCATCAACTCGGTGGCGCTCAGCGCGGGTAACGACAAGGTGCAGAACTACTTCTCGTATGCCAACACCTCGGCAAGGGGGGTGATCAACACCAACAAGTTGGAGAAACACAACTTCAACTTCCGCGAGTCGGCCAAGTTCTTCGACGATCGCCTGACGGTGGATGCAAACATCAACGTGGTGTATCAGAAGCAGAATAACCTTGTCACCCCGGGCGGTTACTACATGAACCCGCTGGTGGCTTTGTATCGTTTTCCCAGAGGTGGATATGTCCAAGATGCCAACGGAGGTATCGCCAAGAACGCCGATAATCAGGACATGACGTTCGACTACTACATGAACAACTACACCTATTTCGACGAAGGGCGCCACATGACGTTGCAGAACTGGCGCAAGACTCCCGACACGTGGGAGCAAAACCCTTTCTGGTTGACGAACAAATATCAGAGCGAGGATATCCGGTTCCGCACATTGGCGAACCTGTTGCTCGCCTACAAGTTCAACGACAAATTCTCACTTCAGGCGCGCGGTAGAGGCGATTTCAACGCCTCCAACTACGAGATGAAGATGTACGCTGGCACCACCCCCGCGCTCGCAACGGGTAACAACGGCCGATACGCCTTCAACGGCGACAAGAGCATCGGCGTCTACGGCGACGTGATCCTGACCTACAACCAGACCTTTGGAGATTGGGCAGTGAGCGGCACGCTCGGTGGAAGTATCTCGGACGGTCGCGGTCTGGGCAGCATGGGCAACGACTCGGCGGGTAGCGGTCTGGCGTTTCCCAATGTGTTCAGCGTGGCCAACATCGTGGAGCCCGGTCTGCATTCGAGCGCGGGTAAATATCGCGGATCGCAGGATCAGGCGGTGTTCTTTGCCGGTCAGCTTACTTGGAAGGATCAGCTGTTCCTCGACGTTACAGCTCGTAACGACTGGACATCCAATCTGGCCTACACCGATTTTGAAAAGAGCGGCTTCTTCTACCCCTCGGTGGGTCTGAGCTGGTTGATGAACGAGTCTATCGAGATGCCCTCGTGGGTGAATCTGGGTAAAGTTCGCGCTTCGTGGTCGCAGGTGGGTAACGGTGCCGGCGGCGACACTCATCCGTTGAACAGCATCGGAGGATGGCCCCCCAGCATCGGTTACAACAACACCGCTCCGCTGACGAGCATCAAGCCCGAGATGATCACGTCGTATGAATTCGGTACGGAGTGGAGATTGTTCGGCAGCCGCTTGGAGTTCGACTTCACCTACTATCAGACACACACACGGAATCAGGTCTGGTCGATGGGCGCTCCCGTGGGCTCCAGATACTCCAACCTGTGGGTAAACGCAGGGCACATCAAGAACGAAGGTGTTGAGATCGTTCTGGGAGGAACTCCCATTCTGACCAACGAATTTTCGTGGAGAACCGGCTTCAACTTCTCGTGGAACAGAAACACGGTGGAAGAGCTGGTGGGTGACTTGGATGGCAATGGTGTGGACGACATGACCACCTATTCGTATGGCGGTGGCGGTCCGGCCGACAACTTTGAGCTGTGGGTAACCAAGGGCGGCGAGTTCGGCGACATTTACGGAACCACGTTTATGCGCGATGGCAGGGACGCCAATGGCAATCCCACCGGAATGGGCAACATTCAGTATGGCGACGACGGGCTTCCGCTGATCGACAAAAATATAAGACGAGTCGGTAACATCAACCCCGACTTTATGTTGGGCTGGCAGAACACCATTACCTACAAGGGCATAAACCTCTATTTCCTGATCGACGGAAGGTTTGGCGGCGACGTGGTTTCGTTTACTCAGGCCGACCTGGACGACTTCGGTGTTTCGATGCGCACAGGTCAGGATCGCGACAGGGGCTATGTTGAGTTCGACGGCAAGCAGATCACCAACATCGAAGGTTTCTACGACCGAGTGGGTAACCGCGCCGGCGCCGTGACCGAACATTATGTCTACGACGCGACGAACATTCGTCTGAGGGAGCTTTCGTTGGGATACTCTCTTCCGGTGAAGTGGTTCCGCAACTCGGGATGGATCAAGGGTGTCGACGCCTCTCTGGTGGGACGCAACCTCTTCTTCTTCGTCAACAAAGCACCTTACGATCCCGATTCTATCATGTCGACTGGCAACACAATGCAGGCGTTGGATGCTTTCGGTATGCCGAGTTTGCGTTCGATAGGGTTCAACATTAAACTTAACTTCTAAATCAGGCGTCGAATATGAAAAGGACTATTATAACATTATCGGCAGGGCTTCTGTTGCTGGGTTCCTGCACGAAGAACTTCAAGGAGATCAAGGACGGTTATTTCGGCCTGACCAACGAAGATGTGTTGCAGGACAACCTTGCGGTCGGATCCTCTTTCCCCGACATGATGCGTAATGTGATGTATTCGCCCGTGGGAGGTGAGTATATCTATCAGCGCACCAACTCGTTGAGCGTGGATGTCTGGAGCGGTTACACCGCCTGGGCCACCGACTTCGGTTTGGCGCACGCCAACTGGGTTATCAACGCCGACTGGAACAACCATATCTGGAACAACTCGTTCTACAACGGAGGCCGCATCTTCTCGCTGTGGCTGGATGTCAAAGAGGCGTTGGAGACCTACGGCGTTGTGGACGGCGAGCAGCAGTATCCGCACTTCGTTGCGATCAACAACATTCTCAAGGCCTTCGGTGCTTCGAGGGTTGCCGACGTCTACGGGCCGATCATCTACTCCCACTACGGAGAGGAGATGACGGGCAGTCAGTTCGACAGCCTGCAGGAGGCTTACAATGCGATGCTGGTCGATTTGACCAATGCCGCCGATACTCTGGACGAATGTTTGAAGAGCGATGTCGCCGACTTCTCGGGATTCGACCCCGTCTACAAAGGCGACCTGGCGAAGTGGGCAAGGCTGGCCAACACGTTGCGTCTGCGCCTGGCGCTCAGGATTGTGAAGGCCGACCCCGAGAAGGCCAAGACGCAGGCCGAGGCGGCGATCAACCATCCTCAGGGAGTGATGGTGAAGGGCGACAGCTACATCATGCAGGGTGCGGGGCGCATCAACCCGCTGTACAGCATCTCAGTTGCATGGGAGGATGCCCACATGAACGCCAATATGCAGAGTATCCTGGGAGGTTACGGCGACCCGCGTCTGCCTAAATTCGGCAATCCGGTCGGAGATCAGGTTGTGGGTCTGAGAATGGGTGTCGATTTGACCGCGCCGAATCCGGCTGACTACAAGACCAAACTCTCGACCGTCAACGTTACGAGCTCGGCCGACCCCTATGTCGTTATGCAGGATGCCGAAGCGAGATTCCTGTTGGCAGAGGCTGCCCTGAGAGGTTGGAACGCCGGCGGAACAGCTAAGGAGTTCTACGAAGCGGGTGTCCAGATGTCGTTCGACGACTGGGCCGCGGGTTCGGCTGCCGGCTATCTGACGAGCACCGCTACTCCCGCCGACTGGGTCGACCCGATCGGAGCCACGAAGAACGATATCGCGGCAATGAGCGATGTGACCCCGACTTGGGACGAAGCCTTGAGCAACGAGCAGAAGCTGGAAAAGATCATCACACAGAAGTGGATCGCGGGCTTCCCCGATGGTTACAACGCCTGGGCTGAATATCGCCGCACCGGCTATCCGAAACTCTTCCCGACGGCCAGCAACGGAAGTGGCGGCACGGTGGATTCGAATCTCGGTTTCCGCAGACTGCCCTATGTCCAGAGCGTGAAGGAGAACAACGCGGCCGGCTACGCTGATGCGGCGAGCAAGTTGGGCGGACCGGACGATGTTACCACCCGTCTGTGGTGGGACGTCGACAAGGGTAACTTCTAATTTTATTGTTAAGGGCCGCGGGAGGTAGACAACTCTCCCGCGGCTTTTTTTTACTATATTTAAATTGCGTCTTAATATGAGGGTGAGCCTCGGCAAACTGCACATAAACTTGCGTTTGCTCTCGGCTTTAACTATATTTGCGAGTCAATCAACCTAAACTTTTTACAGCTATGAAAAAACTCACACTGCTTGCCCTGTTTTTGTCGCCGCTTGTCGCCGCCACGGCGCAGGTGGATCAGAAGCTCAAAGAGGACATCCGCAACACCGGATATGTCCACAGCCCGCTGCCGCTCGATTACAGTAAAGCGTTCGAAACGTGGGCGCTGAACAAAACAGTGCTCGCAAGCGAGGTGCTGTGCGACATGGAGAGTCTCGACCGCTGGTCGCATCGCGGGATCGGCGGCATGGAGCTGTCGGGCGAGCGTTCGAAGTCGGGAAGCAACAGTCTGCTGCTGCACGCCCCCACAGTTGTCGAGGAGTTTTTGGGTTGGGGCCTCGGCCGCGGCACCTCGATGGCCACGTTCGACGTCGGCGGCGCGAACTGGGAGGAGCACAACCGTCTCCACTTCTGGATCTATCCCGACTGCGAGGGTGCGCGCTCGATCTACCTCAACCTCTACGTCGAGAACGACGGTGTGCAGAAGGTGCCCGACCAGTATGGTCGCGAGGGTTACCACGAGATCAATCTGATCGGCGGCCAGTGGAACGAGTGCTTCGTGGAGATGACCGAGTTGGCGCGCGACAAGGTAACCTGCATCAAGTTTGCGATCGAGGTGTTCGGTCGCGAGAGGACGATGGGCGAGCAGCTGCGTTTCTTTGTCGACGATGTGCAGTTGCAGACGATCGAGGGGCCCGAGGTGGTGAGTGGCTGGCAGCCCGCGGCGAATCGCGTGATATTCTCGACCACCGGTTACTCGCCCGACAGTCGCAAGACGGCCATCGTCAATGTGGCGGATCACGACGGTCGGTTCCAGATTGTGGACGCCGCAACTTCGCGAACTGTCTACGAGGGAGACATCAAAGTTGAGAAGACATTCACCGGACGCTTCGAGACGATCGACTTCACGGAGTTCGACCGGCCCGGGCAGTACAGCATCCGTGTGGGCGAGGTCACCACCCTGCCCTTCCGCATCGACGCCAACGTGTGGGACGACTCGGCTTGGCGGGTTGCCAACTTCATGTTCGTCGAGCGTTGCGGCTATCCAGTTCCGGGCAAGCACGGCACCGACCACACCGATCTGCACGCCGAGCACAACGGCAAGATATATCCCATGAACGGCGGCTGGCACGACGCGGCCGACATGTCGCAGCAGACGTTGCAGACGGGCGAGATCGCCTACAACATGATCGAAGCGGCGCTCAATGCCAAACGCAAAGGCAACGTCGATCTGCACATCCGACTGATGGAGGAGGCGTTGTGGGGCATGGACTATGTTCTGAAGAGTCGTCTGGGCGACGGTTACAGGGCCCAGACATGGGGCACAAATCTTTGGACAGACAACATCCTCAACACGATCGACGACGCGGGTCGCCGTCAGGTGAGGGTACACAATCGCGCGTTCGAAAACTTCATGTTCGCCGGCATCGAGGCCTACGCTTCGCTGGCTGTGGAGAACGACCCGATGTTGGTCGACCATCTTAAGAAAGTTGCTAAGGAGGATTTCGGTTTTGCCGAGGCTCGGTTCAACGAGTTGGGCGGATATGACGAGCTGCTCTCGGGCGGCGGAGGAGGCGACCACGCGGCGATGGCGTCGCAGAGTCAATACATGGCGTGCGTTTCGTGGGCGGCGAGCAACCTCTACAAAGCCACCGGCGAGCAGTACTACACCGACAAGGCAGCCGAGGCGATCCGACTCACGCTCGAATGTCAGCGCACCGAACCCCTTGGCGACAAGGACGGCCTGCGCGGATTTTTCTATCGCGACCCGACGCGCCGCTCCATCGTTCACTACAACCACCAGTCGCGAGACCAATACTACATGATGGCGCTGACGACGCTGTGCGAAACGCAGCCCAACCACCCCGACCGCACAAAGTGGGCCAACGCGATAGCTCTATACGGCGGCTACCTGAAGGCGATCATGAAGTATGTCGCCCCCTACGGAATGGTTCCGAGCGGAGTGTACAACATCAATGAGGCGACCGCCGACCCCGCCGGTTTCTACATCGCGCAGGTGGGGGTCCGCAGCGGTCAGGAGCAGAACTACGTCGAGCAGCTGAAGAACGGCGTGAAACTCGACAAGGAGCACTACCTGAAGGCGTTCCCCGTGTGGTTCTCGTTCCGTGGCAACGCGGCGGTGACCCTTGCGACGGGCAAGAACGCGGCGCTGTGCGGCAAGTTCCTGAACGACCCCGAGCTGCGGCAGATCGCCGAGGAGCAGTTGATGTGGATAGTGGGCAAAAACCCCTTCGGTCAGTCGCTCATTTGGGGCGAGGGCAGCAACTACGCCCAGCAGTACACGGCGCTCCCGGGCGAGACGGTGGGTGAGATTCCGGTGGGCATGCAGTCGCGCTTCAACGAAGACACACCCTACTGGCCGCAGTTCAACACCGCCACCTATAAAGAGGTGTGGGGATCGTCGGCCGGCAAGTGGTTCACCCTGATAGCAGAGTTTTAGCCATGGGCACGACTTCGAGTTTGGATTTCGGACGGCGGAACACAGGCATCGACCTGTTCCGCGCGCTGACGATGTTCGTGATGATCTTCGTCAACGACTTTTGGAAGATTCACGACGTGCCCCACTGGCTGGAGCACGCCGCCGGCCGCGAGGACTTCATGGGACTGGCCGACGTTGTCTATCCCTGCTTTCTGTTTGTGGTGGGGATGTCGATTCCGTTCGCCATCGAGCGTCGCTACGGCAAGGGGCTGAGCGGCGAGTCGACCATCGGGCATATTCTTTCGCGCACTTTGGCGCTGTTGGTCATGGGGGCGTTCATCTCCAACTCCGAGGCAAGGCTGTCGCCCGACTCACCCTACCCCATCGGGGTCTACTGGATATTGATGGTGGCGGGGTTCATCCTCGTGTGGAATCAGTACCCGAAGAGGGAAGACCATCTGTTCACCGTGATGAAGGCGATCGGGGTGTTGATCCTCGGCTATCTGGCGATCACGTTCCGCAATCCCGACGGCGGGGTGTTCGCCGCACGCTGGGGCATTCTGGGTTCGATCGGCTGGAGCTATCTGATCTGCGCTATGGTCTATGTCTTCACGCGCGACAGGTTGAAGTATCTGATTCCGGTGTTGGTCTCTTTCGTGCTGGTCTGCATACTGGGCGCGCGCATGAACGAACTGCACGGCGGGGAGTCGCTGCTGAACCTGCCGAGGCCCAACTTCTACAACGACTTCATGAACGGGGTGTTGCACCTGGGCGGAGGATCGGCCGCGGCGCTCACTATGGGCGGAGTGGTATTTTCGCTGTTGGTCACCAAGTACGCCGATATGAGCGCGAGCCGCAAGCTGTTGTGGAGCGCTGGCGCTGTGGCGGTGTTCTGTGTGCTCGGCGTCGTGGCGCGGCAGTTCTGGATTCTTTCGAAAATCGGCGCCACCCCCACCTGGATATTTTTTATCTTCGCCATCGCGGTGGGGCTCTACACTCTGCTCGACCTGCTTGTGCGGAGGGGCTGGACAGGATGGATGAGAATCATCGCTCCCGCCGGTACCGCCACGCTGACCTGCTACCTGATGCCCTATCTGGCCTACGCGTTCTCCAGCATCTCCGGAGCGACGTTGCCCGACGTGCTGACCTATGGAGTCGTCGGCATTTTGAACTGCCTCTGCTTCGCGCTCTTCATCATCGGTGTGACTTGGGCTGTTGGGCGGATGGGTATCAAGCTTAAAATTTAAACTACACAAATCAAAATCTAATATGAAAAAATCAATCCTTACCCTTTTACTGATCGCCGCCGCCGGAGCCATCGTTGCGTGCAGCGCGCCCAAACAGACCGCCTCGACGGAGTACCCCATGTTTTGGACATGGCTCGACTACCGCGCGGGCATGAACCTCGACTCGATCTGCGTCGTGATGAAGGAGTCGGGCCTCGACGGTCTGATCCTCAACGCCCCCACGCCCGATGACTATCGCGCCGCGATTCCCGTGGCCAACAAACACGGCATCGAGGTGTACGCATGGTTGTGGACTATGAACCTCGAACACGACCGCGAGATGATCCTGCGCGACCATCCCGACTGGCTGCAGGTCAACCGCAACGGCGAGAGCCTTGCCGACAACCCCGCGTATGTCGACTATTACAGATTTCTGTGCCCCGCCATTCCCGAGGTGCGCGAGTACATCAAGGACAAAATTCGCGCCTACTGCGAGGTGGACGGCCTAAACGGCATCGCGATCGACTACCACCGTTTCGTCGACGTGATTCTGCCCACCACCCTGTGGCCGCGCTACGACGTGGTGCAGGATCACGAGTACCCCGAGTTCGACTACGGCTACCACCCCGCGATGATCGAGAAGTTCAAGGCGCTGCACGGCTACGACCCGCGCGAACTTGCCGACCCGTCGACCGACGAGAAGTGGCTGCAGTTCCGCTGCGACCAGATCACCGAGGTGGCCAACGAGATCGCCGAAGTGGTGCACTCCTATGGCAAGAAGATGGCCGCCTCGCCGTTCCCCACCCCCGAGATGTCGCGCAAGATGGTGCGTCAGGATTGGGGCAAGTGGAATCTGGATATTGTCTTCCCAATGGTCTACTACGGCTTCTACACAGGTGACACGAGCTTCATAGCCGACTGCACGATCGACAATGTGAAGCAGAAGAATCCGATGACCACCCTGTTCACCGGCATGAGCGGAGTCGACGGCCCCGCGATGTTCGAGAGCATGGATGCCGCCCTCAACAACGGCGCCGAAGGTGTGGCCATCTTCACCGTCAACTCGCTGCGTTCGCCCGAGGTGCGCGCCCAATTCAAGGCCTACGCCGACAACGCCCGCGCCCGCCGCGCCGAGGGAGCCTATCCTGTCGACATGACCGGCAAGAAGGCCAACACCGATCCCTTTACCAACGCCGGCATCATGTCGGCAGTCGACATGCACATGCAGGCCTACCTGAGTCTGGCCAAGGCTCTGAAAACTCCCGCGCTGAAGAGTGTCGATCGGAGCGTCGTAGAGGCCATGGCCGTCAACGCGATGCAGGTCAATCTGCCCGAAGAGTACACGGGTCGCCTCTCGGCGTCGAGGGGTCGCCGCGGTCAGCCCGCCACCCCCAATACGACGGGCATCGCCATCGCCGAACAGTTCAAGAGCGACTACGCCGCCGGCAGCCTCTCGTTGGGCGACTACGCGCTGGCCGACGAGTATGGTGCGACTAAGGTGTACAAGGTGACCGACGCCAAGAGCGCCGTGACGTTCGACGTAACGTTCTACTTCTACGGCGGCGTGATATCGGGTTGGAGCGTCCGCCCCGAGGCCGCCTCGTACAGTGCTTACAGCAACAAAATCTGACGAAGCGCACTCGTGAAATGCAAGCAGCCGTGAGAGATTTTCTCACGGCTGCTTTTTTGTGCAACCGACTCCACCCTACCGCCCGAAGCGATAGCCGATGCCCGACTCGGTGACAAGCAGAGTCGGACGAGCGGGGTCGTCCTCGATCTTCTTTCGCAGCTGGGCCACAAAGACTCGCAACGACTGCGGATCCTCCACATGGTTGCCCCATATCTCCTTGAGGACGTACTGATGGGTGAGCACGCACCCCTGATTTTTGGCAAACAGCCCCAGCAGCGAAAACTCGGTGGGGGTGAGGCTCAGCAATTGGCCGCTCTTCTTGGCGACGTGATTGGCCACATCCACCGACAGATCGCCCACATTGTAGACCGGATTCTCCTCCACCGTGTGGCTCGACCGCAGCGACGCGCGTATGCGAGCCAACAGCTCGCCGGTGCGGAAAGGTTTGCTGAGGTAGTCGTTGGCCCCCTTGTCGAGGGCGTGTATTATGGCCTCCTCGGAGTTGCGGGCCGACAGTATGATGACGGGGTTGTTGTACCACTCCCGCAGTTTGCCCAGCACCTCCATGCCGTCCATGTCGGGCAGTCCCAGGTCGAGGATCACCAACGCGGGCTGATACGAGGCGGCCATGCGAATGGCCTCTTTGCCGCTGGCGGCCTCCACTATTTTGTAGCCGCCGGCGGAGAGGGTGATCTCTAACAGACGTCTGATCTGCGCCTCGTCGTCGACGACCAGAATTGTTTCGTTATCGTTCATCGTGTTCTGTTGTTGAGTTGTTGATGTATGCTATTTCGGTGGGAATTTTTATCGTGAATCGGGCTCCACCGCCCTCGCGGTTCTCCACCCCGATTGTTCCGCCGTGGGCCTTCACAAAACCCGAAGCTATCGAGAGCCCCAATCCGAGGCCACCCGAGGTGAGGTTGTCGCCCTTGCGAAACTTGTCGAAGACGCGCGGAAGCATGTCGGGCGGAAATCCGGGGCCACGGTCGCTCTCCTGAATCACCAGATCGCCGTCGTCGTAGAACGCCCCGAGCCCAATCTCCGTTCCCGAAGCGGCGTACTTGCACGAGTTGTAGACCAAATTGTGCAGCGCCTGCTCCATGAGGCCGAAGTCGAGTCGCACCAGAGGCATGGAGGTCGGAACGTCGATCGTCACGCGGAACGGCTTCAGCTCGTCGGCCAGTTCGTCGACCACGCGGTTGAACAGGTCGGCCACGTCGCACCAGTCGATGTGGGGTGCTATCTTGCGACTCTCGATGCGCGAGGTGTTGAGCAGGTTTTCGATCAGCCGGTTGAGGCGATTCGAGGCGGTGAATATCTGGGAGTAGAGCTCCCGTCGAATCTCTTCGGGGTACTCCTGAGCAAGCAGGGCATCCGATGCCGCCATGACGGTGGCCACGGGAATCCGCAGCTCGTGCGACACCGAGTTGAAGATGGTGCTGTAAAGTCGGTCGGACTCATAGAGCAGGTTGATCTTGCGGTTGCGCCGGATGAGGCACTGGTGCTCCATCGCGTTGGATATCTGGGTGAGGAAGATATTCCAGATGAGCTCCTTCTCGCCGCTGAACCTCTTATCGGAGCGTACCACCACAACCCCCTGTCCTGCCTGCACACCCTTCAGCGGAAAGAAGGTATACTCGCTGTCGTTCAACGTGTCGGTGTGCCGCCCCGCCTTGGTCGAGTGTTGCATAACCCATCGGAGAATCTCGGCGTCGTGTTCGGAGAGGTTTTCGGGAATCTCGGCGGGCTGCCCGTGGCCGTCGCTCATCAGGATGATGGGGGTCACGCCGAAGTATTTGTTGATCTCATCCTTCGCGACCGCCGTCATCTCGTCGATGCCGTCGGCGGTGGCGAGGCGGTCGGTGAGGTGGAAGAGGGCGAAGGTCCTCTCGGCCAGCCCCTGCGCGAGTCGTTCCTGCCGACGGAACTTCGACGCGAGAGCACCCGTTACCAATGCGACAGCCAGAAACGTGAGCAGCGCGAGGATGTTGTCGAGCCCCGTGAAGGCCAGCGTGTAGCGCGGCGGCATAAAAAGGCAACCCCACGCGAGGGCGCCCACGACCGACGCCGCCAAAATTGCCCTGAAGCCCACGAACATCGAGAGCAGCAGCACCACGAAGAGCATGATAAACGCAACGGACTGATAACCTATCCTGTCGGCGATGGGCAGACAGAGCAGCGCCGTGACCGACACAGCAACGACGGCGAGCAGGCATTGGCGACACAGCAGTCGGAATCCGGTCGGCTCCTCCTGTTGCACCGCTCTTCGCGGTCGCCTTTCCGATTCGGATGAAGAGTTGGGCGAAGACGCGGGCATGGATTCAGGCAGCGGCTCGGCAACAAACCAGTCGAGATCGCTCCCCGCCCTGATCAAACGATTCACAGTATCGCGACCCGGAAGGAGGCGCGACAGACGGCACCGCCTCTTCGACTTGCCCGCCACCATGTGGGTGATCTTCTCTTTTCTGATGACGTGCAGGACTGTCTTTACAAGATGGTTGCCCGACGCCACGATCACCCGCGCTCCCAACTCGTGGGCCAGGGCGATGTTCTTCGAGAGCTGTTCGATCTCGGCAGGGTCGTTGCCCCTGATGTTTTTGACGTGCAGCGCGACGAGCTCCATGCCCATGGTGTACGACAGTCGCTTGCCCATGCGGATCAGCCGCTCGGCGGAGGCGTCGGATCCGAAGAGCACCATCAGGCGCAGACCCGCGTCGCCGAAGTCGTCGGTACTCTCCTGCTGCGACAACATGCTACGCTGCCTATTCACCTTGTCGGCCACAAGCCGCAGCGACACCTCGCGGCGGGCCGTTATATTCTCGCGGCTGAAGTAACTCTTGATCTCCTCGCGCGACAGCGACGGAAGATGCACCTTGCCGTCGACCAGACGGTCGATGAGTCGGTTGGGGGTGATGTCGACCAGCACCACGTCGTCGGCCGCTTCGAACATCTCGTCGGGCACGGTGTCGTCGGCGCTCATGCCGGCCGGGCGATCCGAGGTGTCGCAGCGGCTCTCCAACTGCTGCATGTTGAGTGTGGTGTATACATTGATGCCGTGGTCGAGCAGCTCCTGCACATCCTGCCAGCGACGGGCGTGGCGACTCCCCGCGACGTTGACGTGCCCCAGATCGTCGACCGGAACGAGATAGGGGTGACGCGCGATGACGGCGTCCAAATCCATCTCCTCGACAGTTTCGGCATTTCCGGCGGTGGGGTCGCCGCGGCGTACTATCCTCGGAGGAATCCGTTTGAGTTTTTTCAGCACCGCTCCCGCATCGGGGCAGTCATGGGTATCGGCACACCCCACCGCGACGTCGACGCCGCGAAGTTGATCGTGCCACGCCGCCTGAAGCATCGCGAGGGTTTTGCCAACTCCGGACGACATTCCGAAAAATATCTTCAGCTTTCCGCGCTTCGCACCCACCCCCTCGCCGTCGCGAATCGAGGCGGCGGCGGCGCGAATATGAACGCGGTCGGGTCTATGGTTGTCGAGTTTCATGAGGCGATGTGCGTGAGAGTGTCTATACCTATTATATATAGTACTGCATATCTCAAATAATGTGCCGCATCCGCCCGCGGTCGCAACTCATTTTTTATGTTTTCCTAATACCCGCCGTGCGCCACGCTATCGAGCCCGAGCGACGCACGACGCGAGAGAGGGCGAACGCCTCCGACGGAGGGAGACAAGGCGCGTTTATGACTCCCTTATAATTGCGCGGTTTTATTCACGATATCCTTATCTATTCGACGTAATTTACGCGGCCGACCTACGTATTGTAACCGTCGATAGATCGACTTTATGAAAAATTATGATTAAACGCCTATGAAAACGAACCTGATTTATGTTGCCGCCCTCGTTGCGTCAGTCATGTTGTTAATGTCCGCCTGCCAGAGCTCCGACGATCTGTCTGCCGGTGGCCCCACCCCCGAGCGCCGCGGTAAAGCGCTGATGAATCTCTCTTTCGAACTGCCCGACGCGGGCGAAGAGTTGGATGTCGCGGAGATCGAGAACCTCGTGTCGACGGTCGACGCCTTTGTGTTCGAGCCCAACGGAGAGCCGGCACGCATCGGCAGCCACACCCGTTTCGACAGTATGGAGGCCTTCTCGCTGAGCGTGGTCGGCTCCGACGTGGTGTACGAATTGGAGGAGTCGGGCATCGTTACAGTTTCGGGCGCCAAGACAGTCTACGTAGGTATCAACATGCCCGCCTCCCTATTCAGTGAGTTCGCCGGCGACGAGGCCGAGATGCTCGACCGCTTCTCGTCGGTGTCGCGAAAGAAACGCCCGGGCGACTTCATAGTATACTCCGAACCTCGATCGGTAGTGTTGGAGAGACGGCAGCGCGACGTGGCACCCGCCGACAACGAAAACGAGATCGAGGTAGCCTTCGACATAGTCATCATGCCGTGGGCGCGACAGGACGTGGAGGTGATTCTGTAATAAAAATTCAAAAAAGCGAACTTTTGTTTTCCCATTTTCTGATTTTTTGCGAATACTACTTTGTAGGGGGCAATCGAGAGGGGTCTTTATATAATCCTTATGTTGTGCGCGCCGTATTTACAAAACCCATATATGGGCCGACACATATTTGTCCGTTCATTGTGCAAACGATTTTAATCGACGAATGAAAAGAACAACCACCTCAACTCGATCAGCCCTGCCCGGGAACGGAAAGATCGACATCGGGATTCTGCAAAAGGTTAGACGAGGCGATGAACACGCCTTCGGACAACTCTATTGCAGATACTACAAACCGGTGTTCGGTCTGATGTTCAAAACCACCCACTCGCGGGAGGACGCCGAGGACATCGCGCAGGAGGTGTTCGTCAGGCTCTGGAACATGCGCGACAAAATTGATCCGGAGAAGAATATCCAGGCGCTGATATTCGTCATAGCGCGACGGGCCGCGGTCGACCTCTACCGACGCTCGGGAAGGCTCACCGCCGTATTCTCAGACCGGCAGGACGACGAAGAGTCGCTGTGCGAGGGGCTCTCGCCCGAGGAGATTCTCGAAGATGTCGAGACCAAGCTCCTGCTCGAAGTCACCATCGAGGGGATGCCCCGCAGTCAGCGCGAAGTCTTTTCGCTCTATTACCACGACAGCCTGACACCCGCGGAGATCGCACAACGGCTCGGCCTGTCGTACGAAAATGTGAGGAAGCAGATCTACAACGGCAAACGCCAACTGCGAACAGTGATGTCGATCACGCTCGCCTTTCTGATCTTCCAAATGTAGAGAGACCGTTACCGCTAAAACCCAACACGTTAGCGGCGACGAGTGAAAAAAAGTGAATTTTCTTTTTCCCATTTTCCGCCCGCGTGCGAATAATATCAGTGAGAGGCTTTCTGTTTTTATCACCTCTCGCACCAAATAAAGAAATGAAGAATAGAATAAACAGGGGAATGAACAGGGCCTACGAGTTGATCTCGGCTCTGTTCGAAAGTGAGCTCGACACCGATCTGCACGACCGGATCAGGGGTTGGCTCTTCACCATTCCGAACAACGGAACGGCAGAGGTGGCCTTCGCCCGATGGGCGGCTCTCAACATCGAGCCGGAGTGTACCGCGCCCGACAGCCAGACGACCGAGGGTTTCCGCCGACTCGCCTCGCTGTTGGGATTCGAACACACGACGCTGCCCGTCGAGATACGTCGCGCCGCCATGCCCCTGCACCGCGTGGTTTTCCGAGCCGCGGCGGCAGTGTTGATACCCATACTTATAGCCGGAGGCGCAGCCCTCTTTCTGCTCGACGGAGAGAGGAGCGCCCCCACCGCCGAAGATACCGTGCTTGCCATGGCAGCGGGAGAGAGTCGCACGTTCTCGCTGCCCGACGGTTCGACGGTCGCCCTGGAGGAGAACTCGACGCTGGTCTACAACGACGACTTCGCCATCAATCGCGAGGTGGAGTTAGACGGCGAGGCCTTCTTCATCGTTGCGCACGACGCTACCCACCCCTTTTCTGTGCGTCACGACGAGATGAGGGTCAACGCCATCGGAACCGAATTTTACGTCCGTACGGGCGGCGAGAGCGGAGTGGCCGAAGTGATCCTCACCCGCGGACGTGTCGCCGTCGAGGCGGGAAGCCGCCGCATCGAACTCGCCCCGGGGGAGAAGGCCTCGGTAAATAAGAGCAACGGCTACGCGGTGGAACTCACCGAGGCGGGACGCGGCGAGATCATGAGGGTTA
The DNA here is from genome assembly GCA_031285405.1 of Alistipes sp. Taxonomy (GTDB): domain Bacteria; phylum Bacteroidota; class Bacteroidia; order Bacteroidales; family Rikenellaceae; genus UBA940. Next base: position 36,030 of record JAITWH010000040.1, read on the forward strand.
GCCACGGCGAGTTCTCGATCGAGAATGTCTCTTCGCGCGCCGCCATCGTGATCGCGGCCGACTACTTCGGAATGCCCCTCGTCATCGAACCCGACACCCCCGCCGGCAACCACATCAACCTGATCGCTCCGGCGCGCATGTCGATCGACGAGGTGTTGGCATCAATAAACTCCGTATCCGACTCAGTGCAGGCCCGTCTCGAAGGCGACACCATAATCGCATCGAAAAAATAATGAAGTTGCCATGAACAGAACAAACATCATAAAGTTACTCGCTACGACGGCCGCGCTCTTTATCCTCGGCACGGCGGGCGCCCAGAGCCAGCGGCTGACCATTCCCCGTCCGCAGATGTCGGCCATCGACCTCTTCTCGGAGATTCGCAGCCAGACGGGACTCGGTGTTGCCTACAACGCCAGCCTGATCGACCCCGCCCGTGTGGTCGCCTTCACCCGATCGACCATGACCGTCGACGAGGCCGTCGAAACGGTCCTGCACGACACCGGCGCGACCTACCGATACGAAGGACGGGTGATCGTGCTCGACCGCCTGCCCGAAGCTCCGAAACCCGCCGCACAGCCGGTGGTCGAAAAGCGCGCGCCGATTCGCACCTACAACTCGGGCGAGCATCTCACGCAGGCTCCCCGTCAGCCGGCTGTTCGAGCTCAGCTTCCCGTCCCCACGATCGCTCCTCAGATCGAAGTGCCAGCCCCCGTCTCCAAATGGCGCGAGGCATCGGGTTACACCGCGGGAGTCGGCAAGCTGCCCTCGATCGCCATCAAGACCAATCTGCTCTACGGCGCGGCGACGCTCACGCCCAACCTCTCCGTGGAGTTCGGCCTTGGCAAGAAGACCACTCTCGAATTTGGGGCGAGCCACAACCCGTGGAACCTCAAGGGTTCGCTGGAGAGCAACCGCAAACTCGTTCACATGATCCTCAAACCCGAGTTCCGGTATTGGCTGTGCGAACGTTTCGACGGACACTTTTTCGGAGTACACGCACTCTTCTCGCGCTACAACATCGGCACCTACAACGTTCCGCCGCTCTTCAAAAAGGCGTACCGTTATGATGGTTACGCTTTTGGCGCGGGCATCACCTACGGTTACAGCCTCTCGTTGGCCAAGCGCTGGAGCGCCGAGTTCGCCGTGGGGGTGGGAGCGATGAAGCTCTCCTACGACCGCTTCGACTGCGCCGCCTGTAACCTCACCTCGCAGCCCGATACAAAAACATACATCGGCCCCACCAACGCTTCGGCAAGTCTCGTGTTCCTTATAAAATAGAGATAGATGAAAAACATAATCATACGTACACTCTGCCTGGCGACACTCTGCCTGGCATCGGCAACCGCGGCGTCGGCTGCCGTGTCGACCCGCACCGCCGGCAACGGCATCAGGATCAGCGGAGGGCAGATCTCCGTCTCGGGCGACGAGATGCAGATCGCTTTCGACGTCGAGATCGACCGGCGCGCCGCCCGCAGCGGATACACCCTCGTCTACCGCCCCTTCGTCGGCAACGGCTCGGCGCGTTGGACGCTCCCCGAGATCGTCGTGCAGTCGCGCCGCGCACGCATCGCACGCGACCGCCGGCTGTGGGTCTCGGGCGAGGAGGTGATCTACGACGACCCCCGCTTCGTGCGCAACGGCGACAAGTTTCGCTACACCGCCTCGATTCCCATGCAGCCGTGGATGACGGAGGCCGCACTCACCGCCGAAACGATCGAGGCGGGATGCTGCTCGTCGAGCGTGAGCCCCGCCACCATTTTGGCCAACATCGCCGACTTCATGCCCGCCGCGCCCGCACCCGAACCCGCACCGATGATCGAGACCCCCGCGCCGCAATCGACTGGCGACATGTTGGCCGAGACGCTCAAGTGGGTTATCCCCTTCTCGAAATTCGACGGCCGCCTGACGGCCATGATGTTCGACGAGGACAGGAACGAGGCACTGAGGGTCTACTTCCCGCAGGGCAGCGACAGGCTCAACCCCTACGGCGACGGCAACGCGAACGTTTTGGGAATGCTCCTCTCGGTGGTGAGCCGACTGCAGGCATCGACTGACAGCCGCGTGGCCCAGATCGTGGTGGCAGGTTTCGCCTCACCCGAGGGATCGTTCGAACTCAACGACCGCCTGGCATACAATCGCGCCGCCGCACTGAGGCAGTACATTGCCGACAACAGCGACATCGACCTCAGTCGGGTCTACATCCACAATGGCTCGGAGGACTGGGCGGGATTGCGCGCCATGGTCGAGGCCTCTGACATGCCCCGCCGCCAACAGGTGCTGGAGATCATCGACAGCGTGCCCGTGTGGGATGCCCGCGGCAACAGCGGTCGCGAAAGCGCGCTGAAGCAGCTGGACGGGGGACGCACATACAACTACATGTCGCGCAACTTCTTTCCCGAGCTCCGGAAGGCGGCATACATAAAGGTATTTTACGAAGACAGATAACAACAATAAACAGAATCAAACAACCTTTTTATTAATTAATCCAACAAACAGATGAAAACTTTTTTCAAACCGGCGCTCGTCGCCGCTGCGGCACTCGCCGCAGGATTCACCAGCTGCTCCAAAGGGGGCGATGCCGAAAACCCCAAGGATGGTAAGGCAATCGAGATCTCGTTCACTCAGGAGGCTCTCTCGTCGAACACCCGCGCCGTGGGCGACCACGTCGGCACGCAGATTGCCGTTCTGAGCTCGGCACGCATCTACTTCGCCACCGCCAGCGACGACATCATGGACTACCTCGATGTTAAGTTCGGTGCCAACTCCGGCGAGGCTTACAACGCCGCCGCCAAGACCGTCGGTATCGACGAAATCACCAACAACAACACGCAGACTGTCGAAGGTCTTCCTCCCACGGTCAACAAGGTGACCATCGTTGGTAACGCCCCCGGTGGCACCTACTACACGACCGGCAAGACCACGCAGCACACTGTGTCGGCTGTCAACATGGCTGGCAGCGTAGTTGCCACTCCCCTCTATGGCAGCAGCAACATTGTGGATGGCTCAACCATTGGCGACGGAGTCTTCGAAGCCGATGTGACCGTAGCTCCCGTTGGTGCACGTATCGAAGTCGGCCAGATCGCGGGCACCGCGACCGGTTCGACCATCGAGTCGTTCACTTTCAAGGGCATCTACATCAACAACTACTACTCGTCGATGACCATCAACGGCACCGCGCCCACCGCCAGAGTACACAACGGCAGCACCCAGAGCAATTACACCGACGCCACCTACCTCTCAGCTGAAGGAACAGCCGCTAACTCGCTGCACGACATCCTCTTCAACAAGGTCGACGACAAGACCTACGATCCCTCGACGACCTCAGGTAAGGTATGGGGCTTCAACCTGCCCGCGCCTGTCGAACCCACCGCCACCGACAAGACGGCCGGTGACACCGCTCCTCAGGTGGCTCACGTGATTGTTCACATAGACGGCGTTGAGATCGCCACCGACGACGCCACCACCTACGCCAACGACAGGTATCTGACCGTTCGTAACTTCTACCTCTCGGCCGACGATCCCGACACAGCGTACAACGACACCACCACTCCGCTTCCCTATCTGAAGAATGGTTACGTCTATCGCATCGTGTCGCTCAAGTTCGCCGAGAGTAACCTGACTCCCAACCCCGAATTGAGCTCCATCGACGTAATCGTCGAAGCCACCATCCTGGGTTGGAAAGCCGACGACGTGACGATCGACTTCGACTAATCAACACACGCACCACAGCATCCGTCGCCCTGACCGGCGGCGGGTGCGCAATGACAAAAAAAGCAAACAGGCACACGATGAAAACAAGAACGATATTAGCCCTCGTAGGCATTGCGACGATCCTCACGGGTTGTTTCAAAGAGGAGTTCGCCTTCTGTCCGCCCGATATGAACGTCACCCTCCACTTCAGGCTGCCCGATCCGGCGACCCGACAGGGCGACACGTTCCTCAACGACATCTCCACCGTCACCACCGTCATCTACGACGACGCCACGGGAGCCCTCGTGCGCACCATCGTCACCAACGACGCCGACCACCGCGTGTTCAAAGGCCTACACCTGTCGCTCGCCGCGGGCACCTATCGCGTCGTCAGCTGGGGCAACTCGGGCAACGGCACGAAGTTCAACGCGCTGGACACACCCTACAACAACTACTCCTGGCTCGACTACACCGACATTCGCGACAACAAGACCGGCAACGGCGACGCCCTCTACTACGCCCACCACGCGGGCACGGCCACGGGCGCCGACGACGAGTACACGATGACCGTCGACCCGAGTACCGGACACGAGGGCACCCTCGATTTCCACCACGCGCACCGCCGCATCGAGATCTACGTCAAGGGCTTCTCGGCGAGCGGATCGAACACCCCCCTCATTCGACTCTCGGGTCTTCCCACGGGTCTCAGCTTTCTGGGCATGCGCCCCCACACGAGCAGCGATCGGGTGACGTCGGAGCTCGCCTCGCAGATGGTTACGGTCGGTGCGAGCCGCGCCGCCGCCGGAGCTTACGCACTCTCGCCCTTCAACGTCTTCTACCTCAACACGGGAGACTACGACATAGGCGTCGGACTTCTTGATCCCGTGACGGGAGATTCTGTCTACACCACAAGACTCAACGAACATATCGACCCGCTGACCGACAACCCCGACAACAAGATGGTGCTGCAACTGCTCATCGAGTTTATCGGCGTCGAGGTGAAGGTAAGCGTCCCCGAGTGGAAATCGGAAGATGTCGATTACGGCTGGTGGGACTAAAAAAAGCTGAAGAAGTCCAAAAAAGTTCTGAAAGAAACTGAAAACGGTATGAAATTTGCAAACATCATAAAGATGACGTTACTGGCTGTGATTCTCACCGCCAGCGCGACGTCGTGCATCAGAGACAACGACATTTTCAACCGCACGCCCGTAACGGAGGATGATATCGAAACAGTAAACCTCTCGATCGACATCCCCTCGATCGGCGAGGAGGGGGCCGTCACACGCGCCCTCACCGAGTCGGGAGAGTTGGACGTCGCCGCGGTCGACGTGTTGCAGTTCACGGAGGCGGGCAAGTTCGCCTACCGTTCGACCGGCTATGGCATAGGCGGCTCTGGCAACACGCGCACCTTCAGCGCGAGACTCCTGAAAGGCACCTTCGACGTGGTGATCATCGCCAACGGCCGCACCCAGGTCAACGACGCCATGAACGGCACCGGCGGCGTGACGCAGATCGACGAGAACACCGCCATCCAGACCGCGCTCGACCGCATAGCCGTCACCCTCGCCGCGACCGACAAGATCACCGGCAACGTCATACCGGCGCTGCCCATGTTCGGCATAGTCGAGGACGCAGTCGTCGACACGGGCAACGACATCGAGGCGCTGCTCATCCGCGCACTCGCCAAGGTCAACGTCGTGCTCTCACCCGCGGTCATCTCCGCCGGCAAATTCAAGATCGCCGACGTGCGCCTCTACAACCAGTCGCTCAAGGGCTGGATAGCCCCGCAGCTGTCGAGCTGGCCCACCGACAACATCTCGACCACGGCGTGGTACGGCGGAACGTCAACCCCTCCGCGCGCCTCCTACACAGCCGCCGTCAATCCCGACCAACCGATAGTATACTCGGGCAGTGCCGACAACGTGACCGACCACTCTGTGCTCCGTTCGATCTACACCTTTGAGGCTCCGGTCGGCAGCGAGTCGGGTCGTGACACCAACGTCTGCCTCGTCATTGGCGGCTACTACGACGGGTCGACCACCCCGAGCTACTACCGCGTCGACTTCAACAACACCGGCACCTACATGCCGCTGCTGCGCAACCACGAATACAACGTCCGCATCAACAGCGTCACCGTTTCGGGCTACCCCAACCCCGACGACGCGTTCCACGGCACCCCGCTCCTCGAAACCGAGATCGCGGACTGGAGCATCATGCCCGAGAACACCATCATCGACGGCCAGTACTTCCTGACGGTCGACAGGGATCTGGTGACCATCAAGGGCTCTGGCAAGGGAGTAGTCGAGCTTGAGGCCGCCACCAACTACGACCTCGACGACCGCGGCTTCCCCGAGGGGCTGCAGTTCGACGAGACCGAAATAGTCTTCGTGTCGGGCGGCGACAACTGGCTCACCGTCGACGACGTGCTCGGAGCCAACGGTTCGTTCAACCGCACGATCGGTTTCACAGCCGACGCCAACAAAACCGGCGCAGCTCGCGAGGCCGAGATAAAACTGCATGCCGGTAACATTACAAAAGTGATCACCGTGTGGCAGTTGGCGATGGGCGTTTTTGCCGCCCCCGGGGTAATCGGCTACACAGAGGATACCCACGAACTGACGTTGCGCGGATCTGTCGACTTCACAGGCGAGGCCGACCTTGAGGCCACGGCAAAAAAGATCCACCCCGACGGCCTGCACCCCCAGACTGTCTACGTGGCCTACTTCAAGCCCGGCTCGTTGATCGCCACCGACAGCGAGAATATCGGCAAACCCTTCACGTCGCAGGATATCATCGCCGCCCCGTCGAAGGCCGACGGCCACATCGGCCTCGAAGCGCTCCGAAGCACGATCACCGGCTCCGGCGCAGCGGCATGGACTCACTCGGGTATGGCCACGAATGCCGGTACTGTTGCTGCAGGAGAGACCTTCCCCAACAGCGCCTACACCTGGGCTCAGGGTTTGGGCGACCCGTGCGACTACTACTTCTCCGACAGCGGGCAACAATGGATCACCCCCACGCTCGCGATGAACAAGGCGGAGCTGGACGGAGCGATAGTTATTGTCTCCGAATGGACTAACGCCACGGCGTATAGCCCGGTATGGGCGAGAAAGGCAACTCGCGTTGTGCCCGCTACGGGTTATCGCGACGCGTTGACCGGCATGATCGACGGAATGAACGGTAAAAGCGGCAGTTATTGGTTATCGACGGCAGCCAGTATCCCGGGAGGTCTCAACGCCTACGAGTTCTATTTCGCCAATCCGACTTACGGACAGCCGAGAAGCCAATCAGTCAATGGCCACTATGGTTATCCCGTCCGCTGCGTCGAAAAACCCCAGCCGCTGATCCACGCTGCCCCGGGAGTCGTGGGCATCAGGCACGACGACTACATGGCCCTCAAAAAGGGCACCAAGCAGCTGGGCGACCCCTCGATAAAGCTGACCTTGGCCGGTTCCAACATCTACAACGGCACCGCCGCCAGCAACGCCACCACCACGAAAGAATTCGGCACGTTGAACAACGAACCCGTCTACACTGTCTACTTCAAGTGGGGCTCGACCGTCGCGACGATAGGCGGCGTAAACAACGACTCGTTCTCTGCCGACGATGTGGTGTGGGTCAATCCGGGCTTCACGGGCTCCATCACCGGCAACTACGACAGCTTCTCCGCCGCGACGTACTCCGGCCTCCGTACGGATTACGCCATCGACACCGACCCGACAAAAGGTTGGGGAGACATCTGCACCACCTTCAACGAGGACGAAAAGAAGTTCCGCACCCCCACCGGAGTTCCGTCGTGGAACAAGATGTCCAACGGATCGATCACCTACAAAACGGACATCAAAACCAACGACGTAGACTATGTCAGCGCAGGCGGCATGAGCACCGACGGCACGATGTTCCTCCCCGTAGCCGGACTTCGCGACGGTGACAATGGCTCTGTGCAATACATCGGCGACGATACCGTAATCACTCAACTCGGATCGTATTGGGCAAGTTCGATGGAGTCCGCAACGTCGGCCAATCAGATCCACATCGAAAAGTACGGAGTCGCTTTCAGTAATATATCCATAGGCACCAATAGCGCCCTGCCCATCCGCTGCATGCCGATTCCGCCGCCCGACCCGCGCTTCATCCCCGCGCCTCCGGGTGTAATCGGCATCCGTCAGAGCGACTACGACTGGCTCATGACGCAGCGCAAGAGCAAGGGCGCGGGCTGGATACCGAAGACCAGTGCCGATGGTCGCTTCGACCTCACCCTGCGCGGATCGAGCACCTACGATGGTCTCACCCAGTTCACCAACGCCATGACCGACGCCAAGTACGGCCCGCTCGAACAGGAACCCGTCTACACCGTCTACTACATGTGGGGCTCGCTGGTTGCGATGATCGGCGGCGTGGATCCGGTAACCAACATTGGCGACGAGTGGAGCACCGACGGCAGCGACGTTGTCTGGGTCAACCCCGAATTCACGGGCGCGACGAATGTTGCGTGGGCCACGGCAAAGACATGGGCTGGCCTGCCCAACAACAACATTTGGAATTTAAATAAGGAGGGCAACGACGTGGCCTCAGCTCCGACGAAAGGACACGGCGATCCGTGCGCCTACATGGGCGCTGGCTGGCGAATGCCCACACGACGCGACTGGCATATCTTTGGTGGGGGTGATCCCAGTAGTTCAATACGGCCAGTTATTCAATTTGGTTCGACGTACGGGAATTACACCTTCACGACAGCCCATTGGATGGATGAGGTTCCCGTTCCGGCCTACGGCACCTTCACACAGAGTCCCGAAGGCCCCACCACCAGCCTGCCGGCCATGGGACTTCGTTCGGGTGATAGCGAGATGAGAGGTCAGAACTTTAATGTCTCTTACCAATCTTCCACGAACTTCAATAATGGAGCAAGTGGTAGTTATAATGACTACGTGGGCATCTTTACGTTGACATGTAGTCCGAGTGGTGGAGAGGTAGACAGTTTTGTTTACCGTGACGAAGCCCTGCCCGTGCGCTGCTTCGAAAACTTCATGGTAACCCCGCTTTCGCTCGAATTCGAGGGCACGGCCAACACCCTTGCCGAGGCGAAGAGTGTGACGATCACCGCCGACGACACATGGAGCGTGACCGATCAGTCGCCGTGGTTGGCAGTCGATGTAACCTCGGGTACGGGCAACGCCACGGTGAAGGTATACCCTACCACGGCTAACAACACCGGCGCGCTGCGCGAGGACGGTTTTGTGGAGTTTACCTCCTCGGCGGGGGCGAAGAAGAGAGTAGCCGTGAGCCAAAAACCCGTACCGCCGCCCGACCCGCGCTTCGTGTTGGCTCCTCCGGGAGTTGTGGGCATCAAGGCGACAGACTATCTGCGCCTCGTAGCCGCGCGTGTTACGCAGGGAAATAGCTACTTCGATCCCACAATCAAACTCACTCTGCAGGGATCGAGCACCTACGGCGATCCGAGCAATCCGTCGCACGCGATGCGCTTCGTTACCGATCAGGAGTTCGGCCCGCTGGAGGACGAGCCGGTCTATGTGCTCTATTTCCAATCTCTTAAACTGATCGGTGCCATTGGAGGCACTCTGGGTGACCCGTGGAGTACGGACGATGCAGTGTATGTCAATCCGGAGTATACCGGTACGCGCAATTTTAGCACTAACATAGGCCTGTCTGACAACACAGCATGGGCAACCGATTTAACAAAAGGCTTCGGCGATATTTGCGCAACGATGCCGGGAAGCTGGCAGGGGCCCAAAAATCTTCGAGCTGACGCTAATGTGACCAGTTTCGCCTATACAAGTCCGGCCAAGAAATACTCCGGAACCCATACACCGTTTGGCTATGGAACTGGTTATGTACAGTGGGGGACGAATGGCATGGTGATGAGTTGGGACACCTCGATCAAGGCAGGTGCCGCGCAGACAGGAGCACTATCCAGAGACCAAGACCTCTATCTACCCGTGACGGGTTATCGTGACGGCCAGATGAGACATACGCAAGTCGGGTATTATATGGGATCGTCGGGTGCAAATTACGGAGTGTCATTTCGCAACGATCTTAATGTGGTTGAGGCGGACGCAAACGGCATCCCTTGGGCACCCGTCCGCTGCGTGCCTAAATAAGTTTTACGAAATTTTTCCCCGCCGCAATGTCATCCCGACAGAGCGCAAAGCGCGACGAGGGATCTACCAAATAGTAACTGAAAATTGAAAATGAGCTACACAAAACTATATACGTGCAAAGCACACCCCGATTCATGATTCATGATTCATGATTAAACTCCGCGTTAACCCCATTTTCAATTTTCAATTCTCAATTTTCAATTAAACCCACGTTCTTCGACATATTGGTTTGCACAAAAAAAATCGTTATCTTTGCCTAAGATAACTTTAAGAGAAAACGTCATGCCGACAGTATTCAGATTTTTTGGAATGCAGTTCTATTTTTGGTCTAATGAACACGAGCCGATTCACATTCATGTGAAAAAAGGCAAATGTCTCGCCAAATTCAGGGTCGAACCCACGGTCGAACTTGTCGACAACAAAGGTTTCAAACCCCAAGAACTGAAACTGGCGGAAACGATCATCGAGGAGAACCGCGACATCGTACTTACGCTCTGGAAGAGTTGGTTCAACGCGCAGAGCTCAAAATAAACAACGCCATGAAAATAATCAAATTATGGTTCACCGACGAACGGCTATTCATCGAAACCGCTAAAAACGAAGTTTTCAGTCAACTGTTACAGTTCTATCCGAGGCTGAAAGGAGCTACGGACGAGCAGCGCGGCAAGTGGGAACAATCCTATTGCGGCCTTCATTGGCAGGCGATAGACGAGGACATCAGTTTCGAAAGTTTCCAATGGCCCGACAACGACCCCTCGCGGCTATATCACCGCCCCGCCGTAGGGTAGAGCATAATCTCGGGAGTAACAATCCAAACATTTTTCCAACGTGCAAACCAATAACCAAGCCGGTTTGCACGTTTTTTTGTGTGCTATACCGAACCCGAAAAAAGAAAGAGAATACTTAAAGAAATGAAGAATAACATGGTACGCAATTTACTGAAACGCACGATGCCCGTGTTGAAGCCCGTGTTGACACTCGTGATGTCGCTCGCGTTAGCCGGCTGCATCAACGACAGCACCCTGATTCCCGACGGCCCCGATGGCGGCGATCCGGGCGACGGCACCCCCGATCTCGGGCAGGTGCAGATCACCGTCACCGTACCCCGCGCCACAACCCCCACCGCCACCCGCTCCATATCCGACGACGGAGGAGAGGCCACGGTAGAGGAGATCGACGTGTTGGTATTCCGCACCAACCCCACTCCGGGCGCCCCCGACCTCCTCACCGAGAGGGTCTCCGGCTCCGACATCGTGCAGAGCGACTCGGGCACCGACCGATACGCCATGACCTTCCTGGCCAAACTCACCATCGACCCCAACGCAAGTCGCGTGGTCGTGATCGCCAACGCCTCCGACCGCGTCGACGCGGCTCTCGCCAGCCTCGGCGCAAACCCCGTCGGCAGCAAAAAACCGGACGTGCTCGACGCGCTCACCCTCGCCATCAGCGCAAAGTGGAACGCCAACCCCACCGACGTGGCCAACCCCACCGCCGGCACCCACTACACCCCGATTCCCATGTACGGCGAGGCCACCTTCACAGGGGGCGTCAAACCCGACATCCGCATCTCGGGCATCGAGCTCGTCCGCATGTTGGCGCGCATCGACATCACCACCGCCTCCACGGCCAACATCACCATCGAAAAAATCCACGTCCAGAGCCGGTCGAACGGCTACATCGCCCCGCCCTGGGACGCCAACGGCAACACGGCCTCCTCCTCCACTCCCAAAATCCCCACCGGCCAGACCGACCTCTCTCCCTTCGTCTACACCCCCGCGACCAACAACCTCACGGGCGAGATCTACGTCATGGAGAGCGCCGCCACCATCGGCGGCGACAGTTCGCGAACGGGCACCGAGACGGGCGGCGGCACCTACATAATAATCGAGGGCAAGATCACCGGCAACCCTGTAACCTACTTCTGGCGCATCGACCTCACCGACCAGACCGACACGTCGGGCCGCAAACCCGGCGACCCGGGCTACGTCGCCCCCGAGGCATGGGAGGTGAAGTACATGCCCGCACTGCGCAACCGTCTCTACAAGATCAACATCTCCCACGTCGAGGGCGCCGGCTACAACAACTACACCGAGGCGGCCCAATCCTCCAGCGTGCTCTCCAACCTCAAGACCACCATCCTCACGGTCGACCCCGACGGCATCAACAACATAAATTTCGACGGTCAATACTGGCTGGGCCTTGAGAGGGTCGAGGAGTGGTTCCCCGCGGGCGGCGGCACCTCGGCCACGGGCGTTGGCACCGACTACCCCGCTGGCTGGGAGTTCGACACCTCTGTTCACACGGCGGGCATCGAGTACGTGGCCGGCGGCACCGGCTGGCTCACCGCCACCAAGGAGTCCGGCGACCCGCAGACGTCGGGCATGAACTTCGTCGCCAAGGCCCACACCGGCACCGACCGCGAAGCCCTGATCCACATCCGGGCCGGCCGCGTGCGCCACAAGGTCAAGGTGGTGCAGGTTGTCCCCCTGTTCACCGTCTCCCAGAGCGCCGGCGCCTACGACTTCGGAGGCTCGGGCGGCCCGACCTCTGTCGACGTCACGAGCCGCATAGCGGGCACGGTTGACGCGGGCGGCACGATTCCCGCCTCCGACATCTCGTGGGTCGTCGAGTTCTCGTCCGACGCCGGCAACACGTGGAGCGACCAGAAACCCGACTGGCTCACCTTCCCCACCGGCGACACTGGCGGCGCGCTCAAGACCTACCCGATGGGCGCAGCGGCCTTCTCCCCCTTCACCGACAACGCCGAGGACAAGGCGCTCAACGAGGCACCCGACATCAACACCGCCTCGGGCGTCACCCCGTGGAACCTCGCCAGCGACGACGGCACGACCACGGTCGAGACGGCCAACACCTACATCGTCAACGCGCCGGGCACCTACAGCCTGCCGCCCATCTACGGCAACGCCTTCAAGGAGGGCCAACCCAACCCGGGCTCCTACACCTACAAAGGCCCCGCCCTCACCACGGCGCAACTGCCCAACGTGATGGAGACCTTCTTCAAGCACGACAACTACGCCATCACCTCCCACACGATCGCGGGCGGCGCCTCGGCCAAACTGCTGTGGATGGACACCCCGGGCTTGGTCACCAACGTGAAGTTCGCCGACGGCATGATACAGTTCGACGTCCCGCGCGCCGGCATCAGCCAGGGCAACGCCGTGGTTGCGCTCTTCGACACAAACAACACGATCCTCTGGAGCTGGCAGATCTGGGTCACGCCGCTCGTCGACGCCGCCAAACCCACGACACTGCCCGTGACCAACGCCACGGGTGTGATAACCGACATGATGGAGTACAACATCGGCTACGCCACCCCGCGCACCATCGCCTACGGCGGCGGTGCCAACCACGACGAGCCGCGCGATCTGACCATCCGACTGCGCCAGACGGGCACCACCTACCCCGCCACACACACACTGGATATCGACCAGACCACGTTGACTCAAACGTTCGTTGGCACCAACACCTTCTACCAGTACGGCCGCAAAGACCCGTTCCCCGCCGCCTACGAGGGCAAGGCCACATACGAAAGGCCGCTCTATTACACCGACCCCGCCTACAAGTTCGTGTTCGGAAGCCCGAGCCCGCAACTCCCCAACACCTACGGTTACTCAATCCAGAACCCCTACAAGCACGTCGGCAATAACAGCTCGGCCCAATGGATGACGGGAGGCAAAGCGAGTGCTGTCAACCTCTGGAGCGCCAACCAGAACACCGCAGGTATCACCAGCCTCGCGCCGGTTGTCAAGACTGTCTACGACCCCAGCCCGAGGGGCTTCAGCGTGCCGAGCATGAAAGCCTATTCAAACTTCACGCTGGCCAACAGCACCGGCTTCACCGACGGCATACGCCACTTCCACCTCGACCCCGCGACCCCTGGGGCCACGATCGCCCTCCCCGCCACCGGCCGCCGCAACTACAACGCCGGCAGTTTGATTGATCAACCCTATCTGGCCAACGGCACCCCCGTCACCATCAGCAACTATGGCGGTTTCTACGCGGCGGTTGAGAGACATAGCGGAGGCGTCGAAAATTACAGCCTCTCCTTCGACGGCGGCACCGCCAGCTACAGCGTCAACCCCACGAACTCCAACCAGTTAGGCAACGCCCTCTCCATCCGCCCCGTCAAGGAGACCCTGCTTGCCGACAAGCGCTTCATCCCCGCGCCTCCGGGAGTGATCGGCATCCGGGCAAGCGACTACAACCGCTTGGTCAAGGCCCGCTCCGTGGCCAACGATCCCGCGCTGCTCCTCGCCGACATCGACCTCACCCTGCGCGGATCGAGCACCTACGCGGGCATGACTCAGTTCACCAACGCCACAACCAACACCAAGTACGGCCCGCTCGAACAGGAACCCGTCTACACCGTCTACTACATGTGGGGCTCGACGATTGCGATAATCGGCGGCGAGAACGACACATGGAGCTCCGACGGCAGCGACGTTGTCTGGGTCAACCCCGAATTCACGACCTACGGAACCGCGGGCTACAGCTGGGCCACGGCACAGACATGGTCTGCCATAACCAGTACCACGGCGGGTGGCTTCAATGAAGGCAACAGCGTCACCTCGGCTCCGACTAAAGGCCACGGCGACCCGTGTGCCTATGTGGGCGACGGCAGCTGGCGAACGCCCACCCGACGGGATTGGATCACATCTGCAGGGTTTCCCGGAATGAATATCCATTTATACCCCGGTAGTGACTACCGTTGGACAAATGCGAATCCCATTGAAGATATCCCTGCCCACGCCACCTACCTGCGGAGCTCCGAAGGAAGCACCACCAGTTTGGTTGCTGCGGGATCTCGTCAAGGAGGCGTCGGCGCGGGTCTTATGAAAAATCAGAACAGTGCTATTGCTTACTGGAGCTCCACGAACTACGGTAATCTTCCTGAAACGCCCCATATCTATGACGCTACCTACTTTTTAAGTACTGATACCTCTCTGGGGATGATAACAAGCACGTTTCGTGACACCGCCATGCCCGTCCGCTGCTTCGAAAACTTCGTGGTAACCCCGCGTTCGCTCGAATTCGAGGGCACGGCCAACACGCTGGCCGAGGCCAAGAGTGTGACGATCTCCACCGAAGACACCTGGACTGTCTCGACCACCGCCCCCTGGATCGCCTTCGACCTCGCCACCGGCACGGGCAACGCCACTATCAAGGTCTACCCCAACGCCTCCTACCCGTACGACTCGGCCAACCCCGACACCCCGCGCACCGCCACCCTCACCCTAACCTCGGGCAAGGGGGCCACCCGCACCGTCACGATAAGCCAAAAGCAGGTACCGCCGCCCTACCCGCAATTCATGCTGGCTTCTCCCGGGGTCATCGGCATCAAGGACAGCGACTACCGTCGCCTCACCGCTGCGCGCACCGCGGCCGCCAACCCCGCGCTGCTCCTCGCCGACATCAAGCTCACCATCCAGGGATCGAGCACCTACGCCGGCTACACTCAGTTCACCAACGCCACCACCGACGCCAAGTACGGCCCCTTGGAGGACGAACCGGTCTACACGGTCAATTTCTTGTGGGGCTCGCTGTTTGGCAGACTCTTATCGCAGAATCCGATTGACGGCATAGGTGACCTTTGGAGCACCGACGGCAGCGACATAGTCTGGAAAAACTCCCAGTACACGGGCAGCACGGCCGTGCCTTGGAATACGGTAAAGACGAATTGGATGGCGAAAACCAATGGCGTCACAGGTACCACAAATGAGGGTAAACTAACTATCCAGAATCTCCCTGCCGGACACGGCGATCCGTGTAACTATGTGGGCAACGGCGCATGGCATACACCCACTCGCCGGGAGTGGCTCGATTTGCTGGGAGGGCCGGGAACTGCTGCATCCAAAGTATTTAGTACGGCGAACGGAGATTACAAATGGACGCCCCGAAATCTGGAGACAGAATTTTCTCGCTACGCCACCTTCCCGCAGAGCTCCGAATGGCCCGATTTCAGCCTGCCCGACGCTATGTGGAGTGACGATAATGGTGAAACGAGAGATTATGGTGACACTGAACGCATCACGTACCAAACGACGACACAATTAGTTGCGAACACCCCTCCGTTGGTGGATGCGTCCGCTGCACTGTACTTGGAGCCCACCAAGTCGACCACTAAATATGGTAATCACGCATTTCCCTGGTATTTCCTGCCCGTCCGCTGCTTCCCAAATTAACCCCCTCTGGATTGCTTCGGAGTTTTTCAACTCCGAAGCAATCCTAAAAAAATGTCATCCCGACAGAGCGTGTTTCCCTCCCCCTGAGGGGTACACGCGAAGCGAACAAAAAAAATGTCATCCCGACAGAGCGAAGCGACGAGGGATCTACCTTATAGTAACTAAACCACCATGCACTGAAAGTGCATGGGTTTGGAAGCGAATGAAATTCGCTGTCATCCCGACAGAGGAGCAAAGCTCCGACGAGGGATCTACCGAATAGCAATTGAAAATTGAAAATGAGCTACACAAAACTATATACGTGCAAAGCACACCATGATTCATGATTCATAATTCATGATTAAACCCCGCGTTAGCCCATTTTCAATTTTCAACTTTCAATTTTCAATTAAATAAGTTTCCGGATAAAAAAACTATCGTCAGTTGGGAGAGTGACGACCCCGGAAACCCCCGAGAGCCCCGCCTAACCGCGCGGCTCTCTTTTTTCTATAAACATTCCCACGCCCAAATACCGCACAGCCAAAGTACGAACATAGCCCCCCCCGTCATTGCGAGAAGCCGCAGGCGACGAAGCAATCCAGAAATACCGCGTAGCCTAAACGTCGCGTAGCTAAGGCGTCGCGTAGCGAGCGCCGGTCCATAGTTGCCGCATCGCTGCGCGACGCGCTTTCAGCTCGCTTTTTTCGAATATATTCGAAAAAAGCTACGCCCCCCACTTTTCAAAAAGCGTAAAACGGAGACGAAGACTAAAATGAATTCATTTGTAGCCGCGCTCAACCGACGCCAAACCGAGGGCCATCGAGCGTTGCTCGAATGGCCGAGGTGCGAAGGAGGAAGCCGAAGGCAAATGTATCATTTTAGGCGAGTCGCAGTAGCTTTTTGGAACGTGGGGTGAGTTTTTTTGCTTACTTTTTTTGCTCATCAAAAAAAGTAAGGCGCGACGGCGCAACAAATTTTCCGCAAAAAACATTGAAAAAAATTCAAAAAAACTGAAACAAAACAGACACCAAAAACGTAATAGCACACCAACACAAAAGACCCTAAAAAACGACAAAAAAGAGACCATACCTATATTAATAAGAGAAAACAACCACAAAAAAAGTGTCGCATTCGTAACACTCGACAAAAAAAAGTGTTACATCGGTAACACTCACCCAAAAAAAACCGTTACATAGGTAACATCCGCAAAAACAAAAAGCGTGACATAGGTCACGCTTTTTGTTTCTGCGTAGCTAAAAATAACCGCCATTCCGACTGCGTTAGCCCAATTCTTAATTCTCAATTTTTAATTCTTAATTGAATTGCGTTAGCCCATTTTCAATTCTCAATTCTCGATTTTCGATTGTTAACGCGGCTCGAATTCGATTACTTTTGTTATCACTATTCCTTTTTTACTTATCTTTTGATGGCTATTTCAATCATATTGTTTGCAAGTGAAAATTATTCGTTTAATCTTTGCGACGTTTTTCACGCTAACCAAATTTTAAGTAATCCAAAAAAACAACAAATTTAAACTTATGAAAAAAGCTTTGTTTACGGTCCTCGCCAGCGCGACACTCTTCGCCTGCCAGACCCCCAACGTCGGCAACCCCGACAGCGACACCACCACCGTGGCCCTCACAATCCAAAAATCAATGATGACCCGCTCAACCCTCGGAGGCGCCATTTCCGCCGGAGCCGTCACCGCAATCGAAAACGGTACGCTCTACTTTTTCGACGTGACAGGAGTATTCACCGACAGTCACACCCTCTCCGAAGCCGAGATCGACGAAGCGGGTATTGATAATCCTGAAGGCGGCGATCCGGACGAGGCCGCAGATAAGATTCTTATACAGAATGTCCCCACCACCAGCGCATCGGTGGTAATGCTGGCCAACTATGACGGCGAGGCTCCGGCCTTTGCCGATCTCGAAGCGTTCGCAGATTATGAGCTCGATATCGAAGACCAGTCGACCATGGCCGGTGGTGCAGCCAACGCAGCTGTACAGGGCATCGCGTTGATTGACCTCAGCTTGGGAGCAGGCAATGCGCTGACTCCTCCCACGGATAATATCCGTAACGCAAACATAACCCTCGCACCCGCTGTTGCTCGCATCGAGATCGGAAACGGAGCCATAAAGCTCGCCGACCAGTCTGCAAACAACACCACATACAGGCTTGAGAGCTTCGACTTCAGTGGTATCTACGTCAACCACTTCTACGAAACCTATACTCTGGGTGGCACTACGGGCACTTCGTTGGGTCAGGGCGATGTAACGGAGACCGATAACCTCTGGTTGCCGAAATATCTGGCTGCTGTTCCTGCTACGTTGGCCAACCTGCTCTACAACGAGCCGACTGCAACAACGGTTGTCGAAGGCACAGCATACCCGACCGGTTTCGCATTCCACGTCTTCCCGGGCTCGGTTCCGCACCTCGTTCTGCGCGTCAGCGACCTTGAGTACGAAGACGGCACCACCACAGACGCCGGCGACAACTACTATTGGATTATCGACGAATTCATCAACTCCGATACCGACACCACGATAGCTAACCTTGAGCGCGGTCACGTCTACAAAATTCAGAGCGTTGAACTCGGCAAAACCATTCCGAGGCCTGACGACCCCTATGACGATAAAATCTCTGTAAACGTCTACGTTACTGTTCAGGCTTGGGATGTTGTGACCGTTGAGGTAGAGCCTAAGTAATTTTCTGACTTAAGTAATTGGCATCAACTTAGTTATTGACACTTACTTAGGTGATTTACATCAACTGAGTAATCTACACAGAGTTCCGCGGGGATGGGGGGAGGCAACCCCCTCCCTTTATGCCTCCCTCTTACCCGCGGTCTCTGTTTTTAGAAGTTGTTGGAAAATTCTGTGCGGTCTCTGTTTTTTTCAGCATTTTACCACTCCCGTGTCGTGCCTCGCGCGAGGGGAGTTTCGTTGCATTCGAAGAGCACCCCAAACAGTATAAATAAACGGATGAAGAAAAAGATATTCTGCCTGTTATCGGCGCTGGCGTTGCTACTTTCCGGTTGCGTCAAGGAGCACCTGCCGGTCTGCTACTCCGGCCTCTATCTGCGCTACAACTACACACTCAACCCGTTGGACGAGAATGTGTTCGGCCCCGACATCAACGAGCTGACCGTGCACGTGTTCGACAGCCGCGGCGTGTTCTTCGAGGAGTATGTGTTCGACACCCCCGGAGAGAACAGCCTCGTGTACCTTCCGCTGCCCGACGGCGAGTGGAGCATCGTGACATGGGGCAGCGAGGAGAAGAGCGCCTTGTCGAGATCTTACGACATGGGCACCGTGGCCACGGCTTCGGGTCGGCCCGTCTACAACTCGGGCATCACACGCGGCGGCACAAATCTCGAAGAGGCGCGCCTGTGGATCAAAAATATCGGCGGGGCAGAGAGCGACGGTCGCAGCCTTGTGTCGGATCGCATGTCGCGACTGTACCACGCCAGCCTGTATGACATCGTGACGGTGACGAGCACCTCGGAGGTCGAGGTGATAGACGTGCCGATGATGCAGAACACCAACACGTTGCGGATTGTGGTCAACGGACTTGCGCCGAGCGCCACCCGCGCGACGATCGACCAATACGACGTGGCCGCCGACATGGCCAACGGACACTATCGTCACGACAATCGGTTGTGCGACGAAGCGTTGCAGCTGCGTTATCAGAACGGCGGATGGGAGAATGGGGCGGAGGGTTTGCAGTATGACCTGACCGTTCTTCGCCCTTTTATCGACGATGACGACTCGGAGTTGACTCTGACCATTCCCGGTCTCTCGTCATTTGGGTATGAGAGCGACAGGATCTCCATTCCGATTATCGAGTCGATTCTCGACAGCCCGGGTTACAACACGCAACGCGACCTGGACAGGGCTAACCTCTATATATTCGAGTTCGTGTTCGACACCACCGACGTGAGTTTAAACATATTCATAAACGGCTGGGAGGTCGTCTATGTAGATCCCATTGTATCATGAGCAGACTTATAGAAAATTTTATTGGATCGGCGGCATTTTTGTTCGCGGTTGCATTGTCGTTGTCGCTGACGGGTTGCGCGATCGGCCACTCGCCCGACCTCGACAACTCGCCGGTGGATATTCAGACTCGTGCCGCGATCGGTAGCGAGATCGAAGATCTGACGATCGGCAGCGTGAGGATACTTGCCGCCGACGCGCTGGGCAACGTTGTGTTCAACGACTACAAGGATGACGACTCGGGCGGGCTCGACTTCACGGATGGCGGGCTCGGCGCGGACAAGGTGGGTAACTTCAGTGTCAATGTGCTGCCGGGGGTCTACACTTTTTACGCGGTGGTGAACGAGACCTCGGGGCTTGCCACAGTTCTCGACGGGGTGGTGTCGGAGTCGCAGCTTGGGGATATTCATATATCGACGGCGTTGAGCGAGGCCGACATGATCTGCTTCGGCAAGGTGTCGGGTGTTAGGGTGAGGGCGGTGAACGGTTCGGGCGATGCGGTTGTCGGGCAGGTGAGCGTCGATGGCGTTAATTGGGGTTCGTCGCTCAATGTGGAGGTGACTCGCATCGCGGCGAAGCTTACGGTCTTGGCTCGCAAGGCTGCCGGTGGCGACGTTACGATTACGGGTGGCAAGTTGGACAAGGTGCCCTCGGAGCATCACCTTCAAGCACATGCGCATGATGTTTCATTGGTAACGGGTATCGGTTTCGATATTCCGAGCGGCGGCATTGCGCTTGACCCCGACGGCGAGGATTATGTCGAGATTGTCTCCGGTCATATAATGCCCGAGTATCTGATGGCCAGCCCCACCAACGAGAACGACGCCACGCAGCTGAGCCTTACGGCCGAGGGCGGGAAGACATACAACATGACGCTGCTGGGTGACGGCAGGGGGGGCGTTGCGAGCAACCCCGTGAATTTCAGCATCGAGCGCGGTAAGCACTACAACGTGAAGGTGTCGCTGAGCGACAAGAACAGCGCGGAGATCACCTACACGGTCGACGAGTGGGAGAGTGTTACTTCGGGCACGGTCACAATCGACAACGATGTGATAACCACCAACTCGAAATGGGCGGCCGGCACGGTGTTCGAGGGCGCGACGGTAGTTGTGAACAACAACGGCTCCGTGACCTACGAGTTTATCCTGGCGAACCCCACGGCCGAGTGGACGGCGCACATCTCCAACACAGTCGACTTCGAGTTGTCGGGCGACACGAGCGGCTTTACCCGCGAGGGCGAGGCGTACAGCATTGTGATCCGTCCGCGGGCGGGGGTCGAGGAGAGCGTCTACACAGAGTTCTTCATCACCGTCGACGACGGGGTGAGGGATATCGAGGTCGACCTCAACAGCGACGGCACGACAGGCGCCGGCAACAGATATGTAATCAGACAAATACCAAGTTTATAATGAGACGGATTCACTATATGTTGGCGTTCGCCGTGTTTGCCTCGTTGGCCTCGTGCGTGGCGGACAACGGCGGGGCCGAGAACGTTCCCGCGGAGGGAAAGACGATACGATTTACACTCTCCAGCTCGGAGCCGGCGACCGGTGCGGCAACTCGCGGTGTGACGCGCGCGCCCGAAGATAACGTGGCCAATGAGGATGCGGTCAATCGGTTGGATGTTTTCTTCTACTCTGTCGATGGCGGGGTTCCGCTGTTTCACCCCACCGACGCGCAGCTCGACTTTGCCGACGGGAAGGTCGGTGAGGGGAGGACTCTCACGGTGAGCATTCCGGACGATGTGTTTGCCGACTTAGAGGGCGAGGAGTTTTTTGCCTACGTAGTTGCAAATGCTCCGGCGGCGAGTCGGGAGGGGCTCGAAGGCAAGACGCTTGCGCAGCTGAAGGCGCTGGTGGTGGAGAACAGCGCCGCCATGAGTTTTAACGTTGCCGCCGCGCCGAGCGATTTTCTGATGACCGGGCAGTCGGACGAGATGAGTACGGGCGACGAGGGTGAGCCTGTCGACGGAGCCATTGCGCTGAAGCGTGCCGCGGCTAAGATTGTGGTGAACGTCACCAAGGCCAGCATCGCAGGTTACACCCCCGGGACTGTGAGGGCGCGCATCACCAACTATCTGGATGACACGGTGCTCGATTCCGCGACGCCGGGCGGGAACTTCGCACTGAACGACTACAAGTCCGAAGGATGGAGGTCGCTGCAGGAGAACACCACCGTAGACCCAAAGACTTATCACATGGATGTCGAGAATGCCATCTATACATACTCCAACGATTGGCGGGGGGTGATCGAGAAGGAGACTTATATCACACTTGAGGTCGAGTGGACAGATCAGGATAGCCAGACGAGCAGGCTCTACTACTACCGCATACCGTTTTCGTACATCAGACTTGCGGACGAGACTTTGGCCGCTGAGAACAGGGATCGCATTCGGCGCAACCACATCTATCAGTTCGACGTCGACGTGACCAAGTTAGGCGGGCTCGACCCCGAGGATGCGGTCGACCTTGAGGCCAACTTCGATGTTATCGACTGGAGCTCGAAGGAGATTGCGGTCTCTATTCAGTCGTTTGACTATCTTTTTGTCTACGATCCGGTTGTCACGACGTCGGCGGCGAGCCATGTTTGGGAGTATCGCTCTTCGGTTGGGCTTGGGGATGAGGAGGAGTTTCGGTTCATCACCGCCGCGTGGTGCAACGAGTATCGCGGCATGTCGGGCACCGAGACGACTGTTAACTATCTGACGAATGGTGACCCTCCGGGCAACGCGAATCTGTCGATCGACCTCTCGGAGAGCGGCAGCAAGACATACCTGACGATTGGCGGTTGGGAGCCGGTCAACTATGTGCCGCTGGAGATCAGGGCGACGCTCGACAACGGCGAGGGGCTCTCGGTCGATGTCTCGCTTACTATTGTTCCCGAGAAATATGTTACGGTCTCTTACTCTAATGGAGGGTCCGGAGATAGCAGCGGACGTCCATCGGGTAATAATCCGGATTACGCACATGCCGGCTATCCGCGGGCGGGGGCCTACACCACCCCCACGGGTAACACCTCCAATAACAACGGCCTTAGCTCCAACAACCCCGATATCAGTTCGGGGGTGAAAAACTGGTTTTTCTACGAGATTACCACCACCTCGCTTGAGGCTCAGACTATACGAATCGCCGGAGCAAATCATGACATACTTGTGGGAGACCCCACCATCGTGTCGGCGGTAAATCCTTTTGGAACCACCTGGCCCACCGCGGTGTGGATCGAGACCGACCCCAACAAGCAGAACGTAGTCTCGCCGCGCTTCGTGATGGCTTCGCGCAGGGGAATGACCGATACATCGTCGTGGAGTGTTGCCCGTCAACGTTGCCGCCAATACCGCGAGGCGCAATATCCGGCAGGTACATGGCGCGTGCCCACCTACGCCGAGTTGGCCCTGATCAGTGTGATGCAGAACGACGACGACAGCGCAATTAAAGACCTGCTCTCACAATCGTCGGGCGCAACCACATGGTGGACGGCCCTGACAAACTACGCCATCACCCCGAACAGCTACGATGACTATAACGAGGCCGTCAACCAGACCAACACGAATCGCAACGTCCGCTGTGTGAGGGATACTTGGAAGACTTATCCGCAGGATGACTTCGGTGATTATGCCGACACTCCGCCAACCTACGACAACGACTAAAAGCAAACACGATATGAAAAAGATATTATTGTCGACTCTCACGCTGCTGGCGTTTGTGGTGCTGGCGGCGGGGTGTGTGAGCGACGGGCACGACAATGGCCCAGAGTTCGCGACCCTCGACGGCGTTACGTTGGCCGCAACGTTCGATATTCCCGACGCGCGTGCGACTCGCGCCTACACCGCCCTGCCCGACGTCGAGATGTGGGTGCTGGTCTTCAGCGAGGCGGGCAACTATCTGTCGCGACATCGGGGCAGCGTTAGTAACGGACGTTACACTTTTGAGGATGTTCCCGTCTCGGAGGCGGCGCGCACGTTGCACTTTGTGGCCAATCCCGACTTCGACGGATTTTCGGACAGCGGGCAGATCGGCCGGTCGGAGAGCGAGGTGATGCTCTCGATGAGCGTCGGCACCGACGGCAGCGGTACTCCTGCGCCCGTGGCATATTGGCAGAGGGTTGTGTTGGAGGCCGGTACTCTCGACGCCGAGCCAGACTCGACGGTCAGCATTTCCGGCACGATACATCTGTTGCGCAACGTTGCACAGGTGACCGTTACGAATGCGACGGATTCAGGCGACGAGCACTATCTGACCGATGTGCAGTTTGCCGTGGGCAATCGTTACGACCGCGGCACGGTGGCTCCGTACGACACATCGCTGGGCGGCGGTTTCGGGGTAGGTAACGATCCCGCCGACGGAACGGCGAACGATGACGACTTTGTGACCGAGGCTACGGACGGCGACCCGATTGGCATTGTCGAGGCTACGGATTTCGTGAGTGCCAGCGGCGGCAGCGTCGAGATGTATGAGCGCAAGAACTCCACCGCCGAGGACAACGCGTACGTCATCATTCGGGCGCACTTGGACGGCGGCGCAGAGTGGAGCTATTATAAGGTGGAGATTGTGGACGCCGAGGCCAACGAGCTGTTGGACATCGGGCGCAACTGGAGCTACCGACTGACTATCGAGTCGGTGGCCGACGAGGGCTACTCGAACCTTGCGGACGCGGTGAGCAACCTTGCATCGAACAACGTCACGGCGTCGGTCGTGGCGAGCGAGTACACCGATATCTCGAACGGTACGAATGTGCTGCATGTCGATCGGACTCATGCGACTTTTGTGCGTGCGGGGCAGAGTTTTGAGATTGGGTATTTCTTTAAGGATGAGGATGGGGTTGTCGACAACTCGGGCATGAGTTTCGTTGTCTCTCAGAGTGCCGGTCGCGAGGTTGTGGTCGAGGGTTCAGTCACTGTCGCGAACGGAGTGATTCGCGGAACGACCGCCGGCACGCTGCCGAACAACGACTTTTTCGAGGGCTCGATCACCATCTCGAAGGGGGGGCTGTCGCGCACGATTTCGCTGCGGTTGCGGCAGCCGATGAACTTCATCGACGTTCGCACCACGCCTGCAGACGGGGTTGTGGCCAACGTCACGGGCGAGGAGGCGGCGGTGCATTTCAAGTTTCCCGACGATATTTCGCAGGGGTTGTTCCCGATTCCCGTGCGCATCTACACCCGCAAGTTTACGCCCGACCCCGCGCAGGGGCTTACGCTGGAGTATGCCGATGGCGAGTATTGGTATGTCTACAACGCGCCGTGGCTTGGTGTGGGGGGCGAACATACGGTTGAGCTTGTGGCTAACTCTCGGGATACGGATGAGGGGGTTCGGCTGGAGTCGGAGCTTTTTTTGGCGGCTGTTGCTGATTTTGATAATGGGTCGTTTAATTTTGGCGACCCGAGGTTCCGAAATACGAACAATAGCGGAGATCTAAAGCCGAGAAGTGCCGACAACGACAATATGCGGTTCTACTTCACCATGCCTCAGGATGCTATATATCCCGTCACCGTAAGGCTCGTTGGCCCGGGCCTCGATCTCGAAAGCGGCAGGACGAGCGGATTGGCTACACCTACGACAACCGGTAGCGGAGCCGGCAGGGTGTTCAACGTGACCGTCAACGCGGCGGGAAGGTTCTATTTCACCGTCAGCAACACAAGCGGCAATGACAACACGGCCGCAATGTATCTCGAAGCCGACGGATTCACTACCACCGGCAATTTGAATCAATAACGCCCAAGTCTGGCGATACGAATGAGGCCCCGCGAAATTCGCGGGGCCTCGGCGTTTCCCTGTGATCTCGAAGCGACTCGAACGCTTGACCGACAGCTTAGAAGGCTGTTGCTCTATCCAACTGAGCTACGAGACCGGTTTTTGGGCCTGCAAATGTACTAAATAATTTTTTATAGACAAAACGGGGAGGGTGAATGGCAGGTGGGTTGGCGAAAAGGGGTTGGCGGGAGGAGGACTAACGATTATTGCTGCGCAATAATCGTTTTCCTCCTTGCGGCTCGGCAAAGTCTGCAAGCAGCCTCTGCTCTCGCTCTAAAGAGCTGGTTGACGGGCAAAAACGCCCGTCTTCCTCGCTCGCTGCGTCGGTTCGAACCTCCGGTTCTCGCCTCCTCCCGCTACCAAAGAGATAGGGTGACCGTGTGGTCACCCTATCTCTTTGGTAGCGGGAGGAGGACTCGAACCTCCGACCTTTGGGTTATGAGCCCAACGAGCTGCCAACTGCTCCACCCCGCGATGTGGCGACAAAGGTAAGGCGTTTTTCGCGAACTTCCAAATTTTTTGTGTACTTTTGGGAACTCAATAAGTCGAATGAAGAAGATCGGAGTGATAATCCCCGCCGGAGGAGCAGGCACCAGAATGGGTTCCGGCAGCCTAAAAAACAGCACTACGCCCCCCACCCTCAAGCAGTTCGCCCCGCTGGGAGGAGTGCCGATGCTGGCGCGGGTGATCGAGGGTTTTCGGAGGGTCGCGGCGGGTGCGGACATCGTTGTGGCGCTGCCGGCCGACCGGTTCGACGAGTGGGCGAGGCTCTGCATGGAGCACGATGTGCCGCCCCACAAGGTTTGCGAGGGTGGCGCGACGAGGTTTCTGTCGGTGCAGGGTGCGCTGGCCGACCTCGATGCCGACTGCGAATACATTGCGGTGCACGACGCCGCGCGGCCGTTGGTGTCGACCGAGCTGATTTTGCGCACCTTCGAGACAGCGCGGCGGCATGGTTCGGCGATTCCGGTGGTGGCGCTTACAGACAGTGTGCGGCGACTCAACGGCGACAGTTCGTATCCCGAGGATCGCGCCGTGTTGCGGGGGGTGCAGACGCCTCAGGTGTTTCGCGCCGACATTCTGCGCGCCGCCTACGAGAAGGCCGCGGGCGACGGATTCACCGACGACGCGACGGTGGTCGAGTCGGTGGGCTACACGGTGATGCTGTGCGAGGGCGAGCGGCGCAACATCAAGGTCACCGAGCCCGACGATTTGATCTTTGCCCGAAGTTTGTTTGAGAGATGACAGGAATACGATTCAAATATGCGCTCGACAAGCGTTGCCGGATAGTGACATGGTCGGTGGCGGGGGGTGTGGTGCTCACGGCGGGTCTGCTGTGGTTGTTCTCGCCGGGAGAGTACCTTCCGGTGTGGTTCACCTCGATCGCGCTGGCGGTGGTGGTGTTGGCGCTGCTGTCGGTTCCGCGCAGCATCCGCATCAGCGACGAGGCGGTGGAGATTGTTTGCCTTGTCGAGATCACCCATATTCCCTATCGCCACATTCGCAGCGTGCGGCCCATCGACCGGCTCGAACTGCGCCCTTTAGTGCCGGTCTTCGCCAGTCCGGGATTTTTCGGATATTTCGGATATTGGTTGGATGTGCAGAACTGGGACTTCATCAAGATCTACGCCACGTCGTGGCAGGGGCTCGTCGTGATCGAGGATATCTATGAACAGCGCTTCGTAGTGAGCTCGTCCGACGCCGGCCGGCTGTGCGAGGAGATCGCTTCGCGCATTCCCGTTTGATAAAAATTTATCAATTTACAGCTATCTTTAGTCGTTTGTAATTTTAAATAGCTATCTTTGGGGGTTCGGTAAATAACTCCCAATGCTCAAACTGTTTCTGGCCCCCCTCTCTTGGATTTACGGCATGGCAATCGCCGTGAGGAACTGGCTGTACGACACAGATATCCGCAAGAGCGTGACGGTCGACGTGCCGGTGGTGTGCGTGGGCAACATCACCGTTGGCGGCACCGGCAAGACCCCCATGTGCGAGATGCTGATCGCCCACTTTCGCGAGACCTACAACGTGGGGCTGATATCGCTGGGCTACGGTCGCCGCACGAGGGGCTACCGCGAGGTGACGCCCGGCTCGGCTTACCGCAACGTGGGCGACGAACCCAAACAGATCAAGATCAACTACCCCGACACCATAGTGGCCGTGTGCAAGAATCGCGTGGCCGGCATCGAGCGCATGCTCAGGGAGCACCCCGAGGTGAACCTCATCATCATGGACGACGGTTTTCAGTACCGCCGCCTCGCCCCCAAGCTCAACATCGTGATGGTGGACTACACGCGCCCCATCGACAAGGACAAGTTGCTGCCGCTGGGGCGTCTGCGCGACCAGCGCAAGCAGATGCGGAGGGCCCACTACGTGGTGGTCACCAAGTGTCCGGCCGGCATGACTCCGCTCGACAGGCGTATCATTCGTAACAATCTGGAGCTGCTGCCATTTCAGAACCTCTCGTTCACGAGGGTGGTGACGGGAGCGCCCTACCCCGCCTTTCCCGACATCGCGGGGGAGAGGAAGGTGGGGGCGGGATCGCGGGTGGTGGCGATGGCGGGTCTGGGCAATCCCGAACCCTTTGTGAAGGGGCTGGCCGCGAAGTACGACCTGCGGGACGAGCTGCTGTGGGGCGACCATCATCCGTATGTGACGCGCGACCTCACCCACATGAAGGAGTCGCTCGAAGATGCGGGGCCCGAGGCGGTGATCGTCACGACGGCCAAGGACGCGGTCAAGTTCGGCAACGGCGCCAAGATCGACCCCGAACTTCGCGCGCGGATATTCGTGCAGCCCATCACGATGGGTTTCATCGAGGAGACGAAGGAGAACTTTCTGAAGAAATTGACATACGATGTTGCAACGGATCAAAAAAACAGCCTCTTTTATTCAAGGTAATGTTGCTGCTGTAACGGGAGGCGCTTTCGAGGAGCCCGAGGTGGGCATAATTTTAGGAACGGGTCTGGGAGGGCTTGTGGGCAGCATCGACATCGCGGCGTCGATAGATTACGCCGACATTCCCGACTTTCCGGTATCGACGGTCGAGGGGCACAGGGGGCGCATGGTCTTCGGGACGCTGGGCGGCAGGCGGGTCGTGGCGATGCAGGGGCGGTTTCACTACTACGAGGGCTACGAGCCGTGGCAGGTGGTGTTTCCGGTGCGGGTGATGAAGTTTCTGGGGGTGCGCACGCTGATGGTGTCGAACGCCGCCGGCGGAATAAATCCGAATTTTCGCGTGGGCGACATCATGGTCATCACCGACCACATCAACCTGATACCCAATCCGCTCGTGGGTCCCAACATCGCCGAGCTTGGCCCGCGATTTCCCGACATGCACAACTGCTACGACGCCGAGCTGAGGGCCGTCGCCGAGAGGGTGGCCGAGGCCGAAGGGATCGCGTTGAGGCACGGGGTGTACGTGGGCGGCACGGGCCCGACCTTCGAGACGCAGGCCGAGTATCGCTACTTCGGGGCGATCGGGGGCGACGCGGCGGGCATGTCGACCACGCCCGAGGTGATCGCAGCGCGGCACATGGGACTCACGGTCTTCGGCGCCTCGATCATCACCAACGCCGCATTCTCCGACGAGGCGGGCGACCATGAGGATGTGCAGCGGCAGGGTGCTCTTGCCGAGGCTAAGATGACGGCGCTGTTTGCGGGGATCATCGGCGCCGGCCTTCCGGCAGCTTCGCACAAAACCATATAATATATGAAGTCGCCCGTTTTCGCCTGCCTTACCCTGCTTGTTTGTGGCTGTGTGGCGGGGAGCCTCATCGGCTGTGTGGGCGTGGCGACAGATGGTAGCGTGGCGACCCTCGACGTCGAAAAGGCGATCGACAACCCGAAGGCATTCGACCTCGCCGACATCGCTACCGACATCGAGTTTATTCCCCTCGACGACTCGAACCGCGATGGACTTCTCGGCGACATCCGCAAGATCGCCGAATCGAAGAGTGGCTTTTATGTAACTGACAAGGAGTGGAGTGCCCCTGTACGACAGTTTGACATGAGGGGCAATTTTGTCGGCACAAGGGGCCGAATCGGTCGTGGGCCGGACGAAGTGATTGAGATCAGCAACATGGCCGTGGACAGAGAGACGGATAATGTATATATATACGCCTCCGACGGAGGTTCAATGTTCTTGCTCGCGTACGATTCCGCAGGCGCTTTGTTTGCCCGTTACAATGGTGTGGGGCTGAATAATGGAGATTTGGTTTTTCATGACGGGTCGGTGGTAGTGCTGAAATTATCTCCTGACAATGGAGAAAATTCCACCATCGGCACAAGAGTTCCTCTGTTGGAGATGTTCTCTCCCGACCTGAAACGCGAGAGTACGATAGATGCCGTCGACAAGGGGTCGGGGAAGAGGATTGTTGTGATTAGCCCATCGGGGCCTAACGACATTGGCTACATTGGCCCGGGAGGTAATGTTCCGGGCATTTTGTCGGACAGCGGCAAAACATTGATCGCGAAAGAGGAGCGTAGCGACACGGTGTTCTATTACAAAAACGGGGTATTGGAGCCGAGTTATATTCTCGAACTCGGGAGTCATGATCTCCCTTCCGGAGCATTTGGGATCAATCCCGTCGAGTCGGCGGGCGACAGCTATGCGGTGTTGAACATCTTCGAGAGCGACAGATACCTCTTTGTACCGACACATAAATATAAAGACGATGCCGACGTTCAACTCGTTTTTGACCGCGCATCGGGCAACGGATTTTCGGCTGTCGGGGAGGATGGCGAGGTGGGGTTGTTTTTAGGCGGGGTGAGGTTCGTGCCCTGTTACATTCGTGACAACCGGTTGGTGGGATATATGCAGGCTCTCGACATTGTCGACAATCGCGACCGCATAACCCAACCCGAACTAAAAGTCCTCGCCGCGACGCTGAAAGAGGAGAGCAACCCAGTGATAGTAGTCGCCAAGCTGCGAAACTGAGCTGCCGAACTGAGAAAATAACCAAACACAACGAAGATATGATCAACAAGGTGATTTTAGTGGGGAACGTGGGTGCCGACCCCGAGATACGGACGCTCGAAACGGGCGTCAAGGTGGCGCGGGTGAGGCTCGCGACGACCGAACGGATTTTCAACCGTCAGACTCAGGAGACCAAAGAGCACACCGAATGGCACTCGGTGGTGCTGTGGCGCGGGCTGGCCGACGTGGCCGACAAATATGTGCGCAAAGGGTCGCAGATCTACATCGAGGGGCCCCTGCGATCCAACGAGTGGACAGACAAAGAGGGGATCAAACGCTACGGCGTCGAGATCGTTGCCAACGACCTTAAGCTGCTTGGGCGGCGTGGCGAGGGGGGCTCTTCTTCGGGCGGCTCTTCCGGCGGCTCGGGGGGTTCGGGTTATGGCGCCGGTGCTTCGGGCGCTTCGGGCGCTTCGGCAGGCGGCGCGGCAACGAACGCTTACCCCGCGGCAGGCGCAGGCGCAGCCCCGCAGCCGGCTGCGACTTCCGACCCCGACCCCATCCCCGTCGACGATCCCGACGACCTTCCTTTTTAATTGAAAGTGGAAAATTGAAAATTGAAAGTGGCCGCAACGGCGGCAGCGATTTTAGCTACGCAGAATTTTAGTTGAAGGTTTAAAGTCACGTCATTGCGAGGGTTGTAAAACCCGAAGCAATCCAGATCGGAGTGCCAACGGCAATTGTGGCTACACGAGATACTTGATTGCTTCGTCGCCTGTGGCTCCTCGCAATGACGACGGCTTCTCTGCCAAAAAATGTACTGCGTAGCCCATTTTCAATTTTCAATTTTCAATTTTCAATTTTTTTCACTATCTTTGGCTTCGTCAAAAAGTCGGTAACACGGCTTTTGAGGTACTTGAATTATCCTTTAACTAATACTAAAACTCTACTAACACTATGACAACACAACAAAAACAGGGCAACATCGTGGGGATCGTCACAATGATCTTCCTGTTCGGTATGGTCGCGTTCGTGACCAATCTTGCCGCGCCGATCGGCGTGATCTGGAAAAGCAATCCCGACTTCTCTAACCTCGGCATGTTGGGCAACATGATGAACTTTTTGGCCTATCTGGTGATGGGTATTCCGGCGGGCAAGCTGCTCACCAAGATCGGTTACAAGAAGACGGCACTTGGCGCCATCGCCGTCGGTTTGGTGGGTGTGTTCGTTCAGTACCTTTCGGGTATGACGGGCGACGCCGGATTTTATGTATATCTGACCGGAGCGTTCATCGCCGGTATCTGCGTTTGTATGCTCAACACGGTTGTCAACCCCATGCTCAACACCTTGGGCGGCGGCGGCAACAAGGGCAACCAGTTTATCCAGATCGGCGGTTCGTTCAACTCGCTGATGGCCACGCTGACCCCCATGATGGTGGGCGCGATGATCGGTGAAGCCTCCAAGGCAGCTATCGGCGACGTCAACACGCTGCTCTACATTGCTATGGGTGTGTTCGCCGTGACTTTCGTTGCGCTGCTGTTCATCCCGATCACCGAGATTCACAAGGCCGAGAACGTGGTGTACGAAAAGAGCCCGTGGGCGTTCCGTCACTTCGTGATGGGTGCCATCGCAATTTTTGTGTACGTTGGTGTCGAGGTTGGTATACCTTATATATTAATGTTCTTCCTGGCCGACGGTTCGGCAGCCGGCGCGGGCCTTCCCGCCGCCACCGCCGCCGCCACCGCGGGCTTCGTCGCGGGAACCTACTGGTTCATGATGATGATCGGCCGCTTCGTGGGCAGCGCCATCGGCGCCAAGGTGTCGAGCAAGGCGATGATGTCGTTCACCACCCTGATCGCCATCGTGCTTGTCATCGCGGCTATCTTCTCGACCGGTGTTCAGGCTTCGATGCCTGTCTTCACCGGCAGCTCGTTCTCGATGGCTCAGGTTCCTCTGAGTGCAGTGTTGTTGGTGTTGTGCGGTCTGTGCACCTCGGTTATGTGGGGCGCGATCTTCAACCTTGCGACCGAAGGGCTGGGTAAGTATGTGCCCCTCGCCTCGGGTATCTTCATGATGATGGTTGTGGGCGGCGGTGTTCTTCCGTTCCTTCAGGAGCAGTTGGCCTACGCCACGAGCTACATGACGAGCTACTGGCTGGTGGTTGCCGGCATCGGATACATGCTCTTCTTCGCGCTGGTCGGTTCGAAAAACGTTAACAAAGATATCAAGATAGACTAACCACTCTACAAGTAAAAATTCATGGACAAGAAATATGTGATCGGGGTCGACATAGGCGGCCAGACCTCAAAATTGGGCGTGGTTGACGCTCGCGGCAATGTGTTGGCTCAGAGCGTGATCCGCACCGACACGCACGAAGATGTGAACATGTACATCAAAGACCTCGGCGACGCCATTCGCGCCCTCGCCGCACAGGTCGACGGCGGCATGAACTCGGTTCGCGGCGTGGGTATGGGTGTGCCCAACGGCAACTACTATCGCGGCACAATCGAGTTTGCCCCCAACCTCAAGTGGAACGGTGTGATTCCGTTGGCCGACCTTGTGAGCAAGGAGATCGGTCTTCCGGTGGCGCTGACGAACGACGCCAACGCCGCCGCGGTGGGTGAGATGACCTACGGCGCGGCGCGCGGCATGAAGGACTTCATCATGATCACGCTCGGCACGGGCGTGGGCAGCGGCATCGTCATCGGCGGCAACGTGGTGTATGGCCACGACGGATTCGCGGGCGAGCTGGGCCACACCACGCAGGTGAGAACCAACGGACGCCAGTGCGCGTGCGGCAAGGTGGGATGTCTGGAGGCCTACGCGTCGGCGATCGGCGTTGCGCGCACGGCTCGCGAGATTCTCGAAACGAGCGACTCGAAGACCTCGCTGAGAGATCTGGCCTGGGACAAGATCTCGTCGAAAGAGGTTGCCGAGGCGGCCTCCAAGGGCGACCAGGTGGCTGTCGACATCTTCAACTTCACGGGCAACATGTTGGGTGCGGCGCTGGCCGACTTCGTGGCGTTCTCGTCGCCCGAGGCGATCATCCTGTTCGGCGGTCTGACCAAGGCCGGCGACCTGATCAAAAAGCCGGTCGTCGAGGGGCTCAACAACAACCTGATGAAGCTGTGGAAGGGGAAAATTCCCGTCGAGTTCTCGCAACTCAAAGAGTCCGACGCCGCCATCCTTGGTGCCAGCGCGTTGGCCTGGGAGCTCTAAAGCTATCATATTCAAGTAAAGGGAGGGGGCCTGTGGGCTCCCTTCTTTTATTATAGGTATAGGATGAGGAGGTGACTTACTCCAGCTCACGGAACGACAGCGAGTCGGCAAGAAGAGCGCGGGTGGAGAGCGCAAAGCGTTTTGCGGCGGGGTCGTCGAAAGTGTCGATAGCGCTGAGGGAGTCGATGGCGGAGGCGGGAAGAATTTCATAGCGGCGGACGCCATCGAGAACGGGAGTGTGAACCCACGCAAGCCGCCAACCCAGATCGTAACTCGCAGACTTAGAACCTGATCGCTCTGCAGTCGCAGAGGAGGCAGGGTCGCGCGAATCGACGGTTCGGGTCACGGTAATGTCGGCGACGATGCCGCCGTCGGTGCCCGGCACGCGCTGATTGGAGACAAAATTGCCCAACGAGTAGTAGACCCCGCCCGTCAGCGTGCGCTCCGAAAACGAGGAGTCGGCCCCCGAGGAACCCAAGGAGTCGGCCACGGGATAATCCCCCCAAAAACCCTCCACCGGCTCCACAACATGAGGATGCCCACCGATGATAAGGTCGGCGCCGCGGGCACGCGTCCACGCCGCGAGCGAACGTTGCGCGGCAGTCGGGCGCGTGCGATACTCCTCGCCCCAGTGATACGAAACGACCACGCAGTCGAACTCGCCCGCCCGCGCCTCAGCAAGGTCGCGCGCGATGACGGCGGTGTCGATCGTGTTGACGATCATTCCGCGCGGCACGGCCAGCCCGTTGGTGCCGTAGGTGTAGGCCAGCAGCGCGAATCGCAGCCCTCCGGCACTGAACCTCAGCGGGTTGCGCGCACGCCGATCGGCCGAGTCGAGGAACGCCCCCGTGTGTCGCAACCCGGCGCTGTCGAGCAGCGCGAGCGTCGCGCGGATACCCTCGGCGCCGCGGTCGCAGATGTGGTTGTTGGCCGTCGTGACGATGTCGATGCCCGCCCCTCGCAGAGCGAAAGCCAACTCGGCCGGCGCCGCGAACCGCGGATAGCCTGTGTAGGGTGGCGCGGCGCGCAGAGTCGTTTCGAGGTTGGCGACGGCGACGTGGGCCTGCTCGAAAATCGGCCGAAAGTGGCGGAAGGTTCGAGCGTAGTCGTAAGTTTCTGACGTCGCTTCGGGAGAAGTTTCTGGCGTCGCGGGCGCGGCGTTCGCAGCAGCGGCCGTAGCGGCGCGTGAAGCATCAATCGCATCGGCGCGCGCGGCGGCGACCTGCGGGGCGTGCGACATCACGTCGCCGGCGAACATCAGGCGCGCCGTCAGGGTGACTGGCCCAGGCTCGCCCCCCGACTCATCACCCGAGCCAGTTCTCGAAGGCGACGACACACATCCCCCCGCCAACCCCGCAATCGACAGAAGACAAAAAACCATATGTAACACGCGCCGCATAATAAAAAAGTCGAACTAACGTGCCGCGACAGTAGCAGCAGTCGCCCCAGCCCCCGAAGCCCCCGAAGCCGAGAAAACCCCAACTCCAGGAAAATCCCCCCCAACCACAACATCGAGAGCCGCCGCCTCACGAGGAAGATCGAGCCGTCGAAAAACCTTGAGATTGGGATCGCTCGCGGGCAGATAGTCGCCATCGGCACGTTCGACGGCCAGCTCGACCGACACGGTGTAGCGCTTGCCCTCCTTGACCCCCACGATCGGCACGACAAACTCGGTCGACTCGCCGGCCAACACCTCGACGGGCAGCGTGCCGACAGATGCGACGCGCTTGCCGACCGATACCTTATATATAGCCTCCCCCGCGAAAGGTGTTATGCGCCGCCTGTTGTGCACCCGAAAACGCCCGCCGTCGGAGTCGACGCTCACCGCCTCCAGACTCACCCACTCGCCCGAGCCCGAGAATCCGCCCGCCCCTCCGACTGCCGCCCCCTCGTCGAGTCTGTCGGTGTTCCACTCGCCCCCCTCTATATAAAGGACAGGCCTGTGGCGCTCGACAGACTTCAACGCGCGATAACTTTCGTAGAGGTTATATCCGTTGGCCGACTCGCGCGCCAGGGTGAACATCGCCACCGAGGGGTGATTCTTGGCAGTGTGATACATCGCCATGGTTCGGTCGAGCCACGCCCCCTCCCACGCCGGATCGTTGGCCGCATTTCCTCCCACGGTGCGCGCCGTGCCACCAAGTCGGGTGTCGATGTCGGCGCGGCAAGAGAGGTACACCCCCATCTCGTCGCACAGTGCGAAGAACTCCCTCGACGGCGGCGCCCCGTTGAGTACCAGCGCGTTGACCCCCTCGGCGCGCAGCTGTTCGATCGCCTCGCGCATCGCCGCGATGTCGCCCGAGGGTGTAAACTCGCGAGAGGTGAGCTCCAGCGGCACGCCGTTGAGCCTCACCACCCCGTCGTCGCCCAGGTCGATGCTGCGGAAGCCCACCTTGAACGAGAGATATTCGCGAAACCGCCCCTCGTTCTGAGTCTTGATCGACAGGGTGTAGAGCCTCGGGGCTTCGTGACTCCACGGCACGATTCGCGGAATGTTGGCGAAAAATCTCACCGTGTCTTCGCGCCGCATGTCGAGCGTGGCCGTCTTGTTGCCCTCCGCAAGTATCTCACCCAGAGGCGACAACAGTTCGTAGTAGACAGTGTAGTCGCGCGAGTTGAGGCGGTGGCTCTTCATGATGACGCCAAGTTCGAGCAGTCCGCCGGTGCCCTCCATGCGCGCCGACACCGACACGTCGCGCACCCTCATGCGGGGCTGCGACAGAATCCACGCCTCGCCCTCGATGGCGGGGGGGGCAGCGGGCCGGCCATTCTCCAACGTTCGCGCCGCCGAGTCGCGATAGACCGTGACTGTTAGTTCGTTGGCCCCCTCTCTCGCGGCGGCGGTGATGTCGAACTCCGAGGGGGTGCTGCCGGTCTGGCTGTAAGCTGCCGGCTTGCCGTTGATCGCCACGTCGAACGCCCCCGACACGCGCCCCAGGTAGAGGAACTGCTGCCGGTCGATCCACTCGAACGGTATCTTGAAACGGGTGGTGAACGTCACAGCCTCCGCGGTTTCGACTGACGTCCAATTGGTTAGGGGTTGCAGATAGCGCGACGCGTTGACGGTGCCGCGCACAGCCTCGATCCTCGAATCGTGACTAACCACGTCGCCCCTCGGCAGCTCCTTGCCCACCGCCACAACCTTGGGGTCGAGGTGGCGCGGAAGCTCCTGCCCCTGAGCAAGAACGACGGTCGCCGACAAGGCGAACAGCGCGGCAAACGAAAGAATTATTTTTTTCATCGTCGAATTTTACATATTTTTGACGCAGTCAAAGGTAGCATTTTTTTATGAAACGACGAGTTTGGGACAGGGTTCGCGGTCGGTGGTTGGTGCTGACTCCCGAGGAGGAGGTGCGGCGCGGGGTGCTTGAGTTTTTGCACACTCGGGCCTCGGTTCCGCCCGCCGCCATCGCCCAGGAGTACCCCGTCGAGATGAACGGCACGACCCAACGGGCCGACATCGTGGTGTTCGGCGCGGGGGCGCGACCCGTGTTAGTGGTCGAGTGCAAGGCCCCCGAGGTGGCGATCGGCTCAGCGACGCTGGCGCAGGCGTTTCGCTACAACACGGTGCTGGGCGCACGCTACGTGATGCTCACCAACGGCACCGACAGCTACCTCTACGAGGTCTCCCCCACCGGCGAGTACTCGGCGCTGAAAAATTTCCCGAAACTGTTCTAAGCCTGCAGCGGCTGCAACGGCGGCGGGCCATCGCGGCGGGTGGTGAAGCGCCAGACGATTTTTTGAACGTAGCGTTCTCCCGCGACGATGGGAGGTGTTACATATGTCACGGATGTCGCAGGTGTTACCGATGTAACGTTTTGGAGGGTTTCCCTGCCGCGGACGACGATCTCGGGCAGCGAGGTGAGCACCCTCATGGCGATGCCGCGCGCAGGGTCGACAACGACTCCCGCCTCGCCAAGGATGTTGCGCTGCCACCCCTCGACAGTCAGCAGTCGGTCACCGTCCGCAAGGTCGAAGCGCGTGCGAGGAACAAAATCGAGCGACACAGGCACATCGGCCGATTCAATAACAGCAGAAAAAACCAACTCCAACTCCCCCTCCTCGCTCCAATGCCAAGCCGCCTCCAGAGCAACTTCGACGCCGGAAGGAGAGCCCGCCGGAAACCCCGCCGCCGAGCCCGACACAAAGTGCGAAGTCGAAAACACAACGCGATTGCCCTCGACCCGAGCATCCCAAACACGATTCACAGCCACGGGCGCAGACTCGGCCACCACATCGACCAACGCCCCATGCCGATCGGGCACCACAGCCGCGACCAGCGTCGCCCCAAGGTTGACCAACTGCACATGCGCACCCGCGGTATCGCCCAAAGTGTAGAGCACCACCGCCTCGCCCTCGGGGGTGAGCCCCCAAGGCGTCTGACTAATCTCCATAGAAAAAATTATTTCGCCGCGGCCGTTGCCGCCCATAAAGATGCAGGATACTCGCCCGCCGCGATCAAAGCCCGAATCCGCTCCTCGACCATAGGCTTATCGGCCTTGTAAGTAACACCAAACCAAACCGATGCGGTAGGCAGCACCCTCATCGAGGCCACGCCGCCGCTGATCAGCGTGTCGACCATCAGCGGGATGTAGAACTCGGCCTTGAGGTTGCCGGCGTTAGCGTCGAGGAATGTGCGGAAGTAGTTCTCGCTGTGCGCAAAGTAGTCGGGCGTGAATCCGAACATGTTCATCGACACGGGGGTGTCGTCGGCCAGCACGTGCTGCGATCCGTCCGCCGGATCGACATACACAACGCGCCCGTCGGAGCCCCTGCGCTCGATTCCGTGACGCTCGACGATCGAGGCGAGATTGCCCGAGGCGTCCTCGCTGCACACCCCGCGCGACACAGTGCCGTTGTCCGACAGCGTGTTCGAAATTCCGAAGCCCACCATCGCGTAACGATTTTTGCTTCCGGCAAGGGTTTGCAGATAGTCGCCCAAAATTTTATACGACTCGCGGCCATAAAAATCATCGGCGTTGATCACCGCAAAAGGTTCGCGAACTGCAGAAGCCGCCATCATCACAGCGTGGTTTGTGCCCCAAGGTTTTTCGCGCCCCTCGGGC
Organism: Alistipes sp.; assembly: GCA_031285405.1. Lineage (GTDB taxonomy): Bacteria > Bacteroidota > Bacteroidia > Bacteroidales > Rikenellaceae > UBA940. Next base: position 74,972 of record JAITWH010000040.1, read on the forward strand.
ACCCGATACCCGTCGGGCAGGTAGTCGAGCTCCTGGAACACAAACTCGACGGCGATCCTGCCGCCGAACCGTTCGGGTGTGAAAACCTCGCGGAAAGCCTCCTCGAACGAGTGGCGAATCACGAAAACGACCTTGGTGAATCCCGCCCTGATGGCGTCGTAGATCGAGTAGTCGATGATGGCTTCGCCCGCGGGCCCCACGCCATCCATCTGTTTGAGTGAGCCGTAGCGCGAGCCCATTCCGGCTGCAAGCACCACGAGAGTCATGTCGGACATGATAATTTAGGTTTTGTTCGTCAAAGATACACAAAAATATCTCTATATTTGCAGAGAGCGACACAAAAACCTAAATTGCCCTAACCTCAGCACCGCAACACCTTCCTCAGCACAATGTCGGAAGCGGAACATAAAGATGACTGGTCGCGGTTCATCGCCGGCGACAACGACGCCTATTGCCGCATCTATCACGCCAACGTCGGCGAGCTCTATCGCTACGGAGTGCGTTTCACATCCGACGGCGAGCTGGTGAAAGATTGCATCCAGGAGCTCTTCACCACCATCTATCGCAACCGCCGGCGACTCTCGGTGCGGGGCGACGGGCGCGCCTATCTGTTCGTCTCGCTGCGCCACAATTTAGTGAGAGTGTTACATAGGAGACACATTTTCAGGGAAGATTTTTTCGGCGAGGGGCTCCCCGAGGCGCTCCCGTTTTCGCAAGATGAACACACTCCCGAGGAGTCGTTCGAGGTCGACGAGATGCGCGAAGTCGGGCGGCGGCAGTTGGAGGAGATGTTGGCGACCCTCACCCCGCGTCAGCGCGAGATCATCCGCCTGCGCTACGTCAACGAACTGAGCATCAACGATATTTGCGAGCAGATGTCGCTAAATTACCAGTCGGCGCAGAACCTGATTCAGCGCTCGCTGAAAAAAATTCGAAAAAAATTTGCATCGGAGTGAACAATTCGCGCATTCTGTGAGTATATTTGCGCCCTCTGCGTCTCCTGTCTGTAAACTACAACGACTTTGGAGAAGCAGAAACACGAAACTCTCGATCCGAAAGAGGAGCAAATTCTCTGGGGGCGGATCGAAGGGGTCAATCGGAAATACGACAAATCCCGCCGCGCAAGGACATTCGTCCTCTCGTCTGCTGCAGCGGCGTCAGTCCTCTTAGCGGCCGCGATGGGTTGGTGGCTTGCGGAGGAGCGCGGACGGGGTGTCGATCTCGATTACATTGCAATAATGGATGCCGCGCGCGCCGACACTATGTCCGGCGACGACATCCGGCTGTTGACATCCGACGGCAGGCAACTCTCAATCGAGGGCAAATTCACCGACATACACTATCGGCACGACGGCACGATCGTGGTGAACGGCGTCGCACTCGAAATGGGGGGGAGCGACGACAACGGGGAGGGCGGCGAGGGCGGGGGCCCGAACCAGCTGATCACCCCGTTCGGCAAACGTTCGTCGCTGACGCTGGCCGACGGCACGCAAATGTGGGTCAACTCCGACACGCGGGTGCTCTTTCCCTCGACCTTCGCCGAGGGGGGACGCGAGCTCTTCGTCGAGGGCGAGGTGTTCTTGGATGTGCATCGCGACGAGCGAGCCCCCTTCGTGGTGCGCACTCGACAGATGGATGTGACGGTGCTGGGCACATCGTTCAACGTGTTGGCCACCGGCGAGTCGGGGGTGTCGGAGGTGGTGCTGGTCGAGGGGAGCGTGGAGGTCGCGACGGGCGGCGACTCGAAAAGCGGCAGCGAAAGCGGCAGCAAGCAAAAGAGCACACTCGCCCCCTCGCAACTATTTTCGTACGACGCCGCGACCGCCCTCGGCACGATTCGCGAGGTCGACACGACGGGCTACGTGAGTTGGCGCGAGGGCTACTATCAGTTTCATCGCCAACCTCTGGATGTGGTGTTGGCGCGCGTCGCCCGATTCTACGGCGCGCGGATCGAGTGGGACGAGGGGGTGACTGCGCTCACCTGCTCCGGAAAGTTGGACTTCATGAACGACCTCTCCGGCACACTTGAGACGCTGGCCCGCGCCGCCCCGATCACCCTTGAACAGCACGGCAACACCATCCGCGTTAGTTCAAGCCGCAACGGCGGCAGCGATTTATTTTAGCAACAAATTAATCTGCCGCGTTAGCACTAACCACTAATAACTAACAACTAACCACTAAAAAAATGAGCCCTTAAGACAAAAAAAAGGCCGGACAATACTACGAATATCGTCCGGGCCCCGATTCAGATCAGTCACACAATTATTTTCACTAACCTAAAATCAGCGCAAGATAATGAAAAAACAGAATTGGTTTGGTCACATTACGACTAAACATGCAAAAATTATGCGCACGGCGAAGGCCTCCCTGCTCCTGCTACTCCTCGGCACGGGATTTTCGCACGCCGCCGAAGCCTACTCCAAAGCCTACACCCAGGAGACATTCTTCACCCTTGAGGTGCGCAACCGCACAATCGGAGAGCTCTTCGACAACATCGAATCCTCCAGCGAATTCATCTTTTTCTACATGGACGAGACACTGGACGTCAACCGCCGCATCTCGGTCAGTGTAAAAAATCAGACAGTCGACACCATCCTCGATCGAGTTTTCGAGGGGACGGACAATCGTTACGAGATCTCCGACCGCCAGATAGTCATCACGCGCGTCGACACTCCGCCCCCCGCCGCGCCACCTGTTCCGCAAAACCAAAACCGCGGGGTCTCGGGCACAGTGAGCGACGCCTCGGGGCCGATCATCGGCGCCACGGTCATCATAAAAGGGACGTCGACGGGCGCCATCACCGACCAGAGCGGACACTTCTCGCTGGCCAACGCTCCGGCCGACGCCGTGCTTGAGGTAGCCTTCATAGGCTACGAGACTCGCGAGATCGCCGTGGGCGGCCAGACGCAGATCAACATCATCCTCGCCGAAGACACCCAGCTGATTGACGACGTCGTGGTGGTGGGCTACGGGGTGGTGCAGAAGAAAGACCTGACCGGCTCCATCGCCCAGGTGCAGTCCGACGACCTCGCCGACCTTGGCGTCACTCGCGTCGATCAGGCGCTGAGCGGACGTCTGGCGGGAGTGCAGGTGCTGTCGACCACGGGCGAACCCGGGGCCGAGTTGCAGATTCGCATCCGCGGCGTGGGCTCCATCTCGGCGGGCACCCAACCGCTCTACGTCATCGACGGCTTCCCGGGCGACGACCTCGGCATGATCAACCCCAACGACATCGAGACGATCGACGTGCTGAAGGATGCCTCGGCGACAGCCATCTACGGTTCGCGCGGAGCCAACGGCGTTGTCATCATCACCACCAAGCGCGGCCGCGAGGGTCAAGCCCGCATCGACTTCAACGCCTACTACGGTTGGCAGAATGTGTTGCGCACCCCCAAGTTCCTCACCAAAGAGGAGCAGGCCGACTACTACTACGAGGGTGTGAAGAACCAGAACCTTGACGCCGGCCACGACATCTCGGGCAATCCGGTGACCGACTGGGTCAACAAACTTCCCCAAACGGTGATGGATGTGATGAACGGCACCAACCCCTACAACACCGAGGCCTACGACTACATCTTCCGCACGGCCCCCATCCAGAGTTACAACCTCTCGGCGACGGGCGGCAGCGCGAGCGTCAAGTATTCGGTCAGCGGCGAGTACACGTCGCAGGACGGGATCATCATCGAGAACGACTTCGAGCGCTTCTCGTTGCGCGCCAACCTCGACGCCCAGCTCCACCGCCGCGTGGCGATGAAGTTCAACATCAACTCGACCTACTCGACCGCCAAGAACATCGGAACCTCGGGCGGCGCGGCCGAGGGCGAGGGAATTTTGGGTGCCGCCACCACTTGGATGCACTGGTACCCGCTGTACGACGACAAGGGCGACTACTTCCCGGGATTCGGGCAGGACGCCATCAACAACGTGTGGAACCCCGCGGCGCAGGCCCACGAGATTCAGCGCGGCAACGAACGCATGCGCACGCTGGCCAACCTCAACACCGAGTTCACGATCCTCGACGAGCTGAAGCTCAACGTGATGCTGGGCGGCACCATGTCCAACCGCCACTCCTTCTACTTCCTGCCGCGCCTGCCGGTGTTCAACAGCTCTCCCGAGGGCGAGGACAACCGCTCGGCCAGCCTCAACTGGATCACCGAAACCACCCTCAACTACAACAAGAGCTTCGGCGACCACAACCTGTCGGCGCTCGCGGGCTACACCACCCAAAAGTATGAGGACGGCAGCAACTTCCTCGGCAGCCAGAGCTACCCCAACAACCTCGTGCCCACCCTCAACGCCGTGAGTAACGACATTCTGGAGGGCAATTCGCAGTTGGGCGAGTGGTCGCTGATCTCCTATCTGGCGAGGGTCAACTACAACTACAAGTCGAAGTACTACATCACCGCCTCAATCCGCTCCGACGGCTCGTCGCGTTTCGGCCGCGACAACAAGTACGGCTACTTCCCCTCGGCGGCACTGGCTTGGCGCATCTCGGGCGAGAACTTCCTGAGCGAGGCGCGTTGGCTCAACGACCTGAAGCTGAGGGCCAGCTACGGCGCGACAGGCAACAACAACATCGGCAACTACGCCCACCTGGCGACTGTCGTCTACGAATCGTATCTGTTGGGCGGCGGCGCCGTGGGAGGATTCGCCCCCAACAACTTCGCCAACGCACTGCTCACTTGGGAGAAGCAGAGCTCCTACAACGTCGGGTTCGACTTAAGCATGTTCAACAACCGCATCAGCCTGAGCGCCGACTACTTCCTCACGCGCAACCGCAACCTGCTGCTCAACGTCAACGTGCCCCAGACCACCGGCTTCGAGTCGACGCTCCAGAACATCGGCGAGGTCGAGAACCGCGGTTGGGAGGCGTCGCTCAACACAGTCAACACGACGGGCCGGTTCGAGTGGTCGACCAGCTTCAACATCTCGCAGTTCCGCAACAAGGTTCTGAAACTCGGCCCCGAGGGGGCGCCCATCATCGGCACCAACCACATCACCCAAATCGGCCAGCCGATGGGTATGTTCTATGGCTACATCGCCGACGGGATTTTCAAGAATCAGGCGGAACTCGACGCCGGCCCCATTTGGGCACCCTCCAACAACGACCACTCGCGCGTGGGCGACATCCGCTTCAAGGATATGAACGGCGACGGGGTGATCAACACCGACGACCGCGCGATAATGGGTAGCCCCTACCCCGACTTCTACTTCGGCATGACCAACGAGATGTCCTATGAGAACTTCTCGCTCAGCTTCTCGATTCAGGGCTCGTTCGGCAACAAGGTGTTCAATTCGAGCGACACCCAGATGTACACCCGCGCCCGCTACCGCCAATACTCCATCGTGAAGGATTACTGGAAGTCGGAGTCCGACCCGGGCGACGGCAACTCTCCGCGCCCCAACAACTCCCCCACCGGCGGCGTGCGCGAGAAGTCGACCCGCTACTTAGACAACGGTTCTTATCTGAAGTTCAACAACATCACGCTGAGCTACCAGTTCGACCAGAGCTTCGCCAAGCGCCTCTCGATGAGCAATCTGCGCCTCTACGTGACGGCCACCAATCCGATCATGATCACCAAGTTCCGCGACTTCAACCCCGAGGTGAGCAACGGCAACAATCCGCTGACGCCCGGACAGATGTTCTTCAACTACCCGCTCGCCAAGAGCTACATCGTGGGAATCAACGTATCATTCTAAAAACATCCCGAAAACCATGAAAAAGAGAATAAAAGGCATACTGCTCGCATCGCTGTTCGCGGCGGGCTCCGCCTCGTGCTCCAACGACTTCATCAACCTGCTGCCCGAGTCCAACGTCAGCGTCGACATCATGTACCAAAACGACAAGGACTTCGCCGACGCCCTGGTGGCCAACTACAACACCCTCCAGACCCAGTATCAGGATTTCTGGATATTCGGCGACGTCAGGGGCGACGACTCGTGGGTGCAGATCTTCAAGAACAACAGCACCTCCTACTCCGACCTCTTCACCACCACCAGCTCCGACGGGCTCATGAACACCACGTGGCGCAACTACTACCGCGCGATCTTCCGCGCCAACACCATCCTCGAAAAGATCGAGCAGATAGACCCGTCGCTGGTGCCGGGCAAGAGTCGCTACATCGGCGAGGCGCGCTTCATCCGCGCGTTGGCCTACTTCGATCTGGTGCGCATCTTCGGCGACGTGCCGGCTGTGACGACCACCCTCACCATCGAGGAGTCCTATGGCGTTCCGCGCGAACCTGTCGCCAACGTCTACGACCAGATCATCATCCCCGACCTCATCGCCGCCGAGGCTGCCCTGCCGACAAGCTACTCCGCCGGCGACGTCGGCAAACCGACGAGCGGCGCGGCCAAAGCGCTGCTGGGCCGTGTCTACATCACGATCGGAGATTTCGCCGAGGCCGAGAGCAAGCTGACCGAGGTGACGACAATGGGTTACAGCCTGTTGGCCGACTACAACGACCTGTTCGACTATGGCAAGGACGAGCACCACGCCGAATACATCTTCGACATCGAGTACGAGTCGGGCCTCGGCGAGGGCAGCCGCTACACGACGGCGTTCCTTCCCAACTTCCCCGACATGAACAGCTACTACGACATCACGGGCGCGGGCGAGGAGTTCAACAATCCGACTCCCGAGTTGGTGGCGCTGTTCGAGGAGGGCGACAGCCGCAAGGGCGTCTCGATTGGGGTCACCGGCGGCTTCTACGACAACGCGGGCGAGTTCCACACCATGCCAACCACCACCAACCAGACCTACACCCTGAAGTACATCGCCAGCTCGCCCGTGCGCAACGACGCCCCCTGCAACTGGAAGGTGATCCGCTACGGCGACGTGGTGCTGATGTTGGCCGAGGCGCTCAACGAGAACGGCAAGACCGCCGAGGCCATCGGCTGGCTCAACCGCATCCGCACCCGCGCCGGGGTCGACACCTATCCCGACACCACCTCCCAGAGCGAGGCCCGCGAGGCGATAGCCACGGAGCGGCGACTTGAGCTCTCGTTCGAGGGTGTGCGATGGTTCGACCTGCTGCGCACCGGCAAGGCCTTAGACGCGCTGGCCGGCGACGGCATGCAGCCCCACAACGTGCTCTTCCCGCTACCCCTGAGCCAGGTGCAGCTTATCGACAACCCCGATATCCTTCCCCAAAACCCGGGGTACGAATAAAATGGAAAGTTGAAAATTGAAAATGAGCTACGCAGTATATGTCATCCCGACAGAGCGCAGCGACGAGGGATCTACCGCATAGCACTCCGCGTAGCCCATTTTCAACTTTCAATTCTCAATTTTCAATTAAATTCCGCGTAGCCCATTTTCAATTTTCAACTCTCAATTTTCAATTAAACTTAAGTAACGATGAAAAAACTAACAATCCTACTATTAACAGCCCTCTTGTCCCTGCCGACCTTCGCGCAGAGAGGAGCCGACAAAAACGTCCCCTGGTACGAGAGAACCTACCGCTGGGCGCAAACCAACTTCACCGAGGACGACCCCGTGAAGGCCGACATCGAGTTCTGGCGCGCTCAGTGGAAGCGCACCTCCGTTCAGGGGGTCATCATCAACGCCGGCGGCATCATCGCCTACTATCCGAGCAAGTACACCACGCAGCACCCCGCCACCCATCTTGGCAATCAGGACTTCTTCGGACGTGTGAGCGCCGCCGCCCGCGAGGAGGGTCTGGAGGTGATCGCCCGCATGGACATCAACATGTACGACGAGGAGCTCTACGCCACCCACCCCGAGTGGGCGGTGCGCGACAAGGAGGGCAAACCGCAGATGCTGGCCTGCATCAACAGCGACTTCTACTACGAGCACATCCCCGCCATCCTCACCGAGATCATCGAGAAGTACCGCCCGTCGGGCTTCGCCGACAACAATTGGAAGGGCCACGGCCGCGGCACGATCTGCTACTGCGACGACTGCCGCGAAAAATTTCGGAAAGAGCGAGGCATGGAGCTCCCGCAGACGGTCGACATGGAGGACGCCACCTACCGCGAGTGGCTGCGCTGGGGCTACGAAAAGCGTCTGGCGATCTGGGACCTCTTCAACGAGACTGTCCGAAAAGTCGGGGGTGAGGATTGCCGCTGGTTCGGCATGATCCCCGCCGAGTCCTACGGCTCGTTCGTCGACCACAAGGGTGTGTTGTCGCGTTCGCAGATGGTCTTCACCGACCAGCAGTCGAGGGGCGGCAGCGGCTTCGAGCAGAACTCCATCAACGGTACCCTGCTGCGTCTGGGCTCCAGCGAAAACGCGGTGGTGATCGAGAGCATGGCCAACTACGTGAGTCGCGGCCAGACCTTCCGCCTCGCCACCAACCCGCCGCTCGAAACTCGCACATGGATGATCGAGGGTCTGGCCGGAGGCATCTCGCCCTGGTTCCACCACATCGGCGGCCAGCAGAACGACAGTCGCCAGTTCGAGACCCCCGTTCCGGTGTTCCGGTGGCACGCCGCCAACGAGCAGTATCTCTACAATCGCACCGACATGGCCAACGTGGGGGTCGTGTGGAGTCAGGAGAACGCCGACTTCTATGGACGCGGCGAGGCCAACGAACGCGCCATTCTGCCCTACCGCGGATTCACCCAGGCGCTGGTTCGTCATCGCATTCCGTTCCTGCCGATCAACGTCCACGACATCGCGAAGTACTCGTCGCGGGTGCGCACTCTGATTCTGCCCGACCTTGCGATCATGCCCGACGAGGCGATCGACGCCGTGTGCCGATTCGTCGAGGGCGGGGGCAACCTTGTGTTGTCGGGCATCACCGCCACTCTCGACTACGACGGCAACCCCTCGTCGAACGACAAGCTGTGGAGGCTGATCGGTCTGCGCCTCACCGGCGAGAGCAAGGGTGTGTTCGGTCGCCGCTCGTCGAGTTGGGACAACGCCTCGGCCCACAACTACTACCGCCTGCCGGCCGAGGGTTCGCGCCACGCAATTTTCGACGGATTCGACAATACAGACATGTTGCCCTTCGGCGGCGGCCTGCGCATGGTGACTTCGAGCGGGCCGATGCAGCCGCAGGGTTCGTACATCCCCCCGTTCCCGATCTACCCGCCCGAGTTCAGCTGGATTCGCGGCGAGGAGCCCGACACCCATCCCATCTGGACAGGCACCCTCGCGGGGGGCGGACGGGTGGTATACTTCGCCGGCGACACCGACCGCGGATATGGACGCACCCAACTGCCCGACCACGGCCGGTTGATCTCGAACGCCGTCCGCTGGGCGTCGCATGGCGAGCTGCCGATCAGCGTCGAGGGGGTCGGGCATATCGACTGCAAAGTTTACAGGCAGGGCGACAGGTTGGTGATCCACCTCGTGAACATCACCGGCGCCAACCGCACGAGCTACGTCGAGGAGCTGATCCCCGTCGGGCCGTTCAAAGTGAGTGTCGACGCCGCGGGAATCTCGGCCTCCGGCGCACAGCTGCGAGTCTCGGGTGCGACAGTTCCCGTCCGCCGCGAGGGCGACCGACTTGTCTTTACCGTCGACAGGGTCTCCGACTTTGAGATGGCGGTGGTTGAATGAGTGGAAAATTGAAAGTTGAAAATTGGCTACGCAATATAAGTCATCCCGACAGAGCAAAGCGACGAGGGATCTACCGAATAGCAAAAACTATAATGTAGATTCCTCGTCGCCTGCGGCTCGCTCGGAATGACAATAAATTCCGCGTAGCCAAAATCGCCGCGGCCGTTACCGCCGCGTTAGCCCCATTTTCAACTTTCAATTTTCAATTAAACAATAGGTAGCTAACGACCGTCAAGGCGGCAAGAACAACCCCGATAAGGCTCTCATAAGGAATAAGCCGCAGCCGTTCGCCCATCTTCATCTCGACCGAGCCGCCCGTGGCGTGGAAGAACGATCCGTGGGGCAGATGATCCAAAACGGTCGCCCCCGAGTTGATCATGGCCGCACCCCACACCGCGCTCACCCCCGCCGCGAGAATAGTCTCGGCGAACGACGACGAGGCGATGGTGGCGCCGGCGGTTGTGGAGGCCGTGGCCGCCGACATCAACGCACCGGCGATTGGCGCGATGAGTGTCTCGCCCATGTTGAGGCGCGCGAGGCCGTCGATGATTGCATCCTTCATGGTCGACGCCTTGATGATGCCGGCGATGGTGCCGGTGCCCACAAGCAGTATCGCCACGGAGGACATCTTTTCGAGTCCGTACTTCATGCCGGGTCCCAGGTCGCGCCACTGCCCCGTTGCGACGATGCCCGCCAGCCCCCCCGCCGGAAGGGCGATCAGCGGGTCGACGACGATTCCGAAAACAGGTCGCAGCGCCAACAGCAGCACCGTGACGACGGGAGCCGCGATGCTCGCCCAGAACGACGGAAGCCCAGACGTGTCTACGCTTTCCATGCGCGAGGGAATCTCATCGCCGCCGGCGTTCCGGCCGCCGCCTGAGGGCACCATGCGCGAGATCACCCACACGACCAGCGCCAATCCGACGATCGCCGGAACGACCCCCGCCAGCATCACCGAGGGCAGAGGCGCGCCGAAGTTCTCCGCCGCGACGATGGTGTTGGGATTTGGCGAGATGATGTTGCCGCACTTTCCGCCGCCGATCATCACCAGCAGCAGCTTCATCCGCGGGATCGACAGCCTGCCGCCGATAGTGAGCGCGATGGGGGCCACCGTGATGACGGCCACGTCGATGAAGACCCCGATGGAGGTGAGCAGCATGGTGGCGAGCCCCAGCGCGAGGTATACGTGGCGCGCGCCGAGGCGGTCGATGATGGTGTAGGATATGGATGCCGCGGCACCCGTCTTGACGAGTATGCCCGACAGCACCCCCGCCGCGAGAATCCGCACGATGGCCGGCACGATATCCTGCACGCCGCCGATCATCATCGCGACCGTCTCCACGAGGCCCGAGCCGCCCGCCAGCCCCCCCACCACAGCTCCCAGAATGAGGCTATACACGGGTGAAACTTTCCTGATTATAAGCACTATCGAGAGTGCCAGTCCTATCAATGCTCCTATTGCGCTCATGGGGTTACGGTTTTTTGGGACCTTCCGGCGATTTTTATTACGTTCATGATTTGTGTCACGGTGCGTTCGACATTCGCGGCGGCGAACCCGGGCTCCATCGCCCTTTCGAGGGTCGCGGGGGCGGGCAGGATGGGGAAGACGGCGGCGAAGCCCTGACGGTTGAGCTCGGCGGCGGCATCGACAGCTCCACCTATCGTGACGACGGGAATACCCTGAGCGGCGGCGGCATCGAGCACCCCGCGAGGCGCCTTGCCCATCGCCGTTTGAGCGTCCAGACGACCCTCGCCGGTGATGATCAGTTGGGCGTCGGCGATGGCGTCGGCAAACCCTATCGCGCCGAGCACCATCTCGATGCCCGACACAAGCCGCGCCCCCAGCAGCGCGCTGAACCCGCCGCCCAAGCCTCCCGCTGCTCCCGCTCCGGGCAGGTCATCTATCTCCGCGCCGTTGAAGCGGCGGATCACCTCGGCGAAGTGGGCCAGCCCAGCGTCGAGTTGCGCGACCATCTCGGGGTCGGCCCCCTTCTGCGGCGCGAAGATGTGGGCCGCGCCGGTCGGGCCGCTGAATGGGGCGGTGACGTCGCAGGCTATGGTGAAGCTCGATTCCCGCACCTCGGGCGGGACTTCCGACGCGTCGATGCTCTCGATTTTGGAGAGCGCCTCCCCCACTCCGTCCAACGGCCGCCCGACGCTGTCCAAAAACCGGAACCCCAGCGCTCGAAGCATCCCCGTGCCGGCGTCGTTTGTCGCGCTGCCGCCGATGCCCACGAGGAAGTTTCGGCAGCCGCGGTCGAGGGCGTCGCGAATCATCTGGCCGGTGCCGAAGGTGGTGGTCTTCATGGGGTTGCGCTCCGCGGGCGCGACGAGGGTGAGGCCGCTCGCCGCCGACATCTCCATGACCGCCGTGCCGTCGCCCGCCACGCCGTACAGAGCCTCGACGGGTCGCATCAGCGGGTCGGCCACTGTGCAGCGCACGAACTCGCCGCCGGTCGATCGCACCAACGCCTCGACCGTCCCCTCGCCGCCGTCGGCAATGTACATTCGGCGAACCTCGCACGCCGGAAAGACCGCGAGGATGCCCCGCTCGACCGCCGACGCCACCTCGTCCGAGGTGAGCGACCCCTTGAACGAGTCGGAGGCAATGACTATTTTCTTCATATCACGCAGGTTGTAGTTTTGTTGTTAGGAGACGTGGGGTTGGTAAATATACTCAGTCGGCGCTCCTTCTTGGTAATTGAAAATTGAAAATTGAAAATGAGCTACGCAGAACTTAGGCTACGCAAAAAATTCTTAATTTTTAATTCTTAGAAGTTGTTTTGAATTTTTCGGATTATATTTTGAGATGGATAGGGTTATTGCATTAATTTATTGATTATCAGTTGGTTGGCTGGGATATTTTTCGTAATTTAGTGGTTACCAAGACACTAATTTATGGCAAATTACCCA
>JAITWH010000046.1 GCA_031285405.1 Alistipes sp.
ACCGACGAATGGCCCTCGACTACGAATACTCCACCGAATCTGCCACCGCAATGCTACAACTTACGCTATGTCAAATCATGCTTAAAAAAATCTATAAATAAATTCAAAACAGATTCTTATACTTTTCTAACTAATTCGACATTGGGTGTTATTTCGGGATGATTTTTCGCAGGCGCGCCGAAGTTCTTATTCAAATTCTCATTAAAACATCAGCCCAAAGTTAGCTAAATAAATTTCAAATAACCAGATCCTCTGCCCAAATCGCTATGTGTGAGATTTTCATTCTTGCCTGTCTTTAATTTTAATCGCAAAGGTACAAATAAAACATTTCGTTGGGTGAATTATTTGGTTACCTTTGTAACACATGGATTCGGCGCAGGAGAAGATTCGGGAGTTGTGGGCGCGGCAGGGGATTTTGCCGGCCGACCTCGACTATGGGAGTTGGGAGCGGAAGCGTGCCGAGATCGCGAAGATGGCTACGCTGAGTCGGAGTTGCGTATTCGCCGTCGATGTCTACAAGGAGCGTTACGACTACATCTCGGAGGGGTTTGTCGATCTGTTCGGCGTGCTGCCCGAGACGGTCGAGGAGCTGCTGCATCCCGACGACCGTGCGAGTGTTGCCGATCTGCAAATCCGCCACTCGAAGTTTATTTACAGTCTGCCGGCCGAGGAGCGCAACGACTATCGGACTATCTATCAGGTTCGGATGCGGTGTGTGGAGGCAGGTTCCGGCGCGTTAGCGGATTCGGGCGCGGAGGGGCGGTGGATCAATGTGACAAGTCGCAATCAGGTGATCGAGACCGACCGGCGCGGCAAGGCGTGGATCGTGATGGGATTGATCGAGTTGGCGCCCGACCAGACCCCGACCGACCGTGTGCGATGCTCGGTGCTGAATCTGCGGACGGGGCGATTTTTCAACCCCTACGCCGAGTCGCTGGAGTGGGCGCTGACCGAGCGCGAGTCGGAGATTTTGTCGCTCATGGCGCGGGGGCTGCTGAGCAAGGAGATTGCGGAACGGCTGGGTATCAGCAAACTAACCGTGGACAACCATCGCAAAAACATTCTCGCAAAATTGGAGGCCGACAACGCCATCGAAGCGATCAACGCGGCGCGGAGGGCGGGGTTGGTGGAGTAGACATATGGTGGAGATTCGCGAAATAACGGTCGACGATCTGGAGGCTCTGGTGGGGCTCTTGCAGCAGCTGTGGCCGGAAAGGTCGATCGACAAAGGGGCTGTCGGGAGGATTCTCGTCGCGGGGTTGCGTAGTGATAATCAAGCATATATCGGGGCAGTCGAGGAGTGTGAGTTGATCGGATTTTGTTCGCTGACCGTGAAGAACAATCTGTGGTTGGAGGCGAAAAGCGGGATTGTCGACGAGTTGGTTGTCGACGGAGCGCATCGCGGGCGGGGTGTGGGCAGGCGATTGATGGGCGAGATTGAAAAAATTGCACGAGAGCAGGGGTGCAAACGATTGGATTTGGAGAGTGCTGGCAACCTGACGAGTGCGCATGAGTTCTATGAGCGGCTCGGGTTTGAGAAGACGGAGTACTCGTCGTTCTTTTTTGCGAAAAATGTGGGATAGCTATAAATGGCTATTTCGCGGACGGGGGCGGGAGATTAATTTTGCGCCCCTATGAAAATCGAAGAACAATATCTGGCGCGGGTTTTGGAGCGCATTCGGGGGGCTATCGGCGGTGCGGAGGAGGCGGTGCGGGAGCGTGTGCAGACCCTCGACGAGCAGAAACGTTACCTGTGGGAGAATCGCGACATCGACCCGCAGGAGGTGCGGTCGGTGCGCGAGGGTATTCTGAATATCCATGCCACGGGCGAGAGTGCGATCGCTCGGCGCGCGCGGCTTGGGCGGATGTTGGATAATCCATATTTCGGGCGGATCGACTTTCGGGAGAGCAGCGGCGGGTCGAGCGTCGGGTCTGGCGAAGCGGTACCTATATATATAGGTATACATACTTTTCACGATTTCGACTCGCGGGAGAGCCTTGTTCATGACTGGCGTGCGCCGGTTGCGAGTATGTATTACGATTATGAGTTGGGGGCGGCGGCGTACGTCTCGCCGGCGGGCGAGGTGGTGGGCGAGATTTCGCGGAAGCGGCAGTATCGGATTCGGGGCGGGCGGATGGAGTTTATGTTGGAGAGTTCGGTGACTGTGCATGACGATGTGTTGCAGCGCGAGTTGAGCGCTAACGCCGACGATCGGATGCGCAACATTGTGGCCACTATTCAGCGCGAGCAGAATCGGATTATTCGTGACGTGGAGGCTTCGGTGCTTATCATTCAAGGAGTTGCGGGGTCGGGTAAGACATCTATCGCGCTGCATCGGGTGGCTTGGTTGCTTTATGCTCAGAAGGAGACTTTGACCTCGCGGGATATTTTGATCATCTCGCCGAACAAGGTTTTTGCAGACTATATCTCGAACGTGCTTCCGGAGTTGGGCGAGGAGGCGGTTCCGGAGATGGGGATGGCGGAGTTGCTTTCAGAGGTTTTGGGTGGGCGGCTTAAGTATCAGAGTTTTTTTGAGCAGGTGGCGGAGTTGTTGGGAAAGCCCATTCCTGGGTTTGCGGAGCGCATCTCGTTTAAATCGACGCTCGATTTTGCTGCGTCGCTCGACCGGTTTGTGCTGCATCTTGAGAACGACTGTTTTTGTGCGACCGATGTAAAAATGAGGCACATAACCATTCCTCGCGAGTACATCGGCGAGCAGTTTCGGCGGTTTCATCGCATGGCGATTCGCAAGCGGTTCGAACCTATGGCGGGTTTCATTGCCGACGAGTTGGATATTCGCTACGGCATCGTGGCGACCACCGCCGAGCGGAATTTCTTGAAGCGTGAGATTCGCGGAATGTTTGCCGGCGGGGCAGGTGATCTGCAGCTCTACAAGGCGTTTTTCGAGTGGCTCGGCAGGCCCGAAATGTTTCGGCTGAGGCGCGGCCACACACTCGAACACTCCGACCTTGCGCCGCTGGCCTGGCTGCGCATAGCCTTAGGCGGAGTGAAGCCGCGGGCTGGGGTGCGGCACCTGTTGATCGACGAGATGCAGGACTACACGCCGGTGCAATATCGCGTGATACAGAGGCTGTTTCCGTGTCGAAAGACGCTGTTGGGCGATGCCGGGCAGTCGGTCAATCCGCACGGTTCTTCGACCGCCGAGACTATCGGGCAGGTGTTTGCCGGCAGCAAAGTTATGAAGCTTTGTAAGAGTTATCGTTCGACTTTCGAGATTACCGAGTTTGCGCAGCACATTCGTCCGAATGATGAGTTGGAGCCTGTTGCTCGGCATGGCGAGAAGCCTCGAATTCTGCAATTCCCGACGCCCGAAACTGAGATCGCCGCTATCGAAAAACTGATTGCCGACTTCCGGCTATCCGATTATAAATCGCTTGGTATTGTCTGCAAGGCCGAGTCGCAGGCTGCCGAGTTGCATGAGAAATTAGGAGACGCCGACATATCTCTGCTAACTTCTCGCAGCTCTGCCTTTGCCCGAGGCGTGGTAGTCACCTCGGCTCACATGGCAAAAGGTTTGGAGTTCGACGAGGTGATCGTCCCGCAAGCCACCGACGACAACTACCGCTCCGAGATCGACCGAGGGATGCTCTACGTCGCCGCCACCCGGGCGATGCACAGGCTGACGCTGACTCACGCGGGGCAAGTCACGCGATTCACATATTCCTGACCAGCAGTTTTTTCAGGGAGTCGACCACCACGGCTTTGTATCTTTTGGCGGTGCGCAGGGAGATTCCGAGTGTGTCGGCTACATCGCGCATCCGGGTCTTTTCGAGGCAACTCATCTCGAACACGTTGCGATAGGCCTCGGGCAGTCGGTCGAGCGCCGTGCTCAGCATCTCGTCGAGTTCGGATGAAAGGCAGATGTCGTTGCCGTCTTCGGCAAAGGAGGACTGCCGCGCGAATTGCCTATACCGGCGATCGTGCTTCTCCTTTTCGAGCAGATTGAGACAGCGATTTCTCACCGCCACGGCCAGATATCCCCTTGCAGACCTCACGTGCGACAAATCGCGGCGCCTCTCCCACAACGACACGAACACCTCCTGCACCATATCCTGACACACAGACCCGTCGTCGACGAACCTTCCGGCATAACCCGCAAGGGGTGCGTACATGATATGAAAAAGCTCTTCGAACGCTTTTTCGTCGTCATGACCGACTACCCTCCGGAGCAGCTCGTCCGGATCAGGAATGTGTGGATTAGCGCCTGTCAAGTCAGTAGGTTTTGTTACAAAATTAGATAAAAATTTAAAGAAATTGGCCCTTTTGTCTATCACGATTGTCTTATTGTTGTATGAATCGCAAAGAAAATCTGTTTTACCGATACTGTGCAGGTACGGCGACCGCGGCGGAGCGCTCCGAGGTCGAGTCAATCATAGCCGGCTCCCCATCCGAAGCCCGCGAACTGGAACTTGTGGCTGAGGCTGTGGAGGTTCGGCGGCGGATCGAACAGATACCGGCACTCGATGCGGGGAGAGGATTTCGAAGTGTCTCGGCAGCCATCTCGCGCCGCCGAAGGGTGTCGTCGCTGCGTCGGGGGGTGTCGCGCGCGGCGGCCATATTGCTGTTGCCGCTAATGGTCTCCACCATGCTGCTCGGACTGAAAGCGTTTCATAAGTCACACAACGAACCGGTCTATGTCGAAGTCGAGGCGGCCCCGGGTTCGATCTCCCGTTTCGAGTTGCCCGACGGGTCGATCGTGAGTCTGAACGCAGGCGCCACTCTGCGTTATCCGGCCTCGTTCGATGGCGGTGTGCGTGAGGTTGCGCTCGACGGCGAGGGCTATTTCGCGGTTGTCTCCGATCCGGAGCATCCGTTCTATGTGTCGACCTCATCCGGCGTCAAGGTGATGGCTTACGGCACGCACTTCAGCGTAAATAGCGCGGATGGTCATGTGCATGCCGTGCTCGAAGATGGTCACGTGAGGATGCTCGACCCATATCGTCGCGAGATCGACATCCGCCCTGGCGAGCAGGTATCGTGGGATGCCGCGAGTGAATACATCTCGGTGGGCAGGGTGAATCTGTATGAGAAACTTGCATGGAAGGATGGGAAGATTGTCTTCCGCAATGCTCCTATGAGCGATGTCTTCGACAGATTGAGCCAACGTTACAATGTGGACATCGTGCTGCACGACGAAAAGGGGTTGTCGGAGAAGTACAGTGCGCGCGTCACATTTTCCGACGAGACCATTCAGCAGATATTCTCATATCTGGAGATGGCCGCACCCGTCAAGTGGAGACTCTCCGCCCCGAGGCAGAACACAGACACCACGCTGGCCCGACAACGGATAGATGTGTGGCTGACCGAATAGCTTATACCTTATAATTACAACCTAAAATTAGACCGAGCCTATGAAAAAACCGCAGACGAAAGAGAATTTATGAACGGAGAATTTTAAACGGATTCTTTAGACTACCCAAAACTATTAAAAAACCACAACCGCCCTGAGTCCGACTCGGGGTGTTTAAAATCAACTCAAAGATGAAGAATTTTGTATTCATGCTGCTTGCCGTACTTGTGATCAGTACGCAGGGATTGTATGCAAATCCCGTCCCGCTCACCTTCTCGTTGAAAAGCACCACCATCGAAGGAGTGATGAACAGGATCGAACAGGAAACCGACCTCTCTTTTTTCGTACTCGACAAATCCATCCTTCTCAACAAGCATGTGGCCAGCATCGAGGTCAACGAAGAGAGCGTGGAGCAGGTGCTCGACAAGTTGCTGGCCGGCACAGGCATCAATTGGCGTATAGTCGACCGGCAGATCATGCTCACGTCGGCCGCCGAGACTGCCCCCCCCCAGCAACAACCTGACAGACAGTTAGTTACAGGCGCAGTCAGAGATCAGGGCGGCAATGCGATCATAGGCGCCACCGTGATGGAGGCCGGATCCATGAACGGCACACTCACCGACATGGAGGGTGCGTTCACCGTGTCGGTCGGCGCGAATGCCTCCATTCAGATCTCCTATCTGGGCTACGTCACCCAAACGATCGTCGTTGGCACCCAGACCAACATACAGGTCGTTTTGCAGGAAGACCTTCAGCAGGTGGACGAGGTTGTTATCGTGGGCTACGGAGTTCAGAAGAAGGTCAACCTGACCGGAGCCATCACCAACGTTAAGACCGCCGAGCTGAGCGCCATTCCCAACTCCAACCTCTCCAACTCGCTGGCCGGCCGCGCTCCCGGGGTCACCATCATCGGCAACTCGGGACTCATCGGCGCCACCTCTTCGATTCGCATGCGCGGAGCGTTCGGCGAACCGTTGTTCGTCATCGACGGCGTGATCGCCACCAAGGAGGCCTTCGACGCGCTCGACGCGACCGAGATCGACCAGATGAGCTTCCTTCAGGATGCCGCCACCGCCTCCATCTATGGTAGTACGGCGGGTAACGGGGTGGTGCTCATATCGACCAAAAAGGGTAGCAGCGGAGTTTCAAAGCCTCGTTTCGAATATCAGGGCAGTTACTCGATGAGCGACACCACGATGCCGCTGTACACCGACATGTTTGACGCAACCGACGAGTTGATCTACCAAAACCGCGTTGCCGAGTTCAACAATCGCGCCCTGCCCAACGGCGAAAAAGAGTTCGCATATTTCGAAAACCGCGACTACAACGTCAACGACTGGATCTGGCAGAATCCGTGGGACACCAAACACTCGCTCAGTGTGACGGGCGGCAGCGAGAACATTCAATACTTTCTGATGGCCAACTTCCAGAAGGAGGCGGGTTCATATGTCACCCTCGACAAGGACAAATACAACATCCGCTCCAACGTGACTGCGAAGTTGTCGAAGGCCATCTCTCTCAACGCCAATCTGGCGGCCTATCAGACCAACGACATGCGATTCTACTGGACGGGATCAGAGGATGACGACCAGAGCGTGTACGACATGTATCGCGCCACCTTCAACGCAATGCGCACGTTGCCGTTCTACTCATATCTCGACGGCACGCCCGCCGAGCCCGGAGTGAGGACGGACTACCCTATCCGCCCCGAGATCGGATCGTGGACGGGATGGAATCCGGTGGACATGGTTATCGGCGACCGCTACATCAAAACGCGCAGGCGCAACTTCAACGGAACGCTCACCCTCAACGTCGACCTCGGCGATCTCACTCCCGGGCTCTCCACAAGGGTGCTGTTCAACTACACGGGCGATGACTATTCGCGCAAGAAGTACATGACCTCGCAGAAGAACTATGTCTTCACACAGGGCGATCCCGACAATCGTTTCGTGCCGGCTCCGCTCGACCTGACCCAGTACAGCATCTTTAATTTCAACACGACCGACCATCTGGAGTATCAGATGAAGTCTCTGTGGAGCGAGCAGTTCAACTGGTTCGTCGACTACAACCGCACGTTCGGTCGACACGGCGTCTCGGCAACGATGGTGTTCGAGCAGGCATCCAACCGCGGGGAGCGCATCACCGCGAGGGGCGAGAAACCGCTCACTTACATCGACCAGATGTATGTCTACTCCACCGACCGTCTGAACCGTGTCGCCGGTGCCGAGGAGTATGCCGGAGGGCGCCTCTCGTGGATCGGCCGTCTCAACTACAACTTCGACGAGAGGTACATCGCCGAGTTCTCGTTCCGCTACGACGGCAATTCGAAGTTCGGCCCGGGCCATCGTTGGGGATTCTTCCCCTCGGTGTCGGCCGCGTGGCGCATCGACCGCGAGAGCTTCATGGAGTCGACCAGAGGTTGGCTGACCGACCTCAAGCTCCGCGCATCGTACGGAACCTCCGGTCACGACCTCAACTGGAACAATGAGCAAATCGAACTTTTCCAATACATTCCCAAATACATCAACGACTCGAACTACATGTTCGGTTCCAGCCTGGCACAAGGGATCGCCCCCAGCGTGACGCCCAACCCCAATCTGACATGGGCCACCGTGACCTCCTACAATGCGGGTCTCGACTTGGGATTCCTCCGCAACAGATTGACCGGTACGATAAACGCGTTCCTCGTCAAGGAGACCAACATCCTCGGGCCGAGAACAGTTTCGTTCCCCAGCACCTACGGGCAAACTTTGGCCGACGAGAATTACGCCGCACGTTCGCGTTGGGGTGCCGATTTCCTCGTCAACTGGCAGGACATGGCTGTCAATGACCAAATTCGCTACTCGTTGTACGCCAATGTCGGCTACCACCGCGACCGCTGGGATGTACTCGACGAGAGCGCCAACTATCAGGATGGCGGATCGCTGCACGACGTTTCGCAAGTGGGCCACGCCGTCGGTGCGGGCTTCCAGAGAGGCCTTATCGCTATCGACATTATCCGCACGCAGGAGCAGGTTGATGAGCTGAACTCTCGGGGTTTCATACAGTACGGACGCAAGCCCTATCTGGGTGGCATTCTATATCAGGACACCCGCAGCGACGACAACTCTCCCGTGCCCGATGGCAGGATCACCGGCGCCGATGCCCAGAACATAATATCGGACAACGCCGCCCCGCGCATGAACTACGGTTTCGGCGGCGAGATCTCGTGGAGAGGTTTCAGCCTGTCGGCTCACTTTCAGGGTGTGGGCCCGTACGACAAATTTATCACAGGCGCCGACGGTTCCCGCGGTATTCAGCAGTACGGTGGAGCCAACCGCGTGTACTTCCCGCTCTGGGCCGACGACGATGTGTGGACTCCCGAGAATGTCGACGGCAAGTATCCTCGCGTCATCGGTTCGAGTTGGTACGAATCGGGGGCGGGCATAACCACCTTCTGGAAAAGAAACGGTGCCTTTTTGCGCCTTAAGAACCTCAACGTGGGTTATCAACTGCCCAAGGCCATCACCGATCTCCTCACCATCGAATCGGCGCAGGTCTACTTCAACGGAACCAACCTTTTCGTCTTGTCGGAGATTACCGAATTCCACGACCCCGAACAGGATTTCTACGACTCGTATCCCATAATAAAAACCTTCACGTTCGGATTAAAGTTCGCTTTCTAACCGCCTAACACGATTAATATCATGAAAAGAGATCATATAATAGCCGGTTGCCTTTTGGCATCGTTGATGTGGAGTTGCAACACTCTTGACATCCCCAACCTGTCGAGCTACGACGCCAACAGTGTGTGGAACGACGAGAACCTCTCCTCCGCCTACCTGACCAACCTCTATCCGGCGGTCTTCACCAACTGGGACACCGGCAACGGTGCGGATCAGAACTCGGAGCAGACCTCCGGTATGCCATTCTACGCCAACGTTGTCACCGAGACGACGGGCGACGGCTACAAAAAATGGCACTACACCAACATTCGCAACCTCAACGAGGCGATAGTGCAGATGGCCGCCGGCTCTCTGCCGGAACAGGTCAAGACTTCGTTAACGGCCCAGGCGCTCTTCCTGCGTGCCTCCCTCTATTTCGACATGGTGATGCACCACGGAGGCATGCCCATCATCGAGACTCCGCAAACCATCGGGGTCGACGATCTCGATGTGGCGCGCAACTCCACGGCCGAGTGTTTCGATTTCATTCTCAAGGATATCGACACCGCCATCGCCGGCCTGCCCGCCAGAATAGCCTCCGGCTCGGCCGACTATGGACGCATCGATCAGACCTATGCCAAGGCATTCAAGGCCAAGGTGTTGCTCTACAAAGCCTCGCCACTGTTCAATCCCGCGAATCCTTACTCCAATCCTCGCTGGACGGAGGCATACGCCGCCGCGAAGGAGGCCTACGATTTTGCTGTTGCCAACGGTGCGGCGCTCACTCCGAGCTACGACGACATCTTTCTTGTGGAGGGAGGCGCCGAGGTTCTGATGGCCGTCGTCAACCAATATCCCAACAAGACCGAGGCGTGGTCGAACTATCTCCGTCCGCAGTCGCTCACCATCGGTCAGATAAGCCGCGGCCCAACCTGGGATATGCTCATGTCGTTCCCGATGGCCGACGGAAAAGCATGGGACGATCCGACCGGAAAGTATTACGTCGCCACCGAGGATGAGTTTATGCAGAGCTTCTGGAAGAATCGCGATCCCCGCTTTTACAGCTCGGTACTCTGTCCGGGTCAGGAATTTCCCGTCGCCGGCACCAATCCCGGCTACCGTCAGTACACCTCGGTGGGGATAGCTGTCCAGGCCGACGCCTACGGCATCAATCCCGACGCGGGCGCCACTTCGATCAAGAACGACGCCTTCACAGGTTTCTACGTTCGCAAGGCGATCGACCTCTCCGTCACCGCCGACCTCACCGACCGCGGCAGTCTCGATCGTCCCGTGATGCGTCTGGCCGAACTGATGTTCATCTACGCCGAGGCCGCCAACGAGACTGGACACTCCGACATGACCGTGCAATTGCTGAAAGGGCTGCGCGAAAGGGCCGGCATCGAGCCCGGTGACGATGGCAACTTTGGTCTTCCCGCCTCGCCCTCCATTGAGGAGTTGCGCGAGCTGATCCTCTACGATCGCAACATCGAACTCTGTTTCGAAGGGCATCGCTTCTACGACCTGCGCCGCACGCGCAAAATGATGGAGCACCTCGAAGGTCTCCAGAAATATGGTCTCGAAAGCATAGCCATCAATCCCGACGGCACCGACATGCCCATTGCCGAAGCGCAGGAGAAAGCACGCACGTATCAACTCACCACCGACGATTTCCGCTATGTCAAACAGCGTGTCCCCTACACTCCCGCCGCCGAGAACACATTCGTGGTGACGGAGGGGTTCTACTTCTTCCCAATCCAGAAGGTGAAGCTCGACGAGAACCCGAATCTTCAACAGAACAACACTTGGGGAGGAACATTTAATCCGACGTTGGAGTAGTTTCCCGATTTTTTTGAGTAACTTGGCCTCGGCGGTGTCGCTCTTTGCTCAGACACCGCCGAGGCTAAGAAGTTGTTTGGATTTTCCTACCGAAGCGATTTTTGTCTCAGGTCGAGCGATTTTTTCGCCCGCCGAACGAGTCGTAGGGGTTCCTACGGCGAGCGAGACGGGTGAAAAAAGCGCCGACCGGAGGCGAAAAGCGCGAGAGTGGGGAATTTCAAACAACTTCTAATACTAATCTGAATAATTTATCTATTCGGTATGAAAAGAAGAGATTTTCTTAAGACCGCGGGAGGGGCGTTGGCACTGACCATCATACCGCGGTCGGTGTTGGGCAAGGGCATGATCGCCCCGAGCGACCAACTCACAAAAGGTATCATCGGTACGGGCGGCATGGGTCGCGGCCACGTCAGGTATGCCGGAACGCGTTTAGTGGCGGTTTGCGATGTCGACACAAGGCATCTCGAACTCGGCAAAAAGCTGACGACCGACACGATCGCCGCCTATCACGATTTCCGTGACCTGATCCACGATGCCAATGTCGACATCGTGCACATCGCAACCCCTCCGCACTGGCACGGCATCATGTCGGTCGAGGCCGCAAAGGCGGGCAAAGACATCTGGTGCGAAAAGCCCATGACCCGCACCATCGGCGAGGGCAAGCGAGTGATGGAGGCGGTGAAACAGTATGGCTCGAAATTTCGCCTGAACACGTGGTTTCGTTTCAGCGACACCTTCTACGGTTTGGGCACTCCCGTCAAGCCGCTCAAGAAACTTGTTAAGAGCGGCATGCTCGGCTGGCCCCTGAAGGTGACGATAAGCAAACACACGGGCTTCGACTGGAAGTTCTACTGGGTGGGCAAGGAGGATCTCGCTCCCGAGCCCGTTCCGCGCGAACTCGACTACGACATGTGGCTCGGCCCTGCACCCTGGAGACCCTACAACGCCCATCGCACTCATCAGACCTTCCGCGGTTACTGGGACTACGACGGCGGCGGTTTGGGTGACATGGGCCAACACTACATCGACCCTGTGCAGTATCTGCTCGGCAAAGACAACACCAGCCCTGTGCGTGTGGAGATCGACGCCCCGCAACAGCACTCCGACGCGATCGGAACGTGGCGTTCGATCACCTACACCTATGACGATGGTTGCCAGATAGTTCTTTGGGGTGGTGATTTCGGCGATCCGGACACGCCTTACATCTCGGGCCCGAACGGCAATGTGTACCAGAATTTCGTGTGCGACATTCCCGATTGGCAGAACAAGCTGGCCGAATATCCCGAGCCTGAGGAGCAGGTGACCGACTTCCTCGAAAGCGTGCGCACGCGCAAAGATTTCGCCCTCAACGAGCAAAACGGTTTCCGCTCGGCCACGATCGTCAACATGGGCGTCGCGGCGCTTCGACTTGGCCGCACTCTCAATTTCGATCCTGTGAAACTCGAATTCATAGGAGACGATGCCGCAAACAGACTGATAGATCAACCTATGCGCGAACCTTGGAAAATCTGAGAATTATGAGAAAGATAACGTACCTTTTATTGTGTGTGCTGCTGCTCGGATCTGCGACGGCGGTTGCTCAGGCCCCCGAAAGCAGGACCACCACAACCATAGTCGCCGACGTGTTGGCCCAAATGCCCGCACCCGACAGCGAACTGTTCAACGAACAGATGAGTGCGCTTGCCTCCACAGGCGAGGCCGGAGTGTTGCAGTTAGTGGGAATGATGGTTCCCGCGGGGCAGGGATCGAACGCAAGGGTCGAGTACGCCCTGAGCGGACTTTCGCATTGGGTTTCAGTCGAGGGGCGCGAGGCTCGGCGGCTTGAGGTCTCCAACGCCTACATCAAGGCCCTCGATCGTGCCTCCGACCGCGAGGTCAGGGCCTTCGTCATCCGCGAGTTGCAGTTGATCGGCGGCGACGAGGCCGTTGCTCCGCTCACCGCGCTCTTGAGTGACGAATCTTTAGGCGAACCGGCAAGGGCTGCACTCGCGGCAATTTCCGGCAACGCTCTGCCCGCGCCCTCCATCGCCTCGGACGAACTCGCTCCCGACGCCGCCCTCACTCTGCGTCTCTACAAGAAGATGCCGGCTAATCCGGCGAAGGTCACAAAAGAGTTGCTCAAGGCGCTCAAGAGTGACGATCGTCGCTATCGTTTCGCCGCTTTGGACATCGCCTCCGACCACGCCGACGCCTCCATGTACTCAACGCTTGTGGGCTCGCTCGCGAAATTCGGGCCCGAAGCGCAGGCAGATGTGCTCAACTGGCTGTCGCAGGAGAGTGACCTGCCTGGTCGCCGCGAGGTGGTCGCTCCGATAGCAGGCCCCGCCGCCGCGCAACTTCTGATAACGGGAGACGCCGACCTGACAAGCGCCGCGGCGGGAGTGCTCGTCAAAACCGGTGGCAACGAGGCGATCTCGGCTCTGACTGCACTGATAGGCAACGCAGACCCACAGACCGTGAGGATTGCCGCGATCGCCCTCGCCTCCACGGCAGGCGATGTTGCTTCGGCGGTGGCTCCGTTGGTTGCGACGGCCGGTGACGCCGGCAAGATCGCCGCGCTGAATCTGATAGCCGGACGCAAATCGGTGAAGAACTCCGCCACGGTGTTCGGCCAATTATCCTCCGCCGCGCCCGAAGTTCAGACGGCAGCTTACGCCGCCCTCAAGGATGTGGTGTCGGCCGCCGACGTCGACAGACTCTATCCGCTTTTGGAGAGCGCCGCTCCGGCACATCAGGCTTCGGTGCAGCAGGCCATCACTGCGACTCTGCGCAGCCTCCCCGCCGCCGATCAATACGCCGCAGTCCTATCTCGCATGAACGCCGCCGCCCCCGCGAAACAGTATCTCTACTATCCGGTGTTGGCTTCGACGGGCGACAGAAAGGCGCTTGCCATCATCACCGAGCGTTTTGACAGCGAGAGCGGAGCGGCAAAGGATGCCGCCTTCGACGCACTCGCGAGTTGGAACGGAATCGCCACGGCCGACAAACTGCTCGCGATTGCCAAAGATCCGACCTCCGCCGCATATTTCGACCGTGCGATCGCCCGCTACACAGCTCTTGCGTCCAACCCCTCGCTCGATGGCGAAAGTCGCCGTTCGCGCTTGGTCGATGGTCTCGATGTAGCCCGCACCGATGCCCAGAAGAGAGTCATCCTGCGCGGCATCGCCACCACCGGTTCCTATCCCGGAATGATAAGGGCGGGCGAATATCTCGACGCCACCAGAGCGGTGCAACAGGCCGCGGCGAACGCTGTGATGACCATCGCCCTGGGCAATCCGCAATTCACCGGCGAACCAGTCAGGGTGCTGCTCGAAAAGGTAATCACGGTGATCGACAATCCCGATGCCGATTACCAGCGTCAGGCCCTTCGAAAGCATCTCGCCGAGATGGTGGATGTCGAACCTTTCGTGCTCTCCGACGAGGAGCGTAAAGAGGGTTTCACCGTTCTGTTCGACGGCACCAACATGGATTCGTGGACGGGTAACCTGACTGACTATCGCATCCAGAGCGGCACCATCGCACTCTATCCGAGTCGCAGTTTCGGCGGCAACCTCTACGTCGCCAAGGAGTACGGCAACTTCATATTCCGTTTCGAGTTCCAGCTGACCGACGGCGCCAACAACGGTGTCGGCATACGTACCGAAAAGGATAAAGACGCGGCGTACCACGGCATGGAGATTCAGATTCTCGACCACGACGATCCCGCCTACCGCAACATCACTCCGCTTCAGGTTCACGGCTCGGTCTATGGCGTGATCGGTGCCAAGCGTGCTGTGTTGAAGCCTGCCGGCGAGTGGAATGTCGAGGAGATCGTGGCCGACGGCGACCACATCAAGGTGACGCTCAATGGCGAGGTGATCCTCGACGGCAACATCCGCGAGGCGGCCAGAGGAGGCACAGCCGACGGACGCGAACATCCGGGGCTGTTTAACAAGCGGGGCTATATCGGATTTCTGGGTCACGGGTCGCAACTTAAGTTTCGTAACATTCGCATCAAGGAGTTGCCCTGAGGCCCTGAAGTGTGAAAAAGTGTGACTAATGTAACGCGAGCGAGATGCGCTCCGGAAGAAAAAAAGCAGTTGCGGGACTCCGTGGCTGCTTTTTTCTTCCCCCTGATTGTCGTACCTTTGCGGGTGCGAACAGTTTTTGTGCGCACGCTTGAAAAAATTATGCCGACCAACCCTCAGATCGACCTTGCTCACGACTTTCTTGCCTGCACGGGTGAGAACATTTTTCTGACTGGCAGAGCCGGAACGGGCAAGACCACATTTTTGCACGAGCTGCGAAAGCGGTCGCCCAAGCGCATGGTGGTGGTCGCGCCCACGGGCATCGCGGCGATCAACGCGGGCGGGGTGACGATGCACTCCTTCTTCCAGCTGCCGTTCGGAATTTTCATTCCGGGCTCCACACGCGAGGGTGGCGAAGTGCGCCGATTCTCGAAGGCCAAGATCGCCATCATCAAGAGCATCGACCTGTTGGTGATCGACGAGATCAGCATGGTGCGCGCCGACCTGTTGGACAGCGTGGATGATGTGTTGCGTCGTTTTCGCGACCGCTCACGCCCTTTCGGCGGGGTGCAGCTGCTGATGATCGGCGATATGCAGCAGCTGGCGCCCGTGGTGAGGGACGAGGAGTGGGCGTTGCTTAGGGATTACTACGCCTCGCCCTACTTTTTCGACAGCGTGGCGCTGCGGCGAACGTCGTACACGAGCATCGAACTGCAACATATCTATCGCCAGAGCGACACACATTTCATCGACCTGTTGGCCCGCGTGCGCGACAACCGTGTGGATGAGCAGACCTTGCAGGCGCTCAACGAACGTCACTGCCCCGACTTCGATCCGCCCCAAAGCGAGGGGTACATCACCCTCACATCGCACAACCACACCGCGCGGCGCATCAACGACGACAAGTTGGCGGTTCTCTCCACGCCCGAGTATCTGTTTCGGGCGGAGATCGAGGGCGACTTTCCGGAATATCTCTATCCGGTCGAGGCCGAGCTGCGCTTGAAGGAGGGGGCGCAGGTGATGTTCTCGAAGAACGATCCGTCGCCCGAGAAGCGTTTTATGAATGGGACAATCGGCACCGTGACGCGCCTTGAGGATGAACTCATCGAGGTGCAGCCCGCCGCCGGAGGAGAGCCGATAGTGGTGGAGATGGCGGAGTGGCTCAACACAAAGTACGCCATCGACACCGCGACGAGCAGCATCACGGAGCAGACAGATGGCATTTTCAGACAGTACCCGCTGCGGACGGCGTGGGCGATTACGATACATAAAAGCCAGGGGCTGACCTTCGATCGCGCGATAATCGACGCGGCAGATTCGTTTTCGCACGGGCAGGTGTACGTCGCGCTCAGCCGTTGCCGCACGTTGGAGGGGATGGTGTTGCGAACGCCGCTGAGGCGCGGGGCGATCATCAGCGACGACACGGTGGACAGATTCTCGCGCGACGTGGCCGACAATCAACCCGACGATCAGACCCTCTCGGCGTTTCGGAAGCAGTATCATGAATCGCTGCTGGGTGAGCTGTTCGACTTCGAGCCGTTATGGCGTTCGTGGCGGGCGGCGGGGGCCTACATGGAGGAGGGCCTTGCGCAGCTCTATCCGCGTTTGGTCGAACGGTGGCACGAGGCGGGCGGCACGTTGAGTTCGGAGGTGGCGATCGGGGTCAGGTTTAGGGGGCAGATCGCGCGACTGATGACGGATGACTACGCCTCCGACCCCGTGCTGGCCGAGAGGGTGCGCAAAGGGGCCGACTACTTTCTCGAACGTTGCGCGCCGCTGGCGTTACTGCTCTCCGAGGCGGCCGCCTCGCCGGTCGACAACAAGGAGGTCAAGAAGCGTGTCGGCTCTCTGCTGGAGCGCGTAGGCAAGGAGCTGCGGGTGAAACTGTCGACACTTGCGGCTATGCAGCAGGCGCCGTTCTCGGTGCAGGCTTACTTGGAGGTTAAGGGGGCTGCGGTTGCCGAGGTGGAGTCGGGAGCGGGGTCTCGTGGAAAGTCAAAGGTGGATCGGAAGGTCTCCGCGGGGGGTACGATGGGTTCGGCGGAGGGTCGGGCGGCGGGGAGCGACGAGGATATTCTTGATCCCGAGCTTTTCGAGTTGCTGCGCGCGTGGCGCAATGCGTTGGCTCGCGAGCAGGGGGTGTCGGCATTCGTGATCGCCACTCAGAAGGCGTTGATTGGGATCGCGAACACACGACCGTCGACCGTCGAGCAACTCGCCGCCATCAAGGGGATCGGGAAAGTTTTCATCGCGAAATATGGCTCCGCAGTCCTGGGGATTGTCGCAGATTATGGGCTCGGCGAAGGCATATGAACTTTATGCGGACGTTATCGCGATAAATGTATACTGGTTTTGTTACGGCGCAATCGACGGGAGGGGGATCAACGTCGTGAACCCATTCAGGGTGGCCCCTGTATCAAGCGATACAGGGGACTTGATTATTTAGACCCGACTATGTTGTCTTCGACAGGGTTCTCAGTCGCAAAATATTTTTCACCGTCCGTATCGGCAACGCGATGAGGCCGACGCAGACAGACAAGGCTAATTTGATGAGCAGGAAGATCAAATCACCTATGAGCCAGCCCAATATAAATGCCCATCCACCACTCGGTGTCAGCGAGAAACGTTTTGGGAAGAGTTGCGTCAATGTTTTCCAGCCGGAGACCGTGCCGGAAAAGATGTAGAACAACATCGCGAAAAGCGTTGCATTATGTAAAAACCGCGTAAAATTGACCCTTTGCGCCGGCGCAAATTGACCCCTCTGGAGAGTGATTTTAGAGCGGATGAAATTGACCCCCGAAAACGGAGCAAATTGACCCCCTAAAAGTG
>JAITWH010000049.1 GCA_031285405.1 Alistipes sp.
TTCTCGTGGATCGAAAATTACCGACGAATGGCCCTCGACTACGAATACTCCACCGAATCTGCCACCGCAATGCTACAACTTACGCTATGTCAAATCATGCTTAAAAAAATCTATAAATAAATTCAAAACAGATTCTAAAAATTAAGATTTTTTTCAATTCTCACATTGAATAGAGGGCTTCGGGAGCGATGTCGATCCCGTCGTTCCACTCGACAGTCCAGTCGGAGAGCTTGAATTTCTTGAAATTCTCGACGTTTTTCAACGATTCGAAAACGCCAGTGAATTGATAGTCCGCCAGATCGACCGTCTTTCGAAGGCCGTCGCTGAAGGTCAGGGCTATCTTGTAGCCCCCCGCATAGGTCGCATCTGTCACCCAAATCAGTTCCATCACTCTCAATTTAACGGTTCTATATCCTTAAGCGCCTCTCGGTTCTCCATTCTGCGCCAATTTGCCATCAATTCGTCGCGGTGCATGTCGAGCCACTCGTAGACCAAATTCAATGCCCTGCGCGGAAGAGACCCCGTGACAATCCCGTCGCCGATAGTTATTACGGCCCTGTACTCGCCATATTTCACATGAAAATGTGGCGGGTTGTGATCGTCGAAGAGCATCGTTATGACGATGCCGTAAAATGCGGATATTACAGGCATACCGATGTTGTTTATGCAAATATACAAAAAATAAGCCGACTTAATTAAGTCGGCTTATTTTTTACATCATGCCCATTCCGCCACCCATCCCGGCGGGAGAGGGCATCGGGGGTGTGTCCTCTTTTTTGTCGACCAAGACGCACTCGGTCGTGAGGAACATCGAGGCGATCGAGGCGGCGTTTTCGAGGGCGACGCGCGCAACCTTCATCGGGTCGATGATGCCGGCCGCGAAGAGGTCTTCGTACTTGTCGCTGCGGGCGTTGTAGCCCATCGACCCCTTGCTCTCGCGCACCTTGTTGACAACCACCGAACCTTCGCCGCCGGCGTTGGCGACGATCTGGCGCAGGGGCTCCTCGATGGCGCGCTTGACGATGGCGATACCTGTGGTCTCGTCGTCGTTGGCACCCTTGAGTTTTTCGAGCACGTCGGCCGCGCGAATGTAGGCGACACCGCCGCCCGGGATGATACCCTCTTCGATGGCGGCGCGGGTGGCGGCCAACGCATCGTCCACGCGATCCTTCTTCTCCTTCATCTCGACCTCGGTGACAGCACCGACGTACAACACGGCGACACCGCCGGCCAGCTTAGCGAGACGTTCCTGAAGCTTTTCGCGATCATAGTCCGAGGTGGTGGACTCCATCTGCTTGCGAATCTGTGCGATGCGCGACTCGATGGCGGCCTTCTTGCCGGCGCCGTTCACCACGACGGTGTTCTCCTTGTTGATGGTCACCTTGTCGGCCGTGCCGAGCATCTCGACAGTTGCCTGTTCGAGCTTGAATCCGGCATCTTCCGAGATCACGGTACCACCGGTGAGGATTGCGATATCCTGCAACATCTCCTTGCGGCGGTCACCGAAGCCCGGGGCCTTGACGGCGGCGATCTTCAGCGTTCCGCGCAGACGGTTGACGACCATCGTGGCGAGAGCCTCTCCGTCGACATCCTCGGCGATGATGACGAGGGCGCGGCCCTGCTGGGCGACCGGTTCGAGCACGCTCATGATCTCCTTGAGGGTCGAGATCTTCTTGTCGGTGATCAGGATGTAGGGCTTCTCCATGACAGCCTCCATCTTTTCGCTGTCGGTCATGAAGTAGGCCGAGATGTATCCGCGGTCGAACTGCATACCCTCCACCACGTCGACATATGTGTCGGTGCCCTTGGACTCCTCAACCGTGATGACCCCCTCTTTGTTGACCTTGCTGACTGCTTCGGCGATCAGTGCTCCGATGGCCTCGTCGTTGTTGGCCGAGCTGGCCGCCACCTGCTTCACCTTCTCGATATCCTCGCCCACCTTCTTGCTCTGTTTGCCGAGCGACTCGACCACGGCGGCGACGGCCTTGTCGATACCGCGCTTGAGGTCCATCGGGTTGGCGCCGGCGGTGACGTTCTTGATACCCACGCCGATGATCGCCTGAGCGAGAACAGTTGCTGTCGTCGTACCGTCGCCGGCGTCGTCGTTTGTGCGCGACGCCACCTCCTTGACCATCTGGGCGCCCATGTTTGCGAACGGATCGTCGAGTTCGATCTCCTTGGCGACCGTCACCCCGTCCTTGGTGATCTGGGGTGCGCCGAACTTCTTGTCGATGATGACGTTGCGACCCTTGGGGCCGAGCGTAACCTTCACCGCGTTGCTGAGCGCGTCGACACCCTCCTTGAGACGTTCGCGCGCTTCCACGTTGTATTTAATATCCTTTGCCATCTTTTTTCAATTAAGAATTATGAATTAAAAATTAAGACAAAACTGCGAAAATATCTGATAAGCGCATTATAAGATAGGTCTCGCCGTCGTGGGTGATCTCGGTGCCGGCGTACTTGCCGTAGAGCACCTTGTCGCCCGCCTTGACCTCCATCTTGACCTCTTCGGTACCCGGGCCGGCGGCCATGATGGTTCCCTGAAGTGGTTTTTCCTTGGCCGTTTCGGGGATGATGAGTCCGCCGGCGGTCTTCTCTTCGGCAGGGTCGGGTTTGACGACGACTCTGTCTGCCAATGGTTTAATTTTCATGATTTTAAGAATTTATTAGTAATTAGTATGTTTGGTTTCGTCCTTTCCGAGTCGGCATCGTACAATGCGCGTGCCAAACGATCGAAAGTGCAAATTTGGCATTTTTTTCTGACATTCCCGCCGCCCCCGCGTGACAAAGTGGCAGTGGGCGGCGGATATTGCGCAAAATTTATTAATTTTACCCCACTAAACCTAACGGAACCCATGAAGACCTCACACGCAATCGTCGCCTTGTTGCTGGCCGCCCTCGCGCACACGAGTTGCACCGCGCCCGAGCCGCCCGCCCCCTACGGCCCCGTGCCGACCGCCGACCAACTTGCCTGGCAGCGGATGGAGTACTACATGTTCGTCCACTTCGGCCCCAACACCTTCACCGACGTCGAGTGGGGCGACGGCAAAGAAGACCCTAAAGTCTTCAACCCCACGGCCGTCGACTGCCGCCAATGGGCCGCCACCGCCAAGGCCGCCGGCATGGCGGGGATCGTGCTCACGGTCAAACACCACGACGGATTCTGCCTCTGGCCCAGCAAGTTGAGTACCCACACCGTGCGCGAGAGCGGATGGAAAGATGGCAAGGGCGACCTGTTGCGCGAACTGGCCGACGCCTGCCGCGAGTACGATCTGAAGCTTGGGGTCTACCTCTCGCCGTGGGATCAGAACCATCCGAGCTACGGCACGGACGAATATAACAAGGTCTTCGCCGGAATGTTGGACGAGGTGCTGGGCGGCTACGGCAGCGTGTTCGAGCAGTGGTTCGACGGCGCCAACGGCGAGGGGCCCGACGGAAAAAAACAGATATACGACTGGCCCATGTTCCACGAAACGGTCTACCGCCACCAACCCAACGCGGTGATTTTCAGCGACGTGGGGCCTGGATGTCGATGGATGGGCAACGAACGCGGAGTGGCCGGCGAGACCAACTGGTCGACGCTGAACATCGCCGGATTCGAACCCGGACTCGGTGCGCCCCCTTCGCGCGTGCTCAACACCGGAGAGCAGGGCGGCGAGGCGTGGGTGCCGGCCGAGACCGACGTGTCGATTCGCCCGGGGTGGTTTTACAGCCCCTCGACCGACAGCCGCGTCAAGAGCGCCGAGCAGCTGATGGAGATATACTACACGTCGGTGGGGCGCAACTCCAACCTGCTGCTCAACGTGCCGCCCGATCGCACGGGGCGCATCAACGCGGCCGACTCGACGGCACTGATGTCGTTCCGGCAGGCTCGCGAGGCGGCCTTTGCCAATAACCTTGCGGCGGGGGCTTTAACGTTAACTAACAGCTTGAGAGGCAGAGAGTTCAGCGCAAAAAACATCACCGACGGCGACCCCGACACCTACTGGGCCGCCAAGGACGAAGCCCTCTCCGCAGAACTTGAGATCGACCTGGGGGCCGAGCAGACTTTCAACCGCCTGCTGCTGTCGGAGCATATTCCTTTGGGCCAGAGGGTTAGCGGGGTGACAGTGGAGTGCCGGAAAGAGAACGGCGAGTGGGAACCCGTGACCGAAGCGACCACCATAGGCTACAAACGAATCCTGAGGTTCGACGAGGTGACGGCGCGACACATCCGCATCTCGCTGACGGCCCTCGCCTGCCCCACCCTCTCCAACGTCGCCGTCTATCGCGCACCCGAAGTGTCGCAAATGTAACACTCGTAAAAGTGTTACAAATGTCACACTATGAAAGTGTGACAAATGCGACACTTCCGAAAAACTAAAACCGTAACAAACGTTACACTATGAGAGTTAAAACCGCTGCCTTCGCCATAGTTCTGTTCGCCGCCCTGTTCGTTTTTTTGGAGACGGCGCACAGATTCCACTTCTTCTACATCGAGCAGAACCGGCTGTTCCTCATGTCGGGCGCCTACTTTTGGGAGACTGTGGGGGCGCCCGCCGGGCCGTCGAGCTGGGTGGCCGGATTTCTAGTTCAACTCTTCACGCTGCCCTACGTCGGGGCGTTGGTCACGGCGGGGCTGCTGACAGGGGCGGGAGTGCTGACGGCCCTGATTTGCAGACGCATAGCTCCCGCCGCGCTGCTCTATCTGCTGTGGGCGCTGCCGACGGTGGGACTGCTGTGCATCCACTTCGACTTCAACTATATGTATCGCGGGACGGTCGCCTTTCTCGGAGTGCTGGCGGCGCTGTGGCTCTATGTCAGCCTGCCTCGACTGCGGAATCGGGTCGTCGCGGGGACGATTTTGGTGCCGCTGCTGTTTTGGTGGGGCGGGTCGGTGGCGACTCTGTTTGCGCTGCTGGTCGTGATGTGGGAGGCCATGACGCGCACCCCGCGGTGGTATCTGTCGCTCGTCGTGGCAGCCGAGATGGCGCTTATCGCCGGGGCGAGCATCTGGTTTTTGATCTTCGAGGATTGGGATGTCTTCTCGCCCGGGCTCTACCTGCCGTTCGGAATCGTCCCGAACGAGGAGCTCTGGTTTCCTTGGATCGCACTGCCTGTGTCGATGGCAGGAGCGTTACTAATGCGACGCTTCTGGCAGCGGCCGATGTCGCTTAAAAGAGAGAGCGTCGTCACCATCGGTCAGGTTGCGATAGTGACGCTGCTCGCCGCCGCCGGAACGCGAACATACTTCGACCAACGGGCCTACCGGCTCAAGGAGCTCAACCACTATGTGCGCACCGAAGATTGGAACGCCGTCATCGCCAACAGTCGCGGGTCGTTGGACAACTACCTGCATCTCAGCTACCTCAATCTTGCCCTTGCGCAAAAGGGCACTTTGGCCGACGACCTGTTTAGCTACGACCAACGAGGGGCAGAG
This sequence comes from Alistipes sp., assembly GCA_031285405.1. Classification (GTDB taxonomy): domain Bacteria; phylum Bacteroidota; class Bacteroidia; order Bacteroidales; family Rikenellaceae; genus UBA940. The sequence goes on from JAITWH010000049.1 coordinate 5,420, forward strand.
GGACTGTTCGTCGAGTGGAACGGCACGGCGGCAGCGGCGATCGCGCTGAGCGATGTCAACTTCATGGTGGGCAACATCTCCGTCGCGCAGCAGATGGCCTTCGTGGGCAACGTAATAATAATGCCGGGCTACGGAAGCGCACGGATCGTACAGCGCTTAGTACAAACAAACCTCATATTCGGATTCTACCCCGCGGCCGAGAAGTACATCCGCCTGTTGGAGCAGACGATGTTCTATCGCGAGTGGGCGGCGCGCCATCGCGAGTTTCTCTACAACGACGACGCCGTCGCGGCCGACCCGACACTCGGAGCGAAGCGGCGCAGCCTGCCCGCCGGCAACGAGGTGTCGTCGAACATCGGCTACCACGACCTTGAGGTTGTGGCGCGCACCAACCCCGCCGACAAGACCGCCGTCGAGTATCTGGGTGCGCTGATGCTCACGTCGAAGGATATGGCGTCGTTTCAGACGCTGTTGGAGATCTACTTCGGCACAGAGGTACTGCCGGCGCTGCCGCGTTCGTTCCAGGAGGCGGTGATGTCGATGTACGAGCACAACCCCGAGGTGTGGCGGCAGTACGGCGTGTCGCGTGAGACGATCGACCGATTCGCGGAGTTCCGGCGGCAGGTGTTGGCGGGAAGGGGCAACGGCGGATTGGAAAACTCGCTGAGACGCTCGTTCGGCGACACGTTTTGGTTCTACTACATGTTCAAATAGAGTGACGCGATGAAGAAGATACTACTGTTTTTGGCATTGGCCCTATGTGGCTGCACCGGCACCCCGACGACGCCCGACACTGTGAGCCCCGAGCCACCCGCCATCTTCCCCGACTACGCCGACTGCACGATTCCGCCCAACGTGGCACCGCTCAACTTCACCCTCGCGGAGCCATTCGAGAGAGCAACGGTCACCTTCACCGGCACCGACGGACAGTGGAGCATCAACGCGCGCGGAGGACAATTCACGATTCCGGCCACACGGTGGAAAAAATTGTTGGCGGCCAACGTCGGCGGCAGCGTGTCGGTAAGGATAGCGGCACGACGCGACGGACAGTGGACAGCCTACGCCCCCTTCGATCTGCACATCTCGCCCGATCCGGTCGACCCCTACATCGCCTATCGACTGATCGAGCCCGGCTACGACATGTGGTCGGTGATGGGGCTCTATCAGCGCGACCTCGAAGGGTATCGCCAAAGCCCCATCATCGAGAACCGCCTCACGGACGGCAGCTGCATGAACTGCCACTCGTTCCGTATGCAGGACCCCGACCAGATGCTCTACCACCTGAGGGGCCCCAACGCCGGAACGATGATCCTGAAGGATGGCGAGATCGAGAAGCTCAACACCAAGACCGACCAAACGCTCTCGGCGTTGGTCTATCCGTCGTGGCATCCGTCGGGCAGGTTCGTGGCATTCTCGGTGAACGACACCAAGCAGGCGTTCCACATGAGCGGCCCAAACCGCGTGGAGGTCTACGACAACGTGTCGGACGTGGTGGTGTACGATGTCGAGCGACACGAGATCGTCTCGTCGCCGCTCATCCACGACACCGACTCGTTCGAGTCGATGCCCACCTTCTCGCCCGACGGACGGAGGCTCTACTTCTCGGTCTCGGAGTTCGTGCCCGACATACTGTCGAACCACGAGGCGGCGCGTTACAGCATCTGCTCGATGGAGTTCGACCCCGAGACTCGAAGTTTCGGCGAGCGGGTCGACACCTTGTACAACGCGCGCACTCGCGGGGGCAACGCGACTTTCCCTCGCGTCTCGCCCGACGGACGGTTTCTAATGTACACGCGCTCCGACCACAGCACCTTTGCCATTTGGCACACGGAGGCCGATCTTTGGTTGATTGATTTGGAGGCTGGCTCGGATTCGGGTTCGGGCGAACACATCCCCCTAACGGCGGCCAACAGCGACGACGCCGAGAGTTACCACTCGTGGAGCAGCAACAGCCGCTGGATCGTATTCAGCAGCCGCCGCACCGATGGCGCCTACACCCGTCCGTTCATCGCGCATGTCGACGCCGAGGGCACGGCGGGCAAGGCTTTTCTGCTGCCGCAGCGCGATGTCGACTTCTACGACGACTTCATGTACTCGTACAACGTTCCGGAGTTCATCAGCGGCCGGGTCAAAGATCAGCGCCGCCGCGCCTCCCGAATCGCCAAAACCAACCCGGGAATTGACGTTCGGTTCAGTGATTAGTGGTTAGTGATAAGTGGTTAGTGATAACGCAACATAGCTACGCAGTATAAAAAGTCATCCCGACAGAGCGAAGCGAAGCAATCCAGAAGACAACCGACTCATTGCGAGTCGGTTGTCTTTACAAAATGTCATCCCGACAGAGCGAAGCGACGAGGGATCTACCTTATACAAGTGAAAGTGGAAAATTGGAAAATGAAAATGAGGCTAACGCACAACATAATACCGCGTTAGCAGTCCCCCTCCCGTGGGCGTAGCCGATTCTCGCGCAGCGAGCGGCGAGCTGAAAGCGCCGAGCAATCCGCTCGGCAACAGCTAAGGGACGCGAAGCGGACGGGGTGGTCAAGGTGTGGAGCCCCCCACGTCATTGCGAGCAAAGCGAAGCAATCCAGGCCGGAACGCCGGCAGCGGCGGCAACGGCCGCAGCGATTTTAGCTAACGCGCAACCTAATACCGCGTTAGCCGTTCCCCTCCCGTGGAGGGGTGGACGCGAAGCGGACGGGGTGGTTAAGGTGAGTAGCCCCCCACGTCATTGCGAGCAAAGCGAAGCAATCCAGAATCCCGCGTAGCCTAAGTGCCGCGTAGCTTGAGTGTTGCGTTAGCGCGCGCTGGCCCCCGAGCATTTAAAAAAGCGTAAAACGTAGAC
>JAITWH010000037.1 GCA_031285405.1 Alistipes sp.
CGACGAATGGCCCTCGACTACGAATACTCCACCGAATCTGCCACCGCAATGCTACAACTTACGCTATGTCAAATCATGCTTAAAAAAATCTATAAATAAATTCAAAACAGATTCTAAGAATTAAAAATTAAGAATTGGCTACGCTTTATTAATTGAAAATTGAAAGTGGAAAATTGAAAGTGAAGCTAACGCGACATTAGAAGTTGTTTAAAATTCTCTACTCTCGCGCTTTTCGCCTCCGAATCGGCGCTTTTTTCACCCGTCTCGCTCGCCGTAGGAACCCCTACGCCTCGTTCGACGGGCGAAAAAATCTCTCGATCGGAGACAAAAAATCGCTTCGGTCGGGAAATTTAAACAACTTCTATTTTCTGCGTAGCTGAAATCGCTGCGGCCGTTGCCGCTTTTTTCACTATCTTCGCAAGGTGAAATAGTGAAGAGTGTGAAAAAAGGCCGAATACTCGTCGTCGACGACAATCGCAACGTGCTGGGCGCGCTGCGAATTTTCCTTGAAAACCATTTCGAAGAGGTGACGCTGCTGTCGTCGCCCGGCCAGATTGTCTCCACCGTGCGCGAAAAGTCGCCCGACGTGGTGCTGCTGGATATGAACTTCTCGGCCGGAATCAACTCGGGCAACGAGGGGCTCTACTGGCTCAGCGAGATCAAGAAGATGGATGCCGAGCTACCTGTGGTGCTCTTTACAGCTTATGCCGACATCGAGCTGGCAATCAGGGCGTTGAAGGACGGGGCGACCGACTTTGTGGTCAAGCCGTGGGACAATACCAAGCTGTTGGCCACGCTGCAGTCGGCGCTCGAACTGCGACTGTCGCGCAAAGAGGTTAAGCGGCTGCGAGAGAAGCAGACAACGCTGAGTCGCGAACTCACCTCCGGCGACGAGATATGTTGGGGGGTGTCGCACGCGATGCAGGAGCTGTTGGGCGTGCTGCGGAAGGTGGCCGCGACCGATGCCAACGTGCTCGTGACCGGCGAGAACGGAACGGGAAAAGAGCTCATTGCCAAGAAAATACACAACCTCTCGCCGCGTGCTGCCGAGCCGATGGTCACAGTCGACATGGGGGCGGTCACCGAGTCGCTGTTCGAGAGCGAGCTGTTCGGTCATGTCAAGGGGGCATTCACCGATGCCAAGGCCGATCGCGCCGGCAAGTTCGAGGCGGCCGACGGGGGGACGCTGTTTCTGGATGAGATCGGCAACCTGTCGTTCGCGTTGCAGGCCAAGCTGTTGGCCGCGCTGCAGTCGCGACTCGTGACTCGGGTGGGCAGCAACACTCCGATTCCTGTCGACATCAGGTTGGTGGCGGCGACGAACAAAGACCTGCCGCGGATGGTGCGCGAGGGGGCGTTTCGTGAAGACCTTCTCTACCGTATAAATACTATTACCGTGGAGGTGCCGCCTTTGCGTGACCGGCGGGAGGATATTGCGCCTCTTTCGCGGTTTTTTCTCGACCGGTTTTCACGCAAGTACGACAAGCCGCCCGTGGAGCTGAGCTCGACCGCGCTCGCAAAGTTGCAGAACTATCGCTGGCCCGGGAATGTGCGCGAACTGCAACACGCATTGGAGAAGGCGGTTATTCTGGCCGAGGGGCCGCGGTTGGAACCGGCCGACTTCTACTTCAACTCCGCCGACGAACATACCGAGATGGTCGAGGCGATCTCGATCGAGGAGATGGAGCGGATGCTGATCGAAAAGTCGCTGAGGAAGAACGACCGCAATCTGTCGGCCGTCGCCGCGCAGTTGGGCATCTCGCGCCCCACGCTCTACGCGCGGATGAAAAAATATGGGATCGACTAACGGTTGCGCGGGGTGTTCAAGTCTGTAAAATATCGCCTTACTATCTACGCCGTGTCGGTGGTCGTGTCGACCGCGGCGATGACGTGGCTGTTTGTGGCCGGACGCTCGTTTTGGGGTGTGCTGGCGGGGTGTGTTCTGGTGTTTGCGCTGCGGGGGATGATGCGGAGCTACGAGAAGTTGAACAGCAACTTTATATTTCTGCTCAACGCGCTCGAAAACGGCGACTACTCGTTCAACCTCTCGGAGACGGGCATGACGCGGCGCGAACAGGAGTTCAACGGAATTCTCAACGCCATCAAGGAGATATTGGTGAGGGCGCGGAGAGAGGAGATCGAGAATGAGAAATTTCTGTCGCTCATCGTGGCGGCAGTTCCCGTGGGCATCGTGATCGTCGACGAGCGCGACTTCGTGAGGGTGGCCAACGATGCGGCGCTCCGGTTGTTGGGCATGCATGTGTTTACCCACATCCGCCAGTTGGCGATGATCGACGAGGCGGTCATGCAGGCCTTTGTGGAGCTCGCACCCGGGAGCAAAACCACCGTGCGGATAGCCGACGAGCGCGAAGAGCGGCTCATCTCGTTGGGCATGTCGCGCATCGAGGTGGGCAAGGGGGTGCTGCGGGTGGTCTCGATGCACAACATTGCCGGCGAGCTCGAAGAGCGCGAGATGGAGTCGTGGATCAAGCTGATTCGCGTGATGACCCATGAGATTATGAACTCCATTGCTCCGATTACCTCTTTGAGCGAGACAATGCTTTATTCTTGGGGGGATGAGACTTCCGACGAGGAGCGGTTGCGACGAAATACTGTCGACGCGTTCGAGACGATCACCGCCACGGCGCGGGGGCTGCTGTCGTTCGTCGAGTCGTATCGCCGGTTCACCGGAATTCCCAAGCCCGAGCTGCGGCCCGTGGAGATCGGCGCGGTGGTCGAACGCATCGTGAATCTCGAAAAGCCCGCCTTCGATCGGCGCGACATTCGGGTGGTGACGCGACTTGGAAATCCCGCACTCACAGTCGCCGCCGACGAGGGGCAGATCGCGCAGGTATTGGTCAACCTGCTCAAGAACGCCGCCGAGGCTATCGCGCCGGAGCGGACAGACGGGCTGATCGAAGTGCGGATCGTCGCCGCCGAGGGGCAGGTGCGACTGGAGGTGGCCAACAACGGCGAGCCGATTCCCGACGATGTGCTGCCCCACATCTTTGTGCCGTTTTTCACAACCAAGGACTCCGGCACGGGCATCGGGCTGAGCGTGTCGCGCTACATCATGAGGCTGCACGGTGGCAACCTTAAACATCGTGTCGATGGTGGACGGACGGTGTTCAGTATGGTGTTTCCCGCCTCGGTGTGAAGGTATAACTAAAAACTTAGTTATATAACTAAGTTTTTAGTTACAGCGCTACTCCGACTTCAGGGATTTCACGGGGTTGGCGGTGGCGGCGCGCCAAGTTAGGGTGCTGACTGTGGCGAGGGCCACGAAGCACATTCCGGCGCCGGCGAGCAGGAAGACCCACACACTGAGCGGAGTGCGCATGACGAATCCTTCGAGCCAGTCGCGCAGGAAGAGCCATCCGGCCCCCGCCCCCGCGACGAACGAGATGCCGACCCACACTACCATGTCGCGGTTGAGCAACAGCATCAGGTCGGCGATGGTGGCGCCGTTTATCTTGCGGATGCCGATCTCCTTGACCCGACGCTGCATCGAGAAGTAGGACATTGCGAAGAGCCCCGCAACGGTGATGACGAGCGTGACCATGAGCGCGTAGGCCAACACGTTGCGCGAGTCGGTCTCGGAGCGATAGAGGGTTGCGTGGGACTGGTCGAGGAACTCGTAGCGGAAGGGCTCGCCGTCGGTGGCGGTGATATCCCATTGCTGTTCGATGGCGGCGATGGCACGGCGCGGATCGCCCGACACCTTGAAGTAGAGATACTCCCAGCCGTTGCCGTAGGGCATGTTGACGTAGACTTGGGGCTCCATGTCGGTGCGCAGCGAGCGGGTCAGCGCGTTGCGTACCACGCCGGAGATCATCATCCCACCGTCGAAGAACGAGGAGAATATCTCGTGGCCCAGCGGATCGTCCCAACCGAGGATTTTAGCGGCGGACTCGTTGATCACAACGTTGCGCGAGTCGGGCGCGTTGTCGCGGAACGGGTTCTCGCCGCTGATGATCTCCATGCCCATGAAGTCGAAGTAGTTGGGCTTCACCCCCACCCTCTCGGTCATGATATCCTCCTCCTCGGAGTTGCGGCGCACCGGCATTCCCCCCGCCCACTCAAGTGGGGTGTTGTGGCGCAACGTGACGTCGACGATCGAAGGTTCGCGCATCAGCTCTTCGCGCAACGAGGCGTAGTTGTCGCTGCCGAAGCCGGCGCGCGCCTTGGTGTAGATCACGTTCTGCATGTCGAACCCGAGGTCGACCGAGAGCATGTGGTCGATCTGCCGACCGAAGAACATCACGACTATCATCAGAAAGGTTGCCGCCGAGAATTGAAGTATCAGCAGTCCCTTCTGCAGGGCCGACATGCCGCGACCCTTGAACTTGCCGCGCAGGGTCTCGATGATGCCGAAGCGGGTCATGTACAACGCGGGGAATGAGCCCGCCAGCAGAGTCACCGTCACGGTGAGCGCCGCCGCGAAAAGATATATCTGCGGAGAGGCGAAGTCGATTGCGATGTTGGTGTGGACGAGTGAGTTGAACAGAGGCATGCCCGCCGAGGCCAGAAACATCCCGATCGCCAACGACACCACAACGTAGACAGACGTCTCACCGTAGAAGTCCAGCATCAGCGAGAGGCGACTACCGCCCATCGTCTTTTTTACGCCTATGCTGCGTGCGCGCAGAAACGAGGTCGACACAAACAGGTTCATGAAGTTGATGCACGAGATGACGAGGATGATCGCCGCGATGAGCGAGAATGTCCTCAGCGTCTTGCGGTTGCCCTTCACCGCGGGGTCGTAGAGCGAGTTGGCCGAGAAGTGGATGTCGCGCAGGGGCTCCAGCTCGATGCGTGCGCCGAAGTCTTTGTAGAACGGCATGCGCTCGTGCAGCAGTGTGGTCACCGCTTTGCTTGTTGCGGCGGCGTCGGCGCCCGGGGTGAGTCTCACATAGGTGGTGTACATGTCGCCATCCCAATTCTCCCAGCGGCTGCCGGCGATCGGAAAGACCATCTCGGGTTGGAGGTGCGAATTGGAGGGGGCGTCGCGCATGATGCCTCCCACGGTGAAGATGTCGCCGTCGATGGTCACCGCCTGGCCCATCGGGTCTCGGTTGCCGAAGTACTTCGTCGCGGCGCTCTCGCTGACTATCACGTGGCCGCTCTCCTCGGCGAACGCCGTGGCGGGGTCGCCCTGCGCCAGCGGGAAGTTGAAGAAATCGAAGAGGTCGGGCGACGCGACGATGTAGTCGACCTCGGCGTAGGAGACGTCGTCGATAACCACCTCGGTCTCGTCGCCGAACGCGCCGGCGAAGGTCATCCACACAGCCTGCTCGACCTCGGGCAGGCGGTCTTCGCTCATCTCGCCCATCCACTCGTGAGATAGGGCGCCGGAGGTCTCCGCGTCGTTCACCCGCGCCTTGACGATCATGCGGTAGATGCGGTCGCCGTCGGGGTGGAAGTTGTCGAACGACAGCTCGTTGATCACCCACAGCCCGATCACCGTCGAGACCATGATGCCGAGGCTGAGGCTGCAGATGTTGAGCACTCCCACCACCCGCTGCTTGTCGAAATTTCGTGTAAATTGTCTGATCGCTCTCATAAGTTCTATTCAGATTTAAGTGACTTCACGGGGTTGCTGCGGGCGGCGGCGAGGCTTTGCCAGAACACGGCTATGAAGGCGACGGCTCCTACCGAAAGTCCGGCAACGGCGAACACGCTCCAGCCCAGTGGGATGCGGTAGGCGAACGACGAGAGCCACCCCTCCATCAGCCACCAGATGACCGGCACCGCCAACACGAAGGCCACCGCCACGATGCGCATGAAGCTGCCAATCAGCCGTTCGAGCACCTGACTGTCTGTCGCGCCGAACACCTTGCGCACGGCTATGTCGCGTCGACGCTGACGCATGAAGTAGGTGGTCATCGCCACGAGACCCATCGCCGAGATGACGACGGCCAATGCCGCGAATCCGCCGATCATGGTGCCGGTGCGCTGCTGGGCGTCGTACCAGCGGTCGATGCCCTCGTCTATGAAACCGCTCTCGAACGGCTCGCCGCCGTTGTAGTCGAGGTAGGCCTCCTGCACCGCTTTGTAGGTCGCGGCGGGGTTGCCGGCCGAGGTCTTCACGAGGATGCCCCACGGGGTAAAGCTGCTGTCGGGTCCGGTGTCGCTGTAAATCTGCACCATCACGTTGGGAATTTGGCGTTGCAGTCGGCCGACGTTGAAGTCGCGCAGCACTCCGGCGAAGGGTTTCTCGCTACTGAAATTGAATGTGTCGGCGTCGTCAGCGAGCCCCTGTGTGCGCACCGCCGTCTCGTTGATGTAGGTGGTGACGCCCGCCGAGTCGGTGCCGAAGCCGGTCTCGCGCACAAGTTCGAGCCCGAGGATCGAGAGGTAGAGGCTGTCGCCCGTGAAGATCTGGAACGCGATGTCGACTCCGTCGTCTCCCCGCACCGTATTGTTGTTGCCGCCGTCGAGGGGTGTGCCTCCCGCCATCGACACCATCTCGACCCTGGGCACCTGCATCAGGCGGTCGCGCAGGCCGGGCAGCGCGTCGTCATTCACGTTTTCGAGGTAGATCAGATGCTCCTTGTCGAACCCGAGGTCGGTGGTGCGCATGAATTGCGTCTGTCGCACGATGGTCACGGCGCTGCCTATCAGCACGATCGTCAGGCAGAACTGCAGACCGATGAAGAGGCGGCTGTACACCATGCGCGTGCGGCGGGTGAACTCGCCCTTCACGATGTCGATCGGCTTGACGCGGGTGATGACCAGCGCCGGCGAGACGCCCGAGATAACCCCCAATACCAACGCCGCCCCCACCAACAGAGCCACGACGGCGGGATCGAGCAGAGCGTCGGCCACCGACACGCGGCTCCCCATCACGCCGTTGAACAGATCCTCGCACCCCGCCGCAAAGATCGTCGCCACCACTAATGCCGCGCAGCAAAACAGCACCGACTCGAAGATGTGGTTTGCGAGCAATCCCCGTCGCGTGGCGCCCAACAGTTGGCGGGTGGCAGCCTCGCGGGCCCTGAAGCCTCCCACTGCCACAGACAGGTTCACGTAGTTGATCACCGCGAACAGTAGCACCGCCAACGCCGCTACGCCTAACAGCAGGATGAACTGATGGGTGTTGCTGCGATATGCGGGGTTGTAGGCGTTCTCGGAGTTGAAGTAGCTGCGGGCGACGGGCTCGAATCTCACCGCCCGATTTTCGTCGAACAGCATCTCCTCTTCCAACATGAACGCGGTCATGTCGCCCTCGCGGTCGGCCAGCGAGCTGTTTTCTCGCTGCAGAAAGTAGACCGGAAAGTTCCACACACGGTAGCCGTAATCGTTTCCGAAGTAGAGGGGGTGCAGGTGCTTGTCGTCGAAGCTGACTATGATGTCGGGGTTGGCCAGGTGCGAATCCTCGAAGTCGCGCACCACGCCCGTCACGGTGTGCGGGTCGCCGTCGATCTTGAGGGGCTGACCCATCGGATCTTCGCCGCCGAAAAGCCGCAGGGCGAAGCTCTCCGACAACGTCACGTCGCCCGAGGTGAGCAGCTGCCGCGTGGGGTCGCCCTCGGCCATCGGGAACGAGAATATGTCGAAGAACGCGCGGTCGACCACTATCGCCTTGGCCCTCACCTTCTCCTCCCCTTGCGTCCCGACCGTCATCTCCTCGCCGCGGAAACGGGTGAAGCTCTCGATCTCGGGATAGCGTGCCGCCAGATCGCCCGGCACTAATGCCGGCCAGTAGAAGCTGGCACTCCCACCGTCACTCTGGGTCATCCGGAACGTGCGGTCGCTCTTTTCGTGGAACCGGTCGGTGCCGCTCTCATCCACGACGTAGAGCCCCAGCAGGATGACGAAGACGAGGGCCGCCGAAAATCCGACGAAGTTGATCGCTGTGTAGACTCGGTTGCGGCCGAGGAACTTTAGGTAGACTTTGATGCTTGTGAACATAACTTCTTTGGTTGTTTAGTGTAAAATAAATCGCCGCCGCCGTTGCGGCTTGAGTGCGGTGCATGGCGTGTCCGGCCATGCACCACTGGAATCACATTCTGCTTTCAACCTCGGCGACGATCATGCCGTCGAACATGTTGATCACGCGGTGGGCGAACGAGGCGTCGTGCTGCGAGTGGGTCACCATGACGATGGTGGCGCCCTCGGCATTGAGCTGCGAGAGGAGGTCCATCACATCCTTGCCGTTTTTGGAGTCGAGGTTACCGGTCGGTTCGTCGGCCAGAATGAGGGGCGGGTTGGCGACCACGGCGCGCGCGATGGCGACCCTCTGCTGCTGACCGCCGGAGAGCTGGTTGGGGAAGTGGCCGGCGCGGTGGCTGATGTTCATCTTGCGCAGCGCCTCCTCTACCCTCTTCTTGCGTTCGGCGGGCTTTACTCCGAGGTAGACCAGCGGCAGCTCGACGTTTTCGTAGACCGACATCTCCTCGATGAGGTTGAAGCTCTGGAACACGAAACCGATGTTGCCCTTGCGGGTCTGGGTGCGGTCTTTCTCCTTGAGGTTGCCCACCTCTTGTCCCGCTAACTTGTACTCGCCCGAGGTGGGGTTGTCGAGCAGGCCGAGGATGTTGAGCAGAGTCGACTTGCCACAACCCGAGGGGCCCATCACGGCGATGAATTCGCCTTTGTTGACTGTCATCGACACGCCGGCAAGGGCGGTGGTTTCGACCTCTTCGGTGCGGAAAACTTTCTTCAGATCATTAATTGTAATCATGGCTTAAAAAATTTTAATTGGTTTATGTTATGTTGTCTATTCAGATTTCAAGGCTTTTACGGGATTCGCGCTGGCGGCTTTGTAGCTCTGCCACCCCACGCACACCAGCGTGAGCAGCCACACCGCTCCGCCGGCAAGGGCGAAGACCCACCACGTCGAGGCGAGTTCGATGCGATAGGGGAACGATTCGAGCCACCTCGACATGGCCCACCACGCCACGGGGCACGCCGCGACGAACGCCACCGCCACACTCAACGCCGATTGGCGCGAAAGCAGCGCGAGGATCTCGCCGATGGTCGAGCCGTTGACACGCCGCAGGGCGATCTCCTTCTCTTTCTGGCGCAGCAGGTAGATCGACATCGCGAAGATGCCCATCAGCATGATCAGTATCACCAGCACCGTGAAGGCCCCCATGATGCGCGAGGTGCGGCGCTCGGTCTCGTAGAATTCGCGCACCGTGTCGTCGGCCCAACTCCATTCGACGCGATTGATGTCGGCGCCGGTGATCGAGGCGTACTCTTTGACAACCTTGTCGGCCACAGCCACGAGGTCGCTGCCGGCGGCGATCTTGACGGCGATGAAGTTTGCCGCCCACTCGTTGTCGCCGGCTATCCTCAGGCCGAACAGACCCTGCTGTTCGTGCAACGGACGGAAGTTGAAGTCGCTCAGGATGCCGGCCACCGGAGTAATGTTGCCGCCGCCACCGAAGGCGACCTGATTGTTGCGCTCTCCGGCTCTGAGCGCGAGGTAGCCCGGGCGGTTCAGATAGATTGCGTTGGAGGCGTTGGGGTCGGTGCCGGTCGGCTCCCATGTCACCCCGAAGAGGCGGAAGAATGTCGAGTCGACCGAGAAGGTCTCGAACGACAACGCCTCGCCCTCGAAATTGAACGAGCTGTTGCCGCCCCACGAGTTGAACGGATTGCGACTCGTCATCGACACCATCTCGACCCCCGCGATGTTCGACAACGTGCTGCGCAGGGTCTGTTTGCGAGCCATGGCGGTTTCGGTCGAGGAGCCGTAGCCGTTTGTGATTATCATCACCCCGTCGCGCGTGAGCCCCACGTCGCGAGTCGACAGATACCGCGACTGCATCACTATCAGCGCGCTGCAGATAAGCAGCCCGATCGACACCGCGTACTGGAACGCCGCCAGCACCCGCGAATAGACCCCCTTGACGCGGCGCGAGAATCCGCCTTGAACGATCTCGATGGGTTTGAAGCGCGACATCATAGCCGCCGGAACCGCACCCGACACCACAGCCAACAGCGCGATTAGCATCACGATCACGCCAACCACCGGCAGCGAGAAACTCCCTGCAAGGTCGAGCTCGGTGTTCAACACCCCGTCGAAGAATGGCTCCATCGCGAAGGCCAGAAACAGCCCGATGCCAAACGAGATTGCTGTTACGGTGAGACTCTCGACAAGCAGTTGGGTGACGATCATGCCGCGCGAGGCGCCGTGCAGCTTCCGCAGCGCAACCTCGCGTCCGCGGAACCCCGCCTGCGCCACCGTCATGTTGACATAGTTGAGCAGCGCCACAACCAGAATCAGCAGCGCGATGCCAAGGTAGAGCATCACGCCGGTGAGGCTGTTACGATTCATTTCGAGCTCGAATTCGTTGACGCCGCCGAAGTAGACATCCTTCAGCGGAACAAAATCTATGCTCGACGAGAACCCCCGCTCGAATATCCACGAGACCGACTTGAGACTCTCGGCCATATCTTCGCGATAGGCGCTGATGTCGCCCCCCTCGCGCTCGACCACGAATAGCGGCCACGAACTGTTGTTGTGGTTGTTCAAAACCTCGTAGCCCCACAGGGCGTCCAACATGCCGTACCAGCAGACGAAATCGACCTCCGGAAAGAGCGTGTTGCGAGGCAGGGGTTCCATCACCCCAGAAACCGTGAACTCCGTGTCGGCGAACCTCACCGACTTGCCGATGGGATTCTCCGTGCCGAACATCCGGCCGGCAAAGGCGGGAGTCACCACCATCGCTGTGGGCTGCGACAACACCCGCGCAGGGTCGCCTTCCAAGAGCGGAAACGAGAAGACGTTGAAGAATGTGGAGTCGGCCAACATGCCGCGAACGTCCAACACCTCGCCGTCGGCCCTTTCGATCTCCGTCTCCTGCGACATCACCCTCACGTATCCCTCGACGTCGGGATAGTTCTCGGCGAGCCACGGACCAATCGGATTGCCGAAAGCCGAGATGGTGCCCTCAGTCGGATTTTCGACGGTCGCCATGTAGATGCGGTCGCCGTTTTCGTGGAAGCGGTCGACGCTCAGCTCCTGCCGCACGTAGAGTCCCAGCACGATCGTGAACATGAGCGACACCGAGAAGCCCGCCACCGTGACGAAGGTGTAGACCTTGCTGCGGCCCAGAAATTTTAGGAATACCTTTAAATTAGTCAGTAACATATAGTAAACGTTTTAAGAATCTTTTTGCAATGAGTCGACGGGATTCTGCACCGAGATTCGATAGCTCGTAGCCACCGCCACTCCGACGATGACCGCCAACACCCCGCCCGCGCTCAGCAAGTAGAGCCACGGCGTGAGGGCGATCTGCTCGGCGAAGCCCGCGATCCAACGACTCGACACATAGTAGGCGATGAACGACCCCGCGGCCAACGACGGCGCCGACACCCAAAGCACATCGCGCAACAGCAATCGCAGCACGTCGGCAATGGTGGCGCCGTTGATTTTGCGAATGGCGATCTCGGCGCTGCGGCGCGTGATCTCGTTGCGCAGGTAGCCCACCAATCCCAGCAGCACGACCAACAGCGTGATGACGCTGCACAGCACGATCGAGTTGCGCTCTATGCGCTCGTCGTCGTACATGTCGGTGATGGTGTTCTTCATCGCGTCGACACGTATCGACTTGCCGGGCATGGCGCTCTCCAACACCTGCCGCACCGCTCGCAGCGACTCGCTGTCTACCTCCTGCAGCAGCACCACGATGTAGTCCATGTCGTACGTCTCGAACTCCTCGGAGTAGCCCAGAACCGACGGCCTTCCCTCGGCCCACTTGGCCGAACCGATCGTGAAGTTTTCGTAGACGCCCACTATGGTGCGTTCGCCATGTTCGGACATCTCGACCGTCTTGCCTACTACGCCGTCTGTCCAACCTGCGATCTCGGTGATACGTTCGGCGAAACGGCGGTCGACCATCATCTCGCTGTCGCCGGTCGGGTCGTTCACTCCCCTCTCGAAGGCGCGCCCCTCGATGACGGGGATATCCAACAGGCGTGTCCAATTCTCGTCGACCTGATAGAGGTCGACCACGTTGAAGAGCTCGCGGTCGTCGCCGATCAGGGAGATGTTGTTGCCGCTGCGGCCCGTGAATGGCAACTCGTCACCCACCGCCACCATCTCCACTCCGGCCATCGAACGAAGACTCTCGATGGCGACCGTGCGCTGACTCTGTGGCGTGCCGGCAACGTTGGCGTAGACCACGTTTTCGTATCGGTAGCCCGGGTCGCTCGACACCATCATCGTGTACTGCCGCCAGATCACGACTAAGATCGCCATGAACGCCGCCGCGTAGGCAAACTGCACGCCCAGCAGCGCGAGTTTCCAACTCTTGCCCGAGCGGCTGAACTTGCGGAATGCCGAGGCGGCGGGAATGTTGGCGAACAACCGCGACGGAACCCAAGTAGTGACGATCAACACCAACGCACAGATACCCGTTACAATCGTAACACTTTGCCACGACACGAGCGCCACGAGCGATGTGCGAAGTATCTCCTGAATCTGGTCGACGAACGCCCCGACGAGCACACCCGCCGCCGCCAACGACAGCCCGATGTGCAACGTCGATTCGGCCAACACCTGACGGCGGATGTCGCCCCCGCTCGCGCCGTAGCACTTGTAGGTCGCAATCTCGCGCGCCCGCCCGATGACCGTAGACAGGGTGATGAGCAGGTAGTTCAACAGCGCGATCGAGATCAACGACACCGCCAACAGCAGCATCAGCAGGTTCGACTGTCGGATGCCGTCGTCGTCGCTGTGTACCCTCAGCAGCGGCATGAGCCAGTAGTTGATGTCGACCTGGGCGCTG
The DNA here is from genome assembly GCA_031285405.1 of Alistipes sp. Taxonomy (GTDB): domain Bacteria; phylum Bacteroidota; class Bacteroidia; order Bacteroidales; family Rikenellaceae; genus UBA940. The sequence goes on from JAITWH010000037.1 coordinate 12,744, forward strand.
CGCATCATCTCCATGTCGACGTGCCGCTCCATCACAGTGCGCATCAGCGGCTTCATCTCGGCGGCGGTGACACCGGGCGCGAGTTTCACGAAGCTGATGTAACGGTCGTTGCCGTCCCAACCGCGCGAACCGTCCCATATGAAGTCGCTGATCGAGAGGAGCGAGATTGCCATGTCGTAGCGGAAGTCGCTGTTCTCGGGAATATCCTCGAAGATGGCGCCGATGGTGACGCTGCGGTCGGGGTAGTTGTCGAACTCGACCACCTGCCCCACCTCGGCGCCCAACGTCTCGGCCAGCGAGCGCGACACGATGGCGGTGCGCGGGGTCGACAGCGCCTCCTTGGCGTTGCCCGCCACCATCGGCCGCGGCAACACGTCGTAGAAACAGCTGTCGGCCAAAATGATGCTCGCGTCGACCACCTCGCCCGAGCCCGGAAGCTTGAGCGCCGACCCGATGAAGGTGTAGCGCGTGGCGGCCTCGACCTGCGGCAGCTCGTCGGCCATCCCGGGAGCCACCCCGCCCGGGGTCTGCCTGTGGCCCCGCATCTCCCGCTTGTTTTCGCCCGTGCCTTGGGTGAAGTCGGCGGTGAGCCGGTAGACCCTCTCGGCGTCGGGATAGAAGCTCTCGTAGTTGTACTCGAAAAAGACCTTGGTGACAAGCACCAGTCCCACCGCGAGACCCAACCCGAGCGAGACGATCTTGATGACGTTGCCGCGACCTTTTCTCAAAAGCGAACGCGATGCCAATTTGAAGCTGTTCATATTTTCGTGTCTATTAAATTACTCTGCTTTTAAAGCATTTACGGGATTCGCCGTCGCTGCCTTCCAACTCTGCCAACTAACCGTGACCGCCGCCACCAACAGCACCATAAGCCCCGCCAACGGAAACAGCCACCACGGAACGGGCGCGCGGAAGGCGAAGTCCGAGACCCAGCTGCGGATGAACCACAACGTGGGCGCCAACACCAGCGCCATCGCCACGCCGAGCGACCACAACAACCCGCGGTTGAGCTTCAGTGCGATCTCGCCGATCGTCGCGCCGTTGACCTTGCGGATGGCGATCTCGCGCACGCGGTAGCGGCTGTTGAACAGAATTATCACATAGACCCCCATCACCGCCGTCACCACCGCGATCAGCCCCAACACCCCCATCAGGCGCGACATGTTGAGCTCGGTGCGATACTGCGCGTCCAACTGCTCGTCGAGGAACTGGAGCGAGAAGTCCTGCTGCGCGCGCTTGTGGCGGTTCCAAGTCTCCTCGATCAGCTTCAGCGTTGCGGCGGTGTCGTTGCCCGCGATCTTGACGAGCCCCTGGATTGCCCAGTCGTTAGGCATCGTTACGAACACCATGGGGATGACCTCGTTGTGCAACGACTGGAAGTTGACGTCGGCCGCCACCCCCACTATCACAGCGTCGCGGTAGGTCTGGAACGGTTTGCCGAGCACCTGCTCCGCCGTGAAGCCATATGTGTCTAAGAATTTTTGGTTGACGATCACCTGCTCGGTACCCGTCATCTGGGACGAGAAGTCGTCGCCCGCCACAATCTCCACACCGAAAAACCGCAGCCCGTTGTAGTCCGTCGGCCACAGCGACACCATCGTCTCGATCCCCTCGAACTCCCTGCCCCAACGTGTGCCGAGATAGCCCGGCTGGCCCGACCACGAGATATCCACCACGTCGGGATTGCGCTTCAACTCCTCGGCGAAGGTCACCCGCGCGAGGCTGTCGAACAGCTGCGGAACGATCACGATGTTCTCTTTCTGGTACCCCACCGAATAACCCGACATGTAGTCGTACTGCACGCGGATGAAGATCGAAAAGCAGATGAAAAATATCGCCACCGCAAACTGCACCACGATGAGCGCCCCCCGCAGCATCACCCCCCGCGGCGCCAGCACCATCGAACCCTTCAGCGCGATCGCCACATCGAACGACGTAGCGTAACGGGCCGGATAGAGAGCCATCACAAAGGCCGCCACCATCAACCCCGAGGCGAGCGTCGCAAGCAACGGAACGTTCAACTCGGGCGAGATGTCGGCCGCGAAGAACTCGGTGAAGACCGTAGTCGAGAACCACTCCACCAGCATCACCCCCGCCGCCGCCGAGGCCAACATGATCACCACACTCTCCAACGCCAACTGCAGTCGGAGTGAGCCGCGATCGCTGCCCAAAATCCGAAAAGTGTTGATCTTGCGCACCCGCGCCGGCGCCATCGACATAAACAGATTGACGAAGTTGATGAACGCTATCGCGATGATCAGCACCCCCATCACCACCATGTAGAGCGTGTTCGAGAACTTGCCCGTACTCTCCGCGCCGCCGTGCAGGTGAAAGTCGCCCAACTCCGTCAGGTGATACCGCATCCACTCCTCGCGCATCAGCGAGCGGTCGTCGCCCTCGCCCGTTTCGAGACTGTGCGCCTTTTCGAGCACGTCATCGAGAGCTGCGGGGTCGAAACGAAAATAGGTCACATAGTTGTAGTTGTTGCGACTGTTGGGAGTCATGTGGGTGAGCACACCGTTGGGCGCGCTCGCATTTTTCGGGAAATCCTCATACACCGCGTCGATCGTGAAGGAGTATCCGAAGCCCGGCATGTCGAGCGTCTGCCCGATTGGGTCTTCCGTGCCGAAAATTATCTCGGCGTTCCTCCGCGAGATCATCCCGTGGCCGGGTTCCGCCAGCGCGCGAACAGCGTCGCCGGCAACGATCGTCGGGGAGAAAACCTCCAGAAAGCCTGTCGAAACCTCCGTCGTCTCCAACTCGATCTTGGGCGACTCCTCACCCGCCCCCTCGATCCGGAACGGCCGCCTGTCGATCGGCTTCATCTGGGCATAGGCCTCGATCTCGGGGATGCCGTCGAGCATCGCCTGCGGTGTCTGCTGGTTCATCGTCGTCCACACCCCCTGCTCGGGATTCTCCGCCGCCGTCAGCTCCATTATGAATATCCGCCCGGCGTGTTCGTAGCCGCGGTCGAATGTGAAGTCGTAGCGTGCCTGGATGGCGACCACCGCCACCACCGCAAAGGCCACCGACAGTCCGACGAAGTTAAGGAACGTCACGGCGCGAAACCGCGTCGTCAAAAGTTTGAGGTTGCTCCGGAAAAATTTCATGACCGTGTGTTGTGTTTGGGGTATCGAAAATTATTGAAGGACTAATTCCTGTACATCGCCATAAGTGTCATAAGAAGAGGTGACCACCCGTTCGCCGGGTTCGAGCCCGCTCGTAACCTCGTAGAACTGTGTGTTCTGTCGACCGATGGTGATGGGACGTCGCACTGCGCGGCTGCCGTCGGGCGTCACCACGAATATCCACTTGCCGCCTGTGGTCTGGTAGAACGTGCCGCGCGGAATCAGCACCGACTCGGTGGGCTGCCCCAACTGCAGGTTCACATAGTATGTCTGTCCGGCGCGAATGTTGTCGGGCCGCTCGCCAACGAATGTGAAGTCGGTCTTGAACTGCCCGTTGCGAACCTCGGGATATACCCGACGGGCCTGCAACGCAAAATTGCGATCCTGCCGCTCGAATGTTGCGTCGAGTCCCTGCCTCACGCGGTCGATGTAGTGTTCGTCGATCAGCGCCTCGACCTTGTAGTCTGTCAGCACACTGATCTGCCCGAGGCGCCCGCCGCTCCCGACGTACTGCCCGATCTCGACATCCAACTGCCCCAACTGTCCATCGACCGGCGCCTTGACGTTGAGCTCCTCGACTCGCTGACGCACGAACGACACGTTGCGACGAATGTTCATCAGGTCATCCTCCATCTGCTTGGTCTGCACGGTGCGAAAGAGCGAGTCCTGCTGCTGACGCTGCAACACCAGGTCGCGGCCGCTCACGGCAAAGTTGTAATCCTCGCGAGCCTGCAAATACTCCTCACGCGAGGTGAGCTTGTCGTTGTAGAGATTTTCGTACTGCTCGAACTTGCGCCTCTTGCGCTCCACATCCAAGTCCAACGACAGACGATTCTGCTGAAGGATCAACTTCTCCTGCTGCATCGTCACCTGTGTGTTGCGCAGATAGTTCTCCTGCTCGGCCAGACGCGTCTCGCTTTCGAGGATCTGGAGGTTGAGCGCGGGGTTGGTCAGACGAATCACCACCTCGCCCGCCCGCACCATCGAACCCTCCTCGACCAACCGTTCGGCCACCATCCCCCCTTCGAGCGCCGAGAGCTGCACCGTGTTGATGGGCAGCACCTGGGCGTTGATGCGCACGTAGTCGTTGAACTCGCCACGTGTTACATTTGAAACGGTCACCCGCTCGCCGTCGACCCTCATCTTCGACGCGTGGTTGCCGAATACCAGCCAACCCACCGCCAGCACCACCGCCGCGCCGCCCGCCAGATAGGGAATATGTTTGGTGCGGAGACCTCTCTTTTTTTCGAGTACCTTGTCCATGTTGCTTCCTAAAGTGTTCATAGTCGTATGCTTTTTTTATTAGTTTTCTACCTGTTGTTAGTTTTCGTCGACGGGCGCGATGGGAATCAGCGGCATGCCGCCGTAGTAGTCGACCATGCGCTTCTTGAGAATGTAAGTAAGTCGCGAATTCAGCTCGTCGGCGCGCGCCTGCACCAGACGATTGCTGCTGGTATGGAGCTCCAACGCGCTCAGCAACCCCTCCTCGTACTTGCGCCGATTGACGTCGTGGGCCACGGCGACCGACTCGCGCTGCCTCACCGCCTGGGTGTGCTGATCTGCCTGCCCGTTCATGTCGGCCACCGCCTGCTCGATCTCGGTGTAGAGCGCCCGCAACGTCGCGTCGCGTTCGATCTTCGCGATATCGGTGCGAAACTTTGTGCGGCGAATGTTGGCCGAGGTAGTGAATCCGTTGAACACAGGTATCGACAGCGTCGCCCCCGCCCAGTAGCCTCGCTTGCCCGAAAACTGCTCGCGAAACGAAGCGTACTCATCGCCATCCATGTTGCGGAAGAATCCCGTCGAGTAGCCCGCCCCCAACGAGATTGTCGGAAACCTCGCGCCGCGAGCGTGCCTCAGCGCCATCTCCTGAGCCGCCGCCGTCGAGGTTGCGACCTGCGCGCGGGGCAGATAACCCAAGGCCCTCGCGTAGAGCCCCGCCGCCGTTTCGAGAGTCTTGACAGCCCCGCCGCCGAACTCGCCCGTCTCGTCGCCGAAGTCAAAGTGCACAATCTCCAACTCACCCTCAACCGGAAAGTTCATCTTCTCCTTTAAAAGTATGATGCCGATCGCAAGCAGGTTCTGCTGACGAGTAAGCGTATAACTGTTGGCCGCCTCTTGAGCCCTCATCTCGGCGACGTCGGGAAATCCCTTCAACCCCAACTCCTCCATCCGCTCGGTCTGGCGCAGATTGGCCCGACTCTCCTCCAACTGCGACTCGGCAAGAGCCACCATCTCGGTGTAGTACATCACATTGAAGAATGCCTCCATCGTGGCGTAGGCCACCTCGTCGCGTTTCTGGGCGAGCGCGTGCCGGCCGGTGATGCGGTTGATGCGCTGCAGGCGAATTCCGTTGACGTTCCTCAGCCCGTCGAACAGCGTGAGCCCCGTCGACACCTGATATGAGTTGCTGAACGAGTTGACCTCGGCGTACACGTTGTCGTCACCCAGACTGCGTCCGAAGTTGAACGACGCGTCTACCGACGCCCCGAGGTTGGGCAGCAGTCGCCCGATCGCCTCCAGATAGTCCTGCCCGACGATGCGGTTCTGCGCCGCCTGGATATTTGTCACCGGACTCTGCTCCACCGCGTAGAGCATGCACTCTTCGAGCGTCCACTGTTGCGTCTCGGTTTCGACTTCGGCTTGCGCTTGCGCTCCGGCGCCAATGGCCGACAGCAGGGCGAGTGTGAGTGTCAGAAAGTGTTTCATCTTTTGCATAAGTTTGTTTTAGAAGTTGTTTGGATTTCCGCACCGAAGCGATTTTTGTCTCGGGTCGAGGGCTTTTTTCGCCCGCCGAACGAGTCGTAGGGGTTCCTACGGCGAGCGAGGCGGGTGCGAAAAATCACCGACCCGAGGCGAAAAGCGCGAGAGTGTGGAATTTCAAACAACTTCTTATTGCCCGTGTGTTGCCATTCGCGTGCCAAACGACTCAAATCGCTCGCCGTCAACGCTTTGCGCCGCACACCCACAACGAAAAGTGTAAAGTTTTTTTACAATCGCCGAAAGTTATTTTACAATTAGCTATATTTGCCGTAGATAACTTTCACACCATGAAAAAAGAGGCCACCGGCCGACCGAAAACAGACGCCTACTCCTCCTCGGGAGCAATGTCACTAAGCGTGATAGTTGTATGCGCATTCGCTGCGGCGGGCTTTGCGCTGCAACTCGCCGCGGGAGGGTTCAACCTCCACACCCTCGCCTACCCCGTCGACGCGCTGATGGGCGGAGCGATGGTGTTGCTGTGCGTCGCGATGGCGATCGTGCGCGACAGCGCGTTCGTGCGATGGTTCACCGGAGTGCCGATGTCGGTGAGCCTCATCGCGGGTCTGGGTCTGCTCGCCCTGATAATGGGCCTCACGCCCCAGGGAGCAACGCCGATGGGCGGCACGGCCGAGGTGTCGGCCCGCCTGGGCTTCAGCGAGATGACCTCGTCGTGGCCCTTCGTGATGATATACACTCTGCTGCTACTCTCGCTGGGCGGCCTCATCGCACGCCGGCTCGCCGAGTTCCGCGCGCGAGATTGGGCGTTCCACATGAACCACCTCGGACTGTGGCTCATCCTCTTCGCCGCGGGTCTGGGCAGCGCCGACACCGAGCGATACATCGTGCAGGTCGACGAGGGCGCGGTCACAAAAAGGGGATACGACGACCGGGGCATGCCGCGCGAGATGCCGATCGCCGTGCGCCTCCACGACTTCACCATGGAGGAGTACCCGCCGCAGAGTCCCGCCGCGCGCCCCGAACCCAAGCGGTTCGCCTCCGACATCGAGATCACCACCCCCGACGGCAGCACCAAACGGGGCCTCACCGAGGTCAACCACCCCCTGAACACCGGCGGATGGATGGTCTATCAATACGGCTACGATCGCGAGGCGGGGCCGACGTCGACATACAGCGTTGTCGAGATCGTGCGCGACCCGTGGCTCGCACCTGTATATGCGGGATTCATAATGATGACCATAGGCGCCGTCGCAATGATTTGGAGAGGAAAAAGTAAAGAAGAGGGCAAAAAAGATGGACTGGAGTAATTTCGCATGGTTCGCCGTTCCGTCGGTCGCCCTGTGGCTGTCGGCCGGAGCGGCTGTGTATCGCAAAAGCACGAGCAAAAACGATAGACTGACCCAATGGCTGATGGCGTCGGGCATAACCCTCTTCGCCCTATTCATAGTAGGATTCTGGATAACCCTCGACCGCCCCCCCATGCGCACGGCAGGCGAGACAAGACTCTGGTACTCGCTGTTCCTCTCGGTCGTGGGCTTCGTCGGCTGGCGTCGATGGCGCTACCCGTGGCTGCTCAGCTACTCGTCGGTGGTGGCGACGGTGTTCGTGCTGGTCAACATCCTAAAGCCCGAGATCCACTCCAAAAATCTGATGCCGGCACTGCAAAGCATCTGGTTCGTGCCCCACGTCACCTCTTATATATTGTCCTACGCAATGCTGGGCGCGGCGACCATCGGCGCGTTCATAGGACTACGCAGGCTCGACCGCACCGGCACGACCGACCGAGGGGTGGCGACGCTCATCGACAACCTCGTCTACGCGGGGTTCGGACTGTTGGTGCTGGGCATGCTGATGGGCGCCGTGTGGGCCAAGCAGGCGTGGGGCCACTACTGGGAGTGGGACCCCAAGGAGACCTGGGCGTTGGTGACGGCGCTGGCCTATCTGGTCTACATCCACCTGCGCTTCACGGGGCCGAGGTATGCGCGCGCTGCACTGTGGCTGCTGCCCATCGCCTTCGCGCTGCTCATGATCACCTGGGTCGGCGTCAACTACCTCCCCTCGGCCCAAAGCAGCATTCACGTATACTAACCGAACAACCTAATACTGTAACCAGCTATGAAAACAAACTTCAAACCGGTGCTCATGTGCGCCGCGGCGGCCCTGCTGACCGCCCTCTCCGGATGCGTCGGCGGAGGCGCGAAAACCTCACAGAGCGCAGACGTCTACGACCCCGACGCCCAGCAGATCTTCGTGGGCGAGGAGATCGCCGTCGCCCCCACCACCTATGGCAAGGTGCGAGGATTCATACTGCGCGGAGTCTACAACTTCCGTGGAATCCCCTACGGCGCCCCGACCGGCGGCGAGAACCGCTTCATGCCTCCCCGTCCGCCCGAATCGTGGGAGGGCGTGCGCCCCGCGGTGGCCTACGGAGCCTCGGCCCCGCAAACCTACTACGACCGCTCGCCCGAGTCCTACGGCATGTTCGTCGACCACTGGAACTACGACCTCATGAGCGAGGATTGCTTGAGGCTCAACGTCTGGACACCGGCGCTCGACGCCACTAAACGTCCTGTGTTAGTGTGGCTCCACGGCGGAGGCTACGCGCGCGGCAACGGCATCGAGCAGGATTCGTACGACGGCGAGAACATCGCGCGCTTCGGCGACATCGTGTATGTGTCGATCAACCACCGACTCAACTCCTTCGGCTTCTCCGACCTCTCGGCCGCGGGCGACAAATATCGCGACTCGGGCAACGTGGGGATGCTCGACATCATCGCCGCCCTTGAGTGGGTCAACAAAAACATCGCGGCGTTCGGAGGCGACCCCGCCAACGTAACCATCATGGGACAGTCGGGCGGAGGCTCCAAGGTGAGCACCATCGCCGCCATGCCTGCCGCGAAAGGACTCGTCCACAAGGGAGTCGCCCTGAGCGGTAACAGCATCGCAGCAACAGACAAGGCCTACGCCCGAAAACTCGGCGAGACGATCATCGCCGAAGCGGGCCTCACCCCCGCGCGCGTCGACGAGCTTCAGCAACTGCCGTGGGAAGAGTACATGGCGATCGCCGAGCGCGCCGCCGCCCGCATGCGTCAGGAGAATCCGGGCGCGGGTCGCGGAGGGTTCAGTCCCGTGGCCGACGGCATCAACATTCCCGAGGGCACGTTCTACACCTCCGGCAGCGCCGCCGTGCCCGACATACCGATGATCTTCTGCTCGACATTCAACGAACAGAGCCCCAGTCGCAACGACGCCGAGCTCGAAAAGATCACGATGGAGGGTGTGGTCGAAAGACTCTCCGCAACTTACGGCGACAGGGCCGGCGAGATCGTGGCCGCCTACTCGCGCCAGTTCCCCGACCTGCGGCCCATCGAGGTGTTGTCGTTCATCTCGTCGAATCGCCGCAACGTCGTTCGCTCGGCCGACACGAAGTTAGCTCAGTCGTCGCCCGTCTGGATGGCGTGGTTCGGCTTCCAGTCGCCGCTGTTCGACGGCCGCCAGAGGGCGTTCCACTGCGCCGACATATCGTACTGGTTCCACAACACCGACCTGATGATCACCCACACAGGAGGAGGTAAGGCCCCGCGCGATCTGGCCGATAAGATGTCGTCGGCCCTGGTGGCGTTCATGCGCACGGGCGACCCCAACACCCCCGAGCTGCCCGAGTGGCCGCGCTACACTACGGAGAACGGCGAGACGATGGTGCTCAATACCGTCAGCGAGGTGAAGAACGACCCCGATCGTGCGGCGCGACTGACACTTCAATAACGGGTCTCGGGCCTATAACTAAGTTTTTAGTTATATAACTAAAAACTTAGTTATAGGCTCATAAAAACAGTAACAACAAAACGGAGAGAGGAACGACAATGAGGTATATGTTCATAGTGCAGGGCGAGGGGCGCGGACACCTGACCCAGGCGATGGCGCTCGCGCAGCTGCTGAGACGCAACGGTCACGAGGTGGTGGAGGCGATGGTGGGCAAGAATCCCAACCGCACGCTGCCGCCCTTCTTCGAGGCGGGGGTGGAGTGTCCCGTCACCGCGTTCGACTCGCCGTCGTTCGACTACGGCAAGGCGGGCAAGCGCGGAAACCTTGTCAAGACGATATTCCGAAACACTACCCCGCTGAAGTTAGAGCGGTGGCGAAAAAGCATCTCGAAGATCGTGCGCCGAATCGAGGAGAACAAGCCCGACGTGGTGGTCAACTTCTACGAAATCCTGCTGGGAATGACCTCGCTCACCCATCGTCTGCGGGTGCCCATAGTGAGCATCGGCCATCAGTTTCTGGTCGACCATCCCGACTACTCCCACAGGTCGCGCACCGATCAGGGGCAGTTTGCACTCAGACTCAACAACATGCTCTGCTCGATGGGGACAACCAAGACGCTCGCGCTGTCGTTCTACCCGCTCAAAGATTCGTACCGCGACCGGATGGCCGTGGTGCCGCCGCTACTCAGGGGCGACGTGTTCGGGTTGGAGGCGCGTGACGAAGGATACATTTTGGGCTACATGCTCAACCCCGGGTACGCCGACGAGGTGCGCGAGTGGCACAAGCGCCATCCCGAAGTGAGGCTGCATCTGTTTTGGGACAAGAAAGATGCTCCCGAGACGCTGGAGGTCGACGGCGGATTGTCGTTCCATCGCATCGACGATCGCAAGTTCCTCGACATGATGGCCGGCTGCTCGGGCTACGCCACGACGGCGGGTTTCGAGTCGGTGTGCGAGGCGATGTGGTTGGGCAAGCCGGCGCTGCTGGTGCCCGCACACGTCGAGCAGGAGATCAACGCCGAGGATGCCGCGGGGATAGGCGCGGGGGTCGTGGCGACCGAGTTCGATCTGTCGCGGTTGGTGGAGTTCATTCCGAGATACACAGCCGACACCGAAGAGTTCCGCCGATGGGTCGACCGCGCGGAGGAGCTGTTCGTTAGGCACCTGACCACTTTAGTGTAAGCCGGAACGCCGGCGGCGATTTTAATTGAAAATTGAAAGTGGAAAATTGAAAATTAGCTACGCGGCGCTCAAAGCTACGCGCTACATAGATTAAAAAAGCGTGACATATGTCACGCTTTTTTTTTGAGCGAGTGTTACCAATGTAACGCTTGAAAAAGGGCGAGTGTTACAAATGCGACACCTATTTTTGGCCGAGTGTGACATTTGTAACGCTTTTTTTTGGTTTTTTTTGCTATTTTCGGGGCTTTTTTTTGGTTTTTTGGGTTCGTCGCCTCTTATTATTATAGGTATAGTCTCTTTTTTGACAAAACACGCTCTACAAATATAGTTAATTTTTCTTCGAAATGCAAATTTTTTCAATTAAAAAAATCAAGAATTTAGAAATTTGAAAATTGGCTGCGCGAAAAAAAATGCGTTAGCCAAAATCGCTGCCGGCATTCCGGCCATTTTCAATTTTCATTTTTCCACTTTCAATGTCTCAGAAAATGGTTGAATCCCCGCAATTTTATTGCGGCAACTTTCAGTTTGTATAAATATCTGTCGTCATTGCGAAGGCGTTAGCCTGAAGCAATCCAGAGTTTCGCGTAGCTAAAATCGCTGCCGGCATTGCGGCCTGGATTGCTTCGTCGTTGCACTCCTCGCAATGACGTTGCCCGCGAATTTCATTCGCTCTGTAAAACCCATGCACTTTCAGTGCATGGTGGTTTAGTCTCAGGATATTAGCTATAGACTATGACATATATACTTCGGAGGATATAAAGGCATTGAACGAGATGAACGCGTTGTGGAGTGCGCGCGTCAGCTATGCCGGAGGGAGTGACGCCGGCACATACTAGTCGTTCGACAGCGAAACGGGCTATTCGAGCATGGCTGTCAATTACGCTGCATGGGAAAGCTCGGTGACGTACGACAACGGAGGCATCGTCGATATCAATTGGGATAGCGCGTATTACATCTACGAATTCATTGCCAACCCGACGAAGAGAGCGCAGATAAAGGCGGCTGTGGAGGCTTATCTGGCGAGTGCGGTTGTCTCACTTGTTGAAGTTAAGCCGCTTTATAGGCTGTATACCCAAAGCTACGACAACACGTTCTTCACAACCTCGGTGAGTGAGGCTGGGTACTACCAAAATCGGTGGAACTATTATTTTGATAGCGGTTATGTAAACGCTAATGAAAGTGCACACTACGTTCAGGGATATGTCTTCAAGACACAACAGCCTGGAACAGTACCTTTGTACAG
>JAITWH010000013.1 GCA_031285405.1 Alistipes sp.
GTGGTAATAGCATTGGGGATCACCTCTTCCCATTCCGAACAGAGAAGTTAAGCCCAATCGCGCCGATGGTACTGCAGTAAAATGTGGGAGAGTAGGTCGCCGCCTCCTTAAGGGGCCGAACGATGAAAATCGCGCGGCCCCTTTCTTTTTTTGCCAAAACCCGAACAACGAAAAGCCCGCGCCCCCTTTCTTTTTAAGAATAATTCCCTACCTTTACACATCGAATCGAACCTAACCTTTTGCCCTCCGTCATGAGAAAACTATTACTCTTTCTTCTTCTCGCGGCCCCGCTATGCAGCCAAGCCCAACAACCCCAAGCCGAAATCCCCTTCGACCAAGCCTACAAAAGAACCTACAACATAACGCGAACCGACGGAACCACCCCCGAGATAGACGGCCGCCTCGACGAAGAGTTCTGGCAGCAACAGGGCGAGTGGTCACAGCCGTTCGTACAGGTACTGCCCTACGAGCGCATGCCGACCCGCTCGACGACGCGCGCAAAACTACTCTACGACGACCGCTACATCTACGTTGGAGTCTGGTGCCGCGACATTCGCCCCGATGAGATCAACCGCTTCATCGGCAACCGCGACGAGAACAACGTGGGCGACCTGATCAGCGTCGCGTTCGACCCCTACCACGACTTCCGCGCCGGCACCGAGTTCAACATCAACGTCGGCGGCAACAAAACAGACTTGGTTGTGACCGACCGCTTGGAGGTCAACCGCAGCTGGAACGCCGTGTGGGACGGCCGCACCCACGTCTCCGAGACAGACTCGCTCTGGACGGCCGAGCTGAGAATCCCCTTCAGTCAGCTGCGCTACAATCGCGAGACGGAGGATGGGGTGTGGGGGCTCCACATCCGCCGCATCATCCGCAGCGGCAACGAGGTGCAGAACTGGAGCCTCATCCCCATCAAGAACAGCGGCCACATATATTCGTTCGGCGAGATGCACGGCATGACCGACCTCGCGCGCGCCAACGGACTCGAACTGCTCCCCTACACCATGGGCAAGGTGCTCAGGGAGCCGCGCATAGCAGGCAGCCCCTACCAAAAGGGCACCAACTGGTTCGGCACGGGCGGGCTCGACGGCAAGGTTGCGCTGAGCGACTTCACCCTCGACTTCACCATCAACCCCGACTTCGGCCAGGTGGAGGTCGACCCGTCGGTGATGAACCTGACCGCCTACGAGACGTTCTTCGAAGAGAAGCGCCCCTTCTTCCTTGAGGGCAAACACATTCTCGACTTCGGCTTCGGCGGCGACATGATGTTCTACACCCGCCGCATCGGGGCGCAGGCGACCTACACTCCGGAGGGCATCGACAACAAAAATTCCTTCGCGGCATATCAGGAAAACGTACCGATCCTCGGCGCGATCAAACTCACGGGCACCAACAAGCGCGGCCTCACCATCGGCGGTGTGCAGAGCTTCACCGCCCGCCAGCGGGTCGAGGTGTCGCGACGGCCCCACGTTAACGACGCCCCCGCAGACCCCAACGCCCCCCTCTACGAGGAGCGCATCACCACCGAACCCTTCACCAACTACTCGATAGTGCGCATGCAGAAGAATTGGGACGGCAACAACACCCAGCTGGGCGGCATGGTGACCTCTGTCAACCGCTCGCTCGCGGCGCACCCCCACCTGCAAGATATCATGACGGATAACGCCTTCGTCGGCGGAGTCGACTTCATGCACTACTTCCGCGACCGCAACTACTACGTCGACTTCAAGGGAATGTTCTCGTCGCTCCACGGATCCAAAGAGGCGATCACCCGCCTCCAAACCAACCCCATTCACTACTACCAACGCGCCTCGGCACAGGACTATCTGGGTGTCGACACCTCGCGCACCTCGCTTCAGGGCAGCGGCGGCTACATCGAGTTCGGCCGCAGGGGCAACAACAAGTGGTGGTTCTCGGAGAACATCTCGTGGCTCACCCCGGGCTTCGATCTCAACGATGCAGGCTTCCTGCGCCAGGCCGACGCCCTCACCAACACCACCCTCGTGAGCTACCGCCAGACCGACCCGGGCAACCTGTTCCGCACCAACACGGTCAACATAAGCCAGCGCAACTCGTGGGACTTCGGCGGCCGCGCGGTCGACAACGACATCTCGGCTCAGTGGGTCGGCTACACCACCAACCGGCTGAGGCTGGAGTTCTCCGAGGAGTTCACCTTCAACCGCGTCGACAGTCGCATGCTGCGCGGCGGGCCCGACATTCGCCTCGACCCCTTCTTCACGACCGCCGCGGCCTTCCGCACCGACGCCGCCAAACGGGTCTACTTCGAGATCGCCTATCAGGGCGACCACAGCCTCGACAAGATCAACTCGTCGAACAGCATCACCCCCGGGGTGACGTTGCGCATCTGGGATCGCATCGCCCTCGGCGCCAACTTCAACACGCTCTGGAATCGCAACAACCTTCAGTACGTGGGCTCCTTCGCCAACGCCAACACCACCGCCGGCAGCGTCTCGCACGTGATGAGCCACTTAGACCAACGCACCTACGGCGTCACGCTGCGCCTGCAGATGAACCTCACGCCCGACCTCTCGGTGCAGTTCTACGGCTCGCCCTTCACCTCCACCGGCCGCTACACCGACTTCAAGAGCGCCGCCAATACACTCTCGCGCAACTACGAAGAGCGTTTCCGCAGCTACTCGACGTCGGAGATCTCGGCCGACGGAGGGGAGTATCGTGTCGGCTCGTCGGCGGGCGGATTCTCGTTCGCCAACCCCGACTTCTCGTTCAACGAGTTCCGGTCGAATCTCGTCGTGCGATGGGAGTACCTCCCCGGCTCGACGCTCTATTTCGTGTGGGAGCACCGCATGTCCGAGCGCGCGGCAATGATCCGCGGCTGGGCCGACAACCTCGACCAGATGTGGGGCCTCCCCGCCCGCAACACCCTGATGCTCAAACTAAACTACTGGATAAATTGGTAAGCGAAGCTTACCAATTGAGAATTAAAAATTAAGAATTAAGAATCAGCTAACGCAGTACATATCATTCCGACGTGCGTTTCGCCCCCCCCCCCTCGTCATTGCGAGGAGCCAAAGGCGACGAAGCAATCCAGAATTCCGCGCAGCAAATTCTTAATTCTTAATTTTTAATTCTGAATTCACTCCCCCAACGGAGTCCAATCCCCCGAGGAGGCCGGAGCAGCAGGAGGCGCCGGCTCAACCGGAGCACTATAATAAGTCCCGCCGGTAGAGACATCGACACTCACACTCAGCGTCTCCGAGTGCGACGGAAGCTTATACATAGCACCGGTCAGCGGGTCGATAATCAACATACCGATCCAGCATGGCGGCCCGAACAGCAGGTTGCCAAAAAACCAACCGTCCAACCGCGCGGCGATATAGTTGGTCACCGGCTCGCGCCCGGGCTGCCGATATGTCACCTTGTAGCGCTCGGGCCGCATGTACCCCGCCGACGCCTCAAGGTAGATCGTGGAGGGTGTGCGACCGTTGTAGACGACAAACCCGTCGCGATTCTCGACGGTCACCTGCGCCCCCACGGGCACTGAGTTGAATGCGACCGGATAGTCGCTGCGCGTCACGATCGACGCGCACGAGCCGAGCCCCGCCGCCACCGCGAGCACGACAAATAACTTTAACAATCTCATAGTCATCCCGTTAATCCGTTATTTAACAAGCGATCCCACCCACACCATAACCAGCGCGATGAAGACCAACAGGGCGAATCCCCCGATCCAACCCAAAACCGTGCGCCACAAAGCCGGCCCCTGATTTTCATTATTCTGTTCCATTATCCCACAAATTTTATGTTGCGTAGCCAAATACCGCGTTAGCTGTTCCCCTCCTGCGGAGGGGTGCCCAAAGGGCGGGGTTGTAAAAATCGCCGCCGGCGTTCCGGCCGTCATTGCGAGCCGCAGGCGAAGCAATCCAAAGTACCGCGTAGCTAAGTGCCGCGTTAGCACTAACCACTAATAACTAACCACTGATCAAAGCCACTTCTTCCGCCAAAAAAATCCAATAGTAAGCGCGGAAGCCACGACTATCCCAGTGATAGTAATCCAAAAGTTGTCCAACCCCCAAGGAAAGGCCACATTCATACCATAAATACTCGCCACAAGCGTGGCCGGCATAAAGAAAACCGACGCCACCGTAAAAATTTTAGTAGTCTTGTTCTGCTCAATGTTGATAAGCCCCATCACCGTATCCTTCAGATAGTTAAGACGCTCAAAACTAAAATCGGTATGCGAGATCAGCGACACCACGTCCCTCATCATCAGCTGCAACCGCGGGTAGACGTCGTTCGGAAAATGCTCACTCCGCAGCACCCCCGAAAGCACCCGCTGCCGGTCAAAAATCCCCTCGCGAATAGTCATCATACTCTCCTGAATCGAGTTGATATGCTTGATCAGCTGCTCGTTGCTGCGCACCTCGTCGCCCACCTGCCCGCTCAACTGCGAGATGCGTCGAGCCTCGGCCTCCACGATGTCGGCGTCCAGGTCGATGCGAATTTCAAGTATCGACACAAACAGGTGGTAACCCGTCGGATAGAGTTTCGAACTCACCTGCAACCGTTTGTCGATCTCGCCGAAGGTTCTCGAATCGGCCTCGCGCACACTCACCAGCAACCCCTCGGTGAGTGTAAACGACACCGGTTCGAGGCTGAAGTCGTCGCCGCGCGGCACAAAAAATATCGAGTTGGCCACGATGCTCTGCTCCGTCTCGGCATACTTCGACGAACTCTCGATCTCCTCGACCTGTTGGCGAGTCAGCAGGTCGATGTCGAGATACTCCTCGACGCTCTTCTGCTCCTTGACCGACGGGTTGAGCAGGTCGATCCACAGTACGTCGTCGTAGCCCAGCTCCTCCAACTGCTCGGGCTCGGCGTTGCGGACAATCTTGCCATGTTGTTTCAAGTAAATTGTGATCATTTTTCGGTTCCCGTTTTAGAGATTGAACAACTCTGTCTACTGACAATTTTTCTACCGGTAGGAGATCAGTCAGCCGGGATTGGCGTGCAGCGTCGCCTTGAGACCCTCGTCCCAGAAACGTTGCAGTGCCTGCCGTTTTTGCTCGTCGAAAAAGAAGTCTATGTTGCGCGTCAGATATTCGTAGGCGTAGGGTCGGTCGGCAAACTCGCTCTCGATGATCGACTCGTAGATGCGCTCCATGCCGAGGGTCAGCGACTCTTCCAGCGCGGCAACTGCCTCATCTGTAACGCTTTTGCGCGCCACCCACACCGCGAATACGAATGGCAGCGACGCATATTTTTTCCACTCCTCGGCCAGGTCCCACGTGCGGGCGAAGCGCCCCTCGTGCTCGAACACCTTGTCGCCGATCAGCACAAACGCGTCGCCCTCGCTCGGATTTTCCAACACCGAGTAGTCGCTGAGCGTCAGCCATTTGGGTGCGATATTCCAGTGGCGCGCGGCCAACACTCTCGCCAACGCCACCGAGGTGTTGGAGTGGCTGTCCAACCAGACTCGTTTTATCTCTTTGAGAGGCGAGTTCGAGGTCATCACCACCGTGCGCACAGGGCCGTCGGCGCCTATGCACCAGGAAGTTACGATGTCGAAATCGGAATCTTTGATCGCCGCGAGCCCACCTACCGGAACGAGGGCGATGTCGGCGCGACGCTCATCGAACGCCGCGGTGCAACCCGCTGGTGGTGAGAGCAATAGGGTGGTTTTGGATGGTGCCGGATCAGGCAACGACAGGCCCGACGCCGACTCCTCGGAGTGGCGCAGACCATACAGAAACGGTATGGTATTGAGGTACGAAACCGCTGCTACGTTTAGGGCCCGACGGGTCATCCATATTGACTTTCAATTGGTTATACTTTTGTGTGACATCTGACACCTTGCAAAGATAGTAAAAAATTGGTGATTAGAGAGCGGCTTTGCCGCTTAATTGAAAGTTGAAAGTTGAAAATTGGCCGGAACGCCGGCGGCGATTTTAGCTACGCAGTACTAAAAAAGCGTTACGGATGTAACGCTTTTTTTTGGCCGAGTGTTACCTATGTCACGGTTTTTTTGGGGGTAGTGTTACCTATGTCACGGTTTTTTTTGGCGAGTGTTACAAATGCTACACTTTTTTTTGGGTGTTGCTTCTTATTATTATAGGTATGGTTGTTTTTTTGTGGTTTCTTTGGGGCTTTTGTGTTGGCGTGTTATTACGTTTTTGGTGTCTGTTTTGTTTCAGTTTTTGTTGATTTTTTTGTGATGTTTTTAAAATCGCTGCCGGCGTTCTGGCCATTTTCAATTTTCAATTGCTATAAGGTAGATCCCTCGTCGCTTCGCTCTGTCGGGATGACTTATATGGCGTTAGCACTAACCACTTATCACTAACCACTAAATCGCTGCCGGCGTTCTGGCCATTTTCAATTTTCAATTGCTATAAGGTAGATCCCTCGTCGCTTCGCTCTGTCGGGATGACATTTCTATATTGCGTAGCTCATTTTCAATTTTCAACTTTCAATTTTCAATTTCTGAAAGGAATTTTCCGGTGTGGCTGAGGGGGTTGGTGGCGACCTGTTCGGGGGGGCCGGTGGCTACTATCTGGCCTCCGGCGGCTCCCCCCTCCGGGCCCATGTCGATTATGTGGTCGGCGGCGCGGATGACGTCTAAGTTGTGCTCGACCACTATCATGGTGTTGCCGCGGTCGACCAGCAGCGAGATCACATCCAGCAGTTGGCGAACATCCTCGAAGTGGAGGCCGGTGGTCGGTTCGTCGAGGATGTAGAGGGTGCGGCCGGTGTCGCGGCGGGCGAGTTCGGCCGACAGTTTGATGCGTTGGCTCTCGCCGCCCGACAGAGTGGTGCAGGGTTGGCCCAACTTGAGGTAGCCGAGGCCGACGCTCTGGATGGCGCGCAGCTTTTCGTGGATGCGGGGGATGTGCTCGAAGAACTCGACAGCCATGTTGACCGTCATTTCGAGCACCTCGCTGATGTTGCGCCCTTTGTAGCGCACCTCCAAGGTTTCGCGATTGTAGCGCTTGCCGCCGCACACCTTGCAGCGGACGTAGACGTCGGGCAGGAAGTTCATCTCGATCGTTTGCACTCCCGCGCCGCGACACTCCTCGCACCGTCCGCCGCGCACGTTGAACGAAAATCGGCCCGCCGTGAAGCCGCGGATCTGGGCGTCGGGCGTCGATTCGAACAGTTTGCGGATGTCGCTCATCACTCCCGAGTAGGTGGCGGGGTTGCTGCGCGGGGTGCGGCCTATGGGGGATTGGTCGACTACGACCAATTTGTCGATATGCTCCAGTCCCTCGATGGCGTCGCAGGCGAGGGGGCGGGCGTAGGAGCCGTAGAGCTCGTGGCTCAGCACGGGGCGCAGGGTGTCGTTGACTAACGACGACTTGCCGCTGCCGCTCACTCCCGTCACGCAGATCATCATTCCCAAGGGGAACTCGGCCGTCACGTTTTTTAGGTTGTTGCCTCGCGCGCCCTTTACGACTATCTTTTCGCCGTTGCCTTTGCGGCGGGTGGCGGGGGTCTCGATGCGGCGGCGGCCCGAGAGGTAGTCGGCGGTGATGGAGTCGGGGGCGGCGAGGATGTCGTCTATGCCTCCCGCCGCGACGATGAGGCCCCCTTTGCGACCCGCCAACGGGCCAACGTCGACTATGTAGTCGGCGCTGCGGATCATCTCCTCGTCGTGCTCGACAACTATCACCGAGTTGCCGGCGTCGCGCAGCTCTTCGAGGCTGGCGATCAGTTTGCGGTTGTCGCGCTGGTGGAGGCCTATGCTCGGCTCGTCGAGAATGTAGAGTACGTTTACCAGGCGTGAGCCTATTTGGGTGGCGAGGCGGATGCGCTGACTCTCGCCGCCGCTCAATGACCTGGAACTTCGTCCGAGTGAGAGGTAGCCGAGGCCTACTTTTACTAAGAAGCCCAACCGGTCGCGGATCTCCTTGACTATCTCGCGGGCGATGGTGCGTTCGCGGGGGGTGAACAGTTCGTCGACACCCTCAATCCATGCGGCGAACTCATCGATGCTCATTCGCGACAGGTCGGCGATGCTGAGGCCGGCGATGCGGAAGTGCAGCGCTTCGGGCCTGAGGCGCGAGCCGCCGCACACCGAGCAGGGCTCCTTGACTAAGAACTGTTCGCGCCAGCGGTCGGTCTTGCCATCCTCGTCTTGACCTTCGAGCCACTCGGCGATACCTTCCCATGAGTTCATCTCGCGGCCTCCCGCCCCTACGTCTATCCTCACAGGTTCGGGGTCGCCGTAGAGTATCGCGCTCGTGGCATCCTCGCCGATCGTGCCGACGGGGTCGTCCAACGTGAAGTCGTAGCGCTTGCCCAGCGCCTCCATGATGGAGAAGAGGCGGTTGGCCTTGTGCTTGCCCAACGGTTCGACAGCCCCCTGCCGGATGCTCTTCGCGGGGTTGGGGATGATCTTGGTGACGTCGAACCGCGCCTCCTCGCCCAAGCCTCCGCAGTGGGGGCAGGCGCCCTGGGGCGAGTTGAACGAAAAGGTGTGGGGCGCGGGGTCGGGCAGCGACACGCCCGTGGTGGGACACATCAGGTGGCGCGAGTAATATCTGGCGGCGTCGGCCGCGTAGTCGTAGAGCATCATCGTGCCCTTGCCCTGACGCATCGCCTCCTTGAGACTTTTCGAGAGGCGGTCGAGCACGTCGACGCGCGCAGTGAGGCGGTCGACCACCAGCTCTATCGTGTGCGCCTTGTAGCGGTCGAGCTTCATGCCCGCCGTGAGCTCCGTCATCTCGCCGTCGATGCGCGCCCAGGTGAAGCCCTTGCGCACGAGCCCCTCGAACAGCTCGCGGTAG
Organism: Alistipes sp.; assembly: GCA_031285405.1. GTDB lineage: Bacteria > Bacteroidota > Bacteroidia > Bacteroidales > Rikenellaceae > UBA940. The sequence continues at coordinate 8,766 of JAITWH010000013.1, forward strand.
TGCCCCTTGCGCCCGTTGATGAGGGGGGCGAGCAGCGCGATCTTGCGGCCGTCGTAGCCGGCGAGGATCAGATCGGTGATCTGGGTGTCGGTGTAGTGTACCATCTCCTCGCCCGTGACCGGAGAGCAGGCCCGCGACGCGCGCGCGAACAACAGCCTCAGGAAGTCGTTGATCTCGGTGATCGTGCCCACCGTCGAGCGGGGGTTTTTGCTCGTGGTCTTCTGCTCGATGGCGACCACAGGGCTCAGGCCCGTGATCTTGTCGACGTCGGGGCGCTCCATCGTGCCGACGTATTGGCGCGCGTAGATCGAGAGCGTCTCCATGTAGCGACGCTGCCCCTCGGCGTAGATCGTGTCGAACGCCAACGACGACTTGCCGCTGCCGCTCAGGCCCGTGACAACAACCAGACTGTCGCGCGGAATGTCGAGATCGACGTTGCGGAGGTTGTTGACCCTGGCTCCTTTTATTGTTATTTTTTCTTGCATTTGTATTCGAGACGAACGTGCGGAGATGCGATTTTATTTGATGCGGAGGTTGCGGCCGAGGCGGAGGGTGGTGGTTCGGCTTATTTTGTTTAGCTCGCAGAGGCGGGTTACAGTCGTCTTGTAGCGTAGGGCGAGGGCTAACAGGGTGTCTCCGCTTACTATTTTGTGGTAGGTGGGGTCGGGGGCTTCGGCGACGGGTTGTGCGGCGGCAGGCTCGGCGGGTTGCGAGGGAGTGGGGGACTCAGTGGACGTTGTCTGATTCTCCGCGTAGCTTAATTCGCTGCGGCCGTTGCCGCCTAACAGGACGGAGTCAGGGGTGGGGGTGGGTTCGTCGGGGTCCTCCTCGATGCCCTCTACGAAGCGGGAGCGGATGTTGAAGAAGTCTCGGCGCAACACGAAGGTGCTGCGGCGCAGGGTGCCGTCGGTGAAGTCGATGATGCGCTCGGGGTCGAAACTCTGGTCGCTGTATCGCGTCTCGAAGTGGAGGTGGTTGGCCGACGCGCGGCCCGTGCGCCCGCCGTAGCCGATCACCTGGCCCGCGCGCACCCACTCGTCGGCAACGACGGCGCGGCGCGACAGGTGGGCGTAGTAGGTTTCGAGGCCGTTGGCGTGGCGGACGATCACCAAGTTGCCGAAGCCGCCCGAGTTCCAGCGCGAGAATCGCACTATGCCGTCGAACGCCGCGAAGATGGGTTGGCCGTGGGCCACGGCGATGTCGACGCCGTTGTGGTCGCGTCGTCCGCGTCGTCCGTACTTCGACATCACACGTCCGTGGGCCGGTGCGCGAAAGGCGTCGACGAGGCTGTCGGTCAGGCGGAGAGTGGTGCGGGCCGGCAGGTCGGAGAGCTCGGTGCCGCGGTAGGCGAAGAGGCGCACCGTGTCCCAGCTCACTCCGAAGGCGGGCAGGCTGCGCAGGTAGAACGGGTTCGTCGGGATGAAACGGAAGGTGCCGTCGGCGAAGGTCACTATGCGCACGTCGCCGCGGTCGGTCTTTATTGTGTCGGTCGGGGTGTGGGGGATGTTGGCTCGGCTTAGGGTGACCTGCTGGGCAATTGAAAATTGAGAATTGAAAATTGAAAATGTGGCTAACGCAGCGATATATATATATATGCGTCTCGTATTTATTTGTATACTCCAATTTCTCATCGTTCTCCTCGTGTTGCGTTGCTTCATTTTTGATTTTCAATTACTATAAGGTAGATCCCTCGTCGGCCTGCGGCCTCTGTCGGGATGACTTGCGGAACGCCGGGGCGTTGCGGTTTTTAATCATGAATCATGAATCATGAATCGCGGTGTGCTTCGCACGTATATAATGTTGCGTTAGCACTAACCACTAATCACTGACCACTAAATCGCTGCCGGCGTTCCGACCATTTTCAATTTTCAATTTTCCACTTTCAATTACTATGCGGTAGATCCCTCGTCGCTTCGCTCTGTCGGGATGACATTTTATGCTGCGTAGCTCATTTTCAACTTTCAATTTTCCACTTTCAATTTATCGGACGTTTGCTATGCTGATGATGTCGGCGAAGACTCCGGCGGCGGTGACGTCGTCGCCCGCTCCGTAGCCCTTGATCTCCATCGGGTAGTCTTTGTAGCGCTCGGTGGTGAGCAGGATCACGTTGTTGCTGCCGTCGAGCTCGTAGAACGGACTGCGCGAGTCGACCTCACGGAGCGCGACGCTTGCGCGACCCCCCTCCATCGTGGCGACGAAGCGCCAGCGCAAGCCCTTGGCCACGAGCTCTTTGCGCCGTTTCTCGAAGTCGGCGTCGAGCCCGGGCACGGCGGCCCAGAAGTCGTCTAACGTGCCGGCGAAGTACTTCTCGGGTATGAAGAGTTGCGCGGCGATGTCGCCCATGTCTAACCGGTAGCCCGCCTCGCGCGAGAGGATCACAAGTTTTCGCATCACATCCTTGCCGCTCAGGTCGATGCGCGGGTCGGGCTCGGCGTAGCCCGCCTCGACGGCGCGGCGAATCGTGGCGCTGAAGGGCACCGTGTCGCTCATCTCGTTGAAGATGAAGTTGAGGGTGCCGCTCACCACAGCCTCGATGCGCAGGATGCGGTCGCCGCTGCCCACAAGGTCGCCTATCGTCTTGATGATCGGCAGGCCCGCGCCGACGTTGGTCTCGAACAGGAACTTGGCTCCGCGTTTGCGTGCCGTCGACTTGAGCGCCACGTAGTTGTCGTAGTCGCCCGAGGCCGCAACCTTGTTGGCCGCCACCACCGACACGTTGTGGCTCAGCAGCTCGCGGTAGGTGGACGCCACGGCGTCGTTGGCCGTGCAGTCGACGAACACGGGGTTGAAGGTGTTGAGACCCACTATGGCGTCGCGGTAGCTCTCCGTCGACGAGGGCTCCCCATCGGCGTCCAACTGCTCGCGCCATGTGGCGAGGTCGATGCCGGCGCGGTTCATGATATATTTGCGCGAGTTGGCGATGCCCACCACCCGCACCTGCAGTGAGTTCTCCTTCTGGAACTTGGGTTGCTGCTGGCGGATCTGCTCCAACAGGCTGCGCCCCACCGTGCCGACTCCCGCGACGAAGAGGTTGAGCACCTGATAGTCCCACAGCAGGAACGAGTCGTGGAGCGCGCCCAGCGCCTTGCGCAGGTTGACGGCCTCGATGACGAACGAGATATTGGTCTCCAACGCCCCTTGTGCGCACGAGATCACGCTGATGCCGCTGCGTCCGAGGGTGTCGAAGAGTTTGGCCGACACTCCCACCCGTCCGCGCATGTTCTCGCCCACCACCGCCACCGTGGCCAGGTCGTAGGTGGGGGTTATCTCGTTGATCTCGCCCTGGCGGATCTCCTGCGCGAACTCGTCGGACAGCACTCGCACCGAGGCCGCGCCATCCTCGTGCCTCACGCCGATCGAGGTGCTGCTCTCGCTCGACGCCTGCGACACGAAGAAGACGCTGATGCCCGCCTTGGACAGCGCCTTGAAAATGCGATAGTTGACGCCGATCACCCCAACCATGCCGAGGCCGCGCACCGTGATGAGGCAGGTGTCGCCGATCGACGATATCCCTTTTATTATCTTGGCGCCGTCGCCGTCGTCCGGAGCCGACGAAATATATGTTCCGGGCGAGTCGGCGTTGAAGGTGTTGCGCACGCGGATGGGGATGTTCTTCTGGTACACAGGAAAAATCGTCGACGGAAACAGCACCTTTGCGCCGAAGTTGCACAGCTCCATCGCCTCGCCGAAGGTCAGACGCTCGATCAGGTAGGTGTTGTCGATGATGCGCGGGTCGGCGCTGCGGAAGCCGTCGACGTCGGTCCAGATCTCAAGCACGCTTGCGTCCAACGCCGCAGCGACTATGGCGCCCGTGTAGTCGGAGCCGCCGCGTCCGAGGGTCGTGGTGTCGCCCGTCGTGGCGTCGGCCGCTATGAATCCTCCCATCACGGCTATGTGCGGCTTGTGGCTGAAGGCCTCCCGCACGAGCTTCTCCGTCAGGGCAAGGTCGACAACGTGCTTCGAGTAGTAGGGGTGGGTCTTGATCATCGCGCGCGCGTCGAACAGCTCCGCTCCCGCGATCATCCCCGCAACGATCACCGACGAGAGCCGCTCGCCGTAGCCCAACACCGTGTCGCGGGTCTTGGGCGAGAGGTCGCGGATCAGAAACACGCCGCGCAGAATGTTGCCCAACTCTCCCAACAGCGCCTCGACGGCCTGTGCTGTCTCTTTGCGCTTTTCGGGCAGCGACGTCGCCGCGACCATCGCAGTGTGGCGCGCAGTCAACGCCTCGAACTCTTTTTCGTACGCCGAGTCGCCCCTGTGGGCCGTGACGGCCAGCGAGAGCAACTCGTCTGTCACCCCACCCAACGCCGAAACCACAACCACAACGTCGTCAGTGGCGGAAAGAACTATTTTTTTGACGAGCCCGGCAGCCTCGGCACTCCCAACCGAACTGCCACCGAATTTCATTACCTTTGTCATAACGGAAATTTTTTTCTCAAACCGCAAATCTACAAAAAAATAGCTATTTTTACGTTATTTTTGGCAAATCCCCTGTGGATTTAGCTACGCGGAATGTTACTTTTTGCAAATCCAAAAAGTAACCAAAAAGATTGCCGGAACGCCGGCGGCGTTTTTTTGTTTACGGTATTTTGCGGTTGCACGCAGTGCAACACTATTTTAGATGAAATTCTGACTCTGAAAATAAATTTTCAAGATCAGAATTTCATCTAAAATAGTAGCAGGGCATTCGCCCTGCCGCAAAATTCCGAGTACTCAAAATCGAGAAACGAAGTTTCTCTAAAAATTTTTGGGCGACTTTTTTAAAAGTCGCGGTTGCGTATAATTGCGTGTAAAAAATGTTGAGAACGACGATTACGGACTATGTAGGTGTGTTTGACAATCCGGTTGGGGTTTTTCGGAGTTTGGGGGAGCCGGTTGTTGAGCGTGATGTTTATGGCTTGCCGAGGATGTGGGTTGGTAATAGTGCCGCGGTTTTTGTCTATGCGGACGGGGCGGGGTGTCGGCGTTTTTTGAAGTGTTATGTTCGTCCTAATCCTCATTTGCGGAGTGTGTATGGCTATGTGGAGGGGCGGCGGCCGGCGTTGCTTCCTCGGGTTCGGCTGTTGAGGGATGAGTTGTTTGTTCACACGGCGGGCGGCGAGGCGGGGTGGGTCGACGTTGTGGAGGGGGAGTGGACGGCGGGGCCGACACTCGATGTGGCGGTGGCGCGTGCGGGGCGGGCGGGCGACGTGGGGCGTCTGGGGGCGCTTGCCGATGCTTTCGATGTGATGTGGCGTGAGCTCTCCGCCGCCGAGTGGGCACATGGCGACCTCAAGCCTGAGAATATCGTTGTGCGCGAAGATGGGACGTTGGGCCTGATAGATTGCGACGCGATGTGGATTCCCGAGTTGGCGGGCTGTCGGGCGGCCGAGTTGGGCACTCCGGGTTGGCGCGATCCGCGGCGCACGGCCGAGTGGTTCGACAAGGGGATCGACGACCACCCCGCGCGCATCATCTCGACCGGCCTTCGTGATCTTGTTGGGCAGCCGGGGCTTTATGGGCGGTTTGTTGTGCCGGAGATTTGAAAATTTTCCTTACATTTGCAAATCAATCGAACCCGAACCGATAACAATGTACAGCGCGCCCATCACCAGACTTCATCCCACTGCCTTTATTCTGCTTGTCGACCGTTCGGGGTCGATGGCCGAGCGGATCGTTTTCGGCGGCGTCGAGATGGCCAAGTCGCGCGCTGTGACTCTGGTCGCAGGCTCGTTTATCGACGAACTGTTGTATCGCGCACGCCGCGAGGATGGCACGCGGGACTACTACGACATCGCCGTGTTGGGCTACTCGGGCGAAGGGGTGCGTTCGCTGGTCTCGGCCGAGGGGGAGTTTGTGCGCCCTTCGCGTCTTGCGGCGGCGGGTCCGCTCCGGAGCGAGAACGTCGTTCGCGAGAGGCTCCTGCCCTCGGGGCGCAGCGTGGTGGCGGTCACTCGGCAAAGCGTCTGGTTCGACGAGTTGGCCTCGGGGGTGACTCCCATGTGCGGGGCTTTGGGAGAGGCGTTGGCGCTGGCCGGCAGGTGGTGCAGGCGCAACTCTACGAGCTACCCTCCCACAGTGATCAACATCACCGATGGCGAACCCTCCGACGGCGACGACGACAGGGTGCGCGACCTGGCCCGACGCATTCGTGCGACCTCGACGGCCGACGGGGAGACAATACTTATGAATATACATCTGGCGCGTGCGAGTGGCGTTGAGGCTCCGGTGCTCTTTCCCGCGTCGTTGTCCGAGCTGCCCGACCATCGTTACGCGCGGCTGCTGTGGGACGCTTCGAGCGAGATGCCGGTGGGGTACGCGGAGACGATTCGCGCGATGAAGGGCGGCGGCGAGGCGGGGGCGTTTCGAGCTGTGGGTTGGGGCAGTCACATCGGCGAGGTGGCCGCGATGATGAATATCGGCTCTGTAAATTCGGTGATGCTGTGATAGTTACGATCGGACAATATATGGAGACGCTCACCTCGTCCGACGGGCGCACGCGGACGTTGCACAGGTTGCGGCCTCTTCTCGGGGAGGATGGTCAGCTCCTCTTCTCGATGCCGGGTCACGGACTTGTGGACTTTGAGGTCGAGGCGCGCGGCGAAAAGTTGACCCTGCGCTGTCCGTTGAGGTGCGATGGGCCGGCGGTGGCGAGGCTGCGGGCTCTGGCTGCGCGCGACAGGGGGCTTGGCGGGAGATTCTTTTCGGAGTGGAGATTGTTGGAGGGCGAGCTGGTGCTGTTCGACGCTCTGGGGTGGCCGGTCGAGGTGGACGTGATGGTGCGGCCGACGCCTGTGGGGATGCCACTTGCCGATTTTGTCGCCTCGGCGGTGGTTCGTGGCGACACAGACGCTATTCGTGCCGCCATGCAGTCGTTCGGGGAGTTGGCCGTGTGGGCGCGACGCATGGATCGCGGAGTCGCGCCGACAAAGATAGTCGCCTCGCCCGAGGGGGCGCTGTCGGTGATCGCCTTCTCGGCCGACGACTGGAGCGAACGGATATTCGAGATGCTGCAACGGGCGGCCGAGGCGCCGCAAAACGCAGGTTACGACTTCGGCGAGGGCGAGGGGGTGCGATTGGTGCGCGACGACGGGGGCGGATGGAGGTATGTCGACGGCTCGGGTTGCGCCGTCGTCGAGGGTGTGTGGAGTCATGCCGCACCCTTCCGCGCAGGCAGGGCCGAGGTCGAAACCGCTACGGGGCGCGGATTGATCGACACGAGGGGCAGGGAGCTGCTCGCGCCGGTGTACGAAGAGTTGGTGTGGGACGACCGGTGGGGAGTGGTGGTGGCGATGCGCGATGGCGAGTGGAGGCTCTTCGATCGCGACGGCAGGGTGCTCACCGCCGACGCCTGCGACTGGATCGGCGAGTGCTTCGAGGGGCTGATGCTCGCGGTGCGCGACGGCCGGTGCGGATTCCTCGACGTGTGCGGCCGCGAGGCGATACCGTTTATGTACGACAGCGCCTCCTCATTCTCGGAGGGGTGCTCGGTGGCGACGCTTGGCCCCGAAACTTTTCTTGTCGACCGGCGCGGGGTGCGGATATAGTGTGGTGGGGTCGGATGAAAAATTTGAGGGGCGCAGATCGCGGGAAAATGGCTCTCAAAGGTGTGTTTTCGCATAATCTTAATTTTTAATTCTTAATTTTTAATTGCTTTTTTGCTTAAACGAGCAAAAAAGCCTACTTTTGGGGGTTTTAAACATGCAGAAAAATGGCAGACGAAATCATTGAAGGGGCCGAGGCTCCGGAAGAAAATAACGAACAGCAAACCGGCGACCAAACGACGGCAGCCGACGAACAGCAAACCGACGAAGTTCAGACCGCCGGAGAGCAGTTGGCGGGGGGCGGACGCATAGTCGAGGTCAACATCACCGAGCAGATGAAGAGCGCCTACATCGACTACTCGATGTCGGTGATCGTGTCGCGCGCGCTGCCCGACGTGAGGGACGGCCTCAAGCCGGTGCACCGCCGAATCCTCTACGACATGTCGAACGAGTTGGGGCTCTACTCCGACAAGCCGCACAGGAAGAGCGCCCGTATCGTGGGGGACGTCTTGGGTAAGTTCCACCCCCACGGCGACGGCAGTGTGTATGACGCGATGGTGCGCATGGCCCAGGAGTGGAGTCTGCGCTATCCGCTGGTCGACGGTCAGGGTAACTTCGGGTCGCTCGACAACGACCCCCCCGCCGCAATGCGTTACACCGAGGCGAGGATGAGAAAGATCGCCGACGAGGTGATGAGCGACATCGACAAGGACACGATCGACTTCACCCTCAACTTCGACGACACGATGAACGAACCGACGGTGCTGCCGACGCGAGTTCCGCTGCTGCTCTGCAACGGCGCGAGCGGGATCGCCGTCGGGATGGCCACCAACATGGCGCCCCACAACCTGGGCGAGGTGGTCGACGCCTGCGTGGCCTATATCGAGAAACCCGAGCTGGAGACGAGCGAACTGCTGGAGCACGTCAAGGGGCCCGACTTCCCCACCGGAGGTATCATATACGGCTACGAAGGGGTGCGCGAGGCGCTCGAAACGGGGCGCGGAAGGGTGATGATGAGGGGCAAGACCGACATCGAACTCACCCCGACGGGGCGCGAGATGATAGTCGTCACCGAGATACCGTATCAGGTCAACAAGGCCGACCTCATCAAGAAGATCGCCGATCTGATCAACGAAAAGAAGATCGAGGGAATATCGTACGTCAACGACGAGAGCGACCGCAAGGGGATGCGCATAGTGATCATCCTCAAACACGACGCCGTGGCGAGCGTGGTGCTCAATACCTTATATAAGATGACCGAGCTGCAGAAGTCGTTCGTGGTGAACAACATCGCGCTGGTCGACGGACGGCCCGTGTTGTTGAACCTCAAGGACATGGTGCGCGAGTTCGTCAAGCATCGTCACAACGTTGTGGTGCGCCGCACGAGGTTCGACCTGCGCAAGGCCGAGGAGAGGTTGCACATCGTGCAGGGTCTGCTCATCGCCCAGGACAACATCGACGAGGTGATCTCGATAATCCGCGGCTCGGAGAACACCGACACAGCCAAGCAGAGGTTGCAGGAGCGCTTCGGTCTCAGCGAGATTCAGTCGACGGAGATCGTCAACATGCGTCTGAGGGCCCTCACGGGTCTCGAACGAGGCAAGTTGCAGGACGAGCACGACGAACTGGTGCGCCGCATAGCCCGCTTCAACGAGATTCTGGGCAGCGAGGCCGAGCAGTACGGCGTCATTAAAGAGGAGCTTCTGGAGATAAAAGCCAAGTACGGCGACGCCCGCCGCACGGAGATAGTGTACAGCGCCGAGGAGTTCAACCCCGAGGATTTCTACGCCGACGAGGAGATGGTGATCACCATTTCGAGGATGGGCTACATCAAGCGCACCCCCCTGACCGACTACCGCACCCAGGCGAGGGGAGGCATCGGGGCGAAGGGTTCGGCGACGAGGGACGAGGACTTCATCGAACATCTGTACGTCGCCACGATGCACAACACCATGATGCTCTTCACCGAGAAGGGGAGGTGCTACTGGCTCAAGGTCTACAACATTCCCGAGGGGCCGCGCTCGGCAAAGGGGCGCGCGATTCAGAACCTGATTCAGATCGACCCCGACGACAAGGTGAGGGCATACATCAACGTCAAGCGATTGGACGACAAGGAGTATGTCGACAACAACCACATCATAATGTGTACCCGCGAGGGGACGATCAAAAAGACGCTGCTTGAGGCATACTCGCGCCCGAGGCAGAACGGCGTCAACGCAATCACCATTCGCGAGAGCGACCAGCTCATCGAGGCCAAGTTGACGAGCGGCAGCGCCGAGGTGATGATTGCCTCCAACGCCGGCAAGGCAATCCGCTTCAACGAAGCGACAGTCAGGCCGATAGGTCGCACGGGAGCAGGGGTGCGCGGCATCTCGCTCGGGGCGGACGAAGAGGTGATAGGCATGATCTGCATGGAGCCCGAGGATGGCAAGGATGTGTTGGTGCTGAGCGAAAAGGGCTACGGCAAGCGCACCGACCTCGACGAGTACCGCATCACCAACCGCGGCGGCAAGGGGGTCAAGACGATCAACGTCACCGAGAAGACGGGCGGCCTGATCTCCGTGCAGTCGGTGAGCGACGACGACGACCTGATGATCATCAACAAGAGCGGCATCACGATTCGCACCGCCGTGTCGGGAATCAGGGTTGCGGGTCGCGCGACGCAGGGGGTTCGCATCATCAACCTGCGCGAGGGCGACGGCATCGCGTCGGTGGTGGCCGTGCCCCGCAACGACGAGGAGGAAGCCGCAGACTCCGCGGAGACCGAAACCGGCGGCGAAACGACGGTCAATGAAAATTAAGGGCTAAAAATTAAGAACTATTCGGAACTTATTAATAACTTTGACCGATAATTAAAACAGCGAATTTAGACAAACTGACAATAAAAAACCTCTGAAACCATGAAAAAACTCGTTTTAACTCTTCTGGGCGCAGCTTTGATGGCCGGTTCGGCATCGGCCCAGGTCGCCGTTGCCAAGGTCGACGTCGCCAAGCTTCGCTCCGCCATCACCAAAGCCGAAGGCGATTCAGCCGACCCCAAGAAGGGCGCAAAAGCCGCCGCATGGGTGTCGCTGGGTGACGCCTACGTCGATTCCGAAGCCAAAATGGTCGACGGACTCTACGCCGGCATGCCCGAAAACATGCTCACGATCGCCTTTGGCGAGGGAGCTCCCGCCGAGCAGACGGTGGGCGGTCAGGCCTACAAGGTCTACACCTATGAAAATGTCAAGGTCTACGCGGCCGGCGGAACAGTTTCGTTTTGGACCCCCACCACCGTGGTCGATCCCGCCGCGCTGAGCAAGGCCTACGACGCCTATGACAAGGCCTACACGATGGACGCCAAGAGCGCCAAAAAGGTGGGTGCGGGGATGGACAACATTCACGCCCGCGGATTTGAGAACGGCAGCGCCTACTACTCGTTGGGCGAGTTCGTCAAGTCGGCCGACAACTTCCGCATGGCCTATCGCGCCAGCGCACACGCCACCGCCGCGGCAGTCGACACGATGTCGCTCTACTACGCAGGTATGGCAGCAGCCAACGGCGAAGACTACGCCGCCGCAAAGAGCGACCTCGATCAGGCGCTCAACATGGGCTACGAGCACGACGGGGAGACCTACTACATGAAGTTCCTCGCGCAGTACAACCTCGGCGAAAAGGAGAGCTCGCTCGCAACCCTTCAGCAGGGCCTCGCACGCTTCCCGGGCAACGAGAACATCATCGACATGATGGTGCGCTACTACGCCGAGAACGACGGCGACGTCACCTCGATCATCCCCATCGTCGAGGCCGCCATCGCGCAGAACCCCACCAACCCCAGCCTCTATCAGGGTCTGGCGAGGGTGTACGACAAGTTGGGCCAGAGCGACGACGCCATCGCTACCATCCGCAAGGTGGTCGAGTTGACTCCCGAGGACTTCCTGTCGAACTATCTTGAGGGGTACTTCATTGTTAAGAAGGGTGACGCCGAGGCGCAGGCTCTGGGCTCGAAGTCGTTTACCAACGCGGGTGAGTATCAGGCTGCTCTGGCCGGTGTGAACAATGTGTTCAGGGAGGCTGTCGCGCCGCTCGAAAAGGCCTACGAGATCAACCCCGAACAGCTGGCCACCGTCGAGCTGCTCAAGAACCTCACCTTCCGTCTGCGCGAAGAGCCGGGAATGGGCGAAAAGTACGAAAAGTACAACACCCTTTACAGCTCGATGCCCGCTAACTGAGTCGGCGGCAACGGCCGCAGCGATTTTTAGCTACGCGGCACTTTGTGTGTTACATAAGTAACACATTTAGCAAAGTGTTACATATGCGACACTTTTTAAGAAACGTTACATAAGAGACACTTTTAGCAAAGTGTGACATATGCGACACAAACAGAGAGGCGACCTTTTTCGGGCCGCCTCTGTTTTTTTGAAAAAATTAATCCGCCCGTGCGAAATAAAAATCGTAAATCCAACAATTATTCGTATATTTGACGGAGGTCGGTTCGGCCGCAGCCCGCAAAGAGCCGACACAATAAAACCTAAAACTAACCGCTATGAAACTTTCCCGACGCTCTTTCCTGGCAGCATCGGCTGCAGGGGTGGCAGGCGCTGTCCTGCCCGAATTCACAAAGGCCGCATCGTTTACCGACGCCCTACATGCCCCCATTGCGCAGTCGCCCGCCGCGGCGGGCGGCGGGGCAAAAAACCAAGGAGTCAAAGGTCGCCCGAAGCTCTGTCTGTCGACATACAGCCTTCAGAACTTCGCCAACGAACCCGACGGCATCGAACGGGTGATCCTCGCCGCCGCCGACATCGGGGTCGAGGCGGTCGACGTCCTACATCGCAGCATGTACACCGAGGACAACGACTACATCCACAACATCAAGCAGATGGCCTACATGAACGGGGTGGCGCTGGCGTGCCTGTCGATTCATCAGGATTTCGTCGATCCCGACCCCGCGCAGCGCCAACGCATGGTCGACCACACGATTCGTTGCATCGAGCTGGCCTACAAGATGGGCATTCCGGCCATCCGCCTCAACTCCGGAAGTTGGGGCACGGCGGGGCAGGGGGCGTCGTATCGCGATCGAGTGAACGAAACTCCCATCGCCGGCTACACGAATGACGACGGCTTCGGGTGGATTCAAGAGTGCATCTACAAGTGCATCCCCACCTGCGAGCAGACGGGCATCACGATGGCGCTGGAGAATCATTGGGGGCTGTCGGCGCTGCCCGAGGGGATGTGGCGCATCAAGAACAGCGTCAAGTCGCGGTGGCTGAAGTTTCTGTTAGACACCGGCAACTTTCTCGAAGAGCCCTACGACAAGATCGCCTCCATTCTGCCCGAGTGCGCGTTTCTGTCGTGCAAGACCTATCAGGGCGGCGGCAACTGGTATGAGCTCGACTTGGACTACGACCGCATCTTCCGCATGTTCCACGAGGTCGGCTTCCGCGGATACATCACGCTGGAGTTCGAGGGCAAGGCCGACCGCATGGCGTCGTCCATAGAGAGTCTCTCGATGTTCAAGAGGTATATCGACAAGTACTATGTCGATACTGTGATTAAGTAGGTGTGTTATGTCGCGGATGTTATAACTAAGACTTTAGTTATATAACTAAAGTCTTAGTTATAGGTAGTCAATGTGCGTCCAACCAGTTGTCGCCTGTGCCGTAGTCGACGAGCAGATCGACGTCGAGTGAGGCGGCACCCTCCATCGAGGCGACGACCAACGCCGCGACAGCCTCCTGCTCGCTGCGCAGGGTGTCGACCACAACTTCGTCGTGCACCTGAAGGATCATGCGCGAGTGCAGCCCTTGTGTGCGCAACTCTCTCTGTATGCGGATCATGGCGATCTTCATGATGTCGGCGGCGCCACCCTGAATTGGGGCGTTGATGGCGTTGCGCTCGGCGAGTCCGCGTGCCGTGGCGTTGCGCGAATTGATGTCGGGCAGGGTGCGGCGGCGTCCGAAGATCGTCTCGACGTAGCCGTTGTCGCGCGCCTCGGCCACCACCCGTTCCATGTAGTCGCGCACGCCCGGGTAGGAGCGGAAGTAGCCCTCGATGATGTCGGCCGCCTCGCCGCGCGGAATGCCGAGTCGTTGCGCCAGTCCGAATGCCGAGATGCCGTAGATGATTCCGAAGTTGGCAGTCTTGGCGCGACGCCTCTGCTCGGAGGTGACCTCGGCGAGCGAGACCCCGAAGATGCGTGCGGCGGTGGCGCGATGAATGTCTTCGCCCGCGCGGAACGCCTCGATCATCGCGGGGTCTTTCGAGAGGTGGGCCATCAGTCGCAGCTCGACCTGCGAGTAGTCGGCCGAGAGTAACAGATGATTGGAGTCGGAGGCGACGAAGGCGCGGCGGATCGTGCGTCCCTGCTCCTCGCGAATGGGGATGTTCTGGAGGTTGGGCCCTGTGGACGATAGGCGTCCGGTGGCAGTGACCGCCTGATTATAAGATGTGTGGATGCGACCGGTGACGGGGTTGACCAGCTCGGGCAGCGCCTCGACGTAGGTCGACAGCAGCTTCTTGACGCCGCGGTATTCCAACACGAGGCCGATGACGGGGTGGCGGCCGGCGAGCCCTTGGAGCGTCTCCTCGTCGGTGCTGTATTGGCGCGTCTTGGTCATGCGGGGTTTGTCGCCCGCGAGACGCATCTTTGCGAAGAGCACCTCGCCCAACTGTTTTGCAGAGTTGACGTTGAGGGTCGGGTCGGCGGTCTGTTCGCGGATTTGTGCTTCTAACTCTTCGAGTCTGGTCGAGAGCTCTTTCGAGTAGTCGGCGAGAATCTGCGTGTCTATTCGCACACCCTCGCGCTCCATTGCTCCCAGCACCTCGATTAGGGGCTCCTCGATGTCGAGGTATAGCTTTTCGAGATTTTGTTCCTGTATCTTCGGCCACAGCGCATGCTTCAGTCGCAGCGTCACGTCGGCATCCTCGGCGGCGTACTCGGCCACGCGGTCGGGCGGCACCATGTCCATCGTGATGAGTCGCGCGCCGCTGCCGATGAGGGTCGAGATGGGGATCGGGTCGTAGTTCAAGTGTTTGTTGGCCAAGTGATTCATGCCGTGGCGCGACTCGGGGTCTAACAGGTAGTCGAGTAGCATCGTGTCGTAGCGGCGGCCCTTTATTTCAATCTTCGTCTTGGTCGTTGCCGATGTTTTTGCTCCCTCAACTGTAAATGTTTCTATCACTTCAGGACTGATAGATGAGCCGGGACGCACCTGCTTAATCGCCGTGGCCGTTGCCACGAACTCCTCGTCGAACTTCAGATTCTGACCTATCTTGGCGATGTTCGGGTTCTCGAACAGGGGTCGCAGGATGGCGAGCCGTTCGGCCTGAGTCTCGGGGGTGAGCGGAATCCAGAACGCGCGCCCGGGCTCGGCGCACATTGAGATGCCTATCATGCGGTCGCGGAAGGGGTCGTAGCCCGTGGTCTCGGTGTCCCATGCGAACTCGGGGTGTTTCTCGAACTCCTTGACGAGGGCTCGCAGTTCGTCGGGGTCGGCGATGGTGCGATAGTCGTGCGGGGTGGTGGCGAGGGTGTCGAGGGTCGGGGCGGATGAGAAGAGGTCGGGTTGCGATTCTGTTGTGGGGAGCTCGTCTGTTGCCGGCTCGTCGAACAGGGATTGCTGACCGGAGTTGCGACGTGCCTCATTGCGAGTGTCGAAACCAATTGGTTCAAAGCTCTGCGCGGCTGAAATCGCTATGTTCCTTGTCGCCTGGGTTGCTTTGTCTATCGGTTCCTTAATGTCGGCGACGTTGAATTCTGGTCGCGCTCCGGCGGCGGCGGTGCCGCGGCAGAGTATCGCCGAGTTGAAGGGCGAGCGGCTGTCGGAGGCCATTTCGCGCAGGAACATGTTGAACCCCAGCTCGGTGTAGATTTCGCGCAGGGCGGGGCAGTCGGGGTCGGCCATCTCAAGGGCCGCGGGCTCGAAGTCGACAGGCACGGCGGTGTCGATCGTCACTAATCGCTTGGCCAACAGCAGCTGCTCGCGGTTCGCCACGATATTGTCGCGCGTGCGGCCGGTCAAAGAGTCGACGTTCGCAAGGATATTCTCCACAGTGCCGAACTGGCAGACAAGTTTCGTCGCCCCCTTCTCGCCGATGCCCGGCACCCCGGGCACGTTGTCCGACGCGTCGCCCCACAGCGCCAAAATGTCTATCACGAGTCGCGGGTCGTCGATGCCGTACTGCGCGCGGATCGCCTCGCGGTCGACAATCTCGACCCCGTCGCCGCTCTTGCGCTGCTTGTAGATCAGCGACCGGTCGGTCACCAACTGTCCGTAGTCCTTGTCGGGCGTCACCATGAAGGTGGTGAACCCCTCGGCCGCCGCCTTCACCGACAGCGTGCCGATCACGTCGTCGGCCTCCCAGCCCGCAACCTCGACTGCGGGGATGCGCATCGCCTCAAGTATGCGTTTGATGTAGGGCACCGAGGCGACGATGTCCTCGGGTGTGGCGGAGCGGTTGGCCTTATATAAAGGGTATAGCTCGTGGCGAAAGTTGCCGCCGCGGGGGTCGAACGCAACGCCCAAGTGGCGCGGCCGCTCGCGCACGATGATGTCGCGCAGAAATTTGGTGAAGCCGAACACCGCCGAGGTATTCACCCCCGCCGAGTTGCGCATCGGCCGCCCGAGGAACGCGTAGTAGGCCCTGAAGATCAGGGCGTAGGCGTCTAATAGAAAAAGTTTTTCCATAAAACTTTTTTAATTGAAAATTGAAAGTGGAAAATTGAAAATGAGGCTGACGCAACACTAAGCTACGCAGTATTATATTTTGCGTAGCCAAAATTTCGCGTAGCACATTTTCAATTTTCCATTTTCAATTTTCCACTTTTAATTATCAATTCAGCAAATGACGCGTCATTTGTCAAATGTCAAGACTCCTGCGATGCGCGTCGATTCTGTTCGTAGTACTCATGCCAATTCATATCCATCGACCGCACGAACTTCAGGCCGGTTGCTCCCGCCGCTTCGAGTCTCTCCTTTATGCTTTTGTGGCAGAACCACCAACCCAAGGCGTGGAAGTCGATCTCGAAGATAAGGCGTTCGGCCTCAGGCGTTTTGGCCATCACTCCCGAACGGAACGAGAGGTAAGCGATATCTTCGAGACCGCTGGTCGAATCGCCGTGATAGACGATGCCCTTCGACCCTTCGATGAGTTTCAGATGATCCTTGTCGATGAATTTATAGGCGGGAACCGACAGATAGTAGTAGGTCAGCAACTCTTTGCCCGTGTCGACATAGCACTCTCCTCCGATGGAGGGGCCTTTGATGCCTTTGACCCACTGCGGGATCGCATCGGTCAGCGCCTCGCGCACCCGCTCGCTGATGAACATGCTGCCGGAACGTTCGCGGAAAATATCGGTGAAACGAAACTCTTTGTGGTCTTTATATATCTGTTTGTGGGGTGTCCAGACTATCAGGTCGTCCTTCTCTCCTGTCGCTCCGATTCCGGGGTTTACAATCACGTCGCCATCGAGCCCTCGTTCGATCAGCATGGCGTAGTAATCCTCGTCGTACTCGGAGTATTTGAGGCCTGTCTCGACGGTCGGGGCGACGGCTTTGGGCTTTGGTGCGGCGGCGGCTTTCTTGGGCTTTTCGGGTACAATGCCCATCGCCGCGTTGTATTGTTTCACCCGCTTGCGAGCCTCGGCGGGGGCTTTGCTGAAGAGGAATTGAGAGAGCAAATCCTCCACCTTGTCGGGGAAACGGCTCAGCACCGCGTATTGAATCAGATTCATCGGCACCATCGCCAAGGCGAACGTGCCATTGCCGTTGCCTGCGTGGAACGTATATCGGTAGAGGTTGGCGCGATCGTTTTCGAGGATATCCGCGAGGAGGTTGTCGTCCGCTCCCGTCGCTTTTCGGAAGAAGTCGAGATGCTTGTCTATATGCTCCTCATAATCCGCGAGGGGGTATTTGTCGAACTTCACGCCGTCGGTCTTCAGCTCCTCGATAATTTGTAGAAGTGTCGGTTTTTGGAACAGATCTTTTGCCGTCATTTTAATTTCATTTTAATTTCATTTTCTGCCCCCATGAGGCAGTTTTTAAGTCAATTTTCAAATATCAATTCCGCGAAGGAGGTGGCTGTTTCGGAGAGCTTCAGTGAGCGGAGTGTCACGCCGACAGGGAGCCGCGGGCGCAGCAGGTCGGCGAAGTGGGCTACGAGATTCTCGCTCGTGGGTTGCCACTCCACACTCCGCACCCCGTCGTAGTGGGCCGACATGGCGTCGACCAGAGCCGAGTTGGCCGCCGTGCGACGCACCACGAAGGCGTGGTCGAACCGATCGACGATCTGCTCGGTCACTATGCGCTTCAGGTCGCCGAAGTCGACAACCATGCCCTGCTTGGGCGATGTGCCGTCGGCCGAGGGCTCGCCCGACACCGTTACCCACAGTCGGTACGAGTGGCCGTGGATGCGACTGCAGGCGCCGTCGTGGCCCTCTAAGGCGTGCGCCATCTCGAATGAGAACTCCTTGGTTATTTGAATCATGAAATTTAGTTGTTAGTTGTTAGTGATCAGTGGTTAGTGCTACGCGGTCGGTGATACACGCAAAAATTTAGCGTTAGCACTAACCACTGATCACTGATCACTGATCACTGAACTCGACCGACACCTGTCGCGAGAATATCTCGTTGAGCGAGATGAAGGTCTCGGTGGTGATGATGCCCGGGATGGTCAATATCTTGTCGAAGATGGTGTGCATCAGGTGGTCGTTGTCGCGGCAGTAGACCTTGATCAGCAGGTTGTACTTGCCTGTCAGGAAGTAGCACTCGACAGCCTCGGGCACGCTGCGAAGCATCTCCACAGTGCTGCCGTGAAGCGCCACCTCGCGCAGTTGGATGCCGATGAAGGTGCACACGTCGAAGCCCAGACTCTTGGGGTCGACTATCAGACGGGCCCCCTGGATCACCCCCAGGTCGGTCAGCTTCTTGACCCTCTGGTGGATGGCCGCGCCCGAGATGCCGCACTCGCGGGCTATCTCAAGGTAGGGCATGCGGGCGTTTTTCATCAACAGACGCAGGATCGTCTGGTCGGTGGAGTCCATCTCTATCATATTGCGGTGGTGTTAAGACATTATAAAAACCCGCCCTGGGTCGCCGGACGGTTTCGGACTGTTAGCAAAGGTACTCTTTTTTTTGAACTTTTCGTAGCGATGGATTATTATTTGGTCGGAGAGTGCGATTTTCCGACCGAAAATTCGTAACTTGCGGTGTTTTTCCGACACGAAAGAGTAACCGAACATAAATATAAAAGAAAAACCATGAAATCTATCGACACCTACGACTTCTCGGGCCGTCGCGCAATCATCCGCGTAGACTTCAACGTGCCCCTCGACGCAAACTTCAACGTCTCCGACTCGACGCGCATCCGAGCCGCCGTGCCTACCATCAAAAAAGTGTTGGCCGGCGGAGGCAGCGTAATCCTGATGTCGCACCTGGGCCGCCCCAAGAAGAACAACGAGGAGAAGTACTCGCTGAGCCACATCGTCTCCGAGGTCGAAAAACTGATCGGCACCAAGGTTGCCTTCGCCGGCGACTCGATGGGTGACAA
The DNA here is from genome assembly GCA_031285405.1 of Alistipes sp. Taxonomy (GTDB): domain Bacteria; phylum Bacteroidota; class Bacteroidia; order Bacteroidales; family Rikenellaceae; genus UBA940. The sequence continues at coordinate 27,821 of JAITWH010000013.1, forward strand.
GGCTGCCGAAATGGCCGCCGCGCTCAAGCCCGGCGAGGTGATGATGCTCGAAAACCTGCGCTTCTACGCCGAGGAGGAGGGCAAGCCCCGCGGATTGGCCGACGACGCCACTGACGAAGAAAAGGCCGCAGCCAAAAAAGAGGTCAAGGCTTCGCAGAAGGAGTTTACAAAGCGCCTCGCGTCGTATGCCGACACCTATGTCAACGACGCGTTCGGCACGGCACATCGCGCGCACGCATCGACCGCACTGATCGCCGACTACTTTCCCAGCGACAAGATGTTCGGCTATGTGATGGAGAACGAGCTCAAGGCTATCGACGGCGTGATGGAGAATCCCGGGCGTCCGTTCATGGCGATCCTCGGCGGCGCCAAGGTGTCGTCGAAGATCGTGATCATCGAAAAGTTGATGGAGAAGGTTGACAGCCTGATCATCGCCGGCGGCATGACCTACACCTTCGCCGCGGCGCAGGGTATGGATGTGGGCGACTCGATGAACGAGGTCGACATGCACCCCCTTGCCCTTCAGATTATCGAGACGGCCAAGAAGAAGGGAGTCACCCTCTACTTCTCGCCCGACGCGCTGTGCGGCGACGCCTTCTCGCCCGAGGCCAACACCCTCGAATGTGCAGTGAATGCGATTCCCAAGGGTTGGGAGGGGATGGACATCGGCACCGGCGGCAAGAAGTTGTTCGTCGACGCGATCAAAGACCAGAAGACGATCATGTGGAACGGGCCGGTGGGTGTGTTCGAGTTCGATAAGTTTGCGAGCGGCACCCGTGTCGTGGCCGAGGCTATTGTCGAGGCGACCTCGCGCGGCGCGTTCTCGTTGATCGGCGGCGGCGACAGTGTGGCGGCCATCAACAAGTTTGGCCTTGCGGACAAGGTATCTTACAACTCGACCGGTGGCGGCGCGCTTCTTGAATATATCGAGGGTAAGGAGCTTCCCGGGGTGGCGGCTATTCGTAAGTAGTTTTAATCATGAATTATGAATCATGAATCATGAATTCAGGTGTGCTTCGCACGTATTTTTATATTGCGTTAGCTAAAATACGCTGCCGGCGTTCCGGCCGTTAGCCGATTCATGATTCATTATTTATGATTCATGATTCTGAAAAGTTAATTGAAAACAGATGAGAAGGTTAATTTTAATAAGTTTGGCAGGAGTTATGGCGGCATGCGGCGGCAACAGCGAAACAAAGGTGCCGGGCATCGACCCGGCGAATCTCGACACGTCCATCGCACCGTCGGCCGACTTCTATGAGTACGCCACCGCAGGGTGGCAGCGCTCGCACCCCTTGAAGCCCGAGTTCTCGCGCTACGGCTCGTTCGACGTGCTGAGGGAGAACAACGAGATTCGCATCCGCGATCTGTTTGCGACGATGGAGAAGAGCGCCGCGACTGCCGGAAGCGTCGAGCAGAAGATCGGCGACCTCTATCGCATGGGCATGGACTCGGTGAGGCTCAACTCCGAGAAGCTCACCCCGTTGCGGCAAGACCTGAGCGCCATCGAGGTGTCGACATTCGACACGCGTGGCAGGTCGGCGCTGTTGGGGCAGATTCATCGCGCAGTGAGCAATCCCTTCTTCGGCCCCTTCGTGGATGCCGACATGATGGAGAGCAACACCAACATGGTGTACCTCTATCAGGCGGGGTTGGGCATGGGCAACCGCGACTACTACCTCGACGCCGAGAACGAGGCGATTCGCGAGGCGTACAAAAAGTACATCGCGACGATATTCTCGCTGGCCGGATATGCCGACCCCGCACCCGCAGTCGAGGCGGTCATGGAGATCGAGACCCGAATAGCCGAGGCGTCGCTGTCGAACATCGAGCTGCGCGACCCCTACAACAGCTACAACAAGGTGACGGTCGAGTCTTTGAAAACCGACTATCCCGCCATCGACTGGGACGTCTACTTCGAGACGCTCAAGATCGGCGGTATCACAGAGCTCAACCTGGCTCACCCGAAGGTGATGAGGGTTGCCAACGAGGTGCTCGCCGGCGACCGCGCCAAGCTCAACTACTATCTCGCATTCAACATTCTGAACGAGGCCGCGGCCTATCTCGACGACGAGATGCATCGCGCGTCGTTTGAGTTCTTCGGTCGCACCATGTCGGGTCAGGAGCAGCCCCGTCCGAGGTGGAAGCGCGCGCTGGGCATGCCCAACAGCATCCTCGGTGAGGCGGTCGGCGAGATGTACGTCGCCAAATACTTTCCGCCCGAGAGCAAGGAGCGTATGTTGAAGATTGTCGGCGATCTGCAGACGGCGCTTGGCCAACATATCGAAAATCTCGAATGGATGTCGGCCGAGACCAAGGCCAAGGCGCTCGAAAAACTCGGCACCTTCATCGTCAAGATCGGCTATCCCGACAAGTGGAAGGACTACTCGACGCTTGAGATCGACCCCGCGCTCAGCTATTGGCAGAACCTCAAGCGCGCCTGGGCGTGGCAGAACGACGACCGGATGGCCGAGGCAGGTAAGCCGGTCGACAAGTCGAAGTGGCACATGAGCCCCCAGACGGTCAACGCATACTACAACCCATCGTCGAACGAGATATGTTTCCCCGCGGCGATCTTGCAGCCCCCGTTCTTCAACCCCGACGCCGACGACGCGGTCAACTACGGAGCCATCGGGGTGGTGATCGGCCACGAGATGACGCACGGGTTCGACGATCAGGGTCGGCAGTTCGACAAGCAGGGCAACCTCAACGACTGGTGGACCGAGGCCGACGCCGAGGCCTTCACCAAGCGTGCCGACGTGCTGGTCGAGCAGTTCAACGCCATCGAGGTGCAGCCCGGGCTTCAGGCCGACGGCCGATTTACCCTCGGTGAGAACATTGCCGATCAGGGTGGGTTGCGGGTTGCCTACACCGCGCTGCAAAACTCTTTGGGGGGCACGACCCCCGCTCCGATCGACGGATTTTCGGTCGACCAGCGTTTCTACCTCGCCTACGCCCAGCTGTGGGCCCAAAACATTCGCCCCGAAGAGGAGGCGCGCCTCACGAAGATCGACGAACACTCGCTCGGCAAGTGGAGGGTGGATGGCGCGCTACGCAACATCGACTCCTTCTATCGCGCGTTCGACATCTCCGACGGCGCAATGTTCCTGCCGGTTGAGGAGCGGGTTGTGATTTGGTAGGTCGGAACGCCGACGGCGGATTTTCAGATAGAAAAAAGGAGGCTCCCGGGAACGAGGGCCTCTTTTTTTTGCAATTTTTTGATGCGGGAAAATTTGGAAATCGAAAAAAAAAAAAAACGTAACTTTGTCCGAAATGTTTTCAGAGGGTCTGAAGACATCATGACTCTTAAACAGGGAGACTAAATTTTGACGCCATGAAAAAAATTGTGATTTCACTCTGTGTCGGGGCGCTGACGGGCATCCTCGGTACGGCATGCGACAGCAACGAACCGGACTTCCGCGCCGGACAGAAGACAGAGCAACAGCAGGAGGCGGATGTGCCGTTCGCCGGATATCCGCTCGGAAATGTTGCAGGTGATGGCGAGCCGGCTGGTTGGGGCGATCCCGACCACGCCAACGCTCCGCGGGAGGGCGAAGTTGTCGCCGTCGACAGCGACGAGGAGTTGGCGGAGTATATTGAGGGAGACTACCCCGCCGTCGATTTTTCGCGAAAGACGTTGCTGTTGGCTCGCGGCGCAACGTTGAGCGGTGTTCACAAAGCCACGGTTGACAGCCTGTCGCAGATCGCGGACGGGAGGTATCGGCTGTATGTGACCGTGTTTCTGAACGCCGCCTCCGTTCTCGACTGCTGGCACACCGCGATCACTACGGACAAAATCGAGGAGGGGAGCGAATTTGAGTTGGAGGTGAACTTTCCTCGCTCCTGGCCCGATTCGGGTCGATAGGGTCGTGACTTTGTACCTTATATATAAGGTATGGTACATGAGAAAAATGCAGCACTCTCGTGAGGGGGGGGCTGCGTTTTTTTTGCGGGCGTTTTTGCGGGAGGGAGGGGCTATGCGAAGAGGTGGGGGACTTCGAAGTTTTCCTCCATGCGGCGGGGTGGGTCGCCGTATTCGATGTAGTGGCGGCCGGTCTCGTGATCTGTCCAACGTCGGAGCGGGTAGGCGAATTCGAGGGGGTAGCGATAGAGGTCGTAGCTGTAATCGTGGCGCGTGTTGAGGCGGAATTTCTGCTTTTCGAGCAGGTCGGCGTGGTACTTGGGGAGCCAGGTACTGAATTTGAAGGTGGCCATGGTTTTGGTTTTTTGTTGGGTTTGGGTTCTGGTGTTTTTGTTGGTTCGGTGCAAATATAATACTTCGAGGGGGCGTTGTCAAGAGGGGGGGTGGGGATTTTTTGCAGATTTATTGCAGAAAACTTGGATTTTATGAAAATAATTGTTTTTTTGCAGCATAAACCGACTGATAAAATCGAAAGACATGAAGAAAACACGTTTCTTTTTTATGGTGGCAGTATGCGTGATGGTGTCCGAATGTCGTGCCGAAGTGGATTATGGTTGTACATGGGAGTTCCGTGTAGTGAATAACACCGAAAAGAGTGTAACTATTGAGCGAAATTGGGGTGTAGAACAGAATCTCTCAATTATGCCAAGTGGCGGACTCACGATTTTTTCGAGTAACACAGAATGTAGCAAACAGGATGGCGATCTTGCTGATTTGTACCCACATGAAGGGATGATTCTGCCGCTATTCCCCTCTTCAACCGCATCGTTCCAGATAAAAGTTGGAGATGAACTGTTGCCGGAAGTTGTCATGAAAAGGAAGTTCTGGGAGTATATTTCAGAAAAATATTATGGTGTTTACACATTGATTCTCTCCGATGAACTTATAGAAACAATAAATAACGAACAACTTTAACCATTGTTTAAATACATCCATTATGAAAAGTCTGTTAACCGTATTCGTATGCATGTTGTTAGTAACGGCGTGTTCGCATTTCGAGGAACCTGAAATGATTCCTGTCGAGTATACCGAAGTTGAGTCTCAACCCCGGACTCGTGCGGCAGTTGTCGCGTCTGACCAAAATCCCTACTCTCTTTCAAATGTCCAAGAAGCCTACAATGATTTGCGGCCGTCTTTAGGGCTACCTGCCAAAACTATCGCCGCTTCTCACCATTATGTGCGATTTAACATTCAAGACTCTCTAATGTATAAGACAGTGCATGATGATCTTGGATTGGAACTGATTGAATATCCGTTGGACATAGAACTCACTGTCACGGAGATGAACGCATACATGAGCAATACATCGAATACGTGGTATTATACTGTTGTTCCTGCAGGTTTCACATACCCGCAGGGGGTCAGCTATGAATTTTTAGACTACGTTTATATGCAAGGAGAGCCTGCGACCAGAGCGCCAGGAGAAACGCCTCAAATAGACGATGAAGATTACGACCTTGTCATAGAAAAAGCTATGCAGAACAACGGAATTAATGTGGCTTCACTTACCAGAGGGGCGGCGTGGTATCCATCAGCGACAATCAAGTTTGTAGAAGATTACAATGGGAATACGATTAATTTGGAAGGGGTTAAAGTCAGATGAACACACTTCATCAATGTCGGCTCCGGAACGACAGACGCAAACGGTAATGTCTCTGGAATTAAAGGTTGGGGTGGCAAATTCCGGAACCCAGTTGGCTATCACATCATTTGGGACGATCCCAAATGGAATATCCGTGATGGAAGATCTGGTCAAGCAAAAACTCATGGACTGAAGCAAAAATCACATTGGAATCACACCATTACGAACAGCGACACAAAGGATTCATATTTCGCTGCCACGCACAGGGCCCTGTGGGCCTATTATTACAAGTCTTACACTCTGACAAGTGGAATTACGAAAGCGAGGGTTGACAAAATGGATACAGGGGTGTTATGGAACAAAGATCATACTGATAGACTTGCACGATTCAACCCTGCAGCACGAACATTTGGAGGAAATCTTATTCTGGTTTATGGTAAAGCAAGCGGATCAAATCGTAGTCGATGGGAAGTTACGAGTAGCATGTTTCATGAATTGGGGCACGCGACACATTGGCAGGCTGTTGTAGATAAACGAGGAGCAAACAGATGGAGTGAATTCATTAATGCAGAAGATCGCTTGGTTGAAAGTTGGGCCCGAGGTGTTCAAGCGTCATACATGCGAGCGTTTTATCCAGATTATCTGCAAACCGGTTACCATACTGATTATACCGCTATTGTCGAATCTATGATGAATCAGGGGATGACTCTTAAACAGATAGAGGACGCGATGGTCGGAGAGAGTGAATGGAACAACTGGCGTTCGAATGTTTTAGCAACAGGGCGCATACCTGCTGTGATTGTTGACATGATATTTAATAATCCACTAACGCCGGTTAGAGTTAACATGGTGAACCCCATTACTGGCCCTACAACGGCGAGTACAACTAATATAACATACAGTGTGCCTGGGACTCTACCTGGAAATGTCACTTTCAATGGTTGGACGGTATCTCCAAATAATAACTACACGACTACGGGTGGAATGGCCGGCAGAACTCTGAATATCAAATTTCTCGCTACCGGCAACTATACCGTCACGGCAAATTTCACGCTGCCGAACGGAACCTCTTATGCCCCATCTAAAACGGTCAGCGTTACCGGTGCTCCGACGATTACGAATGTCACTTGGCGTAGTGATGGTGGGCCGGGTGTGCCTGTGTCGCCCGGAAATTACGCATATTTCACAGCCGTGGGTGACTTGACAGGCGCAACCCTCGAATGGACGAAAGGAATCGGGTGCGATCCGTACGGCGGGTTCATCCATAATAGTACCACCTATGCCGCTCTGTTCGATGGTTCGGATCAGAATTACATAATGGTCAATGTCCGTGCGCAGCGAAATGGTGTTTGGTCGAACACCTATTATGCCTATGCTCCGGTGCAGTTCTATGCCCCTGCGCCTAATTCAGAAGAGGAGACCGAAGAGACGGAGGAGACCGAAACCGAGAGCACCGCGGAATCTGCGGCTCTGGTTGCGGCGATCGCTCAATAATCCCGCGGGCGGCGGCAACGGCCGCAACGGATTTAGCTACGCGGTTTTTTGCTACGCAGAATATAGCTACGCTATACCTTATATATATAGGGTATGGCACTCGAAAAAACGCAGCATCCGAAAGGGTGTTGCGTTTTTTTGTTGCAGGTGGGGCTGTTTTTGTTACGAGGTCATCGGGGTTTTTGAACTGCGCGAAAAAAAAATCGCAGCCGGCGTTCCGGCGGCACAGTGTTTGATATTTAGAGGGGACATAATGAAACGGTTTGTCGCCATAATGTGCGCCGTGCTTCTGGGGGGATCGCCCGCCGCGCACGGAGAGAGGATCGTCGCCCCTGATCGGAGCGACAATCTTTCTCGTGTTGACGCCCGGAACCCCGATGCAGATGCACGCCCGGGCCTCGTCTCGGAGGTGGTCGCAAGCCCGATTTTTGTTGACAGTTCGACACCGCTCTTCGTCGACGCGCCCGACACAAGTTTCACATTCGCCGAAGCCCTGAGTTTGAGTCCGCTCGCCGCAAGTGACGCCTACACCACCCGCTTCACCCGCATCGTCCGCCCCGACACCCCGATCTCGATCCGCCCCGACGTTCCGCACCTCGTCTACGAGCCTCAGAGTCAGACGACAAACCTGCGTGCCCGCCCCCGAATTCACTTGGAGGTGCCGAGCCTGAGCGGGAGCCTCGCCGGCGTCGACTACCACACCGTCGGGCGGGCGTTCCAAAACATATCGCTGGTGGGCACCAACGCGCCCGACTACTCGTCGACCATGAAGGGGTTCACCTTTGCCGTCGGCCACAGTTTTCCGCTACACCAACGGCCCATCCTCAAGATCGTTCACGTGGGGCTCGACGTGACCTGGTTCGACGCCGAGTACGGGTATTGGCGACGCAAGCTCGACGAATTTCGCAAGTGGATGTACAAGCTGGACGTCGCTGTGGGGGTCGGGCCGGCGATCCATCTGAGACCCTCGGGGCGGCTGAATCGCTTTGCCGTACACATCTACGGCCGGTTTCATCCCACCATGTCGCTCGTGGCGCACAACATTCCCGTGGCATCCGGCAACCGGTTCGAACTCGTCTCGGGGTACGCCTCCTACGCCTCGACGGGCGTTGCGGTGTCGTGGGACGCCTTTTCTGTGGGTGCCGAGTGGCGATTCGGCGGCGGACGCTACCGAGGCATCCGTTTGGCCGACCTCACCGTCTCCGACGACGACGCCTCGTCATTCGGCATTTCGCCCGAGGATCTGCTCACCCACCAACGCCACCGCATGCGCGGCAGCCGCCTCTATGTCAGCTTTCGGTTCTGAGGCACATCTGCCGACAGCACTGTATTTGCCGATTTTGGATGTAAACCGGCACATTTCAGCTAAATTTTTATTACATTTACAGCATCGGGAGCGATGCTATGGATGACAAAAAGGATATACATATCCTGAACGAACTGTTTTCGGATTATCAGCGGCGATTCATCCGTTTCGCAGAGCTGTATGTCAGGGACGAGGCGATCGCGAAAGATTTCGTCATCGAGGCCATCATGCACTACTGGGAGAAGCGCGACTCACTGCGGCCCGACTCCAACATTCCCGCCTACATTCTGACTATCGTCAAACACAAATGCCTCAACCATCTCGAACACATCCGCGTGCGCCGAGACGTGACAGGCAAGATGGAGCAGCACATCCGGTGGGAGTTGCAGACCCGCATCGCGTCGCTCAGGGCGTGCGAACCGGAGGAGCTCTTCACCGGAGAGGCGCGAGCGATCGTCGACCGGACACTCATGTCGCTACCCGAGCAGACGCGCACGATATTCACGATGAGCCGCTGGGACAACATGCCCGTGAGGGAGATCGCCTCGCACTTCGGTATCAGCGTCAAGGCGGTAGACTACCACATCTCGAAGACGCTGAAGGCGCTCCGTAAAAGTTTGAAGGACTACCTGCCGATGGGGGTGTAAAAAACAGAGGCTCTCTTTCAGAGGGCCTCCGTTTTTTGTGTGACATTCGAAACCTACTTCACATCGCCTTTCACAGTCAGGATGTAGCTTCCGGCCTTGCCGTTGCTGTAAACGGATATTGTTTTGACAAAGGGCCCTGGCGCCTCCTCCGGATCGTAGGTGATCACGATGGAGCCCGACCCTCCGGCGGGAATCGGTTCCCTCGTCCACTGCGTGGTGGTGCAGCCGCACGACGAGAGGATTCGCGTGATGACCAATGGCATCCCTCCGCGATTGTTGATGACGAACGTGTGCGACACCTCTCCGCCGGTGCGGGCGATCTCTCCGAAATCCCACGTAGCGTTGTCGGCTGCGATCACTGCGGGTTGCTGGGCGGAGACGATCCACGTCGTCGCCAACAGTGCGAGGCATATCAAAATTATCCGCTTCATCCCTTAGCTCCTTGTCGATTAAATTTAGTCGTTCAGACGATAGCTCACGAATGCGAACCGCTGGCTGTCGGGCGCCCACGAGTTGACGTTGATCGTGCCCTGGCCGCCGAATAGTTTGGTGAGCAGTCGGGGCTCGCCGCCTTCGGCGGGGATCATCCACAACTCGACATTCTTGTTGGCGAGATGCTGCCCGGGTTCGAGGTCGCCCACGTGGTAGGTGATGTAGACAACACTTTTGCCATCAGGCGAGATGTGCGGAAACCATGCGTTGCGGGTCTGGTCGAAGGTCATCTGGGTCTGCTCGCTACCGTCGATCTTCATGCGCCACACCTGCATCAGGCCGGTGCGAACAGAGTTGAACCAGAGGTACTCGCCGCATGGGGAGTACTCGGGGCCGTCGTCGAGACCTTCGGCGTCGGTCAGGCGAACCTCTTCGCCCCCGATAGAGGGGATCACGTAGATGTCGTAGTTGCCTTTGCGGTCGGCGCAGTAGGCCAGCTGATTACCGTCGGGGCTGAAGCCGTGCAGGTAACTCGGAGCCATGGGGGTAATCAGTACAGGGTCGCCGCCCCAGATCGGCAGGGTGTAGATGCGCGACTGGTGATCTTCGCGGGTTCCGTGGCTGATGGCGATCTGCTTGCCGTCGAACGACAGCACGTGGTCGTTGTTGGCGCGCGTGGCAAAGCCGGTGTAGATCTCCTGCGGTTCGCCCGGATTCTCGGGCGAGATGCGATAGAGCTTGCCGCCGCTGTTGTAGATGAGCCACTTGCCGTCCACGGTCCAGTTGGGAGCCTCGATCAGGGAGGAGAACTCTTTGAGCACCTTTCGGCTGCCGTCTCGGGAGTCCATGATTTCGAGCACGCTCGTCACACGGTTTCTCTGCTGGGCGTACACCCCGCCTGCCACAGTCAGCAGCGCGAGGGTCAAAAATAAAATTTTTCTCATGATGATAGCGGGTTAAGAGTTCTACTGGCGGGGTTGTCCCGTCTGTCCGCCCGGGCGACGTCTTACCGGCTGGGGATCGGCCAACTTTGTGTACTGAACCTCGGTGAAGTAGCCCTTTTCGACCACGTTGACGTCGTGAGAGCAGATGAACAGACCGACATAGCAGGTGGGGGCGAGGTCGAATTCGATCTCGCCGGTGATCGCCTCGGGGAAGCGACCCGTCGCGGTCTTCATGATGATCTTGTTGCCCTGACGTTCGATGTAGATGTGATCGGCTCCCTTGGGGCCTACAACCTCTCTGGTCAATCGTCCGGCCTCCTCTCTGTACTGCAGCGAGGTGAGCCCGTCGCCGTGCACGGTCACATAGGCGCACTCGGAGTTGCCCTCCAGCGATTCTCGGATGATGATACCCATCTTGCGGTGGGCATTTACGCCTTCTCCCTCGAAGGTGATTTTGGTCGACATCGAGAAGTTGCCCGACACCTTTTTCCACAGCATGTGGTACTCGTCGTTCAGGTCCCACATGTTGAATCCCGCTCCGGTGAGGGTGTAGGTTCCGGTGGCTGCGTCGAACGCCGAGCTGCCCCTCATCAGGGGACAGCCCACGTCGTTGGAGCCTTCGAAAATACCGACGCCCGGCGCCGAGCTCGACATCAGCAGGGGCAGTGCGAGGGCAATCAGTGAACTCAGAATAGAAAATTTGATCTTCATAACGTTAATGTTTTTTAAGGGATTAGTATTGGTTTAGTTGAGTAGATTTGATCTTGCCCGACCTCAGCGCGAAGAACGCGATGTAGGCGAAACAGAGCGCCGGAACCACAAGCGCTCCACGCACGCTCACATTGTCGGTCAGCCACCCCATCGCCAGCGGAACTACCGCTCCTCCGACTATCAGCGTGTTGATTATGCCCGAGGCCAGCGGCATCTCTCCAGACCCGACTCCCCTTACCGCCAGCGAGAAGATCGAAGGGAACATGATCGAGTTGAAGAACCCCACCGACAGCAGTGTCCACATGCCCACCGAGACCGGAAGCCCGATCGTCGCCAGCACGAGCCCCGCGGCCGTGACTCCGAAAATCGCCAATGACAGACCCGTTCGTCCCTGTCCGAGCGACATGCACACGAAGTTGAACAGCGCGATGCCGGCGAACAGCAACCCCTCCGTCGGGCGGGAGTCGAACGTGAAAGCTCCGTCGGCGACGCGCGAGCTGAAGATGAACCAGCCGATGAAGTACGACGCGACGATAAACATCGCGGAGAAGAGTAGTTTCCTCGACCGCTCCATGCTGCCGAGCATGACCGCGCCCAGAAATCGGCCGACCATTCCGCCCGCCCAGTAGATGGCCACCATCCGTCCGGCGTGATCCTTGGCGAATCCGCCCGCTTCGAGATAGGGAACTATCTGGGTGGAACATCCGACCTCGGCTCCGACGTAACAAAAAATGCCGATCGCACCGAGGATCACCCCCGGGTTTTGCCACACACGTTTTGTCGTTCGACCCACGGTTTCGGCCCCTCGGATCTCGGGCAACTTTATAAAGCCGATCCCGATGGCGACCAACGCCACCACCGTGCCGATAATCGCGAAGGGCAACTGAACTGCCTTTGGGCCCATTGCCAGCGACGCCGGAGTGAGAATCAGCAGGCCGACGAGAAACGGCGCCACCGTGGTGGCGATGCTGTTCATCGACTGCACAAGGTTGAGCCTCGCCGAAGCGGTCTCCTGCGGCCCCAGAGCCACGACGTAGGGATTGGCCGCCGTTTGCAGAAACACCACCCCCGTGGCCATGATGAATATCGCCCCGAGGAACATCGGGTAGGAGGGGGTGCCCGACACGGCCGGATAGAACAGCCAGCTGCCAATCGCGATCAACAGCAGGCCGGCGATGATGCCGCTGCGGTAACCCCTCTTTTTGATGAAACTTCCGCACAGTAGCGAGAAACAAAAGTAGGCGAAAAAGAACACCCCGTTTACCAGCTGCGCGGTGGTGGCGCTCAGATCGAAAGTCGCCTGCACCTGATCTTTGAGCGCCATGTTGAAATTGGTGATGAACCCCAGAACGAAGAATATCGCCGCCATGAAGCCAACACCGAGTCTATCAGACGGCGTTTGTATTTGAGTCATTGCTGTTTTTTGTCTGTTATTTCACCCCTCCCGAACTCTCCCGCACCGACTTCAGACCGGTGACTGAGACACTCTCCGCCGTGACCCTGCCGTTCTCGGCAAAGATGTCGAGCAGGTCGAATCGGCCCGTCGGATAAAAAGTGTCCGTCATGGCGATCTTTCCATCCACCGTGAAGAGCTCCAGCGAACCGCGGTCGAGCACCAGATGCAATTCCAGCGCTTCCGAACCCTCGATGTCGCAGGGGAAGAGGTGTGTGTGTTTGAAACTGTCGGAAAACTTCACGGTCGACGAGGCGCCGCGGTCGACGTAGAGCAGCCGGTTGAAGCTGTCGTATCCGATGGTGACGGACTCGCCGCTTTCGTTGCCGATCCTGATGCCGAACCTCTCCGCGAAACCGATCGTGCCGAGCTCATCCGTCCGGAATTTTACGGTGATCTCCGACGGAGTCACGGCGACCTTTGTCTTAACGCGGTGGAGACCCTCCCGCTCGATATCCTGAACAACGGTGATGTCGGACAGCTCCGTTCGCCGGCCTTGTAGCATGCCGATCTCGCCGACCGGTCTTTGCGAGAGCACATACTCTCCGCGCAACGACTCCAGCGTCAGCTCCCTCGGCAGGGTCAGCGAACCTTTCCATCCTTCGGTCGGCACCTCGGCGGCGTACTCCCAGTTGTTCATACAACCGATGTAGACGGTTCGTCCGTCGGGCAGAGCGCTCGTGGTTCCGGCGTAGTTGTCGAATCCGTAGTCGATCCACAGCGGGTCGGTCTGGTCGGGGGTGAAGTTGTCGTCCTCTAACGTTCCGGTGAAGTAGCCTGTTCCCCACTCTCCGGTCTCGCCCATTCCGATGCCTGTCGTCAAGACCCAGCGTTCGTCGTCAGTGCCCGCGACCCGCATCTTCATCAGATCGGGACTCTCCCATACGTCGTACTCGCTGCCGATCTGTGTGCCGAAGCTACCCGTGGGGCGCCACTGCCTCAGGTCGGACGAGCGATAGAAACTCACCCTGCCGTTTTGGGCCACCGTCATCCTCCACTCCCCGGTCTCGTCGTCGCGGCTCACTTTCGGATCTCGGAAATGGCGCGCACCGGGGATCACCGGATTGCCGTCATACTTCGTCCACGTGTCGCCGCCGTCGAGGCTGAAGGCCAGACCCTGACTTTCGATCTCCTCTCCGCCGGCCGCCTCTGTCTCGTAGTTGTGGTAGGTGTAGATTGCGATCAAGGGCGGATTGTCGGTGGTGCCGAATCCCGAACTGTTTTCCTCGTCCAGAACAACGCAACCCGAGGCGATGGCTCCCAGAGAGTCGGGCCCCAGTGCGGGAGGCAGCTCCTCCCAGTGCAGCATGTCGGTACTGACGGCGTGTCCCAGATGGGTCGTGACGCGGGTGCTCTCGGTCGGGTTGCACGGATAGAAAAGGTGATACCGTTCGCCGGTGTGGATAAGTTCGGCGGGGCCGTTCATCCAACCTGCGTTCATCGAGAAGTGTAGCTCTCCGCGGTGCGACTCCCCCTCGGGAGGCGTACCGGATGAACGGGTGTCACACCCATGCAGCAGGGCGACGATGATCAGTATGCAAAAACATTTTGTTCGGCACATCATGGGTAGGGGCAATTAAGAGATTATTTAATTTACCGGAACCACCTCGCAGTTATGCGAGCGCGAGGCAGCTCCGGCAAAAGTCAGCCTACCATCCGTAGTTCTGTTCGTACACGCCGCGGCTGAAGCTAATCTGGCGATAGGGGATGGGGAAGTACTCGTCCTTGTTCTTGGTAAATCGGGCGGTCTTCAGGTGCTCCCTTCGGGGTGCTTCCGTCGCGTAGTAGTCGTTGAGAGTCTCGGCGGCGATGCCCCAGCGAACCAGGTCGAATCCGCGGCTCGCCTCCATGGCCATCTCAAGGCGACGCTCCCAGCGGAAGGCGTTGCGCGCTTCGTCCTGATCGGCAAAGCTGTCGTAGAGGCCCACCTTGAACTGACCCGCGTCGGCGAGGAGGTTACCTTCGGCATCTCTCAGCATACCGGTGCTCCGGCCGGCACGTTCGCGCAGCGAGTTGATTATCTCTCTGGCGGCGTTGAGGTTGTCGGCCCCGCCGATCTCGACGAGGGCTTCGACCTTCCACAGCAGGGCGTCGTCGTAGCGGATGATGTCGCGGTTCAGCGAGCTCGAATAGTACCAGCGGGCCTGCTCGAAGCATGGGCAGTCAAACGATACAACCTCCTTCATTGAGAGGAATGGTCCGTAGTAGATGCCACCCTCGCGCGGGAATGTGATGTTGACGATGTGCTTTTCCTTGTCGGCGGCGGGCTTCGTCGACACGTCGGCGTACTTGTAGGGCAGGCCGATCATAGCCACGGTGTGGAGAAGGCGCGGGTCGACGGTGTACGAGGCGAGGTCGGTTGCATCCTCGATATCTTCACCTGGGGTATTGAATGTGCCGAACATAGGCAGGCCTGTGGCGGAGTCGGTCTTGAAGGCATTCACCAACTCCTGTGTTGGTATGTGCATGCCGCAACATCCGTAGCCGGCGGACATCGGGTAGGAGAGCACTGAGGTCATGTTGAGGCGACCGAAGGGCACACCGTCGTCGTGCGAGTTCTGGATTGCGAAGATCGACTCAGGGCCGTTCTCGGTCTCCCAGCGAAAGTTGTCGGCAAAGTCGTTGACAAGGCTGAACTTGGCGCCCAACTCGTCGACGAGCGATACCACCTCTTCGAGCTTCGTCTTGTCGATGTTCACCACGTTGTTCTGTTCGTCCTGCTCGTAGGCGGCGTAGAGGAGCGCCTTGGCGAGATAGGCTTTGGCGGCCCACTTGTCGGCGCGACCCACATCCTTGTTGTCCTCGGGAAGGTTGGCCACCGCGAAACGGAAGTCTTCGATGATCTTGCCCCACAGCTCGGCGTCGGTGTACTTTCTGTTGGAGGTCTCCTTCAGTTCGTCGTCGGAGATGGTCTCGTCGACCCACACGGGGTACTTGAAGATCACCTTGAGTTCGAACATGTGGTGGGCTCTCAGGAAGCGCATCTCTCCGGAGCGGATGTTCTTCTCCGGATAATCGCTCTCTTCGAGGGCGTTGATGCGCGACAGGGCATTGTTGGCGCGCGAGATGGCGATGTAACCTCTGGTCCACTTCGTGTTCAACTGGCCGGTGTTGACCAGCAGGGTGTTTGCAACTTCGATGTTGTGGGCGAATCCCATGTCACTGGGACCGCCGCCGCCCTTGTAGGCGTCGCCGCTCCGCAGGTCGGAAAAGAGCCACGGCATCATCTCCACGTTGTCGTTCTCGATGAGCGAGTAGGCGGCGATCACCATCTTCTCGACATACTCGGGAGAGGTCAACTGGTCGCTGGAGAGGCTGCCCTTGGGGTCCAACTCCAGAAAGTCGGAACATGACGATGCCGCCATCGTTATCAATCCACAGGCGAGGATATGTTTTATCTTATTCATGATTCGTATTGTTTTAGAATGATACATTGAGACCCACCGACACGGCGAAGGGGATCGGATAGGCGGTACCCGGCGTTTCGGGGTCGATTCCGGTGAAGTCGCGACTCTTGATCTTGAGCAGGTTTTCGCTTCTCAGATAGACGCGCGTGTTTGTCATGTGCAGTTTGGTGGTGAGCGTTTCCGGCAAGGTGTACCCCAACTCCAGACTGCGCAACTTGAAGTATGAGGCGTTCTCCATAAAGTAGGAAGATACCTCCTTCTCGTTGTTGTTGTCGAAGAACGAGAGCATCGGGATTGTCGAGTCGCTGTTCAGCGGCGTCCATGCGTCCAGGGTGCGTTTGCCGTTGTTCTCGCCTGTCTTGTCGGCGCCGAAAAAGTCGGTGAACAGTTTGACGCCCCTTGTGTTGGCCACTCCGCCGGCCACTCCGTTGAAGAACGCGCTGAAGTCCCACTGCTTGTAGATCATGTTGACGTTGATACCGTAGATGAAGTCGGGGTCGCGTACGCCGATCCACGTGCGGTCGTCGATGGTGATCTTGTCGTCGCCGTTCACATCTCTGTAACGCAGACGTCCGACGCCAGCTCCGGTCTGGTCGGCGTGCGCATCGACCTCGGCCTGGCTCTGAAAGAGTCCGTCGGCGATGTATCCGTAGTAGGAGTTCACCGGATGGCCGATGATTACGTCGTCGATACCGTTACCCGGGTATGCGTCGTACACATCCTGCGGCAGATAGGTGACTTTGTTCTTGTAGGCGCCGAGGTTTCCGGCAACGGACAGGTCGAAGTCGCCGAACTGTTTGCTGTATGAGAGCATGAACTCGAAACCGGTGTTCTTCATGCCCGCCCCGTTGGTCGCTTTTTCGGAACCCTCTCCAAGAACGGCGAGCACCGGAGGTGTGACCAAAATGTCGCTGATGTCTTTGACGAAGTAGTCGAACGAGCCCATCAGCGCGTTGTCGAACAGTCCGAAGTCGATCCCGATGTTGTGCTGGCTGGCGGCCTCCCAACGCAGGTCGGCGTTTGCCAACTGGGTGCGAATGTATCCCGAGGGCAGAGTTCCCGAGTCGTTACCGCCTATGTCATAGGCTGTTCCGTCGAAATACCAACCGCCCTGCGCCCAGTCGCTTGCGTACTTCGCGGAGTAGAGCTGCATGGTGGCGTAGTTGCCGATGTCCTGGTTACCGGTCTTGCCCCAGCCGTAGCGCAGCTTCAGGTCGGAGACCACCGACGCGATGGCGGAGTCTCTGAAGAACGACTCCTCGCTGAGCCTCCATCCCAACGACAGCGCGGGGAAGGTACCGAAACGGTTGTTGCGGCCGAAGCGCGACGAGCCGTCGTAACGCAGCGTGAACGAGAACAGATAGCGGTTGAGGTAGTTGTAGTTCAACTTGCCGAAGTACGACATCAGCGAGTAGGCAGTGCCGTAGCCGGCGGCCCTCTGGTCGGTCTCTCCCACGTCGAGGTACATGTAGTCGGGCCTCAGGTCGGCGAAGTTTTTGCGTTCGGCCTCAACCCGTTCGAATCCATACTCCAGCGCCTCCTGTCCTGCCAACACAGTGAACTTGTGGTCTTCGGCGATCGTGAAGTCGTAGTTGATCGTGTTCGACCATATCCAGTTGCCGAAGCGGTCGTCGCGGTTGGTCACGATGGGGGTGGTGTCCTGCATGAATCCCTCTTTGAAGGGGAGGAAACGATTGCGGTACCACAGGAAAGAGTAGTCGATACCGAGTGTCGACTTTACGTGCAGGTTCTTGGTGAGCTCAAGGTCGATCGAGGCGTCGCCGAACAGACGCAGTATGTTGTCGTTGTTGCCCTTGCTGTGTTCGATCTGGCGCACGGGGTTTTTTCTGTCGGCCATGCTGCCCCACGGGCCGCCCCAACCGATGCCGTCCACCGTGTGAACCGGCACGATCGGCTGTATCGAGCGCGTCTGGCTGAGGATGTCAGCCGCGTTCAGACGGCTTCTCTCGGTTTTGGTGAGCGAAAAGTTCTCGGCGATGGTCAACCGGCCATCCATCAGCGAGTAGTCGGAGTTCATGCGGGCGGAGATTCTCTTGTTGAACGTTTCGCGAACGGTACCCACGTAGTCCAGATAATCGAGGGCGAAGAGCGAACGCCCCTTGTCGCCTCCGGTGGAGACTCTGACATTGTAGTTTTGGGTCAGCGAGGTTTGTCCCACCTCTTTCGCCCAGTCGGTGTCGGCCGACTTCATTGTGTTGTTGGGGGCGTCGATATATTCGGCCCAGTTGACGCGGTCGAGAATCCAGTTGCCGTTGGCGTCCTGATGATCTTCGAACGAGTAGATCTCCGAGTTGTTGGGATCGTTGCCGTCGTTGCGTGCGGCCTGCCAGTGGATGCGCCCCCTCTCTTCGGTGTTGAGCCAGTCGAGCGATTTCACGTAGGTTCTCGCGGTGAGCGAGAGTCGACCGGTCACGGTGGTTCTTTGGCGGTCGCCTTTTCTGGTGGTGATGATGATCACACCGTTCGACGCGCGCGAACCGTAGATGCTGGCCGACGAGGCATCCTTCAACACCTGGATCGACTCGATGTCCTGCGGCGAGAGCTCGTTCATGCCTCCCGTGCTGGCCATCCCGTCGATGATGTAGAGCGGGCCCCGATTTCCATTTGCCCCCATGGCGTTCACCCCGCGCACCATGACCGTGGCACCACCCGAGGGCGATCCGTCGGAGGTGATGAACACTCCCGGCACGCGACCCTGAAGCGACTGCATCACATTGCTGGACGCGCGGTTGGCGATGTCGGAGACGTTCACTACCGACACGGCTCCCGTGAGGTCTTTCTTGCTCATCGTGCCGTAGCCCACAACGACCACATCGTCGAGAATCTGAAGATCTTCCTGCATGACGATGTCGATGGTGGAGCGATTGTTAACTGTCACCTCCTGTTCGAGATATCCGATATAGGAGACCACGAGGGTTCCGTCGCCCGCGGCACGCAACGAGAAGTTGCCGCCCACGTCGGAGATCGACCCGTTGGTGGATCCCTTCTCGATGATGGTGGCTCCGATGATGGCGTTCCCGTCCTGATCGCGAACGGTACCCGAGATGGCGATCCTGTCGTTCTGCGGTGCGGCGGCGACGGTTGTCGCGGGTGCGGGCTGTTTCACCGACAAGATGATGTGGGTTCCCTCGCGTTCGTAGCCGATGTTGGTTCCCTTGAGCACTTCGTTCAGAAGCTCGAAGACGCTCTTGTCGCTGACGTTGACCGACAGGTTCTGATTTACGTCGACGTCGCTGCTGTAAAAGAACAGATAGTCGGTGCTCTTCTCGATCTCGTTCATCAGATCTTTGAGCGGAATGGAGTCGTGGTTGATGCTGACGGTGACACTCTCGGAGGAGCTGTTGTCAGCGAGGGTGGCGGTGGTGCCTGCCGTTATCATAAACACGGTCAGCAGCGCAACCCTGAAAAGTTGTGATAATCGTGGAATTTCCAAGTTTAGGTCTCCGCGACAACGATAATTATTCATACCTTTGCACAATTGGGTTAATACGGTTAGTAATAGGTTTATTGGCTGTGTTAATGTGTGGCTGGTGAGCGGTGGTGCGCTTGCCGGCCCTTTTTTTGTCTTGTGCTTGTCATCACTTCATAGGCAGTGTTTTTTTATTTGGTCGGGGTTAGGTTGTAGTGTTATTATGTAGGTTGGTCACTCTATATATATGACAGGCTCCTCGTTGTCGTACGAAAATGAGAACCCGATATCTCTCTGCAAAATCCTCAGCGCATAGTCGATGCCGTCGGTTTGCCTGAATTTTCCGGTGAACGTCTCCTTGGGCGCGCCGTCGGGATTACGCATCCGGATGATCACCCCGTAGTGCCTCTCGAACTGCCGCATGATCTGCTCCAGCGTCAGGTTGTTGAAGCTGACCAGCCCCCTCTTCCAGTCGAAGTGGTCGTAGTCGGTTATCTTCTCCACCTGCAATCGTCCCGCAACGAGTGTCGCCTTGGTGTCGGGCGTCAACTCCACCATCTGCGAGGGGTCGTCCTTGCCGCGCACGTTCAATTTTCCTTCGATCAGCGAGGTCTCGAAAAAATCGCTGCCGGAGTAGGCATCAACGTTGAAGCTTGTGCCCAACACCTCGATGTCGCCTTTGTCTGTCGCCACGACGAAGGTCTTGCCCGTGTTTTTCATCACCTCAAGGTAGGCCTCGCCGTCGAGAAACACCCTGCGCTCCTCTCGCCCGAACGATGTGGGGTATCGCAACGTCGAGAGTGAGTTGAGCCACACGTTCGTTCCGTCGGGCAGCGTCACCTGCGCCCTCTGACCCGCGGGGACAGATACCGCCTGCATTCCGGTCGCGTCGTCGGCGGGGTTGCCGCCCTTCGTCCAAAAAATATGACCGACTCCAAATACAACCGCCGCGACTGCCGCCGCCTTCATCGCCTCGACCACCATGCGGCGCAACAGAGGTCTCATTCGTCTTCCTCCCTCTCGGACAGGTTCCGTGAGCAGGATCGTGGCGTCGTACAGACTGCGTTCGCGAACGAGGGTGCGCTTGTTCTCCGCCGACGCCTCCATCCACTCCTTTATCCGCCTCTCCTCCTCGTGAGAGGCCGTTCCTTCAAAAAATCTATATAGTGTCTGTTTCCGCATCTGTTTTCCCATTGTATCTTTAATAACAGTTCACGAAGCCACATCCCTAACCGATTTTCGCAAAAAATAAATAAATTTTTCAAAGATGCTAAAACGCTGTAATTGTGTATATATTTGCCCCCGACAGAATTAAACTAACCCGAAACTCGTATGAACAGAAAACTAAGAATGGGAATGGTCGGCGGTGGTTCCGACGCATTCATCGGAGCTATCCACCGCCTAGCCGCCTTCATGGACAATCGAATCGAGCTGGTATGCGGCTGCTTCAGCGTCGACCCCGCGATCTCGCTATCGTCGGGCCGATCGTACTTCCTGCCCGACAGTCGCATCTACTCCACCTACGCCGAGATGTTCGAGGCCGAGGCGCGCCTTCCCGAGGGAGAACGGATGGATTTCGTTACCATTGTAACACCCAACCGCTGGCACTTCGAACCTGCGATGATGGCTCTTGAGGGGGGCTTCCACGTTGTGGTCGACAAACCGATGACATTCTCGTTGGAGGAGGCGGTGGCCTTGCGCGACAAGGTACGCGAAACGGGGCTGACCCTCGCCCTGACTCACACCTACTCTGGC
The DNA here is from genome assembly GCA_031285405.1 of Alistipes sp. Classification (GTDB taxonomy): domain Bacteria; phylum Bacteroidota; class Bacteroidia; order Bacteroidales; family Rikenellaceae; genus UBA940. The sequence goes on from JAITWH010000013.1 coordinate 48,904, forward strand.
TACCCGGCAGTCAAGGAGGCGCGCGAGAGGATCGCGCGCGGAGAACTCGGCAAGGTGCGACGTCTGTTCGTTGAGTACTCGCAGGGGTGGCTCTCCGAGAGGATCGAACTCGCCGGAGGCAACAACGCCGGATGGCGCACCGACCCCAAACGTTCGGGCAAGGCGGGAGCGATGGGCGACATCGGCACCCATGCGTGGCACCTCGCCGAGTATGTCTCGGGGCAGCGGGTGACGGAGCTGTGCGCCGAGCTCAACTCGTTCGTCCCGGGCCGCCCGATCGACGACGACGGCGCCGCGTTCCTGCACTTTGACGGCGGCGCGAAGGGTGTGCTGATGGCGTCCCAGATCGCGGCCGGCGAGGAGAACAACCTTGCGATAAGGGTCTACGGCGAGAAGGGGGGCCTTGAGTGGCGCCAAATGGAGCCCAACACATTGACGATGAAGTGGATCGGCCGACCCGCCGAACTCGTTCGAGTGGGCAACGACTACATGGGCTCCGCCGCGCGATCGAACTCCCGCACCCCGGACGGCCACCCCGAAGGCTACATCGAGGCCTTCGCCAACATCTACCGCAACTTTGCCTACACCGTGGCGGCGCGCATCGACGGCACGACTCCCGATCCGGCGTGGCTCGACTTTCCGACTGTCGACGACGGCGTGCGCGGCATGCAGTTCATCGAGACCGTCGTCTCCGCCGGCTACGACAACGACCACAAATGGGTGCCGTGGGGTGGGAACGCCCACGGCGAGTTTTAGCTAACGCATAACAAAAGAGGCTCCCGAAAAAGGGAGCCTCTTATATTATATAAGGTATGCGGATCTTATTGCAGCGAGTCGAGCCGCTCATTGAGGGCGGCGATGCGGGCTTCGGCGTCGGAGCGTTTGGCCTGTTCGCCGGCGACTACGGCGGGCGGAGCCGAGGCCACGAACCGCTCGTTGCCCAACTTTTTCATCACCGAAGCAAGGAAACCCTCCTGATACTCAAGTTCTTCGCGCAGCTTCGCGATCTCGGCGTCGCGGTCGAAACCGACATCCCCCAACGGAACATAATACTGCGTCGTCTTGACGATGAACGCCTCCCACGCGGGGTCTTTGTCGCTGACCGCCTCGACGGACGACAGCCCCGCCATCTTCTCCAGCACGGGCACAAACTCGGCAGGGTAGTTCTCGTCGACCACCACCTTGAGCTCCAGCGCCTCGCGCATGGGTATGTTTCGCGTGCGACGCAACGCTCGCAGAGCCGTAACCGCCTCGCGCATAAGGTCGAAGCGTGCCAAAACCTCCGCCGAGGCGGGCTCCGACGCAACCATCTGACTGACCGTGATGCAATCCTCGGCGCTCCGTTCGCGAGTGCAGTGCCACAGCTCCTCGGTCACGAAAGGTATGAACGGGTGTAACATTTGTAACAGTCGCTCGAAGAACCCGACGGCCTGCTCCAAAGTGGCCGTGTCGATCACCCCCCCGTAGGCCGGCTTCACGATTTCGAGATACCACCCCGAAAAATCGTCCCAGAACAGCTTGTAGGCAGTCATCAGCGCATCCGAAATGCGATACTCGGCAAAGTCGGCCTCGATCTCGGCCTGCGCGCGCGACAACGCCGCCTCGAACCACTCACCCGCCAACCGCGAGTGCTCGGGCTGTTCTGCGTTAGCCTCATTTTCAATTTTCAATTTTCCATTTTCAATTATCGAATCGCGCCACGATTCGACTAATCGCCAAGCATTCCAAATTTTATTCCCAAAGTTGCGCCCCTGTTCACACATCGCCTCGTCGAACATGATGTCGTTGCCGGCCGAGGTGGAGAGCATCATCCCCATGCGCACTCCGTCGGCTCCATACTTCTCGATCAGCTCGATCGGGTCGGGCGAGTTGCCCAACTGTTTCGACATTTTGCGCCCCTGCTTGTCGCGCACGATACCTGTGAAGTAGACTGCTCCGAAGGGGCGTTCGCCGCGATATTCGTAGCCCGACATTATCATTCGCGCCACCCAGAAGAAGATAATATCGGGGCCGGTGACAAGGTCGTTCGTGGGGTAGTAGTACTTTATGTCGGCGTTGTCGGGATTGCGCACGCCGTCGAACACGCTGATCGGCCAGAGCCACGAGCTGAACCACGTGTCGAGAACATCCTCGTCCTGCCTCAGGTCGGCGAGCTGTAAATCGCTGTCGCCGCACTTTGCACGCGCGAGCTCCAAAGCTTCGGCAGGAGTTTCGGCAACCACATATCCGCCGCCCGGAATGAAATAGGCAGGAATGCGCTGTCCCCACCAAAGTTGGCGCGAGATGCACCAATCCTTGATCCCCGTCATCCAGTGGTTGTATGTGTTTTTATATTTTGCCGGAACGAAGCGAATCATCTCATCCATCACCGCTCTCAAGGCGGGCTCGGCCAACGAGGTCATGCGCACGAACCACTGCATCGAGAGTCTCGGCTCGATGGCGGCGCCGGTACGCTCCGAAAATCCCACCTTGTTGACATAGTCTTCGACCTTTTGCATCAGCCCGGCGGCCTCCAACTCTTTAGCGATCTTTTCGCGCACGGCAAACCTGTCCTCGCCGACGTACATTCCCACTTTGTCATTGATAGTGCCGTCGGGGTTAAAGATGTCTATCACTTCGAGGCCGAACCGTTCGCCGATAACGTAGTCGTTGACGTCGTGCGCCGGAGTGATCTTCAGCGCGCCCGTGCCGAACTCAATGTCCACATAGTCGTCGTAGATGACCGGCACGCTGCGCCCCACCAACGGAACGATAACCCGTCGGCCCTTCAGCGCCGCGTAGCGAGGATCGCCCGGATTGACACACACCGCCACGTCGCCCAAAATTGTTTCGGGACGTGTCGTCGCCACTGTAAGGAACTCGCCGTTCCCTCCTTCGACCATATATTTAAGATAGTACAGCTTCCCCTGCTGCTCGCGATGGATAACCTCCTCGTCGCTCAGGGCGGTCTGCGCCGCCGGATCCCAGTTGACCATCCGCACGCCGCGATAGATAAGTCCCTTGTTGAAGAGGTCGACGAAGACCTTGATCACGCTCTCGCTCATGTCGGCATCCATCGTAAACTTGGTGCGCTCCCAGTCGCACGACGCGCCCAGCCTCCGCAGCTGCTTCAGGATGATTCCCCCGTGCTCCTCTTTCCACCTCCAGGCGTGCTCCAGAAACTCTTCGCGAGTGAGGTCGTTCTTCGAGATGCCCTGCTCGGCGAGTCGCGCCACCACCTTGGCCTCTGTGGCTATTGATGCGTGGTCGGTGCCCGGCACCCAGCAGGCGTTCTTGCCCGTCATTCGCGCGCGGCGCACCAACACATCCTGCAACGTGTTGTTGAGGATGTGGCCCATGTGCAGTATGCCCGTCACGTTGGGTGGCGGGATGACGATGGTGTAGGGCTGTCGTTCGTCGGGCTCGGAGTGAAAGAGCCCCTTGGCGATCCACTCCTCGTACCATTTCCCCTCGATCGCGGAGGGCGTATACTTTTCTTGCGACTTCATGCGTTATAGAAATTGGATGTGCAAAGGTAGCAAAAAATTGCTACCTTTGCACGGATGTATTCACAGCGAAAGGACAATATGAGCAGACGATATAAGATAAAATCGGAAGAGTACGCCGGCATCGGCGATGTGATAGAGGGCGGCCACCAGGTGATTCCCATAGTCTCGGCCGACGACGACGAATCGACGGATGTGAAGATTCCGGGCGTGATTCCCATCCTCACGCTCCGCTCTTCGGTGCTCTTTCCGGGCGCCATCACCCCCATCACCGTGGGTCGCGAGAAGTCGATGAAGCTTGTCCACGACGTCGATCAGTCGGGCGGCATCCTCGGGGCGGTGCTTCAGCACGAACACAGCCTCGAAAATCCCGCACCCAAAGATCTGCACAGCGTGGGCACCGCCGCGCGCATCCTCAAAATTTTGGAGATGCCCAACGGCAACCTCACCGTGATTCTGCACGGGCTGGGCAAGATCGAGATTTTGGAGTACATCACCTCGGAGCCCTACCTGAGGGCCTCGGTGCTGCCGATTCGCGACACCTCGCCCGTCAAGGACGACGTGGAGTTCGGCGCGCTGGTCGATTCGATTCGCGACATAGCGTTGGAGATCATCGACATCTCGCCCGGCATGCCCAAGGAGGCGTCGTTCGCCATCAAGAACATCGACTCGCGCCGCGGCATCATCAACTTCATCTGCACCAACTTCGAGCTCAAGGACGCCGACCGCCAGAAACTTTTGGAGGCCCCGGGTCTGTTGGCCCGCGCAAGAAAACTTCTCGAAATCCTGCTCAACGAACAGCAGCTGGTCGAGCTCAAGAACGACATTCAGGGCAAGGTGAAGCAGGAGATCGACAAGCAGCAGCGCGACTACTACCTTCGTCAGCAGATATCAACAATTCAGGAGGAGCTGGGCGAGGGGTCGACCGACGAGGCCGACAAGATGCGCGAGCGAGCCAAGACCAAAAAGTGGAGCGCCGCCGTGGCCGAGATGTTCGAAAAAGAGCTTGCAAAGTTAGAACGCCTCAACCCCTCGGTGGGTGAACACTCTGTGCAGACCTCCTACCTTCAGGTGCTGTTGGACCTGCCGTGGAACGAGATCACCGAGGACAACCTCGACCTCGCGCGCGCGCGCACGCAATTAGATAAGGACCACTTCGGCCTCGACGAGGTGAAGGATCGCATACTCGAACACCTCGCGGTGATCAAACTCAAGGGCGACCTCAAGTCACCCATCATCTGTTTGTACGGCCCTCCCGGGGTCGGCAAAACTTCGTTGGGCAAGAGTGTCGCCGAGGCGCTGGGCCGCAAGTTCGGGCGCATCTCGTTGGGCGGTCTGCACGACGAGGCGGAGATTCGCGGACACCGCCGCACCTACATCGGCGCCATGCCCGGGCGAATCATCCAGACCATCAAGCGCGCCGGCTCGTCGAACCCCGTCATCATCTTGGACGAGGTCGATAAAGTGGGGCGCGGCAACCACGGCGACCCCTCGTCGGCGCTGTTGGAGGTGCTCGACCCCGAACAGAACACAACCTTCCACGACAACTACCTGGACGTGGAGTACGACCTGTCGAAGGTGCTATTCATAGCCACCGCCAACGACATCTCGGCCGTCAACCCCGCGCTGAAGGATCGCATGGAGATGATCGACATCCCGGGATATCTGCTGGAGGACAAGGTGCGCATCGCCCAGGAGCATCTGTTGGCCAAGCAGCGCAGCGCCCACGGAATCCCCGACGACGCGCTCACCATCTCCGACGCCTCGTTCGAAAAGGTGATCAGCGAGTACACCCGCGAGAGTGGGGTGCGTCTGTTGGATAAGCACATCGCCAAGATCGCCCGCCATCGCGCCAAGCAGATCGGCTTCGGCGAGGAGTACACCGCCGACATCTCGACCGCCGACGTCGAAAAAATTCTGGGCGTGCCCAAATATCTGCGCGACGAGTACGAGGTGGGCGGAATAGTGGGAGTGGTCACAGGCCTCGCGTGGACGCAGGTCGGCGGCGACATTCTCTACGTCGAGAGCATCCTAACCCCCGGCAAGGGCGAGCTGCACCTGACGGGAAACTTGGGCGACGTGATGAAGGAGTCGGCCACCATAGCTTTGGAGTGGGTCAAGGCGCACCACGAGGCGCTCGGCATCGACCCCGAAAAGTTCAAAACGATGGACATCAACATCCACGTGCCCGAGGGAGCGATTCCCAAGGATGGCCCCAGCGCGGGCATCACGATGGTCACCTCGATAGTGTCGAGCTACACCGGCCGCCGCGTGCGCGAACGCATCGCCATGACGGGCGAGACTACCCTGCGCGGACGAGTCATGCCCGTGGGCGGCATTCGCGAAAAGATCCTCGCCGCCAAGCGCGCCGGCATCACCGACATCATTCTGAGCGAGGACAACCGCAAGGAGATCTCCGAGATCCGCCCCGAGTACGTCGCCGGCATGAACTTCTCCTTCGTCCGCTCCAATGACGATGTTCTCGCGCTGGCGTTAGAGAATTAGTGATTAGTTGTTAGTGATTAGTGGTTAGTGCTAACGCTGTGCATAGCTACGCGAAACAGCGTATAACTAAAGCTTTAGTTATACAACTAAAAACTTAGTTATAGTCGCGCCGCGTAGCACTAACCACTAATCACTAACCACTATTTTTTTCCTCCGGAGAACGCCCCTTTGCTAAAGATATTTTCGGAGTAGCTGACTGTTTTGTGACTTTTGTCACGGTCGCGTTTGAGCGCGCCGGCAATCAGCGCGTCCATCAGTCCGCCGAACGGCAGCCCCGTCGCCTCCCACAGATAGAACGACAGCGACCCGGGAATCGCGTTGATCTCGTTGATATATATAGTGTTGCCGTCTAAAATAAAGTCGACCCGCGCAACCCCGTCACAGCTCAAAACCCGAAATGTCTCCGAGGCCAATCGGCGAATCTCGTCGGCAACCTCCGCGGGCAGATCGGCCGGAATGCGCCGCTTGGTGCTCGCCATCCCCTCGGATGTCGCACCCCCCGCAATCTTCGCCCCGCCGACACTCGCCGAAATTTTCGAGGAGCCGCCCTTCGCCGAGCCCGACCCAGACATATATTTATCCGCATAGCTAAGAATCTCCGAACTGCGCACCGGCTCCTCGCACACCGAGGTTCGATGATCGTCGGCGCTGCCCAGCACCGAGCAATTTATTTCGCGCAGCGGCTCGATCATCCGTTCGACCAGCAGCCGCGACGAATATCGGGCGGCGGTCTCCACGGCACGCACCAACTCCTCGCGATCGCGTGCACGCGCAATGCCGACGCTCGACCCCAGATTGGCGGGCTTCACGATTGCGGGATAGCCCAACGAACTCTCCACCCTCGCCACCAACTCGTCGCGCCGCGAGCTCCACTCGCGATCGGTGAACCAGACATACTCAACGACGGGCAACCCACTCTCTCGCAGCACCATCTTTGCGGCGACCTTGTCCATGCCGAGGGCCGACGAGAGCACCCCGCACCCCGCGTAGGGGATGCCGATCAGCTCCAGAAATCCCTGAAACGTGCCATCCTCACCGTTGGTGCCATGCAGCACCGGCAGCGCGACATCCAACTTCGCCACCACCCGCTCGCCTGCGAACCCCTTTCGCCACAGCTCCCTCGCTCCGTGCGCCGGCTTCATCCACACCTCCGTCGCGCGCCGTTCGAGCGCCTCCATGTCGCGATAATTGGCGGTGTCGGCGAGCACCTCGCCGGTGAGCCAACGCCCCTGCTTTGTGATATATACGGGCACGACCTCGTAGCGCTCTCCCAGGTCGCCCTCCCTCGTGGCGGCGATCGCCTGCAACGCCGAGATCACCGAGATCTCGTGCTCGACGCTCCGGCCGCCGAAAAATACTCCAACTGTTGTCTTAATCATCTCTATATATAATAGGTATAGACTCTGTTTTTAAAATCTCTATTTAAAGGTGTCCGGCAAATCGTTCTCATAAAGCACGGTGTCGCCCGCGCGCAGCACTCCGCCCAACCATGCCGACGCATCGGCGAATGTTGCTGCCGTGTGAATCGCTCCCGCGTCGAATCCGCCATCGCTCAACCCCGCCACTATCGCCTCGCGGTTGTGCTCACCCACCACGACTGCAATGTCGCACGCCGCCGCCATCTGTCGCCCCAACTCGCGATTGAGCTCCTCCTGCCTCGCGCCCAACTCTATCATCCCGGGCGTGACGACAATCCGCCGCCCATCAGCCGCACCGGTCGCACCCCCAAATCCCGCCAACACCTCCATGGCCATAGCCGCGCCCACGGGGTTGGAGTTGAATGCGTCGTCGATGATTGTGACACCGCCCGCCGTTCGCCGAATGCTCAGCCTGTGTTCGACCTGCTCGATTTGCCCCACCGCGTACCTCATCTCGGAGTCGCTCATCCCCAGCGCGCGTCCCGCCAACCACGCCGCGTAGATGTTGGTGAGATTGTGCCGCCCAACGAGTCGCGTCTCGAACGGCGCGGGGTCGACGTCGCGCGATGTGTATCTCATCACCCGCGACACATTCGTCACCGGCCGCGAGGCGATCGGCTCGAAGTCGTCGTTGAGGATCGCTACCCCGTCGGCCGGCAGCGCGTCGATCAGCTCAAACTTTGTGCGTTGCACATTTTCGATCGACCCGAAAGACTCCAGATGTTGCTCGCCCACCGCCGTGATGATGCCGATCGTGGGTTGCACCAACTCGCAGATCTCGGCGATGTCGCCCGCCTGCTTGGCCCCCATCTCGACTATGAAAACCTCGGTGTAGGGCTTCAGCTGTTCGCGCACGGTGCGCACCACGCCCAGCGTCGTGTTGTAGCTCGCGGGGGTCATCACCACGCTGAAGCGCTCCGACAAAATTCTGTACAGATAGTTCTTGGTGCTCGTCTTGCCGTAGCTGCCGGTGATGCCTATGACTGTGAGCCGCGGCATCGAGCGCAAAATCCTTCGCGCGTCGTTCACATACCAACGATTCACCGCCGCCTCGACAGGCATCAGCAACATCAGCGCAACGCACAGAATCACAGGCGCCAACACCACCGCCCCCATCGCCGCCAAAGTCGACATCCGCACCCCCGCCCCCAGGAACACCCCCGCGAGCGCAGCCGCTGTCAAAACAAGTGCCACAACATAAAGCCTCGTAGCGCGAGGAGTGAAGACCAGCGGCTTCTTGTACTTAGTTCGCAACTCGCGCACCGCCTTGTAGAGCGCCAACAACCCAACCGCGCCAACGGCGTAGAGCCCCCAGCGAGTCGCCGAGAATCCCGTCGCCACCCCTAACATCAGCAGGTCGGTCACCCGCTCGGGTGCAAAAATGTCACCCCTCAACCAACGTCCGTAACGCTCCGCTCGATAGGAGTTCTGCTGCATCATCTGCAACTCGTGCCTCAGCCGCACCGCCGCGTGAAAAGCGACCGCCGCAAGCACTACTATATATATAAGGTATACCGTCATCTTTTTTTTAACTTCAGGGCGTCGTCACGACCCCGCCGTCACGACCCCGCCGTCACGACTTCAAAAAACTATCCAACACAGCGGCGAACTGAGCCGGCCGCTCCAAAAAACTGAAATGTCCCGCCCCCTCGAACACCACCAACCCCGCGTCGGGAATCAGCCGCTCCATCTTGCGCGCATCGCTCACCGGCGTCGCCGTGTCGGCCGAGCCCCACACGAGAAGTGTCGGCGCGGCGATGAGAGGCATGTGTCGCCTGAGGTCTTCGTTCACCACCCGCGACAGCGTGCCGCGCATCACCGGCGACGCGGCGCGATAGTCGGCCGAACCCGCCGCCGCCCTTCGCCTGTTGATCATTTCCTGCGCCCGCGCGCGTCCTAACACGATGGGTGTCAGCCGTTTCATCGCCTTAAACGACCACACCTTTATATAATAGGTCATCCCGCGCCGCGGTTTCACCCCCGCCGCGTCGACCAGCACCACCTTGCCCACCGCGTTGCGCGACGCGTGGATGATCGCCACCCGACCGCCGAACGAGTGACCCACGAGAACGGGGTTCACGATGCCGCGCTCTGTCAGCCACCTCTCGAACCACGCCGCGTAATCCTCCATGCCCCACGCCTCGGGCGGCTCTTGCGACGTGCCGAAGCCCGGAAAGTCGAGCGCCTCCACGCGATGGCCCGCCTCGGTGAGGTGCGCCTTCACGCCCGCCCATATCGAGCCGTCGCACCCCCAGCCGTGCAGCAGCACTATTTCCGTCGGTGAGTTCATTCTGAGCGCAAAGATAGGAATTTAAAGAATTGAAAGTGGAAAATTGAAAATTGAAAATGAGCTGACGCAGCCCAATTTGAAAATTTAGAAATTTAAGAATTTAAAAATTAGCTAACGCGCAATTGTACTGCGTAGCCCATTTTCAATTTTCAACTTTCAATTTTCAATTGCTCCGCGAGGTATTTTAAGACCGGCCGGCCTCAAAATACCTCGCGAAGAATGTCCACCGAGCGAATATCGCGCACAGCGTCAAGGTGGTAGCCGAAGTAGGCCAACATCGAGTTCATGAATTCGCTCCTCTGCACGCGATTCAGTTGCAGGGTCGCCAGAACATCACAATCGGCCGCAACCGCAGCATCCATAAGAGACCCAAGCAGCGCAGCGTTCTCGCGCGAGAAACACTCGCCCCGAGGCTCGATAGGTGTGAAGATCCCCTCGCGGATGTCGAACCAGTGGCCGGCCGACCACTCGCCCGCCGGAAAAAATCCTAAGTGGCGCGACAGCCCCACCATGAACCAAAGATGAAAATTCGCCACCCCCGCCCGATCTTCGAAAAAATCCAACCTGCAAACCGAATCCCAAACAAAGTCAAAGAGAGGAGAGTTAGCCTCCACCTCCCTCACAAGACGATACAGCATCTCGGCCATGAATAGCGCGACGGTGCTTTTGCGCACATCGAACGGGATCGACCCCAGCGGCACGGCGGCCCGAATCTCGCGAAACCTGTGCATCTCGGCCCTCGGCGACTCCATCCCCTCGAACTCCACGAGGAACATCGGTTGCAGCAGCGCCGCCCTGTTGCCGTGGCCGCGCGAGCTGCGCACCCCCTGCACCATGTATGACTGTCGGCCGCCGACGTCTGTCAGCAGCTGCGCCACGAGGCCCGAGTCTCCATACTTGATGGTGTGCAGAACTATGCCCCGCGCCTTGTAGTTCCTCATTCTAATCACCTAAGTGTCACAGTCTTACTCCCGATCCCACAGCAGCACCCCGAACCTGAATCCGGCCGTGACGCCCAACCCGCGTCGGGCGAATCCGCCCACCTCGCTGAACCGGCGATATGAGCCCCAACCCGAGTAGTAGTTGAAGTTCGATTCGCCGAACTTGCCATCCTTCTTGTAGAACGCATAGCTCAGCCCCAGCCCGGCATACATGTCGAAGTAGAGTCTGTTCGACAGCGCCATGTGCTTGCCCATGTAGAATCGCGCCGTGGGCTTGAAGTATGTCTTGCTCTCCAGCACCCGCCCATAGTCGTAAAATGTCAGCCCGTTCTCGACATAAGGGATGTAGGTGTCGCCCATCACCCCCACTCGAAACAGGTCGAAAGTCACTCCCGTTGCGAAGTACCATCCGCGGCGACTGAATGTGTTCTTAAAGATCGCCGACGTGCCGATGCCCCACATCTGGTGGTAGTCGTCGAATCCCGACTCGAAACCGAAACGATCGTTACCTTCGCTGTATCCGCTCCAGTAGCGATAGTCGTTCCTCGCCGGCGCGGCGTACACCGAGATGCTCGTGCCGATCCAGTGGCCCGGCTTGGGCAGCTCGTACTCGAAGTCGAACTTCAATCCGTTGCTAACCAACCTCAAAGGGCTGACCGACAGGGTGTAGCGTTGCACCTCTTTTGTGTCGGGCCGCCAATTGATGGGCACCGTGTGGGTGCGCGTCACCGAGTATGTGTAGCTCTCCTGCGCCGACGCTATTGTCGAGGTGGCGATCGCTCCCAGAAGCAGCGCCGCCAAAATCACCGCTCTTCTCATGGCTGTTCCCTCCTCAGGTCGATTTTGCTGATGAACGTAAATTTCTCTCGATCGTAACCCAACTGATAGAGGCCGTCGGAGCCGATGACTAACAGTCGCCCGTCGGTCACTATGCAGTCGTAGGCGTCGATGCGTCCCACCTCGGGCAGCGAGCCGGCGGTGAAGAGACCCTCGACGTTGCGCGGGTCGGTGATGTCGTAGGCCTTGATGCCGTTGTCGCACACGAAAACTATCTTGCTCTCGATGTCGACCGCCAACCCGCGCGGCGACGACATGTTGACCTCCTCTATGAGCTCGGGATTCTCCACGTCGCTGATGTCGTACACCTGCAACATGTCGCCCCGCGCTCCGCACCAGTTGCCCAGCGAATTGTTGAGGGTGACAAAGGCGAGTGTGTCGGCCGCCACCACGGGGTCGCAACTGCGCAGATGCGACGTCGCCGAACGGTACTTCGGAAACTCGGGCCGCGAGATGTCGTAGATGTACATCGCCCCCTGCGAACCCATGAACAGCACGTCGTCCTTGGCGAAGATGGTCTCGATCTGACCCCCCACATACATTCGGTCGATGTCGACCGGCTTGCGAGGATCGGCCACCGACACCACGTTGAGGTTGTAGCTGTCGACCGTGTAGAGGTAGTCGCCCACAAGGGTGAAGCGCGCCATCGAACCTCCCTGACTGCCGCCGCCCGAATTGAGGTCGCCGCTGCCGCTGTAACTTTTATCGCACGAGGCGAGCGTCAGCGCGGCGAGCGCCGTCACTGTCGCCGCTGCTAAGATCAATATCTTTCTCATCGCCTCTCCTCCGTTTTTTCGACCCTCTTCCACCCCACGAGAATCATCTCGCCGTGGCGGCTGCCGTAGTAGTACTCGCCCGTTGGGCTCATTGGTTCGGGCAGAAAGTTCTTCAGTCGCGACGTCACGCTGTCCGACTCAAGGTCGAAGGTCACAAGGTCGACCGCGTTGTCGAGATACATAACGCCGTCACGCACAGCCACATCCATGCAGCCCGGCGCGACGATGAAGCCTGTGTTGCGCGGAGCCGCGGGGTCTGTGTTGTCGACGATGTGGACTCCTTTGTAACGCTCGACGATGTAGATATTGTTGCCGTCGATCCAAATTTTGCCCGGATCGACAATCGCCGCCGCCGTGTCGGCGCGAAACACCGAACGCTCAAGCTCCGCCCGCTCCATGAAAAAGGGCGCGTAGCCGCTGTTGCGATAGGGCGCGATGTCCGACGAACATAGAAACCACGTTCCCATCAAGGCAGCAACCCACAAAAAAGACTTCGTCATAGTGATTAGTTGTTAGTGATCAGTGGTTAGTGCTAACGCGAAATTAGTGGTTAACCGGTTAGTGCTAATGCGCGATTTTGCGTAGATCATCGTCGCGTAGCACTAACCACTAACCACTAATAATTAACCACTATTTAATAGTTGTTCTTCTTCGGCTCATAGTAAGCCTTAGGATGCTGGCAGGCGGGGCAGAGTTCGGGCGCCTTTTTGCCGGTGTGGACATATCCGCAGTTGCGGCACTGCCAGTCGATGGGCTCGTCGCGCTCGAACATCCCCTGCTCGACCACGCGATCCAACAGAATTCGATAGCGACGTTCGTGCTCGGCCTCGACCGCGGCGATGCGACGGAAAGCCTCGGCGATCTCCGAGAATCCCTCGGCGTCGGCCGTGCGTGCAAACTCGGCGTAGAGGATGTCCCACTCCTCGTGCTCACCCTCGGCGGCGGCCAACAGATTCTCGGCGGTGGTGCCGATCTTGCCGGCGGGGTAGGAGGCGGTGATCTCGACGGGGCCCCCTTCGAGGAACTTGAAGAAGCGCTTGGCGTGCTCCTTCTCCTGATCGGCGGTTTCGAGGAACACGGCGGCGATCTGTTCGTAGCCCTCCTTCTTGGCGACGCTCGCAAAGAAGGTGTAGCGGTTGCGCGCCTGCGACTCTCCCGCGAACGATTTCAGCAGGTTCTGTTCGGTTTTCGTACCTTTGATGCTTTTCATATTTTCAACGTATTTTAATTGGTTGATCCCTCTCCTGACTTTGGAACAAAAGTAACACTATTTTTTTGAAATTACCGAAGAGTTCACTATTTTTGCGGGATTAAAACGGGTGTTATTTTCGTAACACGCGACTAACCGTCACACAGTCAAATACATAACGCTCAGCGCAATGGACATTACCCACATCGAACACCTCGGCATCGCCGTGAAAAGTCTGGAAGAGGCCATCCCCTACTACGAAAAAGTGCTGGGGCTCACCTGCTACAACATCGAAGAGGTCGCCGACCAGAGGGTGCGCACCGCCTTCTTCAAAGTGGGCGACACCAAGATCGAACTGCTGGAACCCACCTCGGAGGAGAGCACCATCGCCAAGTTCATCGAGAATCGCGGCGAGGGGGTACACCACGTTGCCTTCGCGACGAAGAACATCGAGGGCGCGCTGGCCGAGGCCGAGCAGAAGGGCGTGAGGCTGATCGACAAAACTCCCCGCGCCGGAGCCGAAGGGTTGACCATCGCCTTCCTCCATCCCAAGTCGACGGGCGGAGTCCTCACCGAATTCTGTGAGGGGAAATAATATACGTGCGAAGCACACCCCGATTCATGATTCATGATTCATGATTCAAAAAGACAATTCAATAAAACAAAATAAACAGGTATGAGTAACATTCAGGAAAAGGTCGGTCAGTTGATCGAACGGCGCGAGAAGGCAGCCTTGGGAGGCGGACAGAAGCGCATCGACGGGCAGCACGCCAAAGGCAAGTTCACCGCCCGCGAAAGAATCCACATGCTCTTGGACGAGGGCAGCTTCGAGGAGTTCGACATGTTCGTCGAGCATCGTTGCACCAACTTCGGCATGGAGAAGGAGCACTACTTCGGCGACGGAGTGGTGACGGGCTACGGCACGATCGACGGCAGGCTGATCTACGTCTTCGCGCAGGACTTCACTGTGTACGGCGGCTCGCTGTCGAAGACGATGGCCGAAAAGATATGCAAGGTGATGGATATGGCGATGCGCAACGGAGCCCCCGTGATCGGCATCAACGACTCGGGCGGCGCACGCATCCAGGAGGGTGTCGACGCGTTGGCCGGATATGCCGACATCTTCCAGAGGAACGTGATGGCGAGCGGCGTCGTGCCTCAGATCTCTGCCATCTTCGGCCCGTCGGCCGGCGGCGCTGTCTACTCGCCCGCCCTCACCGACTTCGTCATCATGAAGAAGAACACCAGCTATATGTTCCTCACCGGCCCCAAGGTCGTTAAGACCGTCACGGGCGAGGATGTAACGCAGGAGCAGTTGGGCGGCGCCTCGATGCACACCACCAAGAGCGGTGTGGCACATCTGGCGGTCGACACCGAGGAGGAAGGGTTCGAGCTGATGCGCAAGTTGCTCAGCTTCATGCCGCAGAACAACATGGAGGATGCTCCGCTGACGGTGTGCAACGATCCGGTCGACAGGTTGGAAGATTCGCTCAACGCGATCATCCCCGACAGTCCCAACAAACCTTACGACATGTTCGAGGTGATCCGCGCGGTGGTCGACAACGGCGACATTCTCGAAACGCACGAGACGTTTGCCAAGAACATCATCACCTGCTTCGCAAGGCTCAACGGTCAGAGCGTGGGCATCATCGCCAACCAGCCCAAGTATATGGCGGGCGTTCTCGACATCAACGCTTCGAGAAAGGCGGCGAGGTTCGTGAGGTTCTGCGACGCGTTCAACATTCCCATCGTCACCTTCGTCGACGTGCCGGGCTTCCTGCCGGGAACGGGTCAAGAGTATGGCGGCGTCATCACCCACGGCGCAAAGCTGCTGTTCGCCTACTGCGAGGCAACCGTGCCCAAGGTAACGGTCACGCTGCGCAAATCCTATGGCGGCGCCTACATCGTGATGTCGTCGAAGCACATCAGGGGCGACATCAACTACGCTTGGCCCACTGCCGAGATCGCTGTGATGGGTGCCAGCGGCGCCGTCGAGGTGCTCTACGCCAAGGAGATAGCCGCGCTCGAAGACAAGCCCGAAGAGAGGGCCAAGTTCATCGCCGAAAAGGAGAAAGAGTACTCCGACAAGTTCTCGAACCCCTATCAGGCCGCCAAGCAGGGATACATCGACGACGTGATCGAGCCGCGCAACACCCGCTTCAGGGTAATTCGCGCGCTGCAGTCGCTCGCGACCAAGCGTCTGGCCAATCCTGCCAAAAAACACTCCAACATTCCTTTGTAAGCTTATGAGAAGGATACTTTTAACATTGGTTGTCGCTCTCTTTGCCGCCGGAGCATCGGCGCAGGGGATCAACAACGTGAGAATAAACGAGGTCCTTGTAGAGAACCAAAACAACTACATGGACGACTACGGCCACCGTTCGTCGTGGATCGAGCTCTTCAACACGGGCTACGAGGTGCTCAACGTCGCGTCGTGCTACCTCGGCGTGACCGACGCCAGCGGCAAGGAGACTCTCTACACGATTCCGTCGAGCGACCCCAACACCGTGATGCACGCGCGGACATATCTGGTCTTCTTCTGCGAAGGTACCGACACCAAGGGTACGTTCTACACCAACTTCACGCTGCAAGGGGCGACCAAGATCACCCTGTACAGCGGCAGCAAGATCGTGATCGACGAGTTCGCCATCGACCCCGCGGCCCAGCGGCCCGACGTGTCGATGGGCTACATGTCGAAGGACGGTGTGTCGCCCTCCGAGATTATGGCCCTGCCGCGCACAACCCCCGCCTCGACAAACGAGACGGTGTCGGCTGTGCCCAAGGCCGAACTGTTTCTGCAGCGCGACCCCGCGGGTGTCGTGATGGCGATCATCGCAATGTCGGTTGTGTTCTCCGCGCTGCTGCTCATCTTCTTTGTGCTCAAGGGCTTCGGTATCATGATGGTGCGTCTGGAGGAGAGGAAGAACGCCGCTCCCGCCGCTGTTGCCACAGCCGCCGCTCCCAAACTCAAGTCGGGATCGGTGGGCGACAAGTTCGAAGAGGAGGCGGCCGCCATCGGCCTCGCCCTGAGAATGTATCAGGAGGAGCGACACATCAACGAGACCACCGTCATCACCATCAACCGAGCCAGCAGGGTCTACTCGCCCTGGAGCTCGAAAATTCACGGTATTCCCGCGATGCCCACGAAGAAATAGGGGACGCGTAGCTCACTTTCAATTTTTAACTTTCAACTTTCAATTAAAAAAAGTTATGGCAAAAGATTATAAATTCAAGATCAACGGGAACGACTACGAGGTTGCCGTGAACAGTGTCGAAGGCAGCATCGCCAAGGTCGCGGTCAACGGCACCAACTACGATGTCGAGGTGCAGAGCAAGACGCTGCTCAAACCGATGCCCCCGAAACCCGTGCACGTCGCTCCGGCGACCTACTCGGCGACGGCTCCCGTGAGCCCCGCGCGCATCGACCAGTCGGCTCCGGCCGGCGGCAGCGCAACTCCCCTCAAGAGCCCGCTGCCGGGTGTGATCCTCGACGTGAAGGTGCGCGAGGGCGACACCGTCAGCGCGGGTCAGCTGCTCATGGTGCTCGAAGCCATGAAGATGGAGAACAACATCGACGCCAACAAAGCCGGTGTCATCAGAAGCATCGTCAAGCGTCAGGGCGACTCGGTGCTGGAGGGCGACGTACTTTTAACGATCGAGTAGGCTTATGTTGAATTTCTTGCAAAGCAGTGGGTTCGGCTCGTTCATCGCCGAAAACATGCAAACGTTCTGGACGTTCACCGGGTTCCACAACGCGACCCCCGGGCACGGAATCATGATCGTCATCGGTCTGATTTTCCTCTACCTCGGTATCGCCAAGAAGTGGGAACCCATGCTGCTGGTGCCCATCGGATTCGGGGTGCTGGTTGGTAACATACCCTTCTTCCCGGGCCTCGGCATCGGGATCTACGAAGAGGGATCGGTGTTGAGCTACCTCTATTTCGGGGTGATCAAGGGGGTCTACCCGCCGCTGATCTTTCTCGGCATCGGTGCGATGACCGACTTCTCGGCCCTGCTGTCGAACCCCAAGTTGATCACAATCGGCGCCGCGGCGCAGTTCGGTATCTTCGGGGCCTACATGTTGGCGCTGGCGACGGGTCTCTTCACCGCGGCCGAGGCAGGTGCCATCGGCATCATCGGCGGGGCGGACGGCCCCACGGCTATCTTCCTCTCGTCGAAGCTTGCTCCTGACCTGATGGGTGCGATCGCGATCGCCGCCTACTCGTACATGGCCCTCGTGCCGCTCATCCAGCCGCCCATCATGAAGATGCTCACGACAGACAAGGAGCGCCGCATCAAGATGAAGCCGCCGCGCGCGGTGTCGTCGACCGAGAAGATGCTCTTCCCGATCATCGGCTTCCTGATGACCTGTTTCCTCGTTCCGTCGGGTCTGCCGCTGCTGGGTATGTTGTTCTTCGGTAACCTGTTGAAGGAGAGCGGTGTGACGAAGCGCCTGGCAACTACCGCCGGCGGTCCGCTGATCGACATCGTGACGATCCTGATCGGGCTCACCGTGGGTGCTTCGACCCAGGCCGACACCTTCCTCACGGCTCGTTCGGTGACTGTGTTCGGTCTCGGTGCGCTGTCGTTCGTGGTGGCTACCACGGCGGGTGTGTCGTACGTCAAGTTCCTGAACCTGTTCCTCAAGGAGGGCAACAAGATCAACCCGATGATCGGCAACGCGGGTGTGTCGGCCGTGCCCGATGCCGCGCGCGTGTCGCAGGAGGTGGGTCAGCACTACGACAAGACCAACCACCTGTTGATGCACGCGATGGGGCCCAACGTGGCCGGCGTCATCGGATCGGCGGTTGCGGCGGGGATCCTTCTTGGGTTCCTTGGGTAATTAAGAATTAAAAATTAAGAATTAAGAATTGAATCGGTTCAGTAGGTTTAATTCGTGATTTTTAAATAAAAAAGGCTCCCGATTCGGGAGCCTTTTTTATTGTTGCGCGTAGTCTAATTCTTAATTCTTAATTCTTAATTCTTAATTGAAAGAAGTATTCTTTTAAGAACAACCTGAGCAGAGATTTCACGATTGGCTGCCTCGGGGATGACGATCGACCTCGGGCTTTCGATCACCTCGTCGGTGACGATCATGCCGCGGCGCACCGGCAGGCAGTGCATGAAAAATGCGTCGTTGGTCAAGGCCATCTTCTCGGCGTCGACCGTCCATGCGCGATCGGTGCTCAAAATGCGCCCGTAGTTGGGGTCGGAGTAGGCGGCCCAGTTCTTGGCGTAGATGAAGTCGGCCCCCTCGAACGCCCGCCGTTGGTCGTACTCGACGCGCGCCGAACCTACAAACTCGGGCGCCAGCTCGTACCCCTCGGGGTGGGTGATGACGAAATCGTAGTCCGTGGCGTTCATCCACTCGGCAAACGAGTTGGGCACCGCCTGCGGCAACGCGCGAGGGTGGGGCGCCCACGTCAAAACAACCTTTGGTCGCGCGGTGCGCTTGTGCTCCTCGATTGTGATCAGGTCGGCGAAGCTCTGGAGCGGGTGCCTCGTGGCGGCCTCCATGCTCACTACCGGTCGGCCCGAGTGCTCGATGAACTGAGTGAGCACCCGCTCGCCGTAGTCGTCGGCCTTGCTCTCGAACTGCGCGAACGACCGCACGCCGATCACGTCGCAGTACGACCCGATGACGGGCACCGCCTCCAACAGATGCTCGGGCCTGTCGCCGTCCATGATGACGCCGCGCTCGGTTTCGAGTTTCCACGCCCCCTGCGCGATGTCTAAGACCATCACGTTCATGCCCAGATTCTGCGCCGCCTTCTGCGTCGACAGGCGCGTGCGGAGCGACGAGTTGAAAAATATCATCACGAGGGTCTTGTTGCGCCCCAAGTGTGTGAAGGCGTAGCGATCGCGCTTGACCTCCAGCGCCTCCGCCACTGCGGCGCTAAGGTCGCCGATGTCTTTTACGTTTGTGAAATGCTTCATCTCTTTAATTGTTTTTTTTAATCAGGAATAATGAATCAGGAATCATGAATCGGGGTGTGCTTTGCACGCATATAATCTGCGGCTCTGCCGCAGACATAAAAAATTCCGCGATTCATGATTCATAATTCATGATTCATGATTCATGATTTTCATTGTCGCTCGCCAAAGTCTCAGCATCGCAAGCCCCAGCAGCGTGCCGGCGGTGAGGCCGAAGAGGATGTCCAACGGAAAGTGGACGCCCAAGTAGAGGCGCGACATGCAGGTGAGCGCGACGTAGGCCCCCGCAGCAAACGAATACCATCGGCGACGAATTATCCCCGCCGCCGTCAGCGCGATCACCATCGCCGTCGCCGCGTGACCCGACACAGTGCCGAAGTTGCCGCCGCGATATTCGCGACCCGTGAAGAGGTTGTGCGTCGTGTGGATCTGCTCGCTGTATGGCGCCCCGTCCCACATCAGCTGCGTGTGCGTCGGGCGATACTTGGGGGTGTTGCGCTTGAAGAAGTTGGCGGTCTGGTCGGCCAGCGCCAGCCCCAAAATCACCAATCCCATCGCCACCCACATGCGCCGCGTGCCCAACTGTCGGCACATCGTCCACACCGTCGCAACGAACAGCGGCAGCCACACCCACGGCTGCGACACGAGCCACCAAAATCCGTCCCACACCGCGCCCCAACCGCCGTTTATAGCGAGCATCAGGGTGCGGTCGAGGTCCCAGATGCAGCCTTCAGGTATGTGCTCCATTTCGTTGAGAATTATTTTTAATCATGAATCATGAATTATGAATCATGAATTCAGGTGTGCTTCGCACGTATATTATTTTGCGTAGCCGATTCATGATTTATGATTCATGATTACCGTCTTCGAAAGCTAAGGTAGTAGAGCAGCGTTGCGACGGCGCTGAGCGCTGCGACAAGGTAGGTGCGGGCGGCCCACGAGAGGGCAGTCTGTGCCTGGAACACCTCTTCGCCGTGCAGCGTGCCGCTCTCGGTGAGCCACCTCATGGCGCGGTGCGACGCGTTGTACTCCACCGGCAGCGTCACGATCGAGAACAGGGCCGCCGACGCGATCATCGCGATGCCCAGCCAGTAGACCGCCGGCAGGGTGTTGATCACCGCGATGCCGATGAGGATCACGATGAACGACCACTGCGACGAGAGCTGGATGAGCGGCACGAGCGCCGAACGCATCTTCAGCGGGGCGTAACCCTGAGCATGCTGAATGGCGTGGCCGCACTCATGGGCCGCGACCGCCGCCGCCGCGATGCTGCGACTTGCGAACACAGCCTCCGAAAGGTTGACCGTGCGGTTGCGCGGATCGAAGTGGTCGGTCAGGCGCCCGGGGGTCGAGATTACCTGCACGTCGGTGATGCCGTTGTCGCGCAGCATGCGCTCCGCCACCTCGCGACCCGAGAGGGCGAACGGCACGCGCGAGTATTTGTCGAACACGTGCTTCAGGCGCCACTGCACCAAAAGCCCGATCAGCCCGATTGCGATTATCAATAGCACCTCGAAGGTGCGGGTGGTCATTAGGGTTGTGTAATCCATTTTTTTAGTTGTTAGTTATTAGTGATTAGTGGTTAGTGCTACGCGGCGCAAAAATCAGTGGTTAGTGCTAACGCGCAATTTTTTTTAACGCGTAGCACTAACCACTAATCACTAACCACTGTTCTGTTCGTGTAATAGGCATTAGCTTGTTGTCGAGGTGTGATGGTAATGTCGTCGATGTTGACGTGGGGCGGGCGGTTGACGGCCCACAGCACCGTCTGGGCGATGTCGTCGGCCGAGAGCGCCTCGACCCCCGTGTAGACCGCCGCCGCGCGCGCCGTGTCGCCGTGGAAACGCACTTGCGAAAATTCGGTCTCGACCATGCCCGGGCGAATCTCCGTCACGCGGATGCCGTGCTTCAACATGTCGATGCGCATGCCCTGCGAGATGGCGTTGACGGCGTGCTTGGTCGCGCAGTAGACGGCGCCGTTTTCGTAGACCTGTCGACCGGCGATAGAACCGAGGTTGACGATGTGGCCGCCGCCGCGCTCGATCATCATCGGGGCGACGGTGCGCGTGACGTAGAGCAGCCCCTTGATGTTGGTGTCGATCATCTGCTCCCAGTCGACAGTGTCGCCGGCGTCCAAGTGCTCCATGCCGGCGGCGAGTCCGGCGTTGTTGACCAGCAGGTCGATGCCGCGCCAACCCTCGGAGAGCGTGCCGAGCGACGAGGTCACCTGACGCTGGTCGCGCACGTCGAAGGCGAGGGTGAGCACGTCGGTGTCGTGGGCCTGTTTGAGCTTCTGTTTGAGGAGTTTGAGTCGTTCGGCTCGGCGGCCCGTCACGATGAGGCGCCAACCCTCGGCCGCCAACAGCAGGGCCGTCGCCTCGCCTATTCCCGAGGTGGCTCCCGTGATTAGGGCCGTTCGTCTCTCCGTTGTCTGTTTGTTCATCGAGTTCAGATTTTGTTCAAAGATATTACATTTTATCCTAATTTTTTGCGATGACGGGTATTTGTTCTATTTTTGTACGTTGCTTAAGCCCAAGCTAAAAAGCTTATTTTTAGTAATTTACCCAAACTTTTCTAAACTTTCACACAAATGAAAAAATCTTTACTTGTCGTCCTCGCCCTCCTGGCGGGGAGCGTTGCTGCGTTTGCACAGGAGAACGGAGGCTCGGTCTCGTTTTCGCGAAGTGGCGAAAATTCAGTTTCGTTCTCGCAAAGTAGCGAGAATTCAGTCGCTTCGGCGCAGAAGAACGGGGGCGATGTCGATATCGAAGTCGATGGCGACGGCGAGGTCAACGTCACTCGCCTTGCGAAACGTATCAAGCGTCACTACATCAGGCTGGGGTACGCCTCGCAGGGCATCGAGCCCGAGTTTGGGACCAACCTTAGGTCGAACGCGGGCGGCGCCATCGAGTTCGGCTCCACGTTTGTGTTCAACAATCGGCGTCCGCTGGCCGGCATGGTGCGCTTTGGCCTCGACTTCAGCTACTTGGACATTCAGGCGGCCACCTTCAAGGTCGGCAACTACGGCTACGGCGACGACGAAGAGGGCGGGAGCATGGACGATCGGGCGCTGATGGCCAACATCGGCATGCAGATCGGCCCGTCGATCACAGTCACCCCCATCGACAGGCTCCACGCGCGCGTCTACGTTCACTACGCCCCCTCGGCGACGGCGATCACCCCCCACGGCGGTTTCGACGATGTGATGGCGGGCTACACGGGCTATGTCACTGGTGGTCTGGAGGTTTCGTATCGCTTTATCACACTTGGCATCGAAGCGCGCAACGGCAGCTCGGACATGTCGTGGATCGTTGGTGGCGATGATGATGACGAGGATGAGGGTGCCGGCAAAATTCCGGTGCGGCTTCTCTCCAATCGTTTTATGTTGGGATTCCGGTTCTGATTTCGGGCTCGACGGCCCGACCGAAATGTTTCCGACTGGACTGAAATTTCACTGAACAAATTTTCGTGGCACCAACTAACATCAACTAATACCAACTAACACCAAACAAAATTTCAAGCATGAAAAAACTATTTATGTTCGCCCTCGTGGCGATGGCAATGTCCGCCTGCACAATCGGCGGCGACGACGACGACAACGGAGGAAACAACGGTGGCGGTAACAACGGCGGCGGCGACACTCCTGCTCCCAGCGGAGACATGCGCTATGTTAGCAGCATTCACTCGGTCACCACCGGCGAGTACGAAAACGAAAGCTTCGTGAACTTCAGCTACGACTCCAACGGTCGCGTTGTCAGCATGACGAACGATGACTACGTCACCTCTTTTGCATACAGCGACGGTGGCAGGACTGTGACCGTTGAGTTCTCCGACGGGGATAACGGTTACGTCTTCAGGCTGAACTCGGCCGGCGCGGTAGAGAGTGTGGAGGTCGGAAGCGAAAGGGCAACCATCACCTACAACAACGGTTTCCTCGACAAGATCAATATCCCCGACTATGAAGAGGATATGGCCATGACTTGGAGCGGAGGCAACCAAACCGCCGTCAGGCACAACTGGCTCGACGAGAATGGGGCTCCCGCAGGTGTGACCAATAACGTGCGCTACAACTCGTCGTGGGCGAACAATCTGTTGTGCAACCTCGACCTGAACGCGTTTATCTTTGAGTTCCTCGACGGCTTTTTCAGCGATATTCCGGCTTACTTCGGCCTTCTCGGCAAGCGTAGTCAGCACATGATCAGCAGTGTTACGAAAGAGGGCGGAAGTAGTGACGGCGAAGTCAGAGAAAGTTCCGTGGTGTATGACTCCGAGGGATTCGTGACGAAGATCACCGTGGAGGATGATAACAACACCAGGGTTATCGAGGTTAGCTACGAGTAACAGGCATACCTATTATATAGTAGGAGTGTTTGAATAAAGGGGGGGCGCGGGATGGCGTCTCCCTTTTTCGGTTTTTTATTGTACTTTTGTGTGGCATGGCGAAACTTAATATAGAATTGTTTCTTGCGCGGCGGATGGGGCAGGGCCGGAACGCCAGCGGCGGATTTTTGCTACGCAGAAAGGATCCGTCGGCAGGTAGTAGTGGCAGTCGCGGCGGCGGCCGGAACGCCGGAGGCGGGGTGATGGTGCGCATTGCGGTGGCGACGGTGGCGGTGTCGTTGGCCGTGATGATTGTTGCCGTGGCCGTGATAATGGGTTTTCGGGGCGAGATCACCGGCAAGATCGCCGCCTTCACGGGCCACCTGCGAGTGCAGGCGTTGGACTATGGCGGCTCTGTCGAGAGCGATCCGATCGAGCTGTCGGCGGGCCTGGAGGCTGCTCTGGCTGATATTCCGGGTGTGCGGTCGGTGGCGCCGTATGCGCTGCAGGGGGGGCTGATGAAGCCCGCCGAGGCGCCGCGCGGCGTGGTGCACAAGGGGGTCGGGGCGGGGTATGATTTGTCGTTTTTTGCGGGGTGTTTGGTGGCTGGGGAGTTGCCTCGGATTGTTGCAGAGGGCGACTTGGGGGGCGATGGGGGCGGTTCGGGTGCTGATGGCGGTGATGGCAGCGGAGGTGGCGGCGGCGCGGTGCGTCATAAAGATATTTTGATTTCGGCCGCGGTGGCGCGTGTGCTGCGGCTGGAGGTCGACGACAGGGTCGAGATGCTGTTTGTGAGCGCCGACAGGCCGCCGCGGCGCGATCGGTTTCGTGTGTGCGGGCTGTTTTCGTCGGGCTTGGGCGAGATGGACGACACGTTTGCGATCACGGATATCGCTAATGTTCAGCGACTTAATCGTTGGACGGCGGGGCAAGTCGCCGGGTATGAGGTGTTTTTGGCGGATGTTAGTGATAGCGATTCGGGTCTTGGTGCTTTTCTGGGGGGTGTTTTTGGTGGGGCTTCGGAGGGAGATTCTGACGGTGGGCTCGATGGTCGGGGTGGAGTTTCGGACGGAGATCGGGCTGATCGATCGGGCTTGAAGGGCGGCCAGGCGGGCCTGGGGCGCGGTTTGCAGGGGTTGGACGAGTTCGAAGAGCGGGTTGTGGAGGCGGCGCGGCCGTACGATACCGGCGAGCCGCCGCTGATGGTGCGATCGGTGGCGGGCGACTTTCCGCAGCTGTTCGACTGGCTCGCGACGCACGACGTCAACGCCGCCGTCATCATCGCGATCATGATCGTGGTGGCGCTGGTGAGCATGACCTCGGCGCTGCTGATCGTGGTGCTGGAGCGCATCCGTATGATCGGGATTCTCAAGACGTTAGGCATGCGAAACGGGGCTGTGAGGCGGATTTTTGTGATGCGCGCGGCGGTGATCGTGGCGTGGGGGCTGATGTTTGGGAATTTTTTCGGGATTGTCGGCGCGCTGGCTCAGGGACGGTGGGGTTTTCTGAAGTTGGACGCTGAGGGCTACTTCCTGTCGCAGGTGCCCGTGGCGCTCGATTGGTGGTGGATCATCGCGCTGAACGTCGGCTCGATGGCGGTTATCGTTGCCGCGATGATTCTTCCTACCACCATTGTTAGTCGGGTAACTCCTTCGGAATCAGTTCGTTATCAGTAGGGTGGGGTGGCGACTGATGAGCGACTGATGGGTGAAAAAATCTGTAAATTTGGATGATTTTTTAAAAGATGGAAGCGTCGAAGAAAATAACTGAGAATCAGGGCAATACCGATTCGAAAAAAGAGATGGTGACGGGGATGTTCAACGACATTGCCCCCACCTACGATGCGCTGAACCATCTGTTGTCGCTCGGTGTCGACCATTCGTGGCGCAGAAAGACAGTCCGTGCGGCTGTTAGTTTTCTGAAATCTCGGCTTTTGGATAGTTGGCAATGTATTAATTTGAAAGACAGGCGATTGGCTGAGAATTATGCATCCCATGCCGTTGAAGAAATTCGGATACTCGATGTCGCCACCGGAACCGGCGATATGGCCATCGCTCTCGCCGTCGAAATGGCGCGTAAACTGCCCTTTGGTGGGGCATGTGACAAATCGTATGACAAAAGGTATGCAAAAACGTACGGGCAGGCGTCTGATGGGGTGGCTGCGACAGGACACTTAAATACACTTACAGGGGCGCCTGTGCGTATCCTTGGCGTCGATATTTCTGAAAAAATGTTGGCCATTGGGCGTGAAAAGATCGCGCGCAAAAACATCACGAGTAAAAAAAGTTCTCGCGGACGCTTCATGAGCCAAATAAATTTGCAGGTAGGCGATGCGGAGGCGCTCGACTTCGAAGCCCAACGATTTGACTGTGTGACGGTGGCTTTTGGGGTGCGCAATTTCGGTGATATGTCGTTGGGACTCAGTGAGATGTGTCGTGTATTGAAGTCCGGCGGCCGCTGTTTCATATTGGAGTTTTCGGAGCCTCGGACGCCCGTTTTCGGATGGCTGTATCGCATCTATTTTCACCGAGTGCTGCCGTTCGCGGGACGATTGGTGTCGCGCAGCGCGGGCGCCTACACCTACCTGCCTCGCTCGGTCGACTCGTTTCCGACGCCTGAAGTTTTCACTGAAATGTTGCGTGAAGCAGGGTTCGCGAGCGTACGAATCCGCCGCCTGACCTTTGGCGTGGCCTATATATATATAGCAGAAAAATCATGAAAAAATTATTGTATTTAGTTGAGCTTGTGGCGGTTATTGTCGTGACGGCAGCCTTGACAACAACTCTGACCGGCTGCAACCCTGCGGCGAAAGTTTCGCTCATCGAGGTGGGGCAACCGACCATCACGGGTCTCACTCGTGTGTCGGGTGAGGCAACGGCGCGGAACGATGGTCAGCGCGACTTTACGATCGAAAGTGCCCGATTCACAGTGTGTTACGACGATCGTGAGTTGGCGTCGGCGGTGCTCACGCGACCCGTTACGATTCCCGCGGGCGGTGCGATCGCGCATGTGTGGTGGGAGTTGGAGCTCGAAAACGTCTCGCTGACGGGCCTTATGTCGGTTCAGGAGCGTTTGCGGCGCGATCCAGAGGGGCTTACGGTCGATGTCGAGGCGCGCATCGGTCGTCGAAAAATTGAAAAACGAGGCATTCCGTTGGCTCGTATAACGGATTTTTTGGAAAATTAAGAAACTTTTCTGCGTAACCCCAGCATAACGTAGCTTTTTTACCGCGTTAGCACTAACCACTAATCAATAACAACTATTTTTTCGTTATCTTTAGCTTCGCTACGCTCGTTTTAGATAGGCTGCGCCTCAGCAATCTGCAAATAAATTTGCGATTGCGCTCGGCTTGCACTACCTTTGTCCCGACATGAAACGTGCAATCATAGCGATTTTGCTGCTTTGGACGGCGATCGGCGTGCAAGCGCAAACACCTCACACACAGGGCGTTGCACGCGTGCGAGAAGAGTTGTCGCGTCCAGAATTTACGTCGGGCGCGCGCATCGAGGTTCGCGAACAGGCCGACGCCGCGGCGGCGATTCGATGTGCCGATGCCGCGCCGCATCGCGCCACGATGACGGTGTACGGCGTGAGTCTGTTTCGCGACAACAGCCAGAGCGCCGGCGAGAGTGCGCGGTCGGTGGCGCGCCAATTTCGCGAGGCACACCCGGGCGTGGCGGTCACGGTGAGCTACGAGAGCCCATATTTTCGGGTCGAGGCGGGCGGTTTTGTCGATCGCACCGATGCTGTGGCGCTGTGCGGACGCGTCATCGGTCAGTTTCCCAAGGCGGTCGTTATTCGTAGCGAAGTGTCTGTCTCTGAGGCTGTTTCGGCGGCTTTGCGGGCGGCGGATTTGGCCGTTGACTCCGTTGATTCTGTTGATTCTGCCGCCGATTCCGCAGATTCGAATGTCGGTTCTGCCGCCGGTTTCGATGCAGGTTCCGCGGCAGGTTCCGCCAATTCCGCAGCTAATTTCTCTGTTGACTCTGTTGATCCTGCGGCTAACGATGCTGTCTCTGCCGCGAATCCTGTTGCCGGAGATTATCGCTAACTCTGCGGCTGATTTCGTTGGCTGTGTCGCATATCGCTGATTATGAGCCATATGCCGCTGTCTTTGGCCGCCGCCATTGATCTCCTTAACTCTTAATTCTACCGGATTATGTTGGCTTGAGATTAAAACCAACACCAACACCAAAACCAACACCAACACCTTGCTGTTCAGTTCTGCATCCCAATCGCCAATTCCATCGAATTTTCTGTGTTAACGGGGGGATTTTCGTCAATTTTTTTGTATTAATTAGGTAGGAAAACGGGCGTTTTTTGCTCGTCAATTTTTGTGTTCACGACTGGGAAATCGGGCCAATTTCGGCGGCGATTTTTCGACCTCGCGGAGGATGTTTTGCGTCGGTCGGCGCCAAAGATACTGCTTTTTTTGCAAAAAATAGCATAAAAAGCAAAAATAATTTTCATGCCGTAATAGGCTCACTGTCAGTGTACAACGTTGGCGTGCTGGCCTCTTCCCGAAAAAAAAATTGCAAAAAAATCGCCTTACCCTCTTGACAAAGGGGGTGTCGATGTGCTATGTTTGCACCGTCAAACCGGCGAATTTTTCTCGGTCTGATCACGGCGGCCACCAACAAAAAAACGGAGTTTTCCCAAACCCAAAAAACACCTCAAAAACACCCAAAAAAAAATCGAAGGGGCTCCAACCCCGAAAAACTCAAAAAGGGACAACCGTCTCGCAAATCTCAAAACGGGCACTCAATCCCGCGAACCACAAATGGGACTTCAGTCCCGCGAACTTCAAGAGAGGACTCGCGCCCCTCGCCAAAAACCTCAAACTGGACTTCAGTCCCACAAATCTCAAACGGGGTTAAAATCCCGCAAACTCACAGGGTCTCCGGAGACCTGCCAGTCCCCAAAAACATTGCGACCTCGCACGCATTTTGCCTCCGAAAAAGGCGTAAAAACATGCGAAAAAGGCACACACAACCCTTATCACCCTTAAACACCCTTACGTTAATTATTGCAAACACAACCCCAAACCTTAAAAATCCTTAAAACCACACAACATCATGAGTATCAGACTAACACGAAACGGTCAGCCGACCGTCACGGGCATCGTCCCAACCCGAAACCTTGCCGACTCGACTCCGAAACGGCGCCTCCCCGCGCGCAACGCCGCCGGCCAATTTTGCTCCTCCCGTCCGGGCCGAAATGTCGCAGGCCAGAGCCAAAACGTTGCAGATCAGAACCAAAACATTGCAAGCCGGAGGGGCCGAAGCGTCGCAGGCCGGAGCCGAAACTCCTTAGGTCAATTTTGCTCCTCCCCTCCGAGCCGACACCTTGCAGGCCCGAGCCCGACCGTCAAACGACATGTGACGCGCAAATCGGTCATCTCCGACGTCAACCGCGCCCTCGGTTCCGTGTGCGAATTCACCGCTGGACTGCGCCGCGAAAACCGCAACATCGACCTCATGATGAGCATCGTGAGCGAACTTCGGTCGCTTCTTAAAATGATGCCATCATCCTGATTACAAGCGAATAACAGCTTGGAAATAGCATGCAATAAACTCAAAGCTGCCGCAAAAAACATCACGAAAATAATCAGAAAACCGACCGCCAAAAACAACTCGAAACCGATCTGAAAATCAACTCCCAACCGACTCCCAAACCGACTCTCCAACCACCCTACCAAAGCCGACTCCAAAGCTGGCTCCAAAACCAACCCTCAAACTGAGCCGCCCTCTCTCCAAACCCGTCCTCTCCCCAAAAAAGCCACCCGAAAAAAGCCCCCAATCACCCGAATCCAAATCTCTCCAAGCCCCCAAAACCCGACTCCCTCATGACACTCGAACAATCCCAAGCCTCCTGTCAACAAATTGACAGCAAGAAACTTACGGCCATTGTGCACCAAGCCGTCACGGCACGCGGCTACTCGTTCCACACCGGCGAGGAGCGCCTCGCAAACGGCACCGTGCGCCTCTACCCCGCGGCGTGGCTCCTCCCGCCCGAGGTGCGACGCAAAACCGGCCGCCGCGAGGGCGAGGTGACGTGGCGCCTCACGCTGCACCTGATGTCGCTGCCCGACACGCAACCCTCATCGACGTGGCAAAGCATTGAGGACGACGCACTTAAGGTCGCAACCGCGCTCTCCGACAGCCCCGAAGTATGCTCCGTTTCGGCCATCCGCTGCACCTCTTCCCGCGGCTCGCTCACCGTCCACGGCGAAACATCCGTCACCCTTACCTGCGACGTAACGACATGGTACGTAATTAATTAGCAATCGAAAAACCCCGCGCCGCCCCCAACCCCCAGCCCTCCAAAACCAACCAACCAACCAACCAACCGATCCACAACCACAACCGCAACCGCAACCACAAACCACCAACCAATCTCCAATCCCCAAACCATCAATCCCAAACCACCGCCAACACCGCCAAATCATTGACCAAAAACAACTTAGCATCATGACCATAACCACCTCACCCCCGAATTACGCATCGGCATTCTGCCCCGCATGTTTCGCCCTCGCCGGCATCCCGTCGGGCGGCGTCGACATCGAAATCCTCTCGCCCTCGCGCCCCGAACCCCTCGGCGTCAAACGCCTCTACGCGATGCCGATCGAACCGTATAACTCGCTACTATTCAACGACATAATCATCGACGAATCCCTGAGCACAGCCTCGCTCAACATCGCCCCCTACGCCCGTCGACTGCTGACCCCGACCCCTCTTTGCGGCCTCGGCGCGGGGCTCCACATCGGCGCGGGCCGTACGGCGACCTGCTACATTTCGGCACCGGCGGGCTTCCGGTCGGAGTCGGTGATGCTGTGCGCCGGCACCGAGGACGCGCCGCCCAACACGCTGCTTTCGGCCGCGCCGCCGACGGTCCGAATCGCCCTCGGAGAGTTCGACGAACTGCCTGTTACATCGCAAGATACGGTCTCGGCGGTGGTCGATTTCAGCCACGGCGGCACCACCTACACCGACCTCTCGATCGGCCGCCGCAACGCCCCGGGCATCCTCTCGGCGGTGGTCGACACCGATGCTATCTCTCGTTCATTCAGCGCATTAACCGGCGTGCCACCGGAGGAGCTCACCGAATTCACGGTGCGGCTGCAGCTCTCCGAATCGGGCTTCACCGACCGCACGCTGCAGCGACGCTACATTGTCGACCATAACACGCAGACCGGCAGGCGTTTAGCATGGGTCAACCGCTTCGGCGCCGTCGACTACCACACCTTCCCCACGGCCGACGAATTGCGCTCGGGCGGCTCTCACGCCACCATTGAAACCTCCTCTGGCCCCCGCACCGTGTCGACCGCGTCGCGCCAATCTGCGAGACTGCTCTCCGGCCCATGCGACGTACTGACTGCGGAGTGGTTGTCTGAAATTTTCTCATCGCCGGCAGTCTGGACAGTCGATGGCTCGCAGTTCGAGCAGGTCGAAGTAGCCCCAGGTGAAACCACAATATCACCCACCAAACCTACTACAATAGCGATAACCCTCTTCCCCATCTCACCCAACATCTCCCGAAAATTCTAAAATCCAGACAAAACACGCCACCACCAAACGGAGTGCAAAAACAGAAAAACACTCAGAAGACCCTTAAAAGCACTTACAAACCACAAGTACCCTGAAATACCCTTACGGAGCAAAATCACACCCCCTCACAGCAACCCTCAAACCCCCTCAAAAACCCCAAAAAATGGAACTTTTCATAGACAACAAAAAAGCCGACACCGCCCCTGATAGCGAGATAACACTCTCGCTAACAATGGGTTCGATCACCGACCCGTCACTTTCGCGCACCGGCTTCACCCGCACGCTGCGCCTGCCCGCGACGCCGACCAACGACGCAATTTTCCGCCACGCCGCCGATCCCCACGGCCGCGACCGCTTCAACGCCACGTCGCACATCGGCCGCGTCGAACACGAGGGCTGCATCCTGATCGAGGGCCCGCTGACCCTGAGCCGCGCCGAACGCAGCCCCGAATGCGCCTCCGAGCGCACCCTCAAAAAAATGCCTATCTCTGCTCTAACAAGCACTTTTTCAGATATTTATGATTTTGACGAGACGCAAGGATTTTACGAAATCCACATCATCGGCGCGGCAAAAAGTTGGGTCGCCGGCGCGATGTCCCGCTCACTCTCCTCGCTGCCGATTCCCGCCGCCAACACCCCCGCGCACACAGAAAACACCCCCGCCCCCACCGCCACGTCCGCCGCATCCGCATCGAACAGCTCTGTCGTGAACACCCCCGAGAGCGCCGCCCCCCTATGGAGCGCAACCTTAGACGCAAAGACGATCTCATCGAGTTGGACGTCCGGCCTGCCCAACAGCCCCGAAATACTCAACAACTCGGAGACCCCCGAGACCCCCGAAGCCCCCGAAGCCGAGGTCTCCGAAACCTCCGAGACCCCCGAAGCCGAGGTTTCCGAAACCCCCGAAATCCCCGAAACCTCCGAAGCCGAAGCCCCCGAGATCGCCGAAGCCAAGACCCCCGAATCCGAAGCCCCCGAAGCCCCCGAAGCCGAGACCCCCGAAGCCGAAGCCTCCGAGACCCCCAAGACCGCCCCAACCCCCGTAAGATTCCTCCCCGTATCTCGCCGCCCGATACGAAGGGACCACAGCTCGGGCAGGGCGCTCCCCGCGACCAAAGTGCTCACCAGCGACGACTACCACCCCTTCATCCACGTCGCAACGCTGCTCAGGGCCATTTTCGCGGCCGAGGGCTACCGCGTCGAGAGCTCGCTGATCGAGGGCTCGCAGTCCGCAAACCCGCTGAACGAAAACTCGCTGACCAACAGCCCGAAGGCCGAAACCCTGCTGAGCGAAAACTCGCGCATCGAGAGCTCGCAGTCCGAAAACCCGCAGTCCGAAAACCTGCAGCCCAACGACCCGAAGGCCGAAACCCTGCTGATCGAAGGCTCGCAAGTCGAGAGCACGCAGTCCGAAACCCCGCAGTCCGAAAACCAGCCGGCCAACAACCAGCAGCTCAAAACCCCGCGAGTCGAGACCCCGCAACTCCAACCCCCACACCCTAACCACCAAATTTTCAAAGAGTTATACCTAAGCGGCCGCTACCCGACCCGCGACACCTCTCTCGCGCGCGACGAGATGGACTTCCTGGCGCGCCGCGGCACCCCGACCTCGGCCACGGCCAACTCGCTCGGCCGCGTCTACGCCGACCCCTACCGCATCGCCAACACCCTCGGAAACATAGTCACAGCCCCCTACACCCCCGAAAACAACCCCCCAACCAACCCCCAAAACAACCCCGAAAACCCCACAACCAACCCCCCAAACAGCCCCGCAAACCCCACCCCCACCCCCCCCACCCCCCCCCCCCCC
>JAITWH010000024.1 GCA_031285405.1 Alistipes sp.
CCCGAAAAGGGCGCCAAAAGCATCTCGATGAACGGCGCATTGTCCAATATCCCATGCAAATACGTCCCCATCGCGCTGCCCGAAACCCCGCTCGCACCCTGCACGCGACACCCCTCCGGCACCCCGTCATCCAGCACCGCCAAAGCCTCGCCACCCCCAACCTCGGTGCGCCCGTTGTGAATCTCGTAGCCGCTGCACTCCAGCCCACCGCCGCTGCCACTCAAGCGAAACCGCCTCTGCCTCACCACCTTATCCCCACTCATAACTGTCGATACCGGCAGCAACCCAAGCCCTGCGACCTCCGAAAGCCCCCCCTCGACCCCCTCGGGATCACGCACCTCGCGCCCCAGCATCTGGTACCCGCCGCAAATTCCCAACACCGTCGCCCCACCCTGCCAAGCCTGCACTATCGCCTGCGCCGCACCACTGCGCCACAACCGGTCGAGATCGTCGAGCGTCGATTTGCTGCCCGGCACAACGATGATGTTGGCGCGCAGCAGCTCCTCCGGCTCGGCCGTATAATATAGGTGTACCCGCCCGTCGCGCTCCAACGTGTCGAAGTCGGTGAAGTTGGAGATGCGGCCGAGCGCCACCACTGCAATGTTCACACGCCCCGACCCGACCTCCGCCCGAAAACGCTTCCCCGCAAGCACCACCGAGTCCTCGGCCTCGATAGCGATGCCTGTAAAATATGGCACCACGCCAAGAACCGGCACGCCGCACAGCTCCTCGATCATGCGCCGCCCGTCGTCGAACAGTCGCATGTCGCCCCGAAATTTGTTGACGATGATGCCGCGAATCCGCGCCCTGTCCTCGGGAGTTTGCAGCACGACCGACCCGTAAAGCGACGCGAACACCCCCCCGCGGTCGATGTCGGCCACCAACACAACCGCCGCGTCGGCATACCGCGCCATCGACATGTTCACTATGTCGCCCTCGCGCAGGTTGAGCTCGGTGATGCTGCCCGCCCCTTCGAGCACTACCGGATTGAATCGAGACGCCACTCTGTCGAACGCCGCGTGGGCCTCGGCGCGCAGCAGCTCCCGACCCTCGCCGCGAAAGTACTCCCACGCGTTGCGATTGCCCACGGCCCGCCCGCCGACGATCACCTGCGACGTGCTGTCCGACGAGGGTTTCAGCAGCACGGGGTTCATGTCTGTGTGTGGCTCGACCCCCGCCGCCTCGGCCTGCACCGCCTGCGCGCGCCCCATCTCGCCCCCCTCGCGCGTGACGGCCGAGTTGAGCGCCATGTTCTGCGCCTTGAAGGGTGCGGGCGTGAATCCGTCCTGCCGAAAAATGCGACACAACGCGGTGGCCAGCACGCTCTTACCGACGTCGCTGCCCGTCCCCGCGAGCATTACAGGTCTCAGAAACTGTTTCGGTTTCATGGCTTCCGACGATTTTTATATGCGAACGCCTGCCACAACTCCTCGCCGCGGCCGCAACCCGCCATCTCGCCCCGCGCCATTGCGAAAAGCAGATCCGAAAGCCGGTTGACAAATCGCAAAATCTCGTCGGGCAGGGGGTCGATGCTGTGCAGCGTCCAGAGTCTGCGCTCGGCCCGTCGCGTCACAGCCCTCGCAAGTTGCAGCTGCGCCGACACGGCAGTCCCGCCCGGCAGCACGAAAAAGTCGCGATCGGGGCACGCCGCCATCCGCGCGTCGATCTCGCCCTCGCACCACTTCACGATCTCGGGGTCGCACACGTTGGGGTTCTCGCCGCGCCGCGCCGAGGGGGTACACACGAGGCTCATCGCCACCATCATCTCGCGCTGCAGCCTGTGCAGCACAACCTGCCGCTCGTCCGAAGCCGGCAGCAGCGACCGCACCACGCCCAGCAGGCAGTTCACCTCGTCGAGCGAACCCACCGCCTCGATGCGCGGATCGTCCTTCGCGACCCTTGAGCCGCCGCCATGCGTTCCCGTCGTGCCGTCGTCGCCCCCGCGGGTATATATTCTTGTAGCCATATCTCTGTTAATCAAACCATTCCAGCGTCCCGCCCGACTCGGCCCAGTAGAGGTGGGTGTAGCCGGCGATCACGTTTTTGTGTCGGTACAGCGGCGTGGCGACCTCCGCTCCCCGCGCCGTGAACTGCCGCGCCACCGAGGCCATCCCGCCTGCCGAGTCTGCCTCGCCCGTCGTGTGCGAGTAGTGGAACTCGTGGCCCCTCAGTCGCAGCCCTCCGTAATGCACTTCGCGATAGCCCAAGTGGAGCTTCGCCCCCTCCATCGAACCCTCCAGAGGCAGCACGCCGCACATCGGTCGACCGTCCAACGAGCGACACAGATAGAGCATCCCTCCGCACTCGGCCAGAATCCTCCCCCCCCTCTCGGCGTAGTCGCGAATCGCCTCGCGCATCGTGAGGTTGTCGGACAACCGGTCGGCGAAGAGCTCGGGATAGCCCCCGGGCAGATATATAAGGTCTGCCCCCTCGGGCGGCGCGGCGTCGCTCAGCGGCGAAAAAAAGGTGAGCCGGCCCAGCTCTCCGAGTCGATCGAGGTTGGCGAGATAGGTGAAGTTGAAGGCCTCGTCCCTCGCCACCGCTATCTGCAAAGTGTCTCCTTTGTCACACTTCGTCGCTTTTGGGGGCCGCGGCTGCTGGGTCAACTCCAGCAAACGTTCGATGTCGACATGCCGCTCCACGGCGTCGGCGATAGCGTCGATGGTCGACGAAAAGCGCTCGATCCCCTCGATCGAGAGCCCCAGATAGCGCGACGGCGCCGAAAAATCGTCGCACCTGGGCAACCAACCCAGCGTCTCGATCCCCGCGTCGCGCGCCGCCTCGGCAAGGTGCGCATAGTGCGACGGCGACCCCACGCGATTGAAAATCACCCCCGCGATCGTCGCCTCGGGGCGAAAATTTTTGAAGCCGAACAGCAGCGGCGCCACAGAGTAGCCCGTCGCCCGCGCGTCGACCACCAACACAATCGGCAGCCCGAGCACCCGCGCGACCTCGGCGCTGCTCCCTTCGCTCGTCCGCCAGCCATCGAACAGCCCCATAACTCCCTCTGTAACACACACATCGGCATCGGCACCGTATCTCGCAAAGAGTTCGCGCACATGCTCCTCGGAGCCCATCCACAGGTCGAGATTGACGCTCTCCGCACACGAAACACTCGCAGCCGAAGTCGCCAGGCGATGAAACATCGGGTCGATGTAGTCGGGCCCGCACTTGAAGGGCTGCACGACGAGGCCCCTGCGCGCCAAGGCACGCAACAGCCCCAGCGTGAGGGTCGTCTTTCCGCTGCCCGAGGTGGCCGCGCCTATCAGAAACGAGCTGAACATAGCTACAAAGATAGTAAATTAGTTGTTAGTTGTTAGTGATTAGTGGTTAGTGCTACGCGGCGCGAAAATTAGTGGTTAGGCGGCAACGGCCGCAGCGATTTTAGCTACGCGAAACGCCTATAACTAAAGATTTAGTTATGTAACTAAAAACTTAGTTATACCCCAATCGCGTCAGCACTAACCACTTATCACTAACAACTAACCACTAATAATTTTTTTTCAGCGTTTCACCCACGCCCAGCCGCGATTGCGAAA
The DNA here is from genome assembly GCA_031285405.1 of Alistipes sp. Lineage (GTDB taxonomy): Bacteria > Bacteroidota > Bacteroidia > Bacteroidales > Rikenellaceae > UBA940. The sequence goes on from JAITWH010000024.1 coordinate 3,540, forward strand.
CAAAATCGAAACAAAATCGAAAGAAAATTGCCTCAGGGTCTTGACAACGCCTCTTCAATGTATTACATTTGCCCCCGCATCGAGGTGATGCCGGCACGACACTCGCGTCGGCATAAAGAGGGAATCCGGTGAAATTCCGGAGCAGTGCCCGCTACTGTGAGACCCACTGCGCAATGATGGATGCCATCTCAAGCCACTGTCGCTCGCGACGACGGGAAGGCAGCATCCACAGGGTCGAGTCAGGAAACCTGCCACGATGAGTTATTAATGACGCTGCGACCTCGGGGAAAAGGCATGCGCGTCGCACACACAAACCTTTTTTTAAAAACTTAAATTGAGTTATGAAACCCCTGTTTCAAATCCTGTCGGCCTTAGTCGCCGCCACCGCATCGTTCGCGCCCGTCTCTGCACAACAACTCGCCGAGGCGCAAACGCAACAAACCCAACCCCAAACCCAAACGCAGCAGCAGCTGCAAAACCAATCACAAATCGAAGATGACACGAGGGTCTCGATCGACCCCGTTGTGGTGACCGGCACCGGCACCCTGCATCGTCTGAGCGACGCGCCCATCGCCGTCACAGTTCTCACCGGCGACGAGCTTCAGGCCGCCGGAGTCACAACCCTCGAAGGGGCGCTGTTGAAGCTCGACCCCTCGTTTTCGATCACGCCCCTCAGCACGATGGGCAACACCATGACGATGAACGGCCTCGAAGGCAACTACATCCTCTTCATGGTCAACGGCCGACGCATGATAGGCAGCGGCGCCGACGCCCCCGACCTGTCGCGCATCGACATGGCCAACGTGCGCCGCATCGAGATTCTCGACGGCGCGGCATCGACCCTCTACGGCTCCGACGCGATAGCCGGAGTGGTCAACATCATCACCGACGATGGCGGAGGCTCGGGTGTCGAACTCTCGATCCAAAGCACTGTGCGCAACCACGGCCGCTACGAACAGTCGGTCGATCTCGACGGCAAGGAGGGCCGTCTGGGCATCCACACCTCCGTCAATCATCAGCAGTCGGGCGGCTGGCTGCTCAACCCGATGGAGGAGAACGCCGCCGGCGAGTTGGTGCCGACCTCGCGTCTGGCCTCGTTCGCCACACGTTCCGACGTCGCCTCGCAGCGATTCACCTACGACTTCACCGACCGCCTGAGCGCCTACGCCGAGGGGTCGTGGTACGACTACAAGCAGGATCGCCCACTCACTCTCGATGGGCGCGAGACATCGTACAACTACAACATGTTGCACAACAACTACACCTACGGCGCGGGACTGAGCTACGTCGCCTCGGAAAAGATGTCACTGCACGCCGACTTCCACTCCGACAACTACTCATCGAAGTACGCCTACACTCGCGAGACGGGAGACTTTCGAGTGGGCGACGAGGAGACCCGCATAGCGACTAAGTTCTATCAGGCGACTCTGAAGGGGGTCTTCGCTCTGGGTCGCGCGCATCGTCTCTCGGCGGGGGTGGAGTATCTCGACGATCGGTTGGACGACTTCATCTCCACCTCGGCCACCTTGCCCGGCGCGATCTCCAACTACACGTTGTCTGTTTTCGCCCAGGACGAGTTGCGCCTGCATCGCAACTGGAAGGCCGTCGTCGCCGCGCGCTATCTGCATCACGAGAAGTTGGGCAGCCATGCGACTCCCTCGGCGGCGTTGATGTACTCCGTGGGGGGGTGGCGTCTGCGCGCGTCGTTTGCCAACGGATATAAAACCCCGACCCTCTCCGACATCCACACATTTTTCGTGAGCCGCAACGGCGACCTCACCATCGGCAACGAAGACTTGAAGCCCGAGAAGAGCAGCTACGGATCGTTCGGCGCCGAGTACTCCACCGACTGGTTGACCCTCTCGGCGACTGGCTACATCAACTCGCTCAGGGACAAGGTCGAGGTCTCGTCGTTCGAGGTGTCGGACGCCGAGCTCGCCCGCTATCAGCAGCTCTACGGCCCCGACGTCACCAGCAACATCATCAAGAAGCGCAGCAACATCGACCGCGCCCGAGTGGCCGGAGCAACTCTGCGTGCCCGTGCGTTGTTGGGGGCGGGCTTCAGCGTGCAGGGGTCGTACAGCTACACCGACGGCCGCAACCTCTCCGCCGCCGAGGGTGCCGACGATCGTTTAGACAAACTGATCCCCCACTCGGGTGCGTTGTCGGCGCAGTGGAACAAGACTTGGGGTCGCTACCGTCTGGGTGTCGACCTCGGGGGGCAGATCCGCGGGTCGCGCTACTCCACCACCTACACGCCGCGCATCGGCGACGCGCCCGCCTACTCGTTGTGGGATCTCCACACCACCCACACGTTCAGCCTCGGGGGGGTGATCCTCTCTCCGGCCATCGGCGTCGACAACCTGTTCGATTACCGCGACGACCGCCCCGCCTACATGCACTACGTCAACGCATCGGGCAACGGCGCCACCACAATGTCGCCCTACTCCACCCTCTCTCCCGGACGCACGTTCTACTTCTCGTTAGGCATACGCTTATAAATAAATTGCTACTTTTGTGAGATGAAAATCACAATTGCAGGCATCGGCCCGGGCTCGGCGGACGACATGACCCCCGCCGCGCTCAGGGCGGTGCGCGAGGCCGACGTCGTGGTGGGCTACAAATACTACTTCCAGTTCATCGAACCCCACCTGCGCCCCGACGCGCGATGTGTCGACACCGGCATGAGGCGCGAAAGGGAGCGCGCCGAGGAGGCGATTCGACTCGCGCAGGAGGGCAACGACGTGTGCGTCATCTCGTCGGGCGACGCGGGCATCTACGGCATGGCACCGCTCATCTGCGAGATGGCGCGCGAACTGGGGCTCGCCGACCTTGAGATCGAGGTGGTGCCGGGCATCAGCGCGTTCCAAAAGGCGGCGGCGCTGCTGGGCTCTCCGGTGGGCCACGACTTCTGCGTGGTGTCGCTCTCCGACCTGATGACCCCGTGGGAGGTGATCGAACGGAGGATCCGCGCGGCGGTCGAGGGCGACTTCGTGACGGCGGTCTACAACCCGCGCAGCTCGGGCAGGTATTGGCAACTGCCGCGCCTTCGGGAGCTCTTCTTGGAGGGGCGCTCGCCGGCGACACCCGTCGGCTACGTGAGGCAGGCGGGGCGCGACGATGAGGAGGTGCATCTGACAACATTGGAGGAGCTCGACCCCGAGGCGATCGACATGTTCACCGTGGTGCTGATCGGCAACTCGCAATCGTACACTGCCGACGGGCGGTTCGTCACTCCGCGCGGCTACTATCGCGCGACCGAGACCGAGGGGGCGTCGGGTGTGGGTCAGCAGATCATGATGCGGAGTTTCGCAACAATCGAGCGCGAGCTGAGCCGACCCGAGCGCATCGAGCCCGGGCATAAATGGGCCCTGCTGCACGCCATCCACACCACCGCCGACTTCGAGATGGAGCGGCTGCTGTGGACATCCGGCGGCGCTGTCGAGGAGCTGTACGAAAAGCTGAGCAGCGGCGTTGTCAAAACAATAGTTACCGATGTAACGATGGTGGCGGCGGGCATCCGAAAAGGGGCGCTGGAGCGTCTCGGCATCGAGGTGAGGTGCTATCTGCACGACCCGCGGGTGGCCGAGATGGCCGCCGCGCACGACATCACCCGCACCCAGGCCGGCATCCGACTCGCGGCCTCGGAGCTCCCCGACGCGCTCTACGTCTTCGGCAACGCCCCCACGGCGCTGATGGAGCTGTGCCGATTGGTGCGGCGCGGCGAGGCGCGACCGGCGGGGGTGATCGCGGCACCGGTGGGGTTCGTTCACGTCGAGGAGTCGAAGCTGATGCTCAAGCCGTTGGGCGGATTTCCGCGAGTCATAGTCGAGGGGCGCAAGGGAGGCAGCAACCTCGCCGCTACCCTCGTCAACGCCGCCCTCACATTCAACGACGCCGCGGAGCTGCGCCCGGGCCGCGACGTATGAGGTTCACATTCATAGGGTTGGCCGATGAGCAGACGCCGCGCCTCGCGGAAGAGGTGTTGGCCGAGATCGCCGCCGTCCGCATATTCTCGGGAGGTCGCCGCCATCGCGAGCTGGTCGCCGCGCTGCTGCCCGAGGGGGCGCTGTGGATCGACATTGCGACGCCGTTGGACGATGTGTTTCGGCAGTACGAGGGGCATGATCACATCGTGGTCTTCGCAAGTGGCGACCCCCTGTTTTTCGGATTCGCCGCCACGGTGCAGCGCCGCCTGCCTGCCGCCGAGCTCACGATCCACCCCGCCATGAACTCGCTGCAGACCCTCGCCCACCGCGTCGTGATGCCCTACCACGACATGCGAATCGTGTCGCTCACGGGGCGTCCGTGGGGCGAGCTCGACCGCGCGCTCATCGAGGGTGCGCCCAAGATCGGCATCCTCACCGACCGCACGCACACCCCCGCCGCCATCGCGCGCCGCATGAGCGAATTCGGCTACACGGGCTACGCGATGATTGCCGGCGAACGTCTCGGCAACCGCGACGGGGAGCGGGTTTCGCAACTCACGCTTTCGGCGGCGGCACTCGGAAATTTCGCCGCGCCCAACTGCGTGATAGTACACGGCGAGCCGCGCCCGCGTCCGTTCGGCATTCCCGACGCCGAGTTCGAACCCTTGGACGGGCGCCCCGCGATGATCACCAAGATGCCCGTGCGCCTCGCCGCGCTGTCGATGCTGGGGCTCGGGCAGGCGCGCACGTTTTGGGACGTGGGCTTCTGCACCGGCTCGGTTTCGATCGAGGCGCGGCTGCGATTCCCGCACTTGGGGATTCACGCGTTCGAGGTGCGGCCCGAGGGGGCGCGACTCATGGAGGTCAACTCGCGCCGCCACGCTGCCCAGGGCATCGAGACGCACATCGGCGACTTTCTCGCGTGCGATTTATGTGCGCTGCCTCGACCCGACGCGGTCTTCATCGGCGGCCACAGCGGACGGTTGGAGGAGATCGTCGCGCGGGTGGCGTCGCTGCTTGCGGAGGGTGGCCGGATAGTCTTCAACTCGGTGACGGACGAGAGCCGCTCGCGATTCGAGGCGGCGTGCGCGGCTGCCGGACTTTCTGCCGTGACCGGCATGCGAATTGCCGTCGATGAACACAACCCAATTGAAATCTGCAAGACATGCAAACTGCCGTAATAAACATCTCGCCCGCGGGCGAACATATTGCCCGTCGCGTGGCCGAAACTCTTGATGCTGAGATGCTTTCGTTGGCTGCACTCGACGGGAGTTTCGCGAGGTTCGACGCCTGGGTCTTTGTCGGGGCGGTGGGGATTTGCGTCCGTTCGATCGCGCCGCACCTCGTCGACAAGCACTCCGACCCCGCCGTGGTGTGCATCGACTCGTCGGGCCGTTGGGTTGTGCCGGTCGTGTCGGGCCACGTGGGCGGGGCGAACGAACTCGCGCGACGGCTTGCGGAACTGCTTGGCGCCGAGGCCGTTGTCACCACTCTGAGCGACCGCGCGGGGCTCTGGCCGCTCGATACGCTGGGCGCGCGATTCGGGTGGCGCACCTCGTGCGAGGGGGCGACGATGAACGAGATCATCGCCCGATTCGTGGGCGGGCGGCCGACGGCGCTGCTTCTGGGGATTCGCGATCGTGGGGCGTGGCACCTCTAATCGACCGCGCCGCCGCACGTTTCGGTATGCTTTCGCGAGGCGGAGATTCCTGCTGACACAGAGTTGGTTATCTCGCTCTCGCCGCGCGATATCGGGGTGCGCGCCGTGCCAGTGTTGCGCTTCGTCCCGCCGGTGCTGACGCTTGGTATGGGTTGCCGTCGCGGCGCCTCGACGGAGGGGGTCGCCGCCGAGATCAGTCGCACGCTGCGTGAAGCGGGACTGCTGCCCGAGGCCGTGGGCACCGTCGCGACCATCGAGCTGAAGCGGGACGAGCAACTCTTGGAGGCGTTGTGCCGCAGTTTCGGGGCGGAGTGCGACGTGTGGAGCGCCCAGGAGCTGGCCGACATCGAGGTGCCCAACCCCTCCGAAAAAGCGCGCGCCGCGACCGGTTCGCCAAGCGTGGCTGAAGCTGCGGCGCGAAAAAGCGCACACGGCGGCGAGCTGCTCGTCGAGAAACAAAAACGCGCCCTTGTGACGGGCTCGGACTTCACCTTCGCCGTGGCCGAAAACGCAACGACCGCAAGGCGAGGTCACATCGAGATTGTAGGCGCCGGCCCGGGAGACCCCGACCTGATATCGGTGCGCGGCCGCGAATTCCTGCAACAAGCCGACCTCGTGTTGTACGCCGGAAGCCTCGTGCCGCGCGAGGTGACCGCCTGCGCAAAGCCTTCTGCCACAGTGTGTTCTTCGGCGTCGATGACCCTCGAAGAGCAGTTCGAGCTGATGCGCGGCGCGTACGACCGCGGCGGCCTCGTGGTGCGGCTCCACACCGGCGACCCGTGCATCTACGGCGCGATTCAGGAGCAGATGAACTACTTCGACCGCCACCGGATGAGCTACCACATCACCCCGGGAATCTCGTCGTTCCAGGCCGCCGCCGCCGAGCTGCGCTCGCAATTCACGATTCCGGAAAAGGTGCAGACCATCGTCTTGACACGCGGAGAGGGCCGCACGCCGATGCCCCCTCGCGAAAGGTTGGGCGAGTTGGCGCGCTCGCGGTCGACGATGTGCATATTCCTCTCGGCCGGCATCGCGGGCGAGGTGCAGGAGCAGCTGCTGGAGCACTACCCGCCCGAGACCCCCGTCGCCGTGTGTCACCATCTGACTTGGCCCGACCAACGGATCTGGCGCGGCGAGCTGCGCAACCTGGCCGAGATTGTTGATGACAACGGGCTGACACTCACCACGATGATCGTCGTGGGCGAGGCGATCGGCAACCGCGCAGGACTTTCGCGACTCTACTCGCACGAGTTCAAGCACATTTTTCGGCCATGACTCGCGACGGGGCGCGGATACTGATTTTTGGCGGCACTACCGAGGGGCGAGCGGCGGTGAAGGTGGTTGCCGAGGGGGGGGCGCGTTATTTTTATTCGACTTTGACGGCTGCGCAACAAGTTGAGATTCAGGGCGGTGTGCGGCTCACTGGTGCGCTGACCGCTTCGGATGCGGAGGAGCTGTGCCGGCGCGAGGGGGTGCGGCTGATTGTCGACGCGACCCATCCGTTTGCCCGAGGGGTGCACGAGACGGCTGCCGCGGCGGGTGCGGCGTGCGCGATTCCGGTCGTGAGGTACGAGCGGCGCGGGGTCGGCGAGCTGCCCGACGTGACTTGGTGCGACGACTACGACGACGCCGTGGCGCGACTGGAGGCTGCGGGGGTGCGGCGGCTGCTGGCGCTCACGGGGGTGCGGACGATCCCTCGATTGCGCGAGTTTTGGGATTGCGGCGACGGGGGGCGCGAGTGTCGGTTTCGCGTTTTGGATCGTCCGGAGTCGATCGCCGAAGCTCTGTCGTGTGGTTTTCCGCGCGAGGGGCTGCTCTTCTATCGCGAGGGCGAACCCGAGATCGAGGTGCTGCGACGCGAGGCTCCCGATGCGATTCTCACGAAAGAGAGCGGCGCGTCGGGCGGCCTGCACGATAAGGTGGCGGCGGCGCGTGAGCTCGGAATTCCGTTGTATGTCGTGCGGCGGCCCGCGCTGCCGGAGGGGTTGGCGCGTCACACGGTCTACACCGAGGCGGGGCTGCGGCGGCGCATCGAGGAGCTGCTGCCCGGGTGGTTCGAGCTGCGAAGTGGCTACACGACAGGTACTTGCGCTACGGCGGCGGCGTGCGCTGCGCTGAGGGGATTGATGTTCGGCGAGGTTTTGCGCGAGGTGGAGGTTGTGCTGCCGGGTGGCGAGCGGGTGCGGCTGCCGGTCTTGCGCATGTCTGTCTCTGCGGCAGGCTTTTCGGCCGAAGCGACGGTTGTCAAGGATGCGGGCGACGACCCCGATGTGACGAACGGTTGCGAAATCACGGCGTGCGTTTCGCTCAGCCGCAACGGCGCAGAGGGCATTCGATTTTTGCAAGGCGAGGGTGTGGGGTGCGTGACGCTGCTCGGGCTGGGGATCGAGGTGGGCGAGCCGGCCATAAATCCCGCGCCGAGAGAGATGATCCGCGAAAATTTCGCCATGCTCGGCACGACGCGGGCCGAGGTCACGATATCTGTAAAGGACGGCGCTGAACTGGCGCAAAAGACGCTCAATCAACGATTTGGCATAACGGGCGGCATCTCGATAATCGGCACCTCGGGCATCGTGCGACCCTTCTCCAACGAGGCGTTCGTCGAGTCCGTCGAGCGCGCGGTCGACGTGGCGCGGGCCGTCGGATGCCCGACACTCGTGATCAGTTCGGGCGCGCGGAGCGAGGCCGCCGTGCGGAGCAAGTTCCCCGACCTGCCGCCCCAGGCGTTCGTCCACTACGGCAACTTTGTGGGCGAAACGCTGCGTGCCGCCTCACGCGCGGGGTTCGCCGAGGTCGCGCTGGGCATCATGATCGGCAAGGCGGTGAAGCTGGCCGAGGGACATTTGGACACCCACAGCCGCGGCGTCACTATGAATCGGGAATTTCTCGCACAGCTTGCCCTCGGGGCCGGATGTTCGCGCGGGGCGGCGGAGCTCATCGGTCGCATGACCCTCGCGCGCGAACTGTGGACCGGCCTCTCCGCCCCCGACCGCGCGCTGTTTATGCCCGCGCTGGTCGCCGCCTGCCACAAACATTGCTCACCACTGCTTCCCGAGGGACGGCTGACGATGATGATGATCCCTGAAGTTAGTGATTAGTTGTTAGTGATTAGTGGTTAGTGCTAACGCGCAACTTTTCTGCATAACTAAGTGCCGCGTAGCTAAGTGCCGCGTAGCACTAACCACTAATCACTTATCACTAACCACTTATAAGGTATAGGCTTTTCGCGAGGGATCGAAGCCGATGCCGCGGTCGGCAAAGAACGCCGCCATCGTGCCGTCGGCCGAGAGTTCGTCGAGAGTTCCGACCCGCAGCCCCTCCTTCATGACGCAGAGCCGGTCGGCCATGCGCAGCGCGAGTTCGAGGTCGTGGGTCGAGAGGAGGATCGTGCGGCCCGTGTCGCGGGTGAGGCGGCGCAGCAGGTGCATCGTCTCGACCTTGCTCGGAAAGTCGAGGAACGCCGTGGGCTCGTCCAGAAAAATGAGCGGCGTCTGCTGGGCCAACGCTTTGGCTATCATTGCTTTTTGCCGCTCGCCGTCGGAGAGGGTCTGTATCATGCGGTCGCGTAAAGCGGTGATGCCGGTGAGCGCCAACGCCTCGTCGACCCGCAGCAGGTCTTCGCGAGAGAGCCGACCCCAAAAACCCATGTAGGGCGTGCGGCCGAGACCCACCAACTCCCTGACCGTCATGTTGCTGAGGTCGCTCTTTTCTGTTAGCACCACCCCGATCGTTCGCGAAAGTTCGGCGATCGAATAGCTCTCCAAAGGCCGGCCGAGCAGCGATACGCGCCCCTCCAGAGGGGGTTGGAACGCCGACAGGGTGCGCAGCAGGGTCGACTTCCCCACCCCGTTTTGCCCCAACAGGCAGGTCAGCTCGCCGCTCGGCACAGACGCGCTCAGTCCGCGGGCGACAACTTTCGCATCGCGTCTACGTCGGTAACCGATCGTCAGATTCTCTATGTGAATCGCCATCACTCCGCGAAGTCGTTTTTACGTTTGCGAAACAGCACCCACATCACCACCGGCGCGCCGATCAGCGCCGTCACCGAGTTGACCGGCAGCACCCCTTCGAACCCGGGGGCGCGCGCTATCAGGTTGCACAGCAGAGCCAACGCCGCCCCGCACAGCATCGACGCGGGGGTGAGCACGCGATGGTCGGAGGTGGCGAAGAGTCCGCGACACAGGTGCGGCACAGCCAGCCCGAGGAACATCACCGGCCCGCAGTAGGCCGTCACCACAGCCGTCAGCACCCCCGACAGGGCGATCACGACGAGTCGCGCGCGCCGGACGTCGAGCCCCAGATTGCGTGCGTAGCCGTCGCCCAACAGCATCAGGTTCAGCGTCTTGGTGAGCAGCAGCGACAACGGCAGCAGCACGCACATGGCCGCCACGAAGAACATCACCTGGTCGCCCGACACCCGCGCGAAGCTGCCCAGACCCCAGATCACATAGGCGCGAATCTCCTCCTCGACGCTGAAAAACTTCAACACGCCGATCACCGCGTTGGCCACGTAGCCGATCATCACGCCGATGATCAGCAGCGTCACGTTGCCCCGCACCCGCTGCGACACCCACGCGATGAGCGCCATCACCGCCAACGCCCCGCCGATCGCCGCGATCGTCATTGCCATGTTGCCGAAATATCCCATGCGGCTGAGCGCGTGTCCCCCCGCTCCCGACACCAACACCACGCACGCGACACCCAGACTCGCGCCCGAGCTGATGCCCAGCACCGATGGGCCGGCCAGCGGATTTCGGAAAACAGTCTGCATCTCAAGGCCGCTCACGGCGAGGCCCGCTCCGGCGACTAACGCTGTGAGGGTTTGTGGCAGGCGGGACTTTAGGACTATGTTGCGCCACACCTCCGAGGTGTCGTCGCCCCCCCCGAAGAGGATATCGAGCACCGCGCGAAAAGGGATATCGACCGAGCCCAGAAGCAGGTTGGCAACTCCCAGCACGACGATCGCAGCGCCCAACGCAGGCATCAACCAACCCCTTCGCTTCATCTCAGCAGGCGATAATATACAGGTGTGCGGCCCGGCAGCAACTCGGGGTGGAAGGCGGCGATGAGGTCGGCCAGCACCACGTCGGGCTCTACGGGCGTGTTCTCGTAGAAGGGCACCTCGGCCATGTTGCAGTAGACTATTCCGCGGTCGCGCCACGCCCGAAAGTCGGCGTAGCGGTCATCCTCGGCGCGCAAGGCGTCGTAGGAAAAGTCGCCGTCGAAGCTATTGAGTATGCGCCAGTAGCGCGCACCCGAGGCCGAGGCGTAGACGCTTTCGAAGTCGAGCACCACCCCTCCGGCGTGCGGATCGTCGGCCAAAAAGTAGTCGGCGCCGGCGTCGCGAAACAGGCGGGCGAGGTAGCTGTCGCCACCAACGGCGTACCAATTGCCGCTGCGCAGCTCGCCCGACAGCACCGTTGGGCGTGTTTTTACTCCCGCGGCGAGGGTGCATAACGCGTTGTAGCGCTGTTCGATGGCGGCGAAGAGCGAGTCGGCCTCGGCGCGGCGGCCCAGCAGTTCGCCCACGCACTTGATCCACTCGGCCTGCCCCAACGGCGTGGTCTCCTGATAGCCGAAATGGGGCAGCAGCGGGATGCCCACCTCGCGCAGGGCGTCGTAGCCGCCGCGCTTGTAGGGCGAGATTATTATCAGGTCGGGGTCGATGGCCATGATCACCTCGTTGTCGAAGTTGCCCTCGATGCCTATTCGGTGCGTTCGGCCGTCGGCTATCTGTGCGCGCATCTCGGGGTTTTGCAGATGGCGCGTGGAGGTGATGCCCGCCACGGCGTCGGTGCGCCCAAGGGCTATGAAGTTGGAGAGCTGCAGCGAGGTCATGCAGATTGTGCTGCGCACCGGGGTCTCGATCTTTTGCAGGTCGGGCGGAAGTGCGGGATTTGTTCCCCGCGGCACGAGGGCGAATCGGGTCGTCTCGTTTTGCTGGTCTTGCGGGAGCTGCGGGTCGTGCAGCGAAAGTAGCGTGTAGCCTTCGCGATGTTCGAGCTCGAAGCCAGTGGCGTGGCGGAGGGTGTCGCGAGTGCCCTCGGTCGTCGTGGCGGTTTGGCGGGTGGCGCCTCCCGCACAGGCCGACATGAAAAACGCGATGAGTATCAGTAGTGGGCGCATGGGTCAGAAGGGTTTGAAGGAGTTGTTGTCGTTCTGCACCACCGCCATGCACTCGACCTCGACCAACCAGCCCGGGCGGCACACGGGGGCGAGCACCATCACGCGGGGAATGTCGGGCCAGCGGCTCTCGACGATGTCGCGCACGGTGGCGTGGTCGGCGGCGCGGCGCAGGTAGACAACCATCGAGGCGACGTCGGACATCTCCGCACCGGCCTCGTGTAAAAGCGCTCCGATGTTCTCGAAGGTGCGGGCGGTCTGGCGCGCGACATCGTCGGGGTGTACTATCTCGCCGCGGTTGTCGATGCTGGCCGTGCCCGAGATTATGACGTGTCGCCGGTCGCCGTAGCTGATCGCGGTGCCGCGCTCGAAGGTGACTCCGTACTCGTGGGTCGGATTGAGGTGGCTCGGCGCCTTGAGGTAGCGGATCTGCGCGGGGTCGAGGCCGCGGATGGCCCAAGCATCCATCAGCACTGTCGTTGTGCTGTCGCGGTGGGCGCCCTCGATGCCGGTGCTGGCTATGTAGTGCGTTGTGCGGGTGAGCCCCTCGCGCTCGAAGCACTCGCCGCGGGCCCTCACCATGGCGGCGTAGCGGTGGTCGACGTCGCGCACGAAAATCCAGGTGCGGACGCAGTTTTTTTCGAGGGTGCAGTTGTGGTGGGCGAGGCTTTCGGTGTAGGCGTCGAAAATCTTTTCTGTTTCGGTTTCGGTCGTTTTGGCGAGAGCGTGGAGCTGGGTGTGGTGGAGGTGGGTGTAGTGGGGGCGTTGCACTATTGTCGCCTTGTCGGTTGCGATTGTGACTTTCGCGCCCTGCACGAAGTAGAGCCACGCGGCGATGTGCGCTCCGCTCAGCGGGGGTTGCTTGACTATCGAGGTGGCGATGGTGTCATCTTTCGGGATGATGTCGGACTGTGTGGCGGCGTCGGCGACGAAGAGGCGTTGCCACACGGGGGTCGCTCCCTTCAACTCGGGCAGCAGGGCGAGGCGGCGGATGGCCTCGGCCACCGATTCGTGCTGCTTTTCTGTTTCGGCCTCGGCGTCGGGTTCGATCATTGCGTGGAACTCGGCGGCGGCGTCAGCTCCTGCCCCAGCAGCGGGAACGAAACTCCCGACACGGACTGTGACGTGCAGATCGGGCCAGTATATTGGGGTGTGATTCATAGTTTGCAAAGATAGTTATTTTAGTGATTAGTGGTTAGTGATTAGTGGTTAGTGCTAACGCGGAAATTTTTGCGTAGCCTTTTATTGCGTTAGCACTAACCACTAATCACTAATAACTAACCACTAATACCTTTTTTTTACTTATTTTTGAACCGGCGATAGAATTTCGCCGCCTAAACAGATAGAGACCATGAACAGATTTTTTGCAACAGCCATTGCGACCAGCGCGACATTCGCGGCCCTCGCGGTCGCGGCGCCGGTGAGCGCGCAGAACGTGCCCGAACCACGGGATTCGTTCCACAAAGAGTTTATCGAGCAGTTCGACAGGCCGACCTCGAAGTATTTCCACACGAGCGCGCGCAGGACGGGCGACGACTTCAGGTACTTCCCCGGGGTGAGCTCGCTGTCGGAGAAGGAGACCGACGTGATGATCTTTCGCATCGACCCCAACGATCCCGTGGGTGCGGGTCGCGGGCCCGAGATAGTGTCGAAGGAGAAGACGCACTTCGGGACATACTCGGCGAGGCTGAGGGTGCCCGACGTGACGAAGGTGCAGCCCAACGTGGGGGCAGTGGTGGGGTACTTCACATATCTGACGCACGACAACGCCGACGGGTTGAGCGAGATCGACTTCGAGTGGCTGATCGCCGATCCGGAGGTTATATATATAGGTACGTGGACGGGCAACCGACCGCTGAACAGAATCGGCCGAATCATCAATCTGGCCAAGGGGATTGTGTACAACACCTCGTACAGAAAGGGCGACGGCGAGAACACGCCCTTCACCGACGAGGCAGGAAACACGCCCCGGACTATCGCCCCCATCGAGGGGTACGACGCGTCGGCGAGGTTCTACACCTACGGTTTCGACTGGTTGCCCGACAGGTTGACGTGGTGGATAGAGCATCCGCAGACGGGCGAGAAGATCGTGCTGTGGGACTACACGGGGTCGACGCCCGAGTTTAGCGGCATTCCCAAGAACCCGACGCTGTATCGCCTTAACTTCTGGCACACAAACAATTGGGCTGTGCAGACTAACCCCAACTCGCTTGAAAAACCGCTATATCCCTACGAAGTGGAGGTGGACTGGATGAAGTATACTCCTTTGGGGAAGTAGAGTCTCGGGCTGCGGCGGGGTGCTGCGGCTGAGGGCTGCGGCGGTCGGGAGGGGCCGCGGCAGGAGACGTAACGACGCGAACAAGAGCCGGTGCCACTTTGTGGGCGCCGGCTCTTCTGTTTCGAGCGTGTTCCGAACGCGCTTTCGGGCGTTACGGAGGTGACGTTTTGTCAGTTGCCGTGTCGGTGGATCACGCGGCTGTTGGGCATCTCGGAGGGGAGGAACGCCTCGGAGTCCTGCGAGTAGGAGGATCCGTTTTGGCGCGCGAGCTCCTGCTCGACGATGCTCAGGATGCGGTCTGACCGCTTGCCGTTCTGTTCGACCTCGGAGATGAGGCGGGAGAGATCGTGCTGCTGGCCGGACACAAGGTTGGCCATCTGGTGCAAAATTGTTTTCATGTCGTCAGTATTTAGGGGAGAGATTTTGTACTCTCTGCTCCCTTCAAAGATCGCGCCAGAACTCTCCTGGACGCCTCTTTTTTCATCCTGACGCATCATTTCGCCGATTCCGCGCAGCAGCCAGTCGGCCGAGATCTGCGGGTACCGCTCGAAAATTTTGTTCAACTTCTCGGCTCCGACACCATCGCGGATGCTCGAATAGGAGCCGTTTGCCAGTCCGCACTCCCTTTCGAATGCTCTGCCGGTCAATCCTAATTCTCTGACAATCAAGTCAAGGCGTTTTTTTATTGACATAGTGAGTAAAATTGTGTTCAAATTGTTTTGTTGTGAAAAATATATTGTTTAAGTTTGCAACGCATTTGTTTCACGTGGGAGGCCGTGGACACGAAACCCCCTTGATACATATTGCAGAAGCTGACTGAATGTTCAGTCAACCTTTCCGACCACAGTCCGCCCTTGTCGCCAAACCAGTACGGGCTGTGGTCTTTGTTAAGGCGCAAATATAGCACATTTTTATTAAGTGTGTGCTAAAATTTTGCAAAATAGTAACGAATTTATTTACTGATTTATTGTAAAACAATTCACAACATAACAAAACTAATCAGTAAAACTTTAGCCTAATGAACCTGAAAAAGTATCTATCCGTGGCTCTCGCGGCCTTTGCGATGTTAGCATCGTGTCAGAAAAATGACGAAAAAATTACAGAGACCGCCACTAAAAAAAGTGTGTCGCTCACAATTGCCAACATGGCCGCTTCGGCTGCAACGCGTGCGTCGCAGGCAAACTTTACTGGCAATGGAATTCCTGTTGCCACCGAAGCTGATCTTGTCGCCTACTTTGCGGGTGAGGACGGCGTGGTTATTACCAGCAGGGCGTTGGTGGCCGGCACGAATGTGGAGCAATTGAGGGATGCCGACAATGCGGTGATTCCCGGCGCGTGGGTGTTTCACCTGATTCCCGCAGAAGCGACGCAGATGGCCGTTACCAATGTCACGCTTGCCGTGGGGGCGGATATCGACAATGTCTCTTTCGGCGCTCTCGAACTTGAGGATTGGCAGGACTTGGATGAAAATCCTGTTTGGGGCAGGAGTTCACAATGGGATTACACTGAGGAGGAGCATGAGCACAACGACGGTATTATATATAATGTGTACGACGCGGGCGATATCGAGGTTGAGCCTATGTTGGCGCGCATCGAGATCGGCAACATTTCGTATACCAATATCGAAGGTGGTCGTGATTTCGCGGCGCTCGATATCATCAAGATCGGTCTTCACAACACATCGCACACGACTATCGACGGTGATGATGTCGTTTACGACTTCACGACTCCGGATGGTGTGGATGAGTGGGATGCGGCGAGCGGATGGTACGTCGATGGTATCAATACTGAAGTGGATGCCGGATCCGATGACTTGGCGGTGTGGGGCTACAACGTCGTCCCGGGCACCGTTCCCAACATCGTTCTGGAGGTGGACCTGCCGACTGGAACAACTCCGGGTACGCTCATGTGGCCACGCTATGTCAGAACCTATGGTCTGAGCGATGAGGACGGTCTTATCGACGAGGTTGTGGCCGGTGCTATCTATCAGGTTGACTTCGAGTTCACGGCCGACGACGCCGATCCTTGGGTAGTTGGTGAAGAGATTTGTGTGAACGTGACGGTCGAGATTCCCACTTGGACTATCGAGCCCAGTCTGACCCCTGAGTTCAATTAGTCGAAAAACTCCTTTTCCGGTGCCGGTGGTGCTCCCTACCCCCCCGCTACACGTGGAGCTTGCCGGCAGCCGGAATCGGTGAAAGGGTTACAATTGCTACACAACGCAGCAACGCGACAGCAATAAAGCGTTACAAACGCTACACAACGCAACAGCGCAACGAAAAACAAAACTACAAAGAACGATGATGCGTGCAAAGATATTCCAGATCATGCTGTGTGCCGCCGCGCTGGCGGGATGCGTCAGTGAGGGGGCGCAGGAGTGCTCGGTCCTCTACTTTACATACACGGGCGACGGCGACACCGAGATTCTGCCCGAAAAGGTAGACCGGCTCGACCTGTATATCTTCGACGCGCAGCACCGTGTGGTGGTCGAACGGCCGCTCACCCCCACCGAGTTGTTGACGCAGAGGGCCACCGTGCCGCTGCCCGCCGGAGGGACGTATCGTGCCATCGCTGTGGCTAACGCGCACACCGACCAGTTGAGATATCTGCACGAAGGGACGTTTGCCGACACGCGAATCTACCATCCGGTGGTGCATCCCGACATCGAAACGGGGAGCGCGCTGGCCGACTCGCATGACCACCTCTATCTGGGGTCGTCGGTGGTGGCGGTTCCGGCGAGTGGCATCGCGGAGGGAGTTGTGGAGCTGAAGTCGTCGCACGTGGAGGTGTATGTCGAGCTGAGGGGGTTCGGCCACACCGAGAACGATCCCTCGTCGAGAGCGGGGGGGGCATCGAGGGCCGAAGGTGATGGGTCGGTGGGGCCCGTCGTCGAGCTGCAACATGCCGAGCTGCCCGCGTGGACCGATTTCGAAAACCGCACCTCGCTCAACGAGGCGTTCGAAGAGCAGGAGGTCATGACACACCACCCAGGGGTGCAGGTCGACGCCGACAACAGGGTACACGAATACAACGTGATGAGAGATGTGCTGCGATCGACGATTTACCTGACCGACCCGACGGGCAAAGAGGTGTTCGCGCTCGATCTGGGGCAGTTTCTCGACGAACATCCCGAGATCGACTACGACGCCCAGGAGGCTCTCGTGCCGATTCGAATCGAATACAAGACGGTGGGCATCGAGGTGTCTATTCCGGAGTGGGCAATACAGGATGTGACGCCCGAGTTTTGAGCATTTGCGGACTCGGGGTGCGTTTTGTGCCCTTCGATACATTTTTTTTCGCCCTGAACTTTATTTTTTTACTGCACGACCCTAATGAAAAAGGAAATTTTCGCTATCTTTGCAGCGACATTCATGCTCGCGCTCGTCGGATGTTACGACGACGGAGCGGAACAGGGGCCGACCACGCGCGGCGGAGAGATGGATTTGACCATCAAACTGCCAGCCCCGATGGTCAACGATATGGGTACTCGGGCGGCGGGTGACGCGGCTGAGTTCCTGACGCTGACCGACATCAACATTGCGATTGCCGAGGGGGGCGACGATGAGGATGCCATTGCGGAGGTGCTGTGGTTTGAGGTGCCGGATGGGGAGGTGGAAGGTGGCGTGGAGTATGTTTTTGAGGATGGGGAGTTGAATGTGCACTTCTCGACCGATTGGTTTGAGGAGCGTGACGAGATAGACGCCGCGACGGCAATTTTTTTCATCGTGGGCAATTATGGTACTGAAATTGACGTTAGTACTGTGGGCGCGTTGCGAAATTTGCGCGATGAGGGCAACGGCGGATGGGTGAGGCGCAACCCGATGATGTTTGGGGAGAGTGTGGAGTTAGGAGAGGGAGATGAGGAGTATGATGAGCACGTGAACGAAGTCGGGCACGAAGGCGGTCGCTCGCTCAAGGTTGCGCTTACGCCGACTGTGGCGATGGTTACGGTGGCGATTGTAGCCGCCGATGGCGAGGGCGTCGCCGGCGAGGGTGAAGGATTGGATTATGGGGTGGTGATTACTCCGCGCAGGGTGAGTCTCCACAATGTTCCGAGATATGGCCTGATCGGCCAAGAAAATATTCTGGCAAACGGCGGGGCGGTGGCTGTCAACGGCGAGTACTCCGATGTGAATTGGGGTAATCTCGCATCTTCGTCGACACAAAGTGGTTTGGGTACCACCGTGCCCGTCGCCCAGGATAGTCAGCGTTCACTTGGGGGACACTACACGGTCGAGGGTGGTGAGATTGTCGACTATGGCTCAACTGTCGAGCCGCTTTTCCTTTATGAAAATATGCAAGGTATGGGCGAACCGAATGGCGACCAGAGATGGAAGCGTCCTGCCGGAGTTGCGCAGAATATCGAGGCAATTTGGGCTGCGGAGGCGACCGCGATGTGCTCGTATCTCGAAGTGCAGGCGGACTACTACGACGACAACAGCAAGCAGTACGGCACCGCGACTTGGCGGGTGTTCCTTGGCGGCAATCTTACTGAAAACTTTGATATTCAACGTGGCGTGTATTATCGTTTCACGCTTGTGCTGTCGGGGGGGGGGCTTACAGAGAGCGATGTTACTTGGCGGGTGGATAGTAATCTTGCTAATATGGAGCTCTCCGAATCGGATTTTGTTTTGAATGGTACGGGGGAGATGATCGTCATAGAGCAACTGCACGAAGGCAATGGTCAGGAGCAGAGGAGGTACAATATGGAGGTGCAGTCGTGGAGCGATGAGAACGAAGACCCCGTCGCCCCATTTGTGTTTATCGAGACCGGAAACAACGACAACCACGGCAACTTCGAATGGGAGTATTTGGGCCAGAACACTAATGATTGGTTCTATGGAAATGGCGGTGAAAGCTGGGTCTTCAAGATGTATGTTCAGCCGTTTTTGGGCCCCGGCAGGATGAGAAATGTGACATTCAGACTCGTGGGACAAAACACGGGAACCACAACCCCATGGATAACCATAACGCAGTACTCGCCCTTGACGGTGACGGATGACGGCAAGACGATCTACATCGACCGCCTCGACCGCGACGCCATTCCGTGGGGGTTCGAGACACAGAACATAGCTGAGAATCAGCCGTCGGGTTACGAAAACGGGTACGCTCTGCTAAGTCAGGGAGGGCAGTACATGCCGTTCGGTCAGCCCGGCAGCGCGATCATGCACGCCGCGTTGAAGCACGACACCCAGTGGGACGGAGTGCCGGACAGAACGGCGGAGGAGATAGATGGGAACAACACTTTGCCCGACGTGCCGACAGACGGCTTAATGTTCGCCATCCCCTCGGTCGAGGAGTGGGAGTGGCTTAAAGCTCTGGACGATGGCGCGCCCCTGTTCGACCCGGCGTTTCCGGTGTTGCCGTGGCAGGGGTATTGGACTTCGGACGCGGTGGTGACAGGCAGCGGTCAGTCTTATGTCTACTCGCTCGATGGCGGGGATGTCGCGACGGAGAGATCGGCGGCGGTGAAGTATAGGATGATCTACACCTCGGCCACTCAATAAAGGTCGGGGCGATGAGTGGTTGCGGATTTTGTTTCAGGCCTGAGCTTGGGCGCGACGACTGCTCGGGGAGGCTGTGGTTGTGGGTGGCCGACCGCAACGGCGAGACGCGGCTGATCGACACCCCCTACGAAGTGCGGCACGATGAGTGGGACCCCGTCGAGGGTACGCTCGTCAGTGCGGAGGGCGAGGTCGGCGGGGAAGAGTCGGCGCGACTTCGGCAACTGCGCGGCTGGGCCGAGCGGATGGACGACGACCTGAGGCGCATGCGGGAGATTGTCGACGAGTTGGACGCGCTATACTCATCCGACCCCCTGCTCTACCCTCTCGACTCTTTCGACTACTCGCTCGATCTGCTCGGCGGGGTCGGCACATGGTCGGTCGATCGGGCTGTCAGTCGGTGGCTTGCGGTCGAAGTTCCGGCCTGATTTAATTAAGAAGTTGTTAAAAAACACATTGATTTAAATAATTGGTTATCAGCAGATTGCCGTATATTTTTCGTATCTTTATGGTTCTCAAGCACATGAAGAATGAAAGTAGAATATCCGAG
>JAITWH010000004.1 GCA_031285405.1 Alistipes sp.
AGATACGAAAAATATACGGCAATCTGCTGATAACCAATTATTTAAATCAATGTGTTTTTTAACAACTTCTTAATTGTATAAGGTAGATCCCTCGTCGCCTTCGGCTCTGTCGGGATGACATAATAAAGACAACCACCTCACTGTGAGGTGATTGTCTTATGGATTGCTTCGTCGCCTTTGGCTTCTCGCAATGACGGGGGGGGCTCTCTCCTATTCAATAAACCACCCCGCCCTTCGGGCACCCCTCCAATGGAGGGGAACTGCTAACGCGGAAATTTTGCGTAGCTAAAATCGCTGCCGGCGTTCCGGCTTATTTTAGGGCGGGGAGGAGGTGGTCCCAGACTAAGTCGATTTCGGACTGCATGTTTCGGACGTTGGCCGTGATGGCTACGACGGCGTCGCTGTCGGGGATCACTATGATGTATTGGCCGTTGGCGCCGTCGGCGCGATAGGCGCCGTGGCGGCTGCGCCACATCTGGTAGCCGTAGCCCTGCGTCCAGTCGCTGTCGGGGTTCACGAGGGTCTCGTTGCCGGCGGGGCCCGACGCGATCTTGGCGGTCGAGGCCTCTTCGACCCATCCGGCGGGTAGCAGCTGCTCGCCGTTCCACACGCCGTTTTGCAGGAAGAGTTGGCCGAACTTGGCCATATCCTCGGTCTTGATGTAGAGGCCCCAACCGCCGACGTTGATGCCGTCGGGGCTCTCCTCCCAGTGGTAGCCGGTGAAGGCGAGCGGCCCGAAGAGGCGGGGTTGCAGGTAGTCGACGATCTTTTGGCCCGTCACCTTCTGCACTATGGCCGAGAGCATGAACGTGGCCATCGAGTTGTAGCGGAAGTTGGCGCCCGGGGTGTCGTCGATGGGGGCGGCGAGGAAGTCGGCGATCCAATCCTGTCCCGCGCGAGAGGGTTGCTCCAGTTGGCCGGTCGACATGGTGAGCAGGTTGCGCACCGTCATGGTCGAGAGGTGGGGCGAGGGTGCGGCAGGCACTTTGTCGGGGAAGAACGACGCGACCTTGTCGTCGAGCTTGACGAGCCCCTCGGCGACGGCGAATCCGACGGCGGTGGCGGTGAAGCTCTTGCTGACCGAGTGCATCACGTGGGGCACGTCGGGGGCGCCCGGGGCGTACCACTTTTCGGCCACGACGCGGCCGTGGTGCAGCACCATGACGCTGTGAATCTCAAGGCCTTCGGCGGCACGGAACGCGGCCTCGAAGTCGGCGAGTCCGGCGGGGTCGAAGTCGGCGTTGGAGGCCTCGGCGCGAGGTAGGTTGCCCTCGGGGGTGAGGTTGGCCGTCGACTTGGGGGTCGGGGCGCAGGAGGCTACTGTTAACAGTAGGGCGAGGGTTAGGTGGGTTAGTTTTTTCATAGTTTTAGGGGTTATTTTAGTGGTTAGTTATTAGTGGTTAGTGCTAACGCGGTATTTTGGCTACGCGTTAGCACTAACCACTGATCACTAATCACTGTTTTTCAAGAGCTTGTTGGAGGTCGTTTAGGATGTCTTCGATGTCTTCGATGCCTACGGAGAAGCGGATCAGGTCGGCCGGCACTCCCGCCTCGACCAACTGCCGGTCGGAGAGCTGGCGGTGGGTGTGGCTGGCGGGGTGCAGCACGCAGCTGCGGGCGTCGGCCACGTGGGTGACGATCGAGATGAAGCGCAGCGAGTCCATGAACTCGACCGAGCGCTCGCGGCCGCCCTTGAGGCCGAAAGTGAGCACGCCGCAGGTTCCGGTGGGCATATATTTTTGGGCCAGCGCGTGGTACTTGTCGCCGGCGAGGCCCGGGTAGCTGACCCACGCGACCTCGGGGCGCGAGGCGAGGAACTCGGCCACGGCCTGGGCGTTGGAGCAGTGGCGTTGCATGCGCAGGTGGAGCGTTTCGAGCCCTATGTTGAGCAGGAAGGCGTTCATGGGAGCCTGAATAGAGCCAAGGTCGCGCATCAGCTGGACGGTGGCTTTGGTGATGTAGGCTCCTTGGCCGAACGCAGTCGTGTAGACTAATCCGTGGTAGGAGTCGTCGGGGGTTGTTAGTCCGGGAAAGTTGTCGGCGTGGGCGGCCCAGTCGAAGTTGCCGCTGTCGACGATCGCTCCTCCGACGGCGGTCGCGTGGCCGTCCATATATTTGGTGGTGGAGTGTGTGACTATGTCGGCTCCCCAGTCGAACGGGTTGCAGTTGATGGGGGTGGGGAATGTGTTGTCGACTATGAGGGGTACTCCGTGCGAATGGGCGATGCGTGCGAATTTTTCGATGTCTAAGACAGTGAGGGCGGGGTTGGCTACGCTCTCGCCGAAGAGCAGCCGCGTGTTGGGGCGGAAGGCCCGTGCGATCTCATCCTCCGAGGCGTCGGGGTCGACGAAGGTTACCTCGATGCCCATCTTTTTCATCGTCACGGCGAAGAGGTTGTAGGTGCCGCCGTAGAGCGTCGACGAGGCGACGAAGTGGTCGCCGGCCGAACAGATGTTGAACACGGCGTAGTAGTTGGCAGCCTGACCGCTCGACGTGAGCATTGCGGCTACGCCCCCTTCGAGTTCGCAGATCTTGGCCGCGACGTTGTCGTTGGTGGGGTTTTGCAGACGGGTGTAGAAATATCCCGCCGCCTTGAGGTCGAACAGGTCGGCCATCTGCTGCGAGGTCTCGTACTTGAACGTTGTGCTCTGGTAGATCGGTAATACTCGCGGCTCGCCCGTCTTGGGCTGCCAGCCTCCCTGGACGCAGATTGTCCCTTTGGTTCTTTTTTGGTTCTTCATTTTCTTCGATGGTTTTCTTGGGACAAAGTTAGTTGAAGAATTGAAAATTGAAAGTGGAAAATTGAAAATTGGCTACGCGGAACTTTGGCTACGCGGTGCGGAGATGCTATATGGTAGATCCCTCGTCGGCCTTCGGCCTCTTTCGGAATGACAGATAGGGCGTAGCTCATTTTCAATTTTCAATTTTCCACTTTCAATTACCATAAGGTAGATCCCTCGTCGCTTCGCTCTGTCGGGATGACATTTTATAGTGCGTAGCTCATTTTCAACTTTCAATTTTCAACTTTCAATTTATAAGTCGTCGAGGATGGTGGTGAAGACGTCGCGCCACTCGGGGATGTTGTTGTAGGCGTCTAAGCTGCCGGCGGGGACGTGGAGGGTGTCGTAATAATCATAAGTAGAATAGAAATTTCGAGAATCGAGGCTCGGCGGCGTGGGATCGTGCAAATAAACGTTTGCCAAAGAAACACAGGCATAAAAAGCCTCTTCTCTGATATGACCCACTTCGCCGGAAAAGGTGACACTTGTCAAATTGGTACACGTAAAAAAAGCATTCGTTCCGATGCTCTCGATGTCTCCCGGGAAGGTCACGGCGCCTAAAGCGTCGCAATCTACAAAAACATACGGCCCGACGTTTTTCACGCTGGCGGGGATGGTTACGCTTTCGAGATTGTCGTAATGACCCAGACTCCCTTGCTGATAATGCTCCGATGCTCCGTCGAATGCGTAGCTGCCGATATGTGTCACGCCCTCGGCGATCACCACGCTGCGGATTTCCTCTCCGTAGTCGCTGTTTCTGCCACTGTCGCTTATATCGAAATTAATCCACGGCGCCACGGCGCCCCAACCCGGTGAGTTGTAGTCGGGCATCGGGCCGGTGCCGGAGATGGTGAGGGTGCCGGCGGTGGTGAGCGTCCAGTCGAGGTCGCCCGCCTTGCCGAATGCGAGGAGGGCGGGGTCGGGGATGAAGTAGGCGTAGATCGTGAGGTCGAAGGCGGGGGTGGTGTAGGTGGTTTGTGCGTCGGTTATGGTTTCGATTTGGGGGTCGCCGTGGGCGTCGATGTAGGTGATCTCCCATTTTTCGAAGAGGTGGTTTGCGTTGGGGGTCGCGGAGAGGTGGATTGCGCTGCCGGCGATGAAGGTGGTGATGTCTTCGTTGAGGGCGTTTTTGACCGTGGCCGTGCCGTTGGCGTTGACGTTGACGACGAGCTCGATGGCGTGTTCGGTCGGGGCGGCGGGTTGCGGGGTTTCGGGCGCGTAGACGTTGACGGTTAGCTCGGCTTGGGCGGGGTTTGCTTTCGGGGTGGTTGCGGTGGCGATGATTTTTGCTGTTCCTTGGGCTATGGCGGTTACTTTCCCCTCTTGGTCTACGGTGGCTATTGTTTCGTCGGAGCTTGCCCACGTTAGGGTCTTGTCCGTCGCGTTTTCGGGTGTTATGGTGGCGGTTAGCTTTTCGGTCTGGCCTTCGTCTAAGGGTAGGACGCGGGTGATGGATTCGCCTGTGCGATAGAGGATTATGCTCTGCACGTCTACTCCTTCGGTTGGGTCTTCGGGGTCGGTCGGGTCTGTTGGGTCTTCCGGATCTTCAGGGTCTTCGGGCTCTTCGGGCTCGGTGACGGTCACGCTGCTTGTGTCGGACTTTTCGTCGGCGGTGGCGGTTATGGTGGCGGTTCCGGCGGCTATGGCGGTGACTTGGCCGGCGGGGCTGACCGTCGCGATTTTCGGGTCGGATGTCTCCCATGTCACGCTTTTGTTCGCGGCGTTTTCCGGCAGCACCTCGGCGGTAAGCACCTCAGTCTCACCCACTTCGAGAGCGAGTATCGCGGGTGTAACGGCGACGCTCGCCACGCGAATGGCCGCGGGAGTTTCGGGTTTGTCGGGCTTGCAGGCGACAAAAAGTGCCGCCGCGGCAAGCAAAAAGATAAGTTTTTTCATTTGGGCAGGGGTCAGTTTTTTCTCCGCAAAGTTAATCATTTTTTCGGCACGACGGGGGTGAACCGCGGCACCAGAGTGCGCATCACCACCCACCCCGCGAGGTAGGCCACGGCGCAGATCGAGAAGATGATCAGGTAGCCGCTCTCGATACCCTCCGACCCGAGGAGCCGCATGTTGGTCGCCTCGGCGTGGTCGAACAGACGGCCCGCCCCGAGTTGGATGAGCATCGAGCTCAGCCCCCCAGCCATGCCGCCGATGCCCGTGACCGTGGCGATGGCCGACTTGGGGAACATGTCGCCCACCGTCGAGAAGATATTGGCGCTCCATGCCTGATGGGCCGCCGCCGCGATGCCGATGATGATGATCGGTACCCAATAGGAGATGTGGCCCAGCGGTTGGGCCAGCAGCGCCAACAGCGGAAAGAAGGCGAAGATCAGCATCGCCCTCATGCGGCCCGAGTAGGGATCCATCCCTTTTTTGCCAACGAAGTAGGTGGGCAGCCATCCGCCCACGAGCGACAGCATCGACACGGCGTAGAGCACGAAGATGGCCGCCTGCGCCCGCGGGTCGTGCGACGGCATGTCGTAGACCGAACTGAGGTAGGCCGGTGCCCAAAAGAGATAGAACCACCACACGCCGTCGGTCAGAAACTTGCCCAGCGCGAACGACCACGTTTGCCTCTGGCGCAGGCACTCTCCGAAGCTCATCTTTGGCTCGGTGGTTTTCACGGTGGCTGCGTCGTCGTCCTGCAGGATGTATTCGAGCTCGGCGGGCGAGACGCGGGGGTTGGACTCGGGCTTTTTGTAGACGAACACCCAGAAGCCCATCCACACGAAGCCCAGCGCACCGATGATGATGAACGACGCCTCCCAGCCCCACACCTTGGCGATCAGCGGAATCGACACCGGAGCAACCAACGCCCCAACCTGAGCACCGCCGTTGAAGATGCTTGTGGCGAATCCGCGATCCTTCTTGGGGAAGTACTCTGCCGTCGCCTTGATGGCCGCGGGGAAGTTGCCCGCCTCGCCCAACGCCAGCACCAATCGTGCGAAGATGAACATGGTGACGCTCACCGTGACCAGTGCCGCCGCGCCGCCCACGCCCGCCGTCCACGCCTCGGTCGCGCTGCCGCACAGCGCGTGCAGGCATGCCCCGACGCTCCAGACGCCTATCGCCCAGAGGTAGCCCTTTTTAGTGTCGAGCCGGTCGACGAAGCGCCCCGCGAAGAGCATCGACAGGGCGTAGAAGCCCGAGAAGCACATCGTGATGTAGCCGTAGTGGGTGTTGGTCCAGCCGAACTCGGGGCCGATGAAGTCCTTCCACGTGAGCGACAGCACCTGGCGGTCGAGGTAGTTGATGGTGGTGGCGAAGAATAGCATCGCGCAGATCGTCCAACGATAGCGCGTCATTTTTTGAGCGGTAGCAGCAATCATGGGGTTAAAAGTTGAAGTAGGTTTTTGCATTGCGGTAAGATATGTTTTCGACCATGCGGCCGATGTGGGCGAGCTCCGAGGCGGGCAACAATCCACGTTCGACCTCGCCGCCCAATGTGTTGCAAAGGATACGCCGGAAGTATTCGTGGCGCGGGTAGCTCAGGAAGCTGCGCGAGTCGGTGAGCATCCCCACGAAACGGAAGAGCAGCCCGAGGTTCGACAGGGCGGTGAGCTGCGCCTCGATGCCGTCGCGCTGATCGAGAAACCACCACGCAGACCCCATCTGGATCTTTCCCGCCACGGGGCCCTGCTGGAAGTTGCCGATCATCGACGCCACGAGGTGGTTGTCGCGCGGGTTGAGGTTGTAGACGATCGTCTTGGCGAGGCGGTCGTCGATGTCTAAGCGATCTAAGAATCGGGCCATGTCGCGCGCCACGTCGCCGTCGGCTATCGAGTCGAAGCCGGTGTCGACACCCACTCGGGCCATCATGCGGCTGTTGTTGTTGCGGATCACGCCGTAGTGGAACTGCTGCGCCCACCCCTTGGCGTGATCCATGAGTGCGCCGTGGTACATCACCGCCGACTTGAATTTGCTCGTCTCCTGCGGGGTCAGACTGCGGCCTCCGTACACTTTGTTGAAAATTGTCTCGATCTCGGCGTCGGTGAAGTCGTCGGCGTAGAATCGGTCGGCCCCGTGGTCGGAGAGGCGGCAACCCTGCGCGGCGAAAAAGTCGTGGCGCCTGCCCAGAGCCTCCAACAAGTCGGCAAACGTTACAATCGAGACACCCGAGACACTCGACAGACGCTCGACGTAGGCGCGATAGGCGGCGGGGTTCTCGACGGCCATCGCCCTGTCGGGACGCCACGTCGGCAGCACGCGAATCTCGAAGCCCTCCTCGCGCAGGGCGATGTGATGCTCCAGCGAGTCGGCGGGGTCGTCGGTGGTGCAGACCACCTCCACTCCGTAGCGACGCATCAATCCGCGGGCGGAGAACTCGGGGGTGCGCAGCAGGGCGGTACACTCGTCATATATCTCTCGCGCGGTGGCGGGGCTCAGCAGTTTGTCGATGCCGAAGGCGGTACGCAGCTCTAAGTGTGTCCAGTGGTAGAGCGGACTGCCCATCGTGTCGGGCACAGTGGCGGCCCACTTTTCGAACTTCTCCCAGTCGGAGGCGTTGCCGGTGATGAAGCGTTCGTCGACGCCGTCGGTGCGCATCGCCCGCCATTTGTAGTGGTCGCCGGCGAGCCACGCCTCGCCCAGGTTGTCGAACCGATGGTCGCGCGCGATCATCGCGGGGTCGAGGTGGCAGTGGTAGTCGATGATCGGCAGGCCGGCGGCGTGGTCGTGGTAGAGACGGCGCGCGGTGGCGGTCTCCAACACAAAATCGTTGTCCATGAATTGTCGCATAGGTAGATAGAGGCAGTAGTGGGATTTTTTTGCAAATATAAAAAAAATCTCTACATTTGCACCCTCGATGCGGCGGGTTAGCTCAGCTGGTTAGAGCGCATGATTCATAATCATGAGGTCCGGGGTTCAAGTCCCCGACCCGCTACCAAAAATAAAAGGGGGATTTTATCCCCCTTTTATTTTTGGTAGCGAGGGGACTGAACCGAAGGTTCACCCGACACTGCAAGTGAGAGCAGAGGCAAGTTTACTTGGCTTTGCCGAACGGCGAGGAGGGAAACGAGCGGCCAAAGGTCGCGAAGTTAAGTCCCCGACCCGCCCTCCCAACTCACCCTGACAAACCAACCGACTAACACCCTAAATATCATCCTCTTACCATCACAGTAAAAATCCCCCCAAAGCTTTTTTTAGCATTTTATTTGTTTTTGTCCGACGGGAACCCTTACCTTTGCCGCCGAGTAAAATTGAGTTATTACCACCGAACCACGACACAACAGTGCGCGGGGATGAACAGAGGTGTTCCGGGATGTGTGCTGCCAACGCCATTCGCCTCGTTCAGAACAAAAAATCCCTAATTCAAAGAGTCGCATCTCCCCACTCTCTCGGGAGGGCGATCGTTGTTTTCCGAAGCGCCTGTGGTTTGAAAAAACAAACGGAACAGTGAATCAGAGACATCAGCCAGAGAGCCGCATCGTCACGCCCGACCTTTTGAGGGCGTTGCGTCACGGCGACCAGCGCGCTTTCGAGCGGGTCTACCTTCACTATGTGTCGTCGGTCAGGAGGTTTCTCACCATGCTGACCCGCTCCGAGGAGTTGGGGGCCGAGATCACCCAGGAGGTTTTCGTCATCCTGTGGGAGAAGCGGGCGCAGATCGACCCCGACAAAAATATCTCGGCCTACATCTACAAGATCGCCAAAAATCAGACGTTCAAACATTTCCGGCGCAACCGCACGGTGGTGACCGGCGAGGCGGCTCCGGAGAGCGTCGTCGTGGAGCCCTACACTCTGCCCGACGAGCTGTTGATGCAGTGCGAGAAGGAGAGGCTCGTCGAGAAGATAGTGAGTAGCATGCCGCCGCGCCGCCGACAGATATATCGCATGAGCCGCGAGGAGGGGGCCTCCAACGACGAGATCGCAACGCGGCTCGGCATCAGCAAGAGCACCGTCGAGAATCAGATCACGGCGGCCCTCAACGACATTAGAAACAGTTTAAAAAAAGAATTTTGAAAAAAATTGCACGATCGACCGGTAGTGCCGGCACCTTTCGGGATATATATACTCGGGAGGCGTTTTTTGAAAATCACTTGAAGTTGTTCGCAGCAGCTTCTCGGGAGTTGTGTCGCACAGCTTCTCAAAGGTCGATCAGTAATGGAGGTGTGATTCCGGTGGAATCGTGTGCCGGCACGACGCAATCCGTCTCCCAATAACGCAACATTACTTTGAAAACCTCACAGCCACACAACGAGAAGGTACGGACGACGTTTCGGTCGATCCTGCGACTCTATTTCGCCGGTCGGGCAGGCAGCGCCCACGAAGCGAACATAAGGGAGTGGCTCGTCGACGACGACTTCGCGGATGAGAAGGACGAAGCCCTGCGCGAGATGTGGGACGACAACGTGAGGGAGAGGATGCCCGACGCACGAGACAGGGCCTCGCTGGAGGATATGAGGAGCCGTCTGGGATTTTCGCCTCCCGCGCCCATCGCGAAACCACGACGTTCGATACGGCGGGTGGCGGCAAGGGTGGCGGCGGCGGCGATACCGATAATGATCGCGTGCGGGATCGCGCTCTTTGTGCCGAACGGGGGAGAGAATCGGGCGGCACAGGGCGATCTCGCCGCGGTCAAACCGGCGGCCGAGGCGCAGACAGAGAGGGTGTTCATCACGGAGACGACTCCGGAGACCGAGGGGGCGAGGCGCCACGTGGTTCTGCCCGACGGTTCTGAGGTGTGGTTGGAAGACGACAGCCGGATCACCTGGCCGGAGGACTTTTCGGAGGGGCGCACGGTGGAGCTGAGCGGAAAGGCGCGCTTCTCGGTGGTCGAACAGAACGGCAAGCCGTTTACCGTGCAGGGGGCCGACCTCCACATCACGGTGCTGGGGACGGAGTTCGAGTTCGAGTCGCGAGAGGAGGAGGCCGTGTCGGAGGTGCTGTTGATAGAGGGGGCGGTGGTGGTGAAGCACGCCTGCGGAAGCTACCGGATGAGGCCCAATGAGCTGTTGACGTTCGACAGCGCAACCAACGACATCGAGATCCGGCAGACGGTTCACGAGGCGGTCGAGGCGACAATCGAGGCGCCCGCACCCGAACCCGCTCTCGAACAGATTCGCCGAGAGTTGGTGTTCAACGCCGTGCCGCTGGAGGATGTGATCAGGGTGCTGAGCGACCGGTACAACGTGCAGTTCCGAGTCGACGACCTGATTCCGCTGCATGTGGCGGTGACGGTGAGGTTCGACGAGGGTGAGTCGCTGGAGCGCATCATGTTTGTGATTGCCAACACCCTGCGTGTTTTCGACTACACCATCGAGCCGGGCACCGTGACCCTGACCCGACCCTGACCAAACTTTAGATCGGAGCTCAAACAGAGCCCGGACCAGACCATGACCCAACTACCCGCCCCGAGATTTCGGGAAACGGACGATATAAAAACCACTTAAGTAAAGATACCCGAACTATCCTACATGAGGAGAAAACCAAAGAACAAAGGGGCAATCCCCTTAGGCAGAGCCTTGTCCCTGTTACTCTGTGCGATCGGCCTGTCGGCGGGCAGTCTGGGCGCTCAGGATCAGCAGGTTGTGTTTCCTTCGACCTCGCTGCGATACTCCGAGGCCATCGCCGCCGTCGAGCGTCAGACGAGCTACGTCTTCTCCTACGCGCCGGAGCTGTTGGACGTCAACTCGCGCGTCGAGCTGACCGCCGGCCGGCTCCCGCTGAGGGAGGCGCTCGGACAGATGCTCGACCGGAACGGCATGGGCTACATGATCCACAACAAATATGTGATCGTCTTTCCGCGCGCCGACATTCCCGCACCCGTTCCCGCGGCGACCCCTGAGGTTCCGGCGGCTCCGGCGACACCCGCGCGCTCTGAGTACCGCCCCCTTGGCGAGTCTGTCGGCGTTGATGCGCTTCCGCGTTTTGCGCTCAAGAGCAACCTGCTCTACGGGCTCGGCACACTCACCCCCAACCTCGCCGTCGAGGCGGGCCTCGGGCCCCGCACGTCGCTGCTGCTCTCGGGGAGCTACAATCCGTGGAACCGAAAGGGCACGGCCGAGAACAACAAGAAACTCGTCCACTGGGTCGTCCGTCCCGAGTTTCGTTACTGGTTCTGCGAGCGCTTCAACGGCCACTTCGTGGGGGCGAATCCGTTCTACAACCAGTTCAACATCAGCGAGCACGACATCCCCTTCGTCGGCTTCAAAAAGGAGTTCCGTTACGAGGGTAACGCTTTCGGATTCGGCGTCAACTATGGCTACCAACTTCCGGTGGCCGCGCGTTGGGGCGTCGAGTTTTCGGCGGGAGTGGGGATTGCTCGCATGGGCTACGATGTGTTCGGCTGCACCCTCTGCTCGGGGGTGATCGAGAGGAAGAGCACATGGTGGTTCGGCCCGACCCACGCCTCGGTCTCACTTGCATTCATGATCAGATAACGACACGGCGCGATGAAAAAAACCATACTCATAACAGCACTCCTGATCGCCGCACTCTTCTCGGCTCTCTCGGCGCGCGCGCAGTACAGGGTCGAGCTCTCCGACGTAAGGGTCGACAGGGGCGACAATCGCGTTGTGGTCTCCTTTTCGGGCCGCACGTCGCGGCGCACGATCGGAGGCGACGGGGCGGTGGCCATTCAACCCGTCATCACCGACGGCACCTATCGCGTGTCGCTGACTCCGGTCGTGGTTCGCGGGCGGCGCGCAAAAATTTCGCACGAGCGCGGCGAGTGGATCTCGGGCGCGACGACCACAACTCGTCCGACAACCTTCGCGGCGGGCGACAGCTTCGAGTATCGCGCCGAGGCGGAGTTCCAGAGTTGGATGGAGGAGGCCGACCTCACCCTCGAAGGGCTGAGTCTCGGTTGCGGCACTGCCTCGCCACTCCCCTCGCGAGTGCTCGCCCGCGCGATCCTGCCCGCCGCCGCCAAGACACCCGCGCCCGCACCCGAGCCGCCGACACAACCCGAGCCGGCCGACACCACGGGCGACCTGATGGCGAAGAGTTTCTCGTTTGTGCTGCCCGAGACTGCGTGGAACGGCGACAACATATTCGCCAACCGCGATCGCGCGCAGGTGATCTACTACCGCGTGGGGAGCTACCTGATCGAACCCTCGTTCAGCAACAACCACCTCATGCTCAACAATCTCGACGCGGCGGTCGAGGCGATCCTCTCGTCGGGCGACAGTCGCGTGAGTCGCATCGTGGTGGCGGGATTCGCCTCGCCCGAGGGCTCGTTCGACCTCAACGACCGGCTGGCGTGGAATCGCGCGCAGGCGGTCAAGGAGCGCATAGTGCGCAACAGCGGCATCGACCCGAGCCTGATCTCGATCTACAACGGCTCGGAGGATTGGGCGGGGCTGCGCGAGATAGTCGAGTCGTCGAGCCTCTACGACCGCGAGCGAATCCTGCGGATCATCGACACCGCCCCCGCCCTCTCGGCCGACGGACGCCGGAAGCCGCGCCTGGAGCAGATCAAGGCGCTGGACGGCGGACGCACCTATCGCTACATGCTCGAAAACTACTTCCCGCGGCTGAGAAACGGGGCCTTCATTCAGGTCTACTACCGTGACAAATGAGACACTGTTACAAATGAGACACTTTGAAAAGCGTTACAAACGCTACACATTACAGAAACCGTACTCAAACCACTTTATATTAATTTTTTAAACCCTTAAACTTTTTTAAAACATGAAATTTAAATTTTTGTTTGCCGCGGCAGCGCTGGGTCTGCTCGCGACCGGCTGTAACAAAGAGAACACGACCCCCATCGACGGAGGCGACGGAGAGAAGAGCGTCGTGACGCTGACCGTCTCCAACGCCGTCGAGGGTGCCGCGACACGCGCCGCCTCGGGAGAGCAGACCGCCACCACCGCAGAGAGCAACGTGAATGTGGCGAGCGGCCTCAAGGTGTTCGTCTTCAACGAAGACGGCTCGCCCGACGGAACCAACCCCAGGTCGTTGACTTTGACCGGATCGGCCTCGCCCTACACCTCCAGCACTTTCGAGGTGAACGCCGGCAAGAAGTTCTTCTTCGTCTTCGCCAACGCCGCGGCGAGCACCATCCCCACCGCCGCGATCTCCAACATGGAGGTCTTCATGAAGCAGACCATCGCCACCGCCAGTGTCGACCCATCTCTTGAGATCGCCCAGGCCAACAACTTCCTGTTGGGTACACTGTGGGCGCAGAAGGCGATAGCTCCCGCCGGCGGCACCGCGACGACTCCCGCGACGGTGCCTCTGACTATCGGCCGTCTGGCCTCAAAGGTCACGCTGAGCAGCATCGTCTACACCAAGGCAGTCTCCTCTCCGTTGGCGGGTTCATTCAGCAACGGCTCCTATCGCATGGGTTCGCTGGCCAAGAGGGTCAACGTGGCGGGTGTGCACGAAAACTTCCGCAACGAAGAGACGGGCGCGACGCTCCCCATCGGATCGGCCACCACCAACAAAGGTGTGACTGTGTATAGCGCGGTTCACACTGCAAGCCCCTATTTGAATCCGGCGAATCCTCAGGTTGACCTGACCTACAACAACACCGATTTCAGCAAGTATTCGGCCGGCAACGACGCCACCTTTACCGGAAGATTGCCGCTCACCTCCTTCTTCTACGTGACGGAGAACACCACCGCGCTGGCTCCCGTGCAGTATTGGGGCAACACCACCTACATTCAGGTCGAGACCGTCTACACCCCCGTCGCCAGCGAACTCTGGAAAGACAACGCCGGCACGCTGGAGGCTTTCGCGGGCTCGCTCTCCGGCAACACCTTCTGGACCGCAACCGTGAAGGCCGACTACGCGGCCGACCCCACCCTGCGCGGCAAGCGTCTACTGTTCGGTGAGCAGCCCTCGGCGAGCTCCACCATCGTCGAGAACGTCGAGACCTACACCGGCGGCAAGAACTACCACAAGTTCGCCGTGCAGGATCAGGACGAAACGACCTCGATCGCCAAGAACCGCGTGCTGCGTAACCACTACTACGACTTCAAGGTCACCTCGTTCAACGATCTGGGTACACCCACTCCCGAAGTCGATCCGGGCGAACCGATTCCCGACAAGACCTCCGTCAACATCGAAGTGACCGTCAAGGGTTGGGACAAGGTGACGCAGGGCTCTATCGAACTCTAATCTATTGAGGCCTTGCGGCCGGAATCTCTCAAAAGTCGAGGGGGCGGGAACGCCCCGCTCCCCCGACTTTACCAAAAAAAGCGTTGGTTATCGAAAGTGACTAACTAACAAAAAAGTAACCGTGGATAAAAAAGCCCTCATACTGCTCCTCCTGCTGTTGTCGTCCGCCGCCTGGTCGGGCTGCACGAAAGAGGATTACAGCAACTGCCCCGCCGGACTCTACGTGACCTTCGCGCCCGAGAACCCGAAGCACAACTACGCCCGCGACGTGCAGAATCTGGAACTGTACTTCTACAAGGACGACGCGCTCGCCGGAAGCATCCACTACACCCGCGACGAGCTGCGGGCGGGCGACCGAGCGGCCTACATCCCCAACGAAGCGATCGCCGGCGGACGGTACCGCATGGTGGCGGTCGTCAACTCGGGCGAGGATTCGCGCACCGCCACACGGTCGACCGACTCCTACGAACGAATTCACACCGCGATGGTTGACGAGGTGGTCGACTATCAGCCCTGCAACTTCTTCTCCGGCGAGGCGGAGATCACGGTGCCCGAAGTGCCCGACAACATAACAGTCACAGAGGTGCCGGTCAGCCTCTACAAACACAACAACCGGATCAGGATCAACATATATCACGACGAGGATTACACCCCCGAGGGGAGGATCGACGCCCGAGTGGAGGATATCAGCGGAAAGTACTTCCACGCACGCACCCGCGCCGGATTCCGCCCCGACGACTTCCAGCGCACCGTCTTCAAGCCGTGGGAGAGGCTCGACGGACGCGACGGCTCGGTGCTCTATCTGTCGACCATGCACATGTGGCACAGCACCAGCCCCGATGGCGAGACCCGCCTTTGCATCGACGAGTCGGGAGCCACCCGCGCCGGCGGGAGCATCCGGTCGTTCAGCCTCAACATGACGGAGCTGCTGAGAAAGGTCTCCAAAGTAGTGCTGCGAGACGAGAACGGCGGAGAGACCGTGCTGCTCAACCCATACGATACCGACGAGAAGCTACGCTTCCACGACGAATATGAGATATCCATCAAGTTGGGCAAGACCACCGTCGCCGTGCGTGTCGGATTGGACGACTGGCAGACGGTCGGCGGCGGCATCGACCTCTGATGACGAAACAATGACGAAACGACGATGAAACCGACGATGAAACGAAAACGAATAACCCTACCCAAAATGAAGAGATCATATCTTTTACTTCTCGCACCGATGGCGATTTTGCTAACCTCGTGCCTCTCCGACGAGGTGCCGACAGATCGGGAACCCGAACCGAAGGAGGTCGAGATTTCGATAGCCACCTCGGCCAACGCCCCCGCGACACGCGCCCCGCTTGACGGCTCGATGGTCGACGCCGGAGACGCCAACGAAAACCGCATCGACGAGCTCGACCTGTTGGTGTTCGACAGCGCCGGCAAATATCTCTACCGCCGCCAGGCCTACAAACTCGCCGGCACGACCAACACCTACCGCGCGATGCTCCACGAGTACGACGGCGAGATGACGATACACTTTCTGGCCAACAGCCGCACGATGTTAGAGGCGTGGGAGGTCGGCACCGACAAACCCACCGCGGGAGTCAGCACCTGGGCCACGGTTCAGCCGACGCTAATCGACAAGAACCCCGCCCGATTGGTGGCCGCGACATTCGTGCCGCTGCCGATGTGGGGCACCGGAAAGGTTACCCTCGACACAGGCAAGGCGCCCACCAAAATGGGACGGGTCGACATGCTGCGTTCGGT
This sequence comes from Alistipes sp., assembly GCA_031285405.1. Classification (GTDB taxonomy): domain Bacteria; phylum Bacteroidota; class Bacteroidia; order Bacteroidales; family Rikenellaceae; genus UBA940. The sequence continues at coordinate 15,600 of JAITWH010000004.1, forward strand.
GGCCTCGTTCGACCTCTACGTGCTCGACGGAAGGGTGGCGGCCAACAGGGCGACAAAAAACTTTCTGTTGGAGGATATCTACGCCTGCTACGCCGCCAACGAGGGCTTCATCGGCGCGGTCGAGGTGACTCCGGCCACCGATCCGGAGACTTACAAAATTCCGGCGACCATGAAGTCGTCGCTGCTCCCCTCGACCGGCGGAACGCTCAGGGCGACCAACGAGAGGAGTTACACCACCGTCGAGGGCGAGTTCGTGGGGATCGCCTACCAGCTGTTCGCCTACGACAACTACTTCGCCACCGTGACGGGCGACAACGACAAGCGGCCGATGCGCCTGATAGTGGCCGGAAAGTACGACCCCGCCGGAAACCCCGCGGTCAACGGCACGACGGGCTACTATCCTGTCGACATCATCCACGACGACACCAAGTACCGGCCTGTGATTCGCAACTGGAAGTATGAGTTTATGGTCACCTCGGTGAGCGGCCCGGGCCTCCCCTCGCTCGAAGATGCCCGCAACGCCCAGAACACCGACATGAACATCAACATAATCCAGTGGAACAAGGACGACGTGGAGATCGGCGTGACGGGAAAATACTACGTCACTATGGAGCGGCGTGCCGCACAGCTGTGGCGCAAGGCGGGAGCGAGCCAGACGCTCCGACTCGACTACCGCTTCTTGGACAACCTCACCACAAACGACTTCACCTTCGACTTCAAGAAGGAGAACGGAGCCTACCTCTTCGACAACGGGCCGGTGACGAAACTCGGGCCGACCACGACGGCGGGCGTCACCACCACCACGATTCGAAACAGCCGCTTCGAGGTGGTCATGACACAAATCCCCGCGGCGGCGGGCGGAGGCGAGGTCTCGTTCCGGATCACGGCGTTGCAAGATTACGACTCGGCCCACCACCGCGACGCAGCGACGGTGAAGTACCGCAACCTCGAATTCGAGATCACCATCGACCAGATCGACATCTCCGAAGAGGATTGGCTCGACGGAGGGTCGATCCCCGCCGACATCTAAGCCTCCACGATAATACGCAGCCCCGAGGGGCAAAACCGAATAAAAAACATATACCGATGAAAAAAGGTTGTCTCTTTTTGATCTCCACACTGGCGCTCGCGCTGGCGGGATGCGTCAACGAACTACCCGACGGTCCGCTCTGTCCGACCAGTGGCAAGCTGAGGATCACGCTCGATGTCGAGAGGATAGATACCGGCGTCGAGTCGGCCACACGCGCCACCATTCCGGCGGAAAACAACGAGGATGCCGTGGCCGACCTCCACCTGCTCTTCTACGACCACGTCTCGATCGGCTCGGCCGACCGGAGCGGCGCATGGGTGGCGACGGTCGCCGCGCCCGCGTTGTCGCTCGGCAATCCCCGTTTCGAAATCGCCTACGCCGACGTGCCCGCGCTCGTCGAGGGCAACGAATATGTCATCCTCGCGGTGGCCAACCTCGGCGACTACATCGGCACCGAAACCCAGGCGCAGTTCCTGACCCGCATGGCCTCGCTCACCGAGAAAGAGGCGCTGGAGCAGACTGCCCTGACGGTGCGGGGAGTGGGAACCGACGAGACCGACAACTCCGCCAAAATCGACCCAAGCCGGCTGCCGATGAGCGCCCGCGCGGTGGTCGAACGCGGGGCGGGCGACGTGACGGTGAAGCTGACCCGCGGCGTGTCTCGTTTCGACATCGAGGTGGCTCCCGCGACGCACACCCTCGTCTCCGCCTCGATCTGGGGCGCGGCGGCGGGCACGCTGCTGTGGGACGAGACCGACGTCAACCCCACCGAACGCCTGCAACGGTTCTACGGTCTGGCGGCAAGCGAGTTCATCGCCACCACACCCACAACTTTTCGGGGCGGCCTCTACGCCTTCGAAAACTACGTGGCGGCACCGCAACCGACCGATGAAGTTACCACCTGCGTGATCCTCGGGCTGGCTCCCACAAGCAGTCCGGCGAACGTCACCTACTATCGAGTCAACATCAACCTTGCCGGCGCACCCCAAAACTTGGTGCGCAACCACGTCTACCGAATCCGAGTCAACAGCATCTCCGGCGCGGGCGCGGATACCGAGTACGACGCGTGGCGACAGAGCAACACACGGCTGAGCTTCTCGATCAACGACTGGAACCTCGACGAGGGAGGCCTTGCGCTGACCGACGGAATCAACACGCTGATCATGCCTGCCAAAAAGGTGGAACTCGACCCCGCCGGCGAGTCGCTCCACTGGACAGTCTTCACCAAAGGCACCGGCACCCTGCGTATCTCCAAAAACAGCTTCAAAGGGGTGGACACAGGCGACGCCACAGGAAGTCCGACACCCGACGGCACGGACGACATCGACATATTCCTCGAACCGGGCACCAACCTGCTGAGGGTCGAGGCCCAGCCGCTGACGGGAACCACCGAGCGCCGCGGGTCGATAGAGCTCTCCTACGCCGGTCTGCGCGGAACGATCTCGTTCGTTCAGGCCCCCATGGAGGGCAGCCTCCACCTGACGCTCGACCGCTACGACATTCCCGACTTCCTGTCGCTCGGGCGCGGAGGAATCTCCGACAACCGCCCGCTGCGCGTGACTGCCTCGGGCCCGTGGACGGCAACGATATACAACACGTCGGAAGACCCCTACAACCCGGGCTTCTCGTTCGGCACCGCCACCGTGCCCGTCACCACGCTGCGGTCGGGCGACAACCCCTACGGAAATCTCTTCACTATCCACACGACGGGCGACAACTCCCGAGACGAGGCGCGCCACGGCTTCGTGATAGTCACCCTCGACGAAGACCCGCTCAACTACCAACGAGTGGTGGTGCTGACCCAGGCGGGCAATCAGGGCATCGCCCTCAATCCCGAACCGGCCGGAGGCGTGCTCCGCTTCTCGGGTCTGGGAGTGCCTCAGGGCGTGAGCGATCCGTCGAGAGAGGGAGGATTCGTCTTCACGGTCGACGCCGGACGCACCAACGGCGCCCCCAATCCGTGGTCGGCCGCGCTCACCACCGGCAGCGGCGAGTTCGAGGTGATCGACAGCAATCACATCAATGGCGGCGACCTTGCACCCGACCAGTTCCGCGTCATCTCCCGAGGAGCCAACCTCACCCCCGCCCCCCTTACCGGAACGCTCCGCATAGAGATACTCGGAGGGTCGACGGTGTTCCGAACCTTCTCGCTCTCGCAGGCGACGATCGGACTCAGCCTCACCACACGCGGCACCGAGGTGTCTAAGGCCGGCGGCCGGATCGAAGGGGTCACGGTGAACATCGACCCCGACATGATGTGGGAGGCGACGATCCTCTCCAACGACCCGAAGAACCCTGGCTATCTGGGAACCACTCCGGGCACGACGACCGCCTCCGGAACAGGCGCCGACAAGTTGGTGGCGGGCTTCCCCAAGCTCCACTATCCGCACATCGACCACTCGCCCAGGATGGAGATCGAGGTAAGGATTCAGGGCAGCGCCGCGGGCAGCAGCACAGCCACGCTCGTCGTCACCCAGCAGCCGCTGACGCCAAGGCTGATCAACACCCTCGACGTGCGCCAGGACCATTGGGGTTCGCTGACCGCCGCCCCCGCGTTCCAGTACTACGCCTCCTACTTCAAGTCGACGGCGCTGTACGGAGTCTACGGCAAGGTGAAGACGGGCGGCTATCGCCTCTCGGGACTCCCCATCTCGGCCTCCTACGATCCGCGCGAGATCTCGACCGACTACAACTACCTGCACGCCGGAGGTGTCGCCAACACCTATTCGCAGGCGCGCCACAACGCCATCAACAATTGGTGGGACAACCACGGCAGGGAGAACGGCGTACTCGTCTACGTCAACGACGACCCGTCCGGCGCGATATTCGCGGGCGGCGGCCGAACGACCGTTCTCTCCCGAATGGGCGTGACCTACACCGGCGCGGCCTCGGGCGGAGTGACCGCCGGCATGGCGCCCAACAACGGCAGCCGTGTGTTCGACTACATGGTCGACAAGGGCCCCTTCGGTCAGGTAGGCACACTCAACAGTCCGCTGTGGACAGACGGCATCAGCTCGACGGCCGGCAACCTGCCCACCTCGGCTGTGCCGCTCGTGGTCGACCGCAACGGCAAGACGCTGCTCTTCGTCGACCCCGTCAACAGCGTGGTGTTCATCGGCGAGGCCCAGCTGTTCGACATCTACATGCACGCCCCGGGAGTGCTCGCGGGCGCCAACTCGGGCCCCTATCCCGCCAACAGCCGACTGCTTGGCAACCTGTTGGCCTACATCGTCAACTCGGCGCAGTACGGCAGCCACTTCACCGATCTGTTCCGCCCGGGCGGCGAGGCGTTGTACGACGCGGCGTTCAATTAATCAATTGCAAGAGAAAAAAAGCGAAAAAATATGAAAAAGTTCCTGATACAAGCCCTGTCGCTGGCGGCGATAACGACGATGACCTCCTGCATAGGCGATCGCGTCGACCCGATAGCCCCGCGCAGCGGCGAGACCCGCCTGCAGCTCACCATCGAGAGACCCAACGGAGGCATGATCTCCTCCGTCACCCGCGCGATAGTCGATCCCGAGGAGGGCGAGAAGAACATCGCCAGCCTGCACCTCTTGTTCTTCGAGCGAACGAGCGACGGCAGCGGAGCGTTCATCCACGACTACACGGTTCCGACCGAGTACCTCACCGCGGCGCACGTCGAGGGGCTCCCCTTCGATCTCAAGATCGGCAGCGGCCCGGGCGCCAACCTGTCGCACTTGGACAACTACTCGATCCTCGCCTGCGCCAATATCGCCCCTCCGGCCCTATCGAGCAGCACCACCGAGAGCGAGGCGCGCGAAATGATAGCCGAAACCACCTACACCGATAAGTTCACGCAGGGAGGAGTACTGTGCCTGCCGATGAGCGGCACCACGACCAAGGAGCCCAATCAGGAGCTTGTCACACTAAAGCTGACACGCATGGTGGCACGCTTCGACCTCCGCAGCCTGATGGATGGCTACGAGGTGACCTCGGTGTCGATCCGCAACGCGGCGAAAAAGTCGCGCATCTGGGAGGCCGTGAATCCCAACGACCTCGGAATCGCCGGCCAGATCTACGCACCCGAGGCCTACTCCGTCACGCCGAACATCACGACCTCCAACCCCCGCGGCGACATCTACGGAGGCCTCTACTCGTTCGAGAACTTCGTGGGCGACCCGCAAGCCGAGCGCAACAGCACCACAGCCCTCGTCATAGGGCTGAGCAAAGACGGGGCCCCCGCACAGTACTACCGCGTGGATGTCTACCCCGAGGGCGAGGGGCAAAACCTCAAGGGCAACCACGTCTACTTAGTCACCCTGCGAGGAGTCACCGGCCCTGGCGAGGCGACCCCCGAAGACGCGGCCGCCAACACCGACAACCCTCTCGACGTGACGATCAACAACTGGCCCTTCGACGACGACGGCCTGATCCTCAACGACGGCACCAACATGCTGGTCGCCCCGTCGCGAATAGTCAGGTTCGGCCCCGAGGCGGAGACGCGCGAGTTCGTGATCTACACAAGCGGAACGGGCACTCTGGAGATAGTCCGGCGCGCGCTGCCCAACGGATTCACGGCCACGGTCACGGGCAACACATTAACTGTATCGGTAACCGAACTCCCCGCCGACCCCAGCGGCTACCAAGAGGAGCGCTCGGGCGAGATCGACCTGGGCTTCGTAGGATTGCGCGGCACCATCACCATCATCCAAACCCCACGCGACGACAACTTCCTAAACTTAGACCGGGCAACACTACCGATCTGGGGCACCACCAACACCGCCATCAACGAGGTGACGGTCGCAGCGTCGGGCGCATGGACGGCCAAAATCTACAACACCTCCGAGAGCACAACCAACCCGGGCTTCGAGTTCGACGACGGCACACAGCAGGCGGCCGGCGCCCCCGACGACAAGTTCCGAGTGAGACCCACCGGCTCCAACCCCAGCAACAGCATCCGTCAGGGCTTCGTGGTGGTGACGCTCTCGGCCGACTCGAAGTATCGTCAGGTGTTGGTGATGATGCAGGACGCGCTGGGCCGCATCGAGATATCGCCCATCTACCCCGCCACCCCCGGACTCACCTTCGACGCGGCCGGCTTCGCAAAGTTGGTCGGCGGCGGCGACACTCAGAAGTTCTACCGCATGGAGGTACGCCCGGGCAAGGGCAGCGACGGAACGCTCAACGCGTGGGAGGCCTCGCTGGAGGGCACGCATGCCGCCTTCTTCAACCTGACCGCCGTGAAAGACCCGGTAGCGCCCTATGTGGTGCTCTCGGCCAAGGGACAACTGGGCGGCACCCCGGGCTCAGACGGCTTCAACTACGGCGCAACGCTCAACGACGTAAGGCTGAAGATCGGCCTTGAGGGGGTAACGGTCGAGGGCGAGTCGCTCGTCGTGCTGCCAGTAGTGCAAGACCCCATGGTGTTCAAGGTGAACCGTGTCAGCCGATTGACGCGCGTTCCGGTCAAGGGCATCTACGAACATGTGAACGCCCGGTTCCCCGGCATCCCCGGCATCTCCGACCTCATCAACGGCTACGTGGAGTACGAGGTCGAGCTCCCCGACGCGCTGACATGGAGTGCCGAGATCATCTCCCAGTCCCACCCCAACTCGGCGACCGACGACTGGAGAAGACACGAGGGCTTCCTGCTGAACGACTCCGACGAGGAGGTGCAGACCCTCTCCGACCAGCCTGCACACAGCCTCCGCGTGGGCTTCCACAAGATCTACTACCCCATGGTACACTGGGCCTCCACGACGGGCGGCGCCACCACCCCTACGACTTCGCCGGACTACAACATCCCGACGGTGGAGATCCGCGTCTCGATCACCGGACTTGAGGCGACCTTCAACCAGACGATCACCGTCGAACAGGAGCCGCTCACGGCAAAAAGTGTCGACATCCTCAACTCGACATGGGGAACCACAACGCCCCAGGCGACCTACGGAGGCATCGGAGAGAACGGCACAAGCAGGTTCGGCGCCTACATGCGCTACTATTCGGACATGATCCTAAGCACCGGATCCACCGAGGCCAACAACTTCGGCACCGGCGCCGGCAGCACTGTTCGCACCCCCTCCGCCGTCGGCCAGGGCAGCCTATCCTTCGCCTATGTGCACCCATGGCCTGCGGGAGTGGACGTCGCCAACTCCAGAAACCATCTGAACATGGGAGGGCACGACGCCGGAACCCACGTTTGGTCGTTGGGAGCCTATCAGGCCGTGGAGCGTTGGCGCACCAGCTCCGAGAGCGAGGGCTTCGTCTTCTTCATCGTAGACCAGAATCAATGGACGGGCAGCACCTACTACGGAGCGTCGTCGATGGGCCGGCTCGGCTGGCAGGCCGTTCAGCAAGACACCAACAGCGGCAACGTCGCCTCCGGCAGCTCAAACAAGCGGGCCATGAAGTATCTGAAGAACGGCCCGTTCGGCCAGATTTCGAACACCTCCTTCACCTTCTACGACGACGGATACAGCGTGCCGCTCACAAAGGGCAGTCTTGCCTCAACCCCCAACGCGGTCTCGCTGCTCGAAAGTTCCAACTACGTGATGCTGGCGATAGACCCCGAAAACCGGATCGCCTACCTGAACGACTGTCAGGCCTTCGGCACCGAGGGCGACTGGACTACCGGCGGCACCGACAAGAGGATATTCCTGCGCAACTTCGCGGCCATCATGGTCAACTCGGCCATGTACGGCAGCCACTTCTACGACCTGCTGCGCGAGGACTGCAACCGACCCCTCTACACCATCCTCAGCAACGGCAACCGAGTACTGATTGTTAACTAAACCACCATGCACTGAAAGTGCATGGGTTTTACAGAGCGAATGAAATTCGCGGGCAACGTCATTGCGAGGAGTGCAACGACGAAGCAATCCAGGCTGCAACGCCGGCAGCGATT
>JAITWH010000030.1 GCA_031285405.1 Alistipes sp.
CTCAAATGCAACACCCCCCCCCGCCAGACAACCCTGTCTCAATTGTAACACTTCCCAGCCAAACGACACTGTCTCAAAAGTAACACTCCAAAACCAGCCCCCCTACAACCAACCATCAAAAACACTCACCATCACTCCACCACCTCATCCTCCTCCCCCGAAGCCTCAATATAAATCTCAAAAACAAGCGGAGTATAAGGCTGAACCTCAGTAGTAATCTGCTGCTCCGACTCCTCCTCTGCATATCCCGACGTGCTGTACCCGTAGTAGTCGTAACCGCCGCCGTAGTACGAGTTATAGTTATAGTTGTCATAGTAACCGCTACCATACATTCCGCCCATTCCGCCCCCATACATACTGTTGTACATACTCTGCTGCATATAGTAGTCCATCATAGCCTGCTGCTGCGCCTGCTGCTGTTTGACCGCGGCCGAGAGCCCCGACGCCCCATACCCGTAGGCCGATGTAAACACGATGCGGCTCCACTGCCCACGCCTCAGAGCAGGTATCGCCTCATAGAACGCGGCGATAAAACTATCCTTGTCTGTATCGGCCTGGTAGCTCAGCGCCGCGAATGTTTTGCTCTGCGGAACATAGTTCTCGCTCAGCCGCCTGTTGTAAAACTTCTCGTACACCGACTTGATGTTGGTGTCGAATATAAATCCGTCGGGATACTCCTCGGTGGGCAGGAACCTCCCCACATACCATATCCGCGCCGTCGAGTCCGCCTTCAAATCATACTCCTTCACAAAAGGCTTCTCCGGAAAGTCTGCCAGCAGCTGCGCGTTTGGCCGAAAGTTGAGTGTGTCGACAAATATCAATGTCTTGACGGTATCTTTCGCCGTGAGCCCCCACCGCTTCTCGGCCAGCTCTGTCACCAGCTCCGACTCGTGGTCGATCGGGTTTTTCACCACCCCTCTCACCGAGAGATCCTGTATCACGATCTTTGTCTCCCCCAGAGCGTACTGCCCGCCATAACCCTGATCGTTGGAGAATCCGTTTGTGCCGTACGCCATGTACGACGGGATGTAGAGCTTCACATGCGACCCACCTGCAAGCCGCATCGTGCTGCCGTCGGGCTTCACAAGCTCATCCTTCAGCGCCAGATACTGCCCCGTCGGCATACCGAAGTTCACCGGCCCGAAGTACGCATACTCGGGCACATAGTATGTGTAGGGCGAGTACGTACGCTGCCTCAGCGCGTGAAGCGAGTCGCGAGTGACGAACACATTGCCGTCGATGTCGGTCGAGGTGTAGTTCAGCCTGAGCCACACCGCCGAGTCGCGATCCCAGCTCACCTCCTGATCCCCCTCGTCGATAAACTCGACCCAGATTCCGTTGGACTGACGCACCACTTCGATGCCCTGTCCTGTCACATACTTCTCGACCCAGGCGTCGAAAGCCATCTGTTCGAGTCGCGTGATATCTTCGCGTTCGGGTTTCGCGCACGATGCGACGGCCGCCCCCATGGCGAGCGCCGTTAAAAAAATTGCTGGTCTCATTCTATAATCTCGATGTCGGTCACTTCAAAAACAATTGTACTGTTGGCCGGAACGCTATACACGACCCGATTGCCAAAAGCTATGTTGGGGGTTAGATACACTCTCACCTGGTCGCTCGCAATCTCGCCGTCGCGATCGTTTTCGGGATTACCGTCGCCGGCCACACACTTGATTAACGCCTCTTGCAGCGCTTTTAGTATACTCGGGTCGTCGCCCACCTTTATTCTCAGCGGCGTGTTGGGCCAGTGCCGCGTGTCGAACTGCGGATTGTTGCCCGTCACCTCCTTGATTCGCGCGTCGATGTTGGTGTAAAATGTCTGCTGACTGTCAAACGCGCCGCTGGTAAAGACCCGCGCGTCGAACATAAATGCGATGCTGTCACCCGCCGCAATCACACGACCGCCCCTGCTCTTGGCCGAACGATCCTCATTGACGATATACCGGTACGCCCCCCTCTCGGTGATATCGAAATATCCGAGTATGTTCGCCGGAAGAGGGTCGGGCAGGTTGCCCCGCTCGTATACGCTCTGCGTCTCGAAAGCCTTCACGATGTTGGCTTGGGCACTATTGACAGTGTCGTCGGCCCCGCCGCACGCCACCAAAGCCGCGACCGCCACCGCGACCACCACTGCCGCCGGAGACCTCCCAGCCCCCCTCGCTATTTTAGCACCAAGCTTCATCACCCCGCAAAGATAGTGCAAGTTGCGAGTAACGCCAAATTTATTATCCATATGTCACCTTATAGTAATTGAAAATTGGCGGCAACGGCCGCAGCGATCGGAACGCCGACAGCGATTTAAGCTACGCGCACCCCGTCATTGCGAGCCGGTACGGCGAAGCAATCCAGCCAAAATGTCATCCCGACAGAGGCACAAAGTGCCGACGAGGGATCTACCGAATAGCGTTCCGCGTAGCCTAAGTATAGCGTAGCCAAGGCGTTGCGTAGCGCGCGCCGGTCCATAGTTGCCGCATCGCTGCGCGACGCGCTTTCAGCTCGCTTTTTCCGAATATATTCTAAAAAAGCTACGCCCCCCGATAGCGAAAAACGGCGGCGGCAACGGCCGCAACGAATTGAGCTACGCAGTATTATGTCATCCCGACAGAGGCACAAAGTGCCGACGAGGGATCTACCAAATAGTATTCTGCGTAGCTAAGTACTGCGTAGCCAAAATGTTGCGTAGCGAGCGAGAGCTCCCCGATAGCGAAAAACGGCGTTAAAAAATAGGCGGCTAAAAGCGTAAAGAAATCGAGACCTTTTGCTCGCAAAAGCGCGAACGCGTCGATTTCAAGCGTTAGCCGCCTATTTTAGCCGTTTTTCGCCTCGGGGTGAGTTTTTTTGCTTACTTTTTTTGCTCATCAAAAAAAGTAAGGCGCGCCAGCGCAAGCCGGAACGCCGGCAGCGATTTAAAAAACATCACAAAAAATCAAAAAAAACTGAAACAAAACAGCTACCAAAAACGTAATAACACGCCACGATAAAAGCCCCAAAAAAACAAAAAAAGAGACCATACCTATAATAATAAGAAGCACCCCCCCAAAAAAAGTGTAGCATTTGTAACACTCGACCAAAAAAACCGTTACATAGGTAACACTACCCCCAAAAAAACCGTTACATCGGTAACACTCAACAAAAAAAAAGCGTGACATAAGTCACGCTTTTTCACACGGCAGGGTATAATGAACCCCAAAATCACCCCCCAAAACCACCCCCCGAGACAAAGTATTTTTGGCTTTTAAGAAGGTTGCGCGACTGCAAAACCATGGTCTTGGTCTCGCCCAGAATCGCCAGATACAACACGCTGGTCTTGGTGCTGCCCTTCTCGCCCTGAATGCGTCGCAGCTGCCTTTTGATCACATCGCCGATCATCTCCATCAGCTTGTCGCGCCCCTGCATAACTGCCTCCATATCAGAGAAATCGTTGGTTTCGAGCATCCGGTTTATCTTGCCGTACAGCTTTTTCACATTGTCGTTCACCGCCATCAGGTCCTGCGCCTGCTCCTTGCTGAATCCCTTGTGGTTGTTGTCGATGTGGTCGAACGCGGGGCGGGTGATATGCACCAGCGACTTGGTCACCTCCGACAGGTAGTCCACCACCTGAACGTAGTACTGAATCGTCTCTATATCAGCACCTTTCAGCTTTTGCAGCACCGGCATCATGGCATACTTTCGTTCGCGCGAGCGGTAGAACAGATCGTTCGACTCCTTCACCTGTTCGCGCAGCGCCTTGCGATTCTCCTTCATCGTGGCCACCATGGTGCGGGTGTAAATGTCTGTCACCTTGTCCATTACGTCGCGCACCTCGTCGGTACACTGCCTGATGATCTCGGCCTCGCTGCCGTCGGCGGTGTAGATGTCCGATTTGTCGTCGTCGAGCGATTTTTTCTTTGCCTTCAGATTGCTGCGCTCTATCAGGAACATCGCCAGCGCCGAGATTGCGATCACCGCCACCGTCTTGCCGTACATCAGCGCCGAGCCGATCGAGAACGCGATCACAAAGGCGCCGAGCCCCGTGATGAACCACCCCATGATCACCATCACCACGCCCGAGATTCGGTACACGGCGGTTTCGCGACCCCACGCGCGGTCGGCGAGCGAGGTACCCATCGCCACCATGAAGGTAACATAAGTGGTCGACAGCGGCAGCTTCAGCGAGGTACCCAACGCGATGAGCAGCGACGCGACGATCAGGTTGACCGTGGCGCGGATCATGTCGTAGTGCGCGCCTCCGCGTTCCGAACTCTCCAACTGCTCGAAGCGGCTGTTGACCCACTCCTGCCCCTTGGGCGGCACGAGCATCTTGTATCCGTTGTTCATCGCGACCGACGCGCGCACGACCGCCCTCGAAAAGACCGTCGAGCCGAACTTCTCGTCAGCCCCCTCTTTGGAGCTGGCGAGTCTGATCTCGGTCTCGGTGACGTGCGTCGCCTTCTTCGAGAACCAGAGCGTCACCACCATGATCAGCCCCGCGCCAACCAACAGCATGAAGTTCGCCGGAGCCTCCTCGCGCAGGCCGCCCATCAGCATATCCAAGTTGCCCGACTCCCTCGCCATGTTCCACGAGTCGAGACCCGCGATGGGCACCCCGATGAAGTTCACAAGGTCGTTGCCCGCAAAGGCCAGCGCCAACGAGAACGTACCGACGAGGATCGAGACCTTTAGTATATTAACCTTGAGCATCTGCAACACGAACAGCACCATCGACCAGAAGACCCAGATGCCCAGCGGCGCGAGCAGCCCGATCGAGCCGATGAACTCCATGAAGGGCGTCCCAGCAAGAGGTGCCTTCAGACCCTTCACCAATATAAAATAGGTGATTGCCGTCACAGCCACGCCGCACCACATCGCCCCGAACCGGCGCAAAGTCTTGGAGTAGCGGAACGAAAAGAGCAATCGCGATATCCACATCACGATAGACCCCATCACGATCGAGATCACCACCGAGGCGAGAATCCCCGAGACCATGGTCGACGCACGCGCGGTGTTGATGAACTGCCCCATGTTGGCGATCGTCAGCGAGGAATCGGCGGCGACCTTGGCGACCGACACCGCGACCGTGGCACCCATCAGGCCGAAGAGCAGCGACACCGTCGTGGAGGTGGGCAGACCCAGCGAGTTGTAGATATCCAACAGGATGATGTCGCACAGCATGACCGCCAGGTAGAGCATCATCACCTCGCGGAAGGTGAAGAGTTCGGGGTTGAGCACGCCGCTGCGCGCCACCTCCATCATGCCGCTCGAAGTGAGCGTGCCCACAATGATGCCCAGCGACGCGACTGCCAAAATGATGCGCATCGGGGCGGCCTTGGAGCCTATGGCGGAGTTGAGGAAGTTGACGGCGTCGTTTGTGACGCCAACGAAGAGGTCTGAAATGGCGGTAATCGCCAGAATTACAAGGGCAACGGTGTAGATTATTTCCATATTTTCGTCTGAAAAAACATTTCTCCGGTTACAAAAGTAATACGGGATTTTGAATTTTTGGGCCTGTCGGGGCGATAAACGACCTTTTTTCCTCCCGATTTAACCGTTTTGTAACATCTGCCGTGCCAGAGCGCGGGGTGAGCTTCGGGGTTTTTTTCGGGTTTTTTCACGCCCGACGATTGTTCTGTCAGCTGCCCCGACGACTGTCCCGCTTCGGCGTTACAATTTTTTCAGCGATCGGCGGATGACCTCCTCGACGGCGAGCCCCGGCTCCTCTTTCATAACCGCGCGCACGACCTTGTCGGACGCGGCCCGCGAAAAGCCCAGCATGGCGAGCGCCGACAGCGCCTCGGAGTGTACGGCGTCGGACTCGGGCGCGCCCCTGCCCGCGACACCCGCCACGGCTTCGGCGACGATGCCCGTCATCTTGTCGCGCAGCTCGACGATGATCTTCTCGGCTGTCTTGAGTCCCAGACCCTTGACGTTCTTGAGCAGCACTGCGTTCTCGCTCGATATGATGCCCGCGAGTTCGGCAGGTGAGTAGGTCGACAGTACCATGCGCGCAGTGCCTCCGCCCACGCCCGACACGCTCACCAGACGTCTGAAGAGTTCCCGCTCGGCTGTCGTTGCGAATCCGTAAAGAATCTGCGCGTCCTCACGCACCGTGAAGTGGACGTAGAGTTTTGCCTCGCCCAGCTTCTCGATCTCCGAGAAGGTCTGCAGCGATATGTTGAGGTAGTAGCCCACGCCTCCCGCCTCGATGACGGCGTAGGCGGGGGTGAGATCGGCTATGCGCCCCGAGATGAATTCGTACATAAATATATTTTGTTTATTGCAAAGATACGATTTTTTCGTACTTTTGTGCGCTAAAGCGAAACTAAAAACTCATAAATAAGCATGAAAAAAGTACTCACCATCGCTTTGGCGATGTTCGCCCTCGCCTCCTGCAAGAACGCCGGCACCGGCGCGGACGCTGCGGCTACAGCCGAAAACAGCGTCGAAACTGTCTACGACATCGCCTACATCAGCATGGACTCGCTCATCAATGGCTACGGTCGCTACAAGGATCTGTCGTCGGAGTTCGAGGCCAAGGCAACACGTATTCAGAACGATCTCGAAGCGCGCGCACGTAGCCTTCAGAACGAGGTGGTCAATTTTCAGGACCAGGTGCAGAGGGGGCTCATGACACGTACGCAGGCAGAGCAGAAGCAGAGCCAGATCGAGAGTCGCGGTCAGCAGTTTGAGGCCGATCGTCAGGCTCGGTTGACCGAACTTGCCGAGGAGGAGCAGGTGATGACCAATCAGATTATGTATGCCATCTCGGAGTATGTCGCCTCGTTTAACTCGGACTTCCGCTATAAGATGATCCTGACGAGCTCCGGTACAGCGCCCGTTATCCATGCTGCGCCTTCGCTTAACATTACATCAGAGGTGCTCGACGGACTTAATGCCGCTTATGCCGCTGAGAAAAACGCAGCCGCTAAATAAATTAAGAATTAAAAATTAAAAATTAAGAGTTGGGCTATGCTCTGTGATTTTTGCTTTGGCGGATTTTTAATTCTTAATTCTTAATTTTTAATTGAAAAAGCATTATCTTTGCAACTTCATTTTTTTTAACTCATAACAATAACAAATGGCCGTAAAGATCAGATTAGGACGACACGGGAAGAAGGGATATCCTTTCTACCACATAGTCGTCGCAGACAGCAGGGCGCCACGTGATGGCAAGTTTATCGAAAAGATCGGTACCTACAATCCGAACACGAATCCTGCTACGATCGACCTAAGCTTCGAGAAAGCTTTAGATTGGTTGCAAAAGGGCGCACAGCCCACAGACACAGTTCGCTCGATCCTCTCCGGACAGGGCGTGATGATGAAGAAGCACCTGTTGGGCGGGGTTGCCAAGGGCGCGTTCTCGGAGAGCGATGCCGAGGCGAAGTTCAACAAGTGGCTCGAAGAGAAGAGCGCAAAGGGTGCCGCCGCCGCCACCAAGTTGGCAGGTGACGTCCGCGCTGCCGAAAAGGCACGCGCCGCCGCCGAGACCAAGGTGAAGGAGGAGAAGGCAAAAGCCATCGCCGCCAAGAAGGCCGAGGCTGCGGGTATTGTTGCAGAGGAGGTTGCTTCTGAGGAGGCGGTTTCCGAGGTTGCTTCTGAGGCCGCCGAAGCTGTGGAGGCCATCGAGGCCGCCGTCGACGCTGTTGCCTGCGAGCCCGAAGCTGCTGCTGAAGTTGCCGAGGCTCCTGTTGCTGAGGCTCCTGCTGAAGCTGCTCCCGCCGAAGAGAAGGCTGCAGAATAAAATCCTGTCTCCAGTGGACAGGAAGGTCACAGCGGGAAAGGTCGGGGGGCTCTTCGGTAACAAAGGGGAGTTGACTCTGGTGCTTTATGATAGTTTTCCGCGTGATCCCGATAGGGAGGAACCTGTGTTTGTCGAGATCGACGGACATGCGGTTCCTCTCTTTTTCGATAGTTTCGTTCGCCGCGGGGTGCGGGGGGCGACGGCGGTTTTTGCCGACATCGACACCCCTGTGCGTGCAGCCGAGTTGACCGGGCATGAGTTTTTTTTCCGTCGTGCGGGTGGCGGTCGGAGCAGTGAGGCGGGTGGCAGGAGCGGCGAGGCGGGGGAGGGGAGCGATGAGCTCTACTTTGAAGACCTGGTGGGTTGGGAGGTTCAGGTGGGCAATGGACGCACGGGTCGCATCACCGCTTTTTTTGATAGTGATCTTAATCCGCTTTTGGAGGTTGAGTTGGAGGGGGGGGGAGGTGATGGCGGTGCTTTGAATGTCGCCTCCGGAACACGAGCTGTCGCCGCTGGAACCAAAGTGTTAATCCCCGCCGTCGAAGAGTTCATTCAAGACATCGACGAAAGTCGCCACCAGATTACCCTCTTGCTACCCGAAGGGTTGCTGGAGTTAAATTCATGACACTTAACCCGTTAAATAATACTGCCATGAATGTATTGTATGATCTCATCAAAGAAGACCGCAACGAGATCCGAACCATCAAGAATTGGATGTACACCTCTATTCAGGCGTGGCTTGCCGCTTCGTTTGCTGTTTTGGCATTCATTATTTCCAAGGCAAGTCCCGATGGTGAAATATGCCTTGATTGCAAAGAGGAGTGGATTGTTGTTTTGACAATTTTGTTATTTTTAGGTATATCATGGGTGGTGTTCTATTTCCAGAATAAAGACCTGCATTTTACGAGACTTTGCCTTAGACACAGAGAAGAGATTTTAGAGCAGTCTTGCATTGAGATAGATTACTTCGGAGACATTGATCAACCGCTGCCGAAATGGTTGGATAAATTTCGAAAAAAATGGTGGCACACCGAATTTAAAAACGACGCAATGCCATGGTTCGCGCAACTTGCCGCGTCGTTGGTGTATGTTTTGGAGATAGTGGGTGTATGGTTGTTATTGTGAAATGGGGAAACGTGTTGTCATAGGTTTGTCGGGAGGGGTTGACTCCTCGGTTGCGGCGTGGTTACTGCAGCGGCAGGGCTATGACGTGGTGGGGCTGTTTATGCGCAATTGGCACGACACGACTGGCACGCTGAGCGGCGACTGCCCGTGGGAGGATGACCAGATTTTTGCCGAACTTGTGGCGCGGCGGCTCGACATTCCGTTCCACTTTGTCGACCTCTCCGAACAGTATCGCGCGCGGGTGGTCGACTATATGTTCGCCGAGTATGCCGCCGGCCGCACTCCCAACCCCGACGTGCTGTGTAACAGGGAGATAAAGTTCGACGTATTCATGCGCGAGGCGTTTCGACTTGGGGCCGACGCCGTTGCCACGGGGCACTACTGCCGTGTTGAACAAACGACGGTTGGGGGTGGGGTGACGGGAGACGGCGACACGATGTATCGTCTGTTGGCCGGCATCGACCTGGGTAAAGATCAGAGTTATTTTTTGTGTCAACTGTCTCAGGATCAGCTATCCAAAGCTATGTTTCCGATCGGCGGGTTGCTCAAGTCGGAGGTGCGCGCCATTGCCGCCGAACAGAAACTCGCAACCGCCGCGCGCAAAGATTCGCAGGGGATATGCTTTGTGGGCAAGGTCGATCTGCCGACGTTTCTGCAGCAGCAGCTTGAGGCGCGCCGTGGTGATATTGTCGAGATACCGGCCGACTGGTCGGGTTATGGTGTTTGCGAAAATTTTGAGGGGGGCGATGAGTCTGTTTCGCTTGCCGGCTCTGCCTTGCTTGCCGGCTCTGTCTCGCTCGATGACTCTGCGGTGCTTGCCGACGCTGCCTTGCTTGCCGATTCGGCGATGCTTGAAGCTCTTGCCGTACCTTATATATATGAGCCCGGCGACGGCAGCAAGGTTGGCGAGCATGACGGCGCGCACTTCTACACGATTGGTCAGCGCAAGGGGCTGTCGGTGGGTGGTAAGGCCGAGCCGCTGTTTGTTATCGCGACCGATGTCGTGCGCAATGTGGTGTACGTCGGGCAGGGGGCCTCGCATCCCGGGCTTTTTCGTCGCGCGCTGCGTGTGCGTGGGAGTGAGCTGCATTGGATTCGCCCCGACCGCGCCGTGCCGTCCGGAGGCAGCGAACGATTCAGCTTTCGCATTCGCTATCGGCAACCTTTGCAGGGTGGGGTGCTCTTGCGACCCAAAACCCTTGACAGTGACGCCTACATAGTGTTCGACACTCCGCAGCGCGGCATCACCGCGGGGCAGTTTGCGGCGTGGTATGACGGTGATGAGCTTATTGGTTCCGGTGTTATTTCGCAGTGATTTTTTTCCGTATTCGACCTGTCTACAAAACCCAACCCAAATATGCGCCCGATCGTCCTCCTGCTTCTGTTCCTCTCTGCCTGTTCACTCGCCCTGCCGACATCGGCGCAGCGGGTGAGTGTGGCGTTTTGGAATGTCGAGAATCTGTTCGACACGATTCCGAGCCCATTTTACGACGACACCGAGTTTACTCCGCGCGGGGCAAACCGATGGGACACAGATCGTTACCGCACGAAAATCCGCAACCTCGCCCGAGTGATCGACGAACTTTCGGCCGACATCGTGGGGCTGGCCGAGGTCGAAAACGAGTCGGTGGTGCGCGACCTTGTGCTGGCGCTCGAAACCGACTACAACTACATTCACCGCACCTCGGGCGACAGCCGCGGCATTGACCAGGCGCTTCTTTACAAGGGGGACAAATTTTTTCCCGACCTTGTGCCGGCGCCGGCGCCTGTGCCTGTGTCGGCGACTGTACCTGCGAGCCTGCCGGCCCTTGTGCCCGACTCCACGCGCCTGTCACGTGCGCCCGACCCTGCCGCCCGCCTGCTGACCTCGGGTATGGGGCGTGAGTTTCTGCATGTGCGCGGTGAACTGTTGGGCGAGCGCATCGACCTGATAGTCTGCCACATGGCGTCGAACCTCAACTCCATCGCCTGGCGCCGCCGCAACATGCAGGCACTGCGCGGCGCGCTCGAAAACCTGTTGGCGCGCGACCCCTCGGCCGCGATCGTCGTGATGGGCGACATGAACGCCGTGCCCGACGATCGCGTTGTGCGTGCCACAGTCGGCAGCGTGAGTTCGCCGTGGGATTTTATGTATGCGCCTCATTGGCAGCAACATCGGTCTGGCATCGGCTCGTACAATTGGCGCGGCCGTTGGTATCTCTACGACTGGATGATGGTCTCGCCGTCGCTTGCACGCGGTGCGATGGTGGCTCGCAACCCATCGTTGCGCATCTCCGATGCCGGAATCTACGCGAAGGAGTACCTCACGGAATCCGTTACATCGGACACACATGGCGCGCGCCGTCCACTCCGTACTTTCTATGCCGGCGACTATCTGGGCGGCTTTAGCGACCACTTTCCCGTCTGGCTTGTAATCGAGAGGCCATGAAAAAAAGAGCCCCGAGTGTTTTGGGGCTCTTTGCATAGTCGGCGTTACGACCCTTAGCGGGGCAACATTTAGCGGGGCAACATCGGGAATAGTTCGAGGATCCGCTCACGAGAGGGCATGCTCCCGTACTCGCAAACCTCAAAAGACTCGAAGTAGCGACTGTCGGCGATCTGCTCGGCGGTGTACCACTTCAGCGCGGCCTGACCATAACGCTCGGCCTGATTGCGCCCCAGGTAACGTTCGCCGATAAACCGACGCTGCTCCTCGCGCGAGGCGGGCATCTGATCGGCATACCCGTTGTTCCAAGGCAGCCACTCGAACACCTGCGACTCGTGGGCGCAGATCGCGTCGACCTTCTTTTGCATCACCGGAGTGACGTCGACCACTATGTCGGGCGAAAAGGGGTTGGGCTTCTGAAACCTGTCGGGCATGTAGAGAAACACCACCGGCTTCATCAGCGCATCGACCTCGGGCACCAACAGCGGCACGGAGATCATGTAGGCCGCGTCCTGCACCACCTGCGAACAGTACCTGTGGTCGGGATGGTAGTCGTTGGGCCTGTGGGTGATCACCACGTCGGCGCCCCAATCGCGAATCAGCCGGATCACCTCCAACCGGTTTTCGAGCGTCGGCATCAGCTCGCCGTCGTCGTTGTCCATGTTGGTGTACTCGATTCCGAGGATCCGTCCGGCCTCACGCATCTCGCCTTTGCGTCGCGCGGCGAGGGCGTTGGGCTTCATCTGGTGGTGCCCCTTGTTGCCGTTGGTCATCGACACGAACTTTACCTCGTGCCCCGCCTGAGAGTAGAGCGCGGCGATCCCGCCGGCGTTGATGTCGCAGTCGTCGGGATGCGCTCCAAACAGAATCACTTTTATCGGCTCGGCTGCTGCCGTCGGCACGGCCGCGTTTGCGCCTGAGACGGCGCCGACGGAGAACAGCAGAGCAAAAATCGCTGATGTTACGGTTTTCAGCTTCATGACGTCGGCCGGACTATTTCACCGGATAGTTGGTGTAATACTTGTCGATCAGCCTCTTGAAGAGCGTGAGGCTCTCGATCGACGAGGGGATGCGGTCGCCTCTACCTTCGAATTCGAGGGTGATGTAGCCGCGGTAGTTCGCGTCGTGGAACATCTTGAAGATGCGTTCGTAGTCCAACTCGAAATCCATCCAGAACCCGCCACCCTGATAGGTCTTGCACGAGATGAAGGTGCTCTCGGGCAGCAGTTTTTCGATGCTTTCGTAGTGTTCGGCCGCAAAGTTGGCGGTGTCCAACAGCAGGCTCAGCCACTGCGACTTGACGCTGTTTTTGATGCGCAGCATCCTCTCGGCCGTCGTCGAGAGTCCCCAGTGGTTTTCGAGCAGCATCACCACCCCGTTCTGTTCGGCGGCGGGCAGACACTTGTAGATGCAGTCCTGAATCCACGCGAACCCGTCATCGTGGGTGTAACCCTCCATCGGCCCCTCCTGAGCCCTTTCGATCAGCGACGACCCGCGAGCCGCCGTGCCCCAGCCGCCCGAGTTGAGACGGATTGCCGGAATACCCATGCGTGCGGCCAGCTCCACATAGCGGATCACATTGTTGACCTGTGCCTGACGGAACTCGGGCCGCGGGTCCACGAAGTCGTTGTCGATCGAGAGACATGCCAGCATCACCCCGTTCTTGTAGGCCAACTGCTTGACGCTCTGGATATATGCGTTGTCTTCGCTCGCGAGGCTGCGGTGCAGGATGTCCACCCCGTCGATGCCCCAGTCGGCGGCGTAGTTGATCACCTTTTCGATCCCCTGCGGGTCGCGCGCGAGGTTCTGCAGCGAGTAGGTCGACAGACAGAGCTTGGGACGTCCGGCCACGCTGCCCGCGGCGGGAGCCTGACCCGCGCCCGAGGGAGCGGCGCCCGAGATGATGTCCGACAGTGAGCCCGCGCGGGAGATGCCCGGCATGGCGAGAGTGGCGGCTCCGGCAGCCGAAGCGGCCAGGAACGAACGACGAGAAAGTGTCTTCATAACGAGGTTATTTTTTTAAGGTTAGATTTAAGATGAATGTTTCCCCGCAAATATAATAAAATTATTTAACAATCCCGTTGCCGCCGAGATTTTAGGTAGAGCTGCACGCTATTGAAAATAGTTTGCCAGAGCACATAGGCCGCGGGGGCGATCGAACTGACGGGATTCAGATAGCTCTGTGCGAGCCATATCGCCAGAATGGTGTTCTTCTGACCCAGCGCCTGCCCGCCCGCCACGGCGTCGCCGTACCGTCGGCCGAAGAACCGTCCTGTGAAGAACTGCACCAGACAGAGCACCAACGCCGCCCCCGCCAATGCGAAACCCTTCGCCAAAGTGAGCCCCTCCTGCGAGGCTACAAAGTTCACCGTACGCGCCGTCACGATGGTCAGCGCCACAACCCACAGATAGAACGACACGATGCGAAATCGCTGCACCGTCTCCGCCACCCGCGGCGCGAACCTTTGCAGCGCCACCGCCACCACGAACGGCATCACGATCACAGGAATCACCCGACCCAAAATAGTCACGAACGACGCCCCGAACGAGACTCCGCCCGCCGGCATGATGATCGAGAAGAAGAGCGGCGCCCCCAACGCCACGGCAAAGTTGATCAGCAGAGAGTAGGAGAGCATCGTCGATATCCGCGCCCCAAGCATCGCCGCCATCACCACCCCCGCGCTGGCCGTCGGAGCCAACACGCAGATCATCGCCCCCTGCGCCACGTCGACATCCCACAACCGTGTCAAAAGATAGACCCCCACACTCACCACCGCCTGAAAAGTCAACAACGCGAGGTGCAGCCCCGTGAGTCGCATCTCGCCCATCCGCACCCCGCAGAACGGAATGAACAGCATCACGAACAGGAACCATGGAGTCAGCCACCCAAGGCCCCCCAACTGATTGTGCAGCGCACCTCCGACGATCATCGCCACGGGCATCAGCAGCGTTTGCAAATTATTTCGCGACATTCTCCGATTTTTTAGAAACAGTCAGCGCCGCCAGCCCCCCGAAAGTGAAGAGCGCGTTGAGCATCAATATCTCGTAGCCGAACCTGTACCCCCCGAACCACGCCGCAGAGTTGAGATCCAACACAAGGCAGAGCGCCGGAGCAACCACCGCCACCGCCGGCACCCATCTATCGCGCACCGACCGCCGAGTGATCATCCCGAAGGCAAACATCCCGAGGATAGGCCCATAGGTGTAGCTCGCCAAAACATAAACCGCGTCGATGACACTCGTGCTGCCCACCACCCGAAACGCCATCACCACCAACGCCATTGCCATCGCCATGCAAATGTGCACCACGCCCCGAGTCCTCCTCAGCCGACCCTCCTCCTGCCGACCGGCCCCCAGAATATCGACAGTGAAAGAGGTGGTCAAAGCCGTGAGCGCCGACCCCGCGGCAGAGTATGTCGACGCGATCAGCCCCAGCGCAAACATCACTCCCACCACCGCCGGCAGTCCCGCCCCCGTCGCCACAAACGGAAACAGACCGTCTCCTGTCGGAACCGTTACATTGGTAACACTCTCCGAAAGCCCCGCGGCATAGAGATTCAGCAGCACCCCGAGGCAAAGAAACATAGCGATCACGACAAACTGCATGGCTCCTGACACGACGAAGTTTTTCTGAGAGTCGCGCGGCGAACGGCAACTCAGCGGCAGCTGCATCATATCCTGATCCAACCCCGTCATCGCCACCACGATGAACAGCCCCGAGAAGAACTGTTTGAAAAAGTAACGCCTGTCACGCAAGTCGTCGAGAAAGAAGATCCGCGAAAGCTCGCTCTCCCGCACCGCGGAGACCATCCCCCCGAAGTCCAACCCCATCGCCCGAGCGATGAACCATATCGACAGCCCCACGCTCGCCAGCAGGCACAAAGTTTTGAGAGCCTCCGTCCACACGATCGACCGCACCCCGCCCCGAAAGGTGTAGAGCCACACGAGAAACATCATCACCCCCGCGTTGACGGCGAACGGCACACCCAGCGGATCGAACACCAACATCTGGAGCACCACGCAAACCAAGTATATTCGCACCGCCGCCCCCAACAACTTGCTCACAAAGAAGAACCACGCCCCCGTTCGATAGCTACCCATGCCGAATCGCCTCTCCAGATACTCATACACAGACACGATACGTTGCCTGTACAGCAGCGGCATCAGCACAAACGCGATCACCATGTAGCCGCACACAAACCCCATCGCCATCTGAAGATAGGCGAACCCGCTCGCCCCCACCATCCCGGGAACCGATACAAATGTGACACCCGACATCGGCGCGGCGATCATCCCCAGCGCCACCACGAACCATGGCGAGCGCCTGTTGCCAACAAAAAATCCCTGATTGTCCGTCCGCCGTCCGCTCACCCACGCCACCGCGAAGAGCAGCGCGAGCCATCCGGCCGTCACGGCGATTATTAGATAGGGCGACATCGTCTCCATTCGCGCCGCCTATTCGTAGATAAGATAGGGCCTCCGTTGCTCTGTGAACCGCGCGACGTCATCGGCCCAGCGAGCCTCGATCTCCGCCGCCGGCCGCCCCGCCTCGATCATCGGCCGCACCCAGTCTACCCCCATCAGCAGCTCGAAAAATGACGAGAGAAATTTCTCTCCGCCGCCGATCGCGCGGAAAGCCTCCGTCAGATACTTCAAATCTATCCCGCCTGAGATTACCGCGTCGTCCGAGGGCGCCGAGCGCAGATCGACCGTCGTCCCGTCGGGGTAGGTGAGCAGCTGAAACGACGCCTCGCCCCCGCGCCCCAGATCGACCTTCGTCGCCTCGAAGTAGCAGAGCGACGGATAGAGCAGCACCGCCCGCATGTTGGGAAGCCCGGGCGACGGCGCCACCGGCAAAACGTAACGCATGTCACGTTTGTAATCCTCACACGCAACAACAGTGAGCTCGCACTGCACGCCGCCGGCCAACCACCCCTCGCCGTTGATCATCCGCGCCAACTCCCCCAGAGTCATCCCATGCACGACCGGCACCGGCAACATCCCCACGAACGAGCGATGCTTCGACACGTCGAGTATAGGCCCGTCGACATACATCCCGTTGGGGTTGGGCCTGTCGAGCACCACCAACGGCACCCCCGTCTCGGCGCACGTCTCCATCACGTAGTACATCGTCGAGAGATATGTGTAGAACCGGCACCCCACATCCTGAATATCGAACACGATCACGTCGTACCGCTTGAAGTCGGCGGCGCGCGGCTTGCGATTCGCGCCGTAGAGCGATATCACGGGTAGCCCCGTGGCAGCGTCACGACTGTCGTCAACATGCTCTCCCGCCACCGCCGTGCCGCGAAAACCATGCTCCGGAGCGAAGATCGCCTCGATTCGCACTCCCCGAGCCAGCAGCGTGTCGACCAGGTGCCGACCGTCCAACACTCCGGTGTGATTTGTGACCACGCCCACTCGCCGACCCTCAAGCATCGGCAGATATTCGCCCATCCGCCCTGCGCCGACAACGACGCGTGCCGACACGGGAGCCGCAAAGGCAAAAACTACAAGAGATAGTAAAAGCTTTTTCATCGCGCTAAGATATGGGTTTTCCTCGAAAAACAACTACTTTTACGCCACAAAACAGTAACGACTTCGCCATAAAACATTAACGACAAAATGGACAAACTCACCACCGACGCCCTCTCGCGTCTCGTCGACATCATGGATCGCCTGCGAGTCGAGTGCCCCTGGGATCGCGAACAGACGATCGAAAGCCTGCGTAAAAACACCATCGAGGAGACATACGAACTGGCCGACGCCATCGACGAGGGCGACATGGGCCACATACGCGAGGAGTTGGGCGACCTGCTGCTCCACATCGTATTCTACTCCAAGATCGGCTCCGAGCAGGGGGCCTTCACCCTCGCCGACGTCGCCGAGGGGATATCCGACAAGCTGGTCTACCGCCACCCCCACGTCTTCGCCGACGTCCACGCCGAGACCCCCGAAGAGGTGAAACACAATTGGGAGGCGCTCAAACTGCGCGAGGGGCGCAAGAAGCGTCGCGGAGTGTTGGCCGGCGTCCCCAAGGGTCTGCCCGCCATGGTCAAGGCGTTTCGCATCGGCGAGAAGGCAGCGGCGGTAGGCTTCGACTGGGAGCGTCGCGAGGATGTGTGGGACAAGGTGCGCGAGGAGGCCGCCGAGCTTGAGGTCGAGATTCGCGCCGCCGACCACGAGAAGGCGACTGACGAGTTAGGCGACCTGCTCTTCGCGCTGGTTAATGCCGCCCGCCTCTACGGCATCGACCCCGAGGCCGCCCTCGAACGCACCAACCGCAAATTCATCTCCCGCTTCGAACACATGGAGCAACACGCCTCCGAAAACAGCTTCGACCTCTCATCCAAAACCCCCGCCGAGTTAGACAACCTCTGGCGCGCCGCCAAATCCACCGAAACAAAACAATAAAACATCATGGCAATAATAAAAACAGTAAGGGGAAAGAGCCCCACGACAGGAGAAAACACCTTCATAGCCGAGACGGCCGTCCTGATAGGCGACGTGACGGTGGGGCGAGATTGCAGCATCTGGTACGGCGCGGTGCTGCGCGGCGACGTCAACACCATCACGGTGGGCGACCGCACAAACATCCAGGACGGCGCGGTGATCCACACCCTCTACGACGCCTCGCCCAACCCGTCGCAGACCCACATCGGTAGCGACGTCTCGATAGGTCACAACGCCATCGTCCACGGAGCAACGATCGAGGACAGCTGCCTGATAGGCATGGGCGCCACGATCCTCGACAACGCGGTTGTGTCGCGCGGCTGCATCGTCGCGGCGGGCGCGTTGGTGTTGTCCGGCACCCGCACCGAGCCCGACAGTGTCTACGCCGGCGTTCCCGCGAAAAAGGTCAAGGAGATCACCCCCGACCAGCGCCGCAACATCGTCGACCGCACCGCCGCCGACTACCGCCTCTACGCAAGCTGGTACGCCGAGGAGTCGTAACTACCCCGACACACAAGCGCCGAGAGTCCGCGTAACGTAAACATATCGTTTTCGTAATCACAATGTAACGCCCGTGAAGTTCCTTTGCATCGTAATATAACACGAAATGTTTAGGATGCTTAAAGGACGATTAACGAAGACGACACTGTTACTCTTTTTACTCTCTCTCGCCACCTCGGCGCTAACTTCTTTACCGGCTTCGGCCGACGAACCGGCACCCCCCGACTCCGCCTTCGCCCCCAAGGGCACCATCAAAGGGCGTGTCATCGACGCCGCCACCGGAGCCCCTCTCCTCGGAACCACAATCCTAATAGAAGGTACGACCCTCGGAACCATCGCCGACACGGAGGGAGGTTTCTCCATCTCCAACATAACCCCCGGGCGCGTCATCATCACTACGTCGTACCTCGGCTACGAGGTCTTCCGCCAGGAGCTCATCGTCGCCGCCGACCAGACCGTCGAGGTCGAGATTCCGCTGCGGTCGGAGGGGATCAGCATGCAGGATGTGGTGGTCACGGCCCAGATCAACAACGAGAGCGAGAACGTGCAGCTCTCCGGACAGCGCGACGCCTTGGTGGCCCTCCAATCGGTGGGCGCGGCCGAGATGTCGCGCAAGGGGATGGGCGACGCCCGTGCCGCCGTGTCGCAGGTGTCGGGCATCTCTCAGCAGGAGGGTGTCAAAAACGTCTTCGTGCGCGGCCTCGGCGACCGCTACAACGCCACCTTTCTGAACGGCTTCCCACTGCCGAGCGAAGATCCCGAGTACAAGAACATCGCCCTTGAGTTCTTCGGCTCCGACATCATCCGGAGCATCGGAGTGAACAAGGTGTTTGGCGCGGCCAACGGCGGCGACGTGGGCGGCGCGACGATCGACATCCACTCCAAGAAACTCATCGGCCCGCGAGCCCTCTCGTTCGAACTCGGCGGAGGTGCCAACAGCGAGGCCGTCGCCGCCGACAACTTCCTCAGGCAGGACGGCGTGAGCTACTTCGGAGCCAGCCGCACATCGCAACCCACCGCGGGCCGCTTCGATTTTGCAAACAAACTCACCCCCTCGACAGTGAGCCTGCCGCTCAACCACAGCTACGGACTCTCCGGAGGCCGCCGCTGGAACCTCTCGGGCAACGAGAACCCGCTGTCTGTTTTCGTCGTGGCCTCCCACAACAGCGACTACTCCTTCACCGACGAGACGGTGCGCAACGCCACCACCGCCGACGTGGTCTATCAGGATCAGCACGGCCAAAAGTCTACGATCGGCATCAGCCAGCTGGCCCTCGCCAACGTCGACTTCAACATCCACCGCCGCCACTTCTTCTCTTACAACTTCATGCTCATCCACGCCAACGAGCAGTACGTGGGCGAGTACTACGGCCGCGACCCGCGCTACGGCGACGCGTACAGCGACGGCAACGGCAGCACCGAGACGGGATGGATGCGCCGTCAGCAGAGCAACGACAACCTGCTGCTCACCCATCAGCTCAGCACCCGCCTCAACCTCACCGACCGCCTGCAACTAAACCTCGGAGTGGCCTACAACACGATAAAAGGCATCGAGCCCGACCGCCGCGAGAACAATCTGTCGCTGCAGGCCGACGGCCTCTACATCACCACCGGCAGCAACCGCCAACGCCGATTCTTCTCCGAGCTCAACGAAACCGACCTCAACCTGAAGGCCTCGCTCAGTTGGCGCCTAAAAGAGGGCCTCGACATCGAGAAGTCCAACGTCACCCTCGGCTACCGCGGCCGCACCGTCGACGACACCTTCGAGGCGACCGAGTACAGCTACGGCAGTTTCCGCTCCGGAGGCGAGCACTACCCGTTGGATGTCGACCTCGATCAGCTCTACAACGACGCCAACGCCTTCACCGAGTCGGAGCGCGGCACACCGGCAGGCAACTTCTTCCTGCCCGCCCCGATCGAGGATAGCTACACCGTCGCCAAACAGATCCACTCCGCCTACGCCGAGGCTACGCACCAATTCTCGGAAAGGTTCGCGGCCAACGTCGGCATAGCCCTCGATGGGGTAGGGATGAACGTGGCCCACCGAACCAAGGAGCGCGACATCGACACCCTCTATTGGCTCCCCTCGCTGAGCCTGCGCTACAACCTCACGGACAAACACTCGTTGAGGCTCGGCGCAAGCAAGAGCTACACCCTGCCGCAGTCGAAAGAGATCTCCGACTACCAGTACGTCAACATCAGCTTCGCCTCGCAGGGCAACATGAACATCCGCCCGTCGGACAACTACAACCTCGACCTCAAGTGGGATTGGTACCTCTCCTCGTCGGAGCTCCTCTCGCTGGGCGCGTTCTACAAATACATCGCCAACCCCATCGGCCGCGTCGACCAGGGCAACTCGGCGGGGCTGCTCACCTACGACAATCTTGGCAAGGGCGCCGACGTCGCGGGGCTGGAGCTCGAAATGCGCAAAAACATCATCAACACCACCACCATCCGCCAAAACATGCGCCGACTCTCGCTCGGGCTCAACGCGTCGTACATCCACAGCTCGTTGCAGTTGGACGTTCGCAACACCCCCGTTCGACGCTCGGAATTGGAAGGCGCCTCGCCCCTGCTCATCAACGGCGACGTCTCGTTCAACTACTCGTCGGGCGAGCGTGCACTCAACGTCTCGGTGGTGGCGGGCTGGTTCTCCGACCGCATCCACACCCTCGGCACCCAGGGCTACAACGACATCATCGAGGAGGGGGCCATGACCCTCTCCTTAGCCTCCTCCTACCGCGTCAACGACCACTGGACGGTGAAGCTCCGCGCGGGCAACCTGCTCGACCCCGCCCACCGACTCACCCGCGGCATGACGCAAAGCAGCGGCAAAATCATCCTCGGCGAGTACCGCAAGGGCGTCGACGTAAGCGTCGGAGTGAGCTTCGACCTCTGGTAGAATTCCCCCGAAAACACAAACAACAAAAATAAATCCCCTAAAAAACATTAAAAAATGAAAAAGTTCAATTTTTTCAAAGTTTTCGCAATGGCAGCCACAGTTGCCGCCACGACAATCGGCCTGACCGCCTGCGGTGACGACGACAATGGCGGAGGCGTCACACCACCCCCTCCTCCTCCCGCACCCGAAATCGCCCTCTGGGAAGGTACCGACATCAAGGGCACCATCGACACCGAGATGACCGGCGAGACAGGCAAAATCACCCTCGACGCCACCAAGACCTACGACCTCTCGGGCAACCTCTTCGTTGAGGATGGCGCCACACTGATCATCCCGGCCGGCACCCGCATCGAGGCCTCCGCCGGCTTCGAGAGCTACATCCTCGTGTTGCAGGGCGGCAAGATCGAGATCGCCGGCACCGCCGCCGCACCCGTCACCATGACCGCCAAAGGCGCCACCGCAGCCGGAGCATGGGGAGGCCTCGTGATCAACGGCAAAGCCCCCCTCGCAGGAGGCGGCACCGCCTCGACCGAGATCAACAGCGACTACGAGTACGGCGGCACCGACGAGGCCGACAACTCGGGCTCCATCACCTACCTCACCCTCGAATACACCGGAGCCAAAAACAGCGCCAACATTGAGCACAACGGCCTAACCCTCAACGGCGTCGGCAACGGCACCAAGATCGAAAACGTCTTCGTACCCAACAGCGCCGACGACGGCATCGAGTTCTTCGGCGGCTCTGTCAACGTCACCAACCTGCTGGTGATCAACTCCGACGACGACATGTTCGACTTCACCCAGGGCTACACCGGCACCCTCACCAACGCCTACGGCCTCTGGGAGAGCGGCATGAGCTCCGGCGAGAGCGACCCGAGCGGCGTCGAGGCCGACGGCAATTTCGACGGCAACTTCCCCGCCCACACCGGCCAGTCCGACTTCACGATCGCCGGCGTCACCTTCGACCTGCGCATGGACTACAACGCCACCGAAAGCGCCTACCGCCTCCAGAACGTCCTCCGCATCCGTCGCGGCGCAACCGCCACCATCACCAACGCGCTGGTCCGTGGCATCGGCCGCGCCGAGAACCTCATCAACCTGAGCGACGGCAAGGGCGACGCCAACACCGCGACCGCCATCGCGCTGACCGACGAGCTCACGACCCCCGCCGACGTGACCTTCTTGCCCGCTGGCAAGGAGGCCGACTACACCGAAGTGTCGGTCGCCACCGGCAACACCGGAGCCACCACCGCCCCCTTCGCCTGGACTGGCTACACGTTCTAATCACCCCCCCCAACACAAAAAAAAGGTTGTGAGAATTTCTCACAACCTTTTTTTTGTTAATTGAAAATTGAAAGTTGAAAATTGAAAATGGCCAGAACACCGGCAGCGATTTTATTTTGCATTGAAGAAACTCACCGTAGCCCCCCCGTCATTGCGAGCAAAGCGAAGCAATCCAGAAATTCCGCGTAGCCCCATTTTCAATTTTCAATTTTCAATTGAAAAAGCCTACCGCGCGGCCAGCCGCTGAGCCGCCACATTCCACCCCTCGATCTCAACCGAAAGAGAGCCCACATCGACGGAACCCTCGGCCGAGTCGATAACACACTCAAAAGAGCGAGTCTCCCCGGGAAGAACGCTGACATAGTTGTCGCTCCAAAGAGCCGGAACCACCATCTCGCCGCGAGAGTCCTTAAGCTTCATCGAGGTAAAGAATGCGATCACCGACGATGTGTTGCGAAGTTCAACGGTCACCACATCGTTACCCCCCTTCTTGCCCGCCGAACTGCGCACCTCCAAAGTCGCGGGTGCAATGTTCTCAAGGTCGCGGAAGTCGGCATACTCCTTCACGGGCGTAGTCTCCCAAGCGCGGCTCTCCCAATCGTGCACATCGTCCGTAGCCGACAGCGCGTAGAAGTTTTCCGCAATCCGTCGACCGCTCCCGTCATACAGCGCCAGCGCGACAAATGTGTTCTTCGCACTCTTGTCCACCTCGGCGATCCGTGCCGACGAGTTAGCCTCAGCGCTCAACCCCGTGATCTCCTGCTCGCTCAACAGTTGCGAGTCGATGCCGTAGGTCTTCACGATCGCCTTCAGCTGCGTTGTGTTCGACGGCTTCTCGTTCACGATATAGATCCCGCTATCCTTGTAGTTGTACACCAACTGATAGGGCGAGTTTGCCTTCTTCACCGCGTAGTACGAAGCGTTGGGCACCCCGTAGTAGTCATACAGCTGCCAGTACATGCCAGGCCAAGCCGAGTTCAACATCCACTGGATCAACCCCGTGGTGGCAGGCTTGTTGGCGCGGAACGCCTCGAACATACTCTTCGTCGACTCCCAGCTCACCAGATCGGCCTTACGCAGATAGTCCTTCAGGTCGCGAGCCGCACCATACTTCTCGGTCACCACTTCGGTCATCATCGTCATGCTGTTCATCATGGTACCGGCCGACGTTGTGCAGTGGTAGTCCCACGACGGGCCCATCGGCCACAACTCGTTCTCGGGAATAAACTTCACGATCGACTCCAGCACGGGCAGTTGAGCCCCGGGCCCCGTCTCGGTGTTGAACCCGTAGGCGCCGCCCAACCTGTTGTCCACAAACCAGTAGTTGGGCCCCACATAGTCATACGGCCCATACATCTTCATCCCGCTGGGCCCCGTCACCTCGCTGGTGAGCTTCTTGGCCGAGGGCACGAAGGGCCGGTTGTCGATCGTGGGCAGCAGCGCCATGTATCGACGCTCGATCTCGGGGTGCATCAACTTGTCGCTCCCGCCATACCACGCAATGATGCTCGGGTGGTTCCTCAGCCACAACACCTGATCGTGCAGAAACCTCGTCATCAAGTCGATATCGGCGGCGGTACGCATAGTGCCGAACTCGTCGTCGGGAATACCGATGTAACCCTCCCACTCCCACTGGCAGCTCCAACCGACCAGGGCCAGAATGCCATACTTGTCGCACATCTCATAGATGTTCCGGCTGGTGCCCCAAATGTTCTCAAAGCGAATGGTGTTCAATCCCATGTCTTTGACATACTTCACCTGCCGTTCGTTGCTCTCGGGGGTGTCGCGCAGAAAGATGTCGTCGGTCCATCCGGCACCCTTCACCAACACCTTCTTGCCATTCACCATGTAGCCCCTGTGCCCCTCGGGCGTGAAGTAGCTCTCGATCTCGCGAATCCCGAAGGCGACGCACTCGCTGTCCGACACCTCGCGCTTCTTGCCCACGACGAACTTCACCTCCATCTCATACATCTCGGGCTCACCCATGCCGGCGCTCCACCACAACCGCGGATTCTGCACCCGCAGCGCCGCCACATCCTCGGGCGTAAATACCACATGCTGCTTCTCTCCGGCGGCCACTGTCAACTCGCGCGAGAAGGCGATATCACCGATCGTCCCCTCCAGCACACCCTTCACACTCTTGGCCGAGTTGTTCGTAACGTCCGTCTCGACGGTCAGCTTCGCCTCGCGCAGAGTCTCCGTGTCGACATCCGTGCGCACCCAACTGTTAGCCACATCCACCGCACCGGTCACCTCGACCGTCACATCGCGAAAGATACCCATGCTCTCGTCGAGAGGGCGCGGATTCCAATCCACAAACCCGATGTTGGGCTCACCGATCTGCGCGCGGAACACCTCCACCGCCAACACATTCTCGCCACCCACCATCTCTGTAACGTCAAACGAGTAGCGGCTAAAGGGCCCGAACACCTCCTCTTTCGGAGCGACCAGCTCACCGTTCAACCAGATGTTGGCCCGATAGCTCAACCCGTCGAACTGCAGCAACACCCGCTTGCCCTTCAGGTCGCTCAACCCGAACGTCGTGCGATACCACCACGAGGCGTCGAACGGCGTGCGGTCTGCCTCCTTGTAGTTGCTCGCGTCGAGCAGCTCTTTGTACATTCCGTTGTCGCGCGTCAGCGCCCCCATTACGGTTGCGGGCACGGTGGCGTTGTACCACCCCTCGACACTCGCCCCGTCGGTCGAAAGTGCCGCACCGTCTGCCGCCACCTTCTCGCTCGACTGAATTTTCCATCCCTCTCTCAGCGCCCTCCGCTGTTGCGCGCCGGCCGACAGGCAGGTCGCCGCCGCCAGCGCCAGACACATTAATCTCATTTTCATCTTCTTTTCGTTTTTTGTGTTGTTGTTAATGTTGCAGCAAATATAGAAAAAAAGGAGCCGACCTTCAAAGATCGGCCCCTTTTCAGTTAGGTCAGCAAAAACTACTTCGCCTTAAGCATCCAGAACGAACATGTCTCCCAAGCCATCCACGGAGTCCCGGGCGCGGCATAGGCCAAAATCATGGTGTCCTCGTCCAGAGCCAGAATGTCGAAAGTGCTCACCACGGTCGATCCGCCGTAGTAGTCCACCCCGGCGAGCATCTGAGTTCCGGTGATGGTCAACTCGCCGATGCTCCAGTAGGGATCTTTGGCGTCGCCGGTCTCCCGCTTCTTCGACATGTCGAACTTGAAAGAGCCCGCGGTCTCGGTAGCCCCCGCCGTGCGGTTGATAACGTTGGCGCCTCCGTCCAGGTTAAACACGATCTCATCATCCGGACTCAGCAAAATTCCGTTCTGTTCGGTTCCCAGAGCGCTGCCGCCCCAAGCCGGAGCCTTGTCGTTCCCGAATCCGCCCGGACCGTACACCTCGGCAACCTCCGTGTCCCAAGTCCAAACCTTACCGGCAGGATCATCCCCCGCAATCAAGGCCCAGGTAGGATCGACCGGATGGTCGATAGTAGTGATGCTCACGGTGCGAGTCACGGGCTGCATGATACCGCCGGCGCTGATGCCGGTAAAGGTAACCTCGATATCGCCCAGGAAGGGCAGCACCGTCTTCACATTCTGCCTCGGCGACGAGTCCACGCCCCAGTTCCAGAACGACGCGATGCCGCGCGAGTTATTGATCATTTCGATCTCGTTGCCCCCGGGGGTGGTGCTCTGCACGGTGATGTCCAGATCGGCCTCGGTGGCAATGTTCCCCATCTCCTTGTCGTCGGTCACGGGCTCACACGCAAACATGAACGCGGCAAGGGCGGGAAGTATCAACCATATTGACTTTTTCATACTTATTTATCCTTTTTTTCTTGTTAAACCATTTGACGACTACCATCCCGGAGTTTGAGTCAACACCCCTGCCGACAGTTCGACCTCCGAGTTGGGAACGGGCATAAACCCTCCGGTCTCGGCCAGACGACCCGTCTGATCACCCACGTTCATAGTCGTGGGCACCGTCGCGTTCTGTATCGCCACACCGTTCTGACGCTCCAGAGCGGGAGCCGCGATGCCCCAGCGGAGCAGGTCGTAGTACCTCTGACCTTCGAAGGCCAACTCCCAACGACGCTCGTCCTGAAGAGCCTTCTCCGAGTATGCCACCTCGGGCAGACCCACGCGAGCCCTCACCCTGTTCAGCGGAGCTGCGTCGCCCTTGAGTTCGGCCGCCATCAGCAGCACGTCGGCAAATCGCATCGTCACCAAGTCCTGAGTGTTACCAAGCTCGAATTCGGGCGGCACCGTGGGGCCGTAGAAAGGCCTTGAGTAGCTGATGTAACCCTCTCTCGAACCGAGCGATCCGTCTTCGTCCTTCACGTTCACGGCAAGGTACTTCTTCTGATAGAATCCCGTCTCGTGCTGCTGATTGTCAGCGCCCCACTTGAAATCGCTCATCTCATCCTTGTTGTTCACGTCGATGATCGAACCCTCTCTGCGCGGGTCGGTGTTGGGCCACGAGTTCCACAGCTCCGAGCTCACCGGCCCGAATCCCCAACCCTTACCGTAGGGGAAGATGCCAGCCTCGCCCTGCTCACGCAGCGAGAAGTAGAGAGGAATCATGTTACCACCCTCGTAGTCCCAACCGATGTTGGCCAGCGGCTGAAAAGCGAACACGGTCTCGATGTTGCCACCCGTCTCGCCTGCCCACACAGCCTCGCCGTCGGGATCCACGCTATCCAACCAAGCGTAACCATCCTCGCGTGTGTACTGGTTGCTGTAAGGCCACAGACTCTCGAATCGCGGCAACAAGTCGTGACCGCTGTTGTTGATACAGTCCTCCAGATGTCCGATCACTTCTGCCTTGGTAAGGGTACCCGCTTCGGCACCCTCTTCGGCCGCCGCAAGGGGCATGCTCTCCTTCTTGTAGTAACCGGTGTAGAAGAGGAACGCGCGTCCGAGGAACGCCTCTGCCGCCCACTTCGTAGCACGACCTCTGTCGGCCGCCGCCACTCTCGGAGTTTCGGGCATCAGGTCGATCGCGGCAAGGAAGTCGCTACCGATCTGACCGAACAGTTCGTCCGCCGAAGCTCTGGGCAGGTTCACCGGATCGGGGGTCAGCGGCATGGGAGCCGTTCCGAACATGCGCGCCAGATACAAGAACGCGTAACCCCTCATGAAGTGCGCCTGACCGGCGATGTAGTCCCTCGTGCCCTGCTCCTCCCACTCGATGGTGTCGATGGCGCGCAGCAACATGTTGGCCCTGAAGATCGTACTGTAAGCGTTCGACCACGTGTTGGCAAAGAAGTTGGGATTAGTCGTGTTGTCAAACCTCTCCAGATCGGCCCACACCGCGTCATCGGGGCCACCGCCGCCGAAACGCTCATCCGACATGATCTCCGCCACCACAAACTGGCAGATCGAGGTCGGGTCGAGCTCCATGGCCTGCGCCGCGGAGTAGACACCCGTCAGCAGTGCCGACATCTCCTCCGCGTCGACGGGGTAGTTCGAGGTATCTTTTTGCGTCAGGTTGTCTGTGTCGAGGAAGTTTTCACACCCCGTCAACAGCAAGCCCGCAAGCGAAAAAACCAAAAATATCTTTTTCATATG
Source organism: Alistipes sp. (assembly GCA_031285405.1). GTDB lineage: Bacteria > Bacteroidota > Bacteroidia > Bacteroidales > Rikenellaceae > UBA940. The sequence continues at coordinate 27,945 of JAITWH010000030.1, forward strand.
CTTAAAAGTCTGTTGTTTTAGAATTTCAAATTAACACCGAAGATCCAGGTACGGGGCTGAGGATAGAACCCCAGGTCGATGCCCGACGCCCAGCCGTAGTCGTCGCCGAAACCGTAACCCACTTCGGGGTCCATGCCCGAGTAACCGGTGATGGTAAAGAGGTTCTGCGCCGTCACATAGATGCGCGCCTGGCTCAGGAATCCCGTATTCAAAATCTCGCCGAAGTCATACCCGAGTGTGATGTTCTGCATCCGCAGGTAGTCTCCGTTCTCGATGTAGAGGTCCGACACCCACTGACGATTTGTGTGCGCCTGCGAGCTCAGCCTCGGGAACCTGTTCGACGTACCCTCGCCGTGCCATCTGTCGAAGATGTCTGTCGTGAAGTTATCCTTGGGATTGTCGGGCCACGAGCGGTACGACTTCATGATCTGGTTGCCGAACACGCCGGTCATCGTCACATTCAGGTCGAATCCCTTGTACTCCGCGTTCAGGTTGATCCCCAGGTTGAAGTCGGGCCTCGGGTCGCCGATCATGTGTTTGTCGGCGCTGTCGATCTTGCCGTCGCCGTTGTGGTCTACCCATATCACGTCGCCTTCGCGCGCGTCGGGCAGCTTGGCTCCGGTGTAGTTGGCCACCGCGTCGGCGCTCTGGAAAATACCGGCGGTGCTGAATCCGTAGAAGAACCCGATGGGGAATCCCACCTGCGCGCGGAAGCTCTCCTCCGAGCGGTTCATCAACACGTCGTTCGGGCCGTGGATAATCCCTTCGGCGTTGGCCAGTCGCGTAACTTCGTTCTTGTTGAATGTAAAGTTGACGTTCGCCCCGTAGGTAAACTCACCCACGTTGTCGTTCCAGTTGAAGGCCACCTCGACCCCGCTGTTACGAATGTCGCCGCCGTTGATCGAGGGTGCGCCCGTGCCATACGACGCCAGCTGCGGAGCGGTCACCAACCAGTCCTTAGTGTTCTTAACATAGTAGTCGAAAGTGAATCCCAAACGGCTGCGCAGGAACCGCGCGTCGATCCCGAAGTCGATCTGCTCCGATGTCTCCCAGCTAACGTCTTCGTTGGGCAGGATTTCGGGATAGGCGCCGATCGCGGGGTCGGTCTTGTCCGTTCCGAACGGATAGCGCGGCCCGGTCGAGATGGGCGACAGATACTGGAATGCGCGAATGTTCTGGTTACCGTTCTGGCCCCAGCTCGCACGAACCTTCAGGAAGTCCATCGCGTTTCTCAGAGGCTCCATGAAATCCTCCTCCGTGATAACCCAACCGGCCGACACCGAGGGGAAGTAGCCCCAACGGTTGCCCCGCTTGAAGTTCGACGAACCGTCCGCGCGCAGCACCACGGTCGCCATATACCTGTCCTTGTAGTCCCAGCTAACACGACCGAAGAACGAGGCCAACCGACCCATGCCCCAGGGCGAACCACCCATGCTGGTGGCGGTGTTCATCGAGGTGAGGGGAGCGTTGGCGATGTAAGCGTGCTCCAGATCGTGGAACATCGGGTTGCCGTTCGCCGCGTTGAGGCTCTCACCCATCCCGCTCTTCTCGATCGACTGACCCAACAGCGCCGTGAAGTGGTGGTCGTTCACGTCGAAGTCATAGGTAAGAGTATTCTCCCACGACAGCGACGCCCCCATACCCATGCTCTGCGACACCGACTCCAAAGTGTTGCTCGTGGTCGAGGCCAACGAGAACAGAGGCGAGAAGCTCCTGTAAGAGTTCGAGCTGTAATTGTACCCAAAGTTGCTACGGAAGATCAACCCCTTGATAGGCTGAATCGTAAGATAGGCGTTAGTCCTCAACCTGTGGTTCTTGCTCAGGTTCTGCGCACGGTAGTATGTCTGCGCAATGGGGTTGGCCTGACGCACCTCCCACGGAATAGCGTAGTGGTAGTCGTCGCCATCGTCGTTGAGCATCGGCAGGAAAGGAGCCATCGTCATCATCTGACGAATGTCGTTCCAATACTGGTCGCCGATACGAATAGCCCCGGGCCGCTCGGTGTAGGCGTACACAAGGTTCTCGCCAAACTTCACGATGTCAAAAGATTTCCCCTTGACCAGCGTGTGCTCCGAGTTGATACGAGCCGAGTAGCGCGACCACTTGGGCTGCACCGGCTTACCGAGGATACCCTCCTGGTTGGTGTAGCCGAACCCGATCGAGAACACGCTCTGCTCCGTTCCGCCGGCCATGTTGAGTGTGTAGTTCTGCACGGGCGCGTTCACGTTGCGCGACTCGTCGAGCCAGTTGGTACCCTTCCAGCTTCCGTTCTCGATGCTCTGCCAGTGGTTCGCGGGATCGTCGCCATACACCTCTTTCGAGAAGTCGTAGGGTGCCAACCCGTCCATCATGCGCGCCTCGTTCATGATCGTCGCGTACTGCTGCGCGTCGAGCATCTGCGGCATACGGTACACATTCTGAATCCCGTAGTAGGCATCCAGCGACACCTGCATCTTACCCGCGCGACCCTGCTTCGTGGTCACAAGGATAACGCCGTTCGCCGCCCTCGAACCGTAGATGGCCGCCGAAGCCGCATCCTTCAACACGTCGATCGACTCGATGTCCGCGGGGTTCAACAGGTTGATGTCGCCACCCGGCACGCCGTCCACGACGTAGAGCGGAGCCGCGTCACCCATGGTACCCATCCCGCGCACCATCACCTTGAAACCTTCGCCCGGCATCCCCGAGTTCTGCACGATGTTCACCCCGGGAGTCTGACTCTGGAGCGCACCGAGTACGTTCACCGTGTTGAGTTTCGCCACATCGTCGCCGCTCACCTGAATGGTCGCGCCGGTGACCAACTTCTTACGCTGCACCCCGTAGCCGATCACCACCAACTCTTCGATCATGGTGGCGTCGGTCTGCAGGATCACGTCGAGGGTCGAGCTCGTGCCGACCGTCACGTTCTGCGCGACGTAGCCCAACAGATTGAAGCTCAGCGAGCTCCCCTGTTCGGCCGAGATTGTGTACCGGCCATCCATGCCGGTATTGGCGTAGGTGTTGGTGCCGTTGACGAGTACCATGACTCCGGCAACGGGATTTCCATCCTCGCCGGACACCACTGTCCCGCTGATGGATCGCACCTGCGCGTTCGCTGCAAATGCCACGCAGCAAAGCAATAAAGTAAAAATTTTCTTCATAGAAACACTTGTTTTAGGTGTGTTTTTTTTGTGAATTTTAGGTTTAAAACCGCTACAAATATAACAACTTTTCGAAAACTGCAACAAAAAGTGACAATTCTTTCGCCATTTGTTACATTTTCTGTCAATCAGTCTCCCCGCCCACTCAGCTGAAACTTTTCTGTAAAAACCCCGTTTCTGACCAAATGAGCCACCCTTCAGACAAATAAAGAAATTGAAAATTGAAAGTGGAAAATTGAAAATGGCCGGAACGCCGGCAGCGATTTAAGCTAACACGCCCCCGTCATTGCGAGGAGTTGAAAACTCCGAAGCAATCCAGGCGGCAATGGCCGCAGCGATTTAAGCTATGCAAAATTTCCGCGTTAGCTATTCCCCTCCAATGGAGGGGTGCCCGAAGGGCGGGGTGGTCCATCGTGAAAGAGAAAGCCCCCGTCATTGCGAGCAAAGCGAAGCAATCCAGAAGTTCCGCGTAGCAAAAAATCCGCCGCCGGCGTTCCGGCGTCATCCCGACAGAGCGAAGCGACGAGGGATCTACCTTACAGCATCTCCGTGTCGCGTAGCTCCCCCGATGCGAAAACGGCGTAAAAAAATTTTACCGCGTTAGCCAAAATCCGCCGCCGGCGTTCCGGCCAATTTTCAATTATTTAAATATCTTTGTACCCACAAAAACTAACTCCCCCAATAAAACCATGAAACGTAACCCCATCGCAACCCTAATCATCCTGCTACTGCTAAGCACCGGCATAGCCCAAGCCCAAACCCAACCCCAAATCCAAGGAAAGGTCCAAGACCAAACCACCGGAGAACCCATCCCCTACGCCGAGGCCATCCTAACCCCAACAACCGAAAACGCCAACGCAACCGAAAACCCTCACCACACCATAACCACCCAAGATGGAACCTTCCAAATAACCGGAGTCCCCAACGGAGAGTACACCCTAATGATCCGCTCTGTGGGCTACGACCTCACAACCCGCGAACAGATCCGCCTAACCCCCACACAAAAGACCCACGACGCGGGAACCATCCAACTGCAACCCTTGGAGATAGGCCTCGCCGAGGTAGTGGTCGTGGGCAGCAGAAGACAAATAGTCTACCGCCTCGACAAAAGAATAATAGAGGCGTCGTCCAACCTCATGGGCAGCGGCGGCACGGCGGTCGACATCCTTGAGAACACCCCCTCGATCCGCGTTGGGGTCGACGGCGAGGTCACCTTCCGCGGCAGCAGCGGATTCAAAGTTTACGTCGACGGCCAACCGAGCTTCTACTCCGGCACCCAGGCGCTGCAACAGGTGCCTGCCGGCCAGATCGAAAACATCGAGGTGATCACCACCCCCTCTGCCCGCTACGACACCGACGGCGAGGTGGGCATGATCAACATCATCACCAAGAAGAGCTCCCGCAGCGGCCTCACCGGCATGGTCAACCTCTCGGGCAGCACGGCGCTCTCCAACGGCCTCGACTTCATGCTGGCCCAGCAGCGCAACAAACTGCAGTGGCACCTGGCCGGCAATTGGAACCAACCCGTCCGCGAGAGCGACTTCCATCAGCAGAAGGAGACCACGGTCGGGGATCAGATCACCACCTCGACCTCCGACGGCCCGCGACGCAGCAAGGGATACTTCTACGGCATCCGCACCGGCATCGACTACGCCGTCGCGCCCCGTACCTCGCTCAACGCCGAGGTCGACATCCACTACGGCAAGAACACCCGCACGGGCGACCTCGCCTACTCCGAGACCATCGCCGCCGCCGGAGCCGACCCCGTTTCGGGCGACTACAACAGCCGCGACGACTACGATCTCCACTCCACGGTGTGGAGCGGCACGGTAGGGTTCGCCCACAAGTTCGACGACGGCCACCAACTCACCGGCAGCTTCATGGCGGGCTACGAGGGCGACGCGATGGAGTACTTCCAGAGCGACCTCTTCTTCAGGGGCGGCGATTCGCAGGGCAGCCGCGCGCAGGGCCACCGAGCGTGGGAAGACGAGCGCCGATGGACGGTGCGCTCCAACATCGACTACGTGTTGCCGTACAGCGAGACGGGGCGTCTGGAGGCGGGTTGGCAGTACTTCTCCTACCTCGAAGACGGCGACTACAACATGCAGTTTTGGGATCCCGCCCGGCAGGAGTTTTATTGGCGAGAGGATATCTACAACACGTTTTACTTCCAGCGCGGCATCCACTCGCTATACGCGATCGGGTCGGACAGCTTCGGCCCCGTCGACGCACAGATCGGCCTGCGCGGCGAACACACCCACCGCGTGCTGCGCAGCTCGATCGAGGGTTCGAACCGCACGGTGAACCGCTTCGAAGTGTTTCCTTCGTTACACTTGGGCTACAATCTGCCTCGCGAACAGACACTTACGCTGGCATACTCCTATCGCACCAACCGCCCCCAGCTCTTCTACATGGAGCCCTACATCACCTATCGCGACTACTACACCGCCGAGATCGGCAACCCCGACATCCGCCCCGAGTATGTGAATTCGGTGGAGTTGTCGTACAAAAAAAATATGCAACAGCATGTAATTCAGTCGACTGTGTTCTATCGCTCGCGCCGCGACAAGATCGAACGACTTCGCGTTCCCTACGAGGCGGGGGTGACGCTCGACTCGATGGCCAACGTGGGCAACGACCACGCGCTGGGGTTGGAGCTGAGCGCCCAACTCAAAGTGGCTAAAAGCTGGGATGTCAATGTGATAGGTAATGTCTATTACTACAAAGTGGTGAACGATCTGGGCTCCGGCGGGCGGCAGGAGACGAGTACAAACTACGACTTCACGCTCAACAACCTGTTCCGCATCGGCCGCACCACGCGCGTGCAGTTCGACGGCAACTTCGTGGGGCCCACAGTGACCACTCAGGGGCGTTCGGCGGCGTTTTGGTTTGCCAATCTGGCTGTTCGGCAGCAGCTGTTTTCGCCAAATTTGCAGGGCACTTTGTCGTTCCGCGACGTGTTCAATTCGGCGCGTTACCGAAGCGACATCACGACCGCTAACCTTGTGTCAATCACGCGAATACGTCCGCGGTATCCTGTGATCACGATGTCGCTCAGCTACACCTTCAACAACTACAATCGCAGTCAGAGCCAGGCTCGGGATAATCGGGATCTTTTCGAGGGTACGAACTACTAAAAATTGCGCTTTCGATTCTGTTTTTTGGGCCTCTTCGGGGGCCCTTTTTTGTTGGTTTTTATTTGGTTTTTCGTTTGGATTTTTGTTTGTCAGGAGAGGGCTATTCGTTTGATCTCTTGGGGTTTGAGTATGGCGATTATCTTCTTGTCGGAGGTGATGAGGCCGTCGCGTTGCATGGCGGCGAGCTCGCGTTCGAGCGAGGTGCGCGCGACTCCGAAATGGTCGGCGAGTTTGCTTTTTGTGCGGTCGATTGTGATGGTGTCGGAGTTCTGGCGCCGCGACATATCTCGCAGATACACAGCGAGTTTCTTGCGGATCGAGTGGAGCGCGAGCATGCTCAGGCGGCGGGAGAGGCGCGCGGCGAAGTCGGTCGAAATGTTGAGGTAATTTCGCAAGACGGTTTCGTTGCCGCGGAGCATGCGGAGCACCGACATTTGGGGAATGACGATAGTGCTAACATCCTCAAGGGCAGTGACTTGGACGGGGAAACGATTGTCGCTGCCGAACAGAAAAAGGATGGCCAAAGTGCTCGGCGCGACGATCTCCTCGACCTTGATTACGCGGCCGGTTTCGTCGATCATTTCGGCTTTTACGCGGCCTTCTGTTATGATAATCAGGCGGTTACAGTGGGTGTCCTGCATGGCGAGGATGTCGCCTTTTTCGAAATACATCTCCTTAATGGCTGGGTCTGAGTTGATTAGGCCGTTGAGTTCATCCTCGGAGAGGAGGTGGAAAAGGGGGATTCGGAGCAGATCGGAGTTGTCCATGGGGAGGGTTTTTGGGGTTGGTTTTTGGGTGATTTCTTGGTTTTCGAATGTCGAAAGTGTCGCAAATGTAACACTTTTTTCTGGGTCGAGTGTTACCGATGTAACGCTTTTTTCGGGGTGAGTGTTACCGATGTCACACTTTTTTTGGGCCATGTGTGACGAATGTAACACTTTTTTTCGGGCGAGTGTTACAGATGAGACACCCTTTTTTCTCTTTTTCATAGCTTTTTTGGTTTGGGTTTTTGATTTTGGGTTTGTTTTTGATTTTTGGTTTTTGGAGATTTTTGGAATTTTTTTTTCAGGTTTTTTTAGATTTTTTCAGGTTTTTTGAAAAGTGTTACATTGGTAACGCTTTTTTGGTTTGGGGCCGTCGTAGTTTTGCGCCATGAAAAAGACGATTATTAATATCGACGGCGAAATTTGTGTCGGGTGCGGGGCGTGCGTTTCGCGCTGCGCTCAGGATGCTTTGCGCATGGTGGACGGGCGCGCCGTGTTGGTGAACGACAACTACTGCGACGGGTTGGGTAACTGCATCGGGGAGTGTCCCGTGGGGGCGATTACTCTTACAGAACGCGAAGTTGGTTCGCGGGTTGGGGTTGGGCTCTCTCTTGAGGGGGTTTCGGGTTTGGGGGGGTCGGGTTTGGGGGGGTCGGGTTCTTCGGGTTCGGGGGTTTCAGCTTGTCCTTCTTTGTCTTGTTCTTCTTTGGTTATGGGTTCTGGTTTTAGTTCTGGTTCCGGCTCTTCGGAGCTTAGGCAGTTTCCGGTTCAGTTGGGTTTGGTGACTCCTCGGCCGGAGCTATTTGGCGGAGCGGAGTTGCTGCTGGCGGCCGACTGTGTGGCCTACGCGTGCGGCGACTTCCACAGCCGGTGGCTGCGCGGGAGGAAGCTTGCAATTGCGTGCCCAAAGTTGGACGCCAATGTGCAGAGCTATGTCGAAAAGCTGACCCGGATGATCGACGAAGCGGGCATCGCATCGCTCACTGTCGTGGTGATGGAGGTGCCGTGCTGCGGCGGGTTGGTGCGAATCGCGCGGATGGCGCGCGAACGGGCTGTAAAGAGCGTGCCGATGAGGGTCGTGACGGTGTCGGTCGAAGGTAAAGAGATCTCGGTCGAAGAGTCGTGATTCGTCGGTCGGGGGCAAATATACAACGGAAAAGCAAAATTGGTTCTCCAAAAGTGAAAAAAAATATTAAAAGTAAAAAAATTTTATTAAAACAAAAAAAATTATGGGAATGTTCTGTTTTCAATGTCAGGAGGCGGCCGGTGGTAAGGGCTGCGCGGTGAAAGGTGTGTGCGGCAAGGAGCCGCGGACCTCGGCGCTGATGGATGTGCTGCTGTTTGCCACTCGTGGGGTGGCGGTGGTTAATCGGGCTTTGCGCGCGAGTGGGGCTGCTGAGGATGAGCGGGTTATGAGGCCGGTCGTCGATGCTCTGTTCTGTACTATTACTAATGCAAACTTTGACGACGCGGCTATCTCGGCGAAAGTCGATGCTATGTTGGGGCTTAAGCGGGAGTTGGTGGCGGAGGCTTTGAAGCGGGGTGTTGTGCTGCCGGCTTCGGCGGAGGTGGCTTTTGATCCTGCTCCGGCGGAGTATGAGGCTGTGGCTGAGAAGGTTGGGGTGTTGGCTACCGAGAATGAGGATGTGCGGTCGCTGAAGCAGATGATCGTCTACGGAGTTAAGGGGGCGGCGGCATATGTGGAGCATGCCTACAATTTGGGTCATGAGGACGCAGCGATATTTGTGGAGATGGAGCGGGCGCTGGCCGAAGTTAGCAGGGAGGATATCGGGGCGGATGAGCTTGTGGCTCTGACGCTTGCCGTTGGGGAGTGTGGGGTTAAGGCGATGGCTTTGCTCGATGGGGCGAATACTTCGACCTATGGTAATCCCGAGATTACGAAGGTGAACATCGGGGTGGGGTCGAGGCCCGGGATTCTGGTGAGCGGGCATGACCTTAAAGACCTGGAGGAGCTGCTGGAGCAGAGTGCAGGTAAGGGGGTCGACATATATACTCATAGCGAGATGTTGCCGGCGCACTACTATCCGGCTTTGAAGAAATATCCTCATCTGGTGGGGAACTATGGTAACGCCTGGTGGCGGCAGAAGGAGGAGTTTGAGTCGTTCAGGGGGCCGGTGCTCTTTACGACCAACTGCATTGTTCCTCCGGTGGCGGGGGCTTCGTATCGTGATCGGATATATACCACCGGCTCTTCGGGGTTGCCCGGGGCGGTGCATATCGGGGATCGCGCGGCGGGGGGTGTTAAGGATTTCTCGGCGGTGATCGAGCACGCTTTGAGGTGTGAGGCGCCCTTGGAGATTGAGAGGGGTGAGATTGTCGGTGGGTTTGCTCATGCTCAGGTGTTGGCTTTGGCGGACAAAGTCGTGGACGCGGTGAAGAGTGGTGCCATCAGGAAGTTTGTGGTGATGGCGGGGTGTGACGGGCGGATGAAGTCGCGCGGGTACTACTCGGAGTTTGCAGCGGCGTTGCCTTCGGATACTGTTATTCTGACTGCGGGGTGTGCTAAGTATCGTTATAACAAGTTGGCGCTGGGCGACATCGGGGGGATTCCGAGGGTTTTGGATGCAGGGCAGTGTAATGATAGCTACTCGCTGGTGGTTATTGCTTTGGCTTTGCAGAAGGCTTTTGGTTTGGAGAGTGTTAATGATTTGCCTATTGTCTATAATATCTCTTGGTATGAGCAGAAGGCGGTTATTGTTCTGCTGGCTCTGCTGGCCCTTGGGGTTCGTAACATTCATCTGGGGCCTACTCTTCCGGCTTTCCTCTCTCCTGCGGTTACAGGGGTTTTGGTGGATAAGTTTGGGATTGGGGGGATTTCGACGGTGGAGGCGGATATTGCTTCCTGGGTTAATTGAAAATTGAAAGTGGAAAATTGAAAATGGGGCTACGCGGCGCGGAGATTCTATAAGGTAGATCCCTCGTCGGCACTTTGTGCCTCTGTCGGGATGACACCGGAACGCCGCCGGCGGTTTTAGCTACGCAACGTGTATTTCGAGTTTGCAGGGCAAACTCGTCAGTCCTCCGCCACCCCAGGCGGAGGGCTGATGCCCACCGCTGGCGTTCGGACTGATGCTACGCGGTGTGGAGACATTATAAGGTAGATCCCTCGTCGGCACTTTGTGCCTCTGTCGGGATGACATTTTATACTGCGTAGCTAAAAATCGCTGCCGGCGTTCCGGTCTGGATTGCTTCGTCGCTTTGCTCCTCGCAATGACGGGGAGGTTTTGGCTACACAGAAAAAATTCGCTGCCGGCGTTCCGGCCATTTTCAATTTTCAATTTAAACGAATAAAGGTTGTGAGCATCGCTCACAACCTTTATTCGTTTTTATTAGAACATGAAGCCGAGGCCGGCGGAGAGGACTAACAGGCCGCCGCCGGAGACGAGGTACTTGGCCTCGGCGTTGAAGAACATGCTGTCCGAGAGTTTGAAGTCGGCGCCGCCACCGAGGTTGAACGCCACCTCGGAGACGCCCGCGCTGTAACCCATGTAGCTCGCGCGGGTGCCCCACATGCCGAGGCCCGCCATCGGGTAGAGGTTGATGCCCTCCGAAACGGGGAAGAGCCAGTGGGCGTTGACGCTGAAGTCCCACATGTTGACGTTGTTTTTGGGCAGGAAGTAGGTGAAGCCCGCTTCGAGGCGCAGGGGGTCGGTGACGTTGTACTGGAACTTGGCGCCGATGCCGAGATTGCTGTAACCCGTGCCTGTGCCGAACGCGATTTTGGCTCCGGCGGCCATGTCGCCTTTGGATTGTGCGTTGGCCGTGAGGGCGACTGTGGTGAGGGCGATCGCTATGATCGCGGTTTTGATAATGTTTTTCATTTTTTTGAAGTTTTTTAAATGGTTAATTATTTGGGTGTTGAGTTTTTAATTAGTGAAAAGTGAAAAACTAAAAGTGAAAAGTTGCGGTGTGCTTTGCACGTAATTTAATCCGACTTTCAGTTTTCAACTATAAGGTAGATCCCTCGTCGGCACTTTGTGCCTCTGTCGGGATGACATTTTGCCTGGATTGCTTCGTCGCTTTGCTCCTCGCAATGACGGGGAGGTTTTGGCTACGCAAAAATAGATCGCTGCGGCCGTTGCCGCTTAGTTGATTAGGGTGCGGAGTTCGGCGCGGGAGTAGCCTTGCCACTCTTCGGTGACGTCCTCGGTGATGGTGCGGCCGGAGATGGTGGCCTTGGCCTTGTCTTCTTCCCACATGTTGTCCCAGTCGGCGCGGGCTTGCTCCTCGGTGGGGTAGGTGAAGGCGTAGGTCGCTTTGGTGCACTCGTCGCCGGAGAAGGTGAAGGTGTAGATGAACGAGGAGCTGACGCCGCCGAAGGAGTACTCCGCGGAGTAGGTCATCGTGTTGCCGGACTCGTTCCAGCCCTGTTCGAGCTGGCCCGGGATGTCGTCGCCGTCGCCGTCGTAGAGGCCGTTTTTCTCTCCGCACGCGGGGAGGCTTAAGGTCAAGGCGAGGGTCGCCATGGTTAAGAGGAGATTTTTTAGTGTTTTCATTTTTTTGTTTTTTAAGTGATTGGTTTATTTTAATTGAAAGTTGAAAATTGAAAATGGGCTGACGCGGTTCGATTAAGAATTAAAAATTAAGAATTAAGAATTGGCTACGCGGCGCGGAGATGCTATAAGGTAGATCCCTCGTCGCCTTTGGCTCTGTCGGGATGACGCCGGAACGCCGGCAGCGGTTTTGGCTACGCAAAAAATAAATCGCTGCGGCCGTTGCCGCTTTCAATTTTCAACTATTTTTATGAACTCTACTCGGCGGTTTTTGGCTCGGCCTTCGTCGGTGGTGTTGTCGGCTATCGGGGTGGTGGCGCCTCGGCCGGCGGCGGTTAGGCGGTCGGGGGATATTCCTAACTCGTTGAGCTTGGCGACTATGGCGGCGCTGCGCTGTTCGGAGAGGGTTTGGTTGGTGGCGGCGTTGCCCGTGGAGTCGGTGTGGCCCTCGACGGAGAATTTCAGGTCGGGGTTTTCGGTCATCAGGGTGGCTATGCGGTTGATCTCGCCCATCGACTCGGGTTTGATGGTGCTCTTTCCCACGTCGAAGGTTATTCCGTAGGTTATGAATTTTCCTTCGGACATCATTCGGTCGTATAGGGGGACGGCTCCGCGGGCGATGCGGATGTTGGTCATGGCGCCTCCGGATGCGCCGTTCATCGGGAAGTCGGAGTATTCGAAGCTTGCCGGTTGCGTCATGTTGGGGATGTTGCCGAGGCGCACGCCGTCTAAATAGATTTTGAATGTTCGCTGATTGAATGAGAATGCGATGTGGTGCCAGCCCTCGAAAGAGACCGCGGGGCGGGAGTCGCCGTCGACTTTGGAGCCGGAAGTGGAGGTGTAGCTCCAGCCCAAATGGTAGTTCACGCGGTTGTCGAACTCGATCTGCATGACAGTTCTGCCGTTGGCGTCGAAAAAGCGGAAGATGTACCACTGGTTTCCGGGCTTCGGTGTGAGCCATACGTCCATTTCGAGGGTGAACTTTTCGGGCAGGTAGTTCTTCATATCCTCCATCAGTGGACGGATTCGCATTTGAACGCCAGGGTCTCTCGTTGTGGCTTTTTTGCCATTGACGGAGGCGACCTCTGCCGTGCCGTTTACCAAATCCCACATGGAGGGGAACTCGCCTAACTGTTCGTTGTCCATCAGGTCTTCGAAGAAAATTTCGTCGCCCGGGACGAAGTCGCTTTTGGCGTAGACCATCTCGGGGGATTGTTGCTCGGGGGATGGGGGAACGGGGGCGGCAGCGCCGACTTCGGCTCCTTGGGTCGGGCTGCCTCCTTTCCCCGCGTTCTGATTATTGCTTTGGTTTTGGTTCTGGTTTTGGTTCTGGTTTTGATTGTCGCTCTGGTTTTGGCCGTCGAGGGTGCTATCGATTGTGCGGTTGACGGCCTCCTCGGTGCGCTGCTCGGCCTGGCGAGTCACAGCGTTCTCGGCCGCGCGCTCAACCGCCCGGCCAAGACGGTTGAGAAACTGCGCGTCGGCCTCGGCGGTAGTCGCAACCACCAGCACTACCGCCGTTAATATGTTTTTTATCGTTCTCATATATATATAAGGTATTAGATTTTGTTGTTGTTGTTGCTGTCGGGTTTTGGGGTTTTGGTGGTTTTGGGGATTTTGGTGGTTTTGGCTTTGGCGCCCATCTCGTTGTAGATGTGTTCGAGGTTCTCGATCGCCGCTTCGAGGGATTTTATTCCCTCGGGGGAGACGAAAATTACATCTTCTTCCTCCGGTGGGGTGGAGGAAGGGAGCGGAGTTTTGAAGGGGCATTTTTTTGCGCTCATGGTTTTGTACTTTTTTCTTGGGGCAAAGGTAGAGGGTGGGGGAGCGTGTGTCAATCCCACTTTTGGGGGGTTGTTTGGGTGGGGATTAAAAACCCCACTTTTGGGGGGGTGGGTTGTTTTGGGGTTTTCTTTATCTTTGCGGTGTAGTATTAATCATTTTTAAATTTTTTGTTATGCCGAGAATTAAAGTAACTCCGCCACCGCAGCCTACGACCATGCCGATCCGTAAGGAGAAGGAAAATGTGGAAAGAGTGAAAGTTGTGCATGGGGCGAAGGTCGTAGCGACCAAAACCATTGCTCCGAAAAGCAAGTAACATGAGATTGTGTGGGAGATGTTTGGCGGCGCTTGCCTTGTTGTGCCATGCCGGAGGGTATGCGCAGACAGGGCTGGCGTTGGCCGATTCGTTGGAGGCGGTTATCAATACATCGCCTGCCGAAGGACGCGAAAAATTTATTCAATACTTCGATCTGTTCGATCTGGGCACGGATCTCGATCGGACGATGAAGTATGCCAGAGAGGGTGCGGAGAGGGCTCGGGAACAGAGTGATATTTACTGGGAGGCGGAATTCGACAGCGTAATCGGGAACACTTTTTTCTATAAGGGGCAACTGGATTCGGCTCGGGTCTACTATGACAACTCGGATGAACTTAGGCGACGGGCGGTGCGACATGGTTGGGAGGACACAGAGAGAAACGGCTTGCTTGAGTTGTATCTGTTAGTAGGCAAGGGAGGTATAGACTTACGTCGCGGAAATTTTGAATCTGCATTGGAAAACTACTTCGGGGCATTGGCGGTTGCCGAACGAATTGGCGATGCGAGCGAAACTGTATACATGTATCGTGAATTGGCGGAAGTTTATCAGAGAATGTCCAACACGGAGCAAGCCGAGGTGTATTATAGAAAGATGGAGCAGCTATCGCGCGCAATGGGGGATTCTGTTCTGATGGCAAACGCCTACCTTAAGCTTACTCAAATCTATAATACTCGTGGAAACGCACACGAGGCACTGAGGTATACAGAGGCCGCTTACCGGATGTTGACTTCTGTTTCGGTAGTTGATTCATGGCTGATGATGGAGGCGTCGATGCGTATGACTGAGGCGTGGAGGGATAGCATCGACAGCCCTAAGGCGATGGAGTATGCACAAGAAACGGTCGAACATGCACGAAAGACGGGGGTTTCTTCACATCTGGCATCTGCGCTTTATACACTTTCGGCTGTTCATTTGAGGCGGGGGGAGAATGAGCTTAGTGAGCGGGTGGCTTTGGAGGCTTTGGCTGCTGACTCTACCGATGTGTATGTCAACTCGATACTGTATGGGAACATTGCGCAGGCGAATGTGAGGATGGGGAGGAGCGAACGAGGGATCGAGTACTACCGGAAGACGTTGGATGCGAATCGGGCGTGGTCGAATCGGAATTTTCAGGCTACGCTGTCGGAGATGGAGGTGAAGTATGAGACCGAGAAGAAGGAGGCGAGGATTGTGGCGCTGGAGGAGGAGAGGCGGTTGATGATGTGGTTGAGCGCTGCCGTCGGGACCGTTATGCTGATGGCGTTGGTGGCGTTCTTCTTTCTGTGGCGGTGGACAGTGCTCAAGAAACGGACCGAGGCTACGCAGGCGTTGCTGGATGGGGAGTGTGCGGAACGGACGAGGTTGGCGCGCGATCTGCATGACGGGTTGGGGAGTATGTTGACCGCAATCAGGTTGGGGTTGGAAAATGTGAAGAATGAGGAGGCGCCGGATGTTGGGCCGAGTCTCGATATGTTGGGCGAGTCGATCAGGGAGCTTCGCAGAATCTCGCACCATCTGATGCCCGAGGCGTTGCAGAATGAGGGGCTTAAACCGGCTTTGGAGGCTTTTTGTCGGACGCTGCCAGGGGTGAGGTGTGAGTGGTTTGGGAGTGAGGAGCGGGTGGATGGGCAGATGGAGTTGGCGGTGTATCGGATTGCGCATGAGTTGGTTAACAATGCGGTTAAGCATGCCGGGGCTTCGGAGATTGTGGTGCAGGTGATGCGGGGGGATGACTATCTGGCTTGCACGGTGCGGGATGATGGGTGTGGGTTTGATGTGGGGGTGGTTTCGGGTTCGGGTTCTGGGGTCGGGTCGGGCTTGGGCTCGGGGGCTGCGGTCGGCTCGGGTTCGGGTTCGAGGTCTCATGGGATGGGGTTGAGGAGTGTGCGTGACAGGGTGGCGTCTCGTGGCGGGCGGCTGATGATCGACTCGCGCGTCGGGCGGGGGACTGAGGTTAATGTTAATTTTCGGTTGTGATGGGGGAGGTTTTAGGTTTTGATGGGTCGGCTGAGGTCGGCGGGTCGGCGGGCTCTGGGGCCGGCGGTGGTTCTGTGGGCGGCTCTGTGGGTGGCTCTCGGGTCGTTTCGGTGGCTATTGTGGATGATCACAAGTTTATCGTCGAGGGACTGGGGCGGAGTTTTGAGTTGGCCGGTGGGGTGAGGGTTGTCGGGCGGGCGCACTCGTTGGCGGAGTGTCGGCGGATGCTGGAGGAGTGCGAGCGGGCGGGAGAGGGGCCCGAGGTGATGCTGCTGGATGTGTCGCTGCCCGATGGGAATAGTCTCGATGCGCTGCCGGAGCTGGTTGGGCGGTGGCCGCGGGTTCGGGTTTTGATGCTGACGAGTTATGCCGAGGCGGCGGTCGTGGCGCGGGCTTTGGCGGCCGGAGCGGCGGGGTATATTTTGAAAAATTCGCTCTCGGAGGAGATTTTGGAGGGGGTTATGGCTGTGGCCGCGGGGGCGGAACGGTTTCTTTGTGAGGAGGCCGGGGGGTTGGTGGCTTTGGGTTCTGGGGGTGTGGTTTCTGGGGCTGTTGGTGGTGAGGTGGTTACGTTGACTCGGCGTGAGCGTGAGGTGTTGGGGTTGATCGTTGAGGGGTATACTTGTCGGGAGATTTCGGAGCGGATTTTTTTGAGTTATGATACCGTGCATGACTATTATAAGTATCTGAGGCTTAAGCTGGGGGTTAATAATACGGCTTCTTTGGTTCGGGAGGCTATTTTGCTTGGGTTGGTTTGAGGGGGGACTTTGGGGTAGGAGGGAGGCTTTTGGAGTGAGGGGGGATGCTGGAGTGAGGGGGCTTAGAGGGGTGTGGGTTGAGGTGGGAGGTTTTGGGTTTTGTTTGTGTGTGTGGAGGTGAGATCTTGGGATGGTCGACTTTATTTAAGCTGTGGTGGCCGGTGGGGTTGCTGCGGTTTTTTGTTTTTGGGAGGTTTGGTGGGGTGGGTTTTGGGGTGGGGCTTTTGAAGGCGGTTGATGGTGATGGTGATGGTGATGGTGATGGTGATGGTGATGGTGATGGTGATGGTGATGGTGATGGTGATGGTGAGGGTGATGGTGATGGTGATGGTGATGGTGTTGGTGAT
>JAITWH010000034.1 GCA_031285405.1 Alistipes sp.
AAAAGACGAATTATCTCGCGCGTTTTGCGCTCAGAAATGTGCGTAACTTTTATGTACTTGTTTCTCATTGTCCAACAATAACTTACAAAGATAATTACTTTGTAAAGTTATCTTGAACCAAACGTAATAACACGCCAACACAAAAGACCCTAAAAAACGACAAAAAAGAGACTATACCTATATTAATAAGAAAAAACAACCAAAAAAAAGTGTAACATCGGTAACACTCGACAAAAAAAAGCGTTACATAGGTAACACTACCCCCAAAAAAACCGTTACATAAGTAACACAAGCCCAAAAAAAAGCGTGACATATGTCACGCTTTTTTAGTACCGCGTAGCGAAAATCACCGCGTTAGCCCATTTTCAACTTTCAATTTTCAATTTTCAATTAAAGCGGCAACGGCCGCTTAAACCGTCATAATCTCCCGCTCTTTAGCAGCAATAACCTCATCGATCCGCTTGCCAAAACGATCATAAATCTTCTGAATTTCGACCTCGCCATTCTTGGCCTCATCCTCGGGCATACCCTCTTTCTGTGACCTCTTAAACGCCTCCACAGCATCACGACGGGCGTTTCGCTGCGACACGCGCGCCTTTTCGGCCTCCTCTTTCGACTGCTTCACGAGCGCTTTTCGCCGCTCCTCGGTGAGTGCGGGAATCGTGAGTCGAATCTCCTCGCCGTTGTTCGACGGGGTGAGCCCGATATTGGAGTTGACAATCGCCTTTTCGATAGGGCCGATCATGTTCTTCTCCCACGGGCGAATCAGGATGGTGCGAGCGTCGGGCACATTGACGCTGGCCACCTTGTCGATGCCCATCGCGCTGCCGTAGTACTCCACCATCACACCGTTGAGCACGCCGGTCGATGCCTTTCCGGCGCGCAGGTTCAGCAGGGTCTCCTCCAGGTGGTCGATCCCTTTTTGCATCATGGCCTCGGCGGCCTCCAAAATCTGAGATGTAGTTTCCATAAAAGTGTCGATTTATTTTCTATTTTGAATTGCCTTTTCGATTTTGTTTAACACATCTGTTTTATATCCGGACACGATCTGCCCGATCTCCTCTTCGGATGGGTATGTCCCGTAGCTGAATTGCTTGTTGTTCAGGCTGTTTATCGTGTAGTAGCTGTCTTCGAATTCAACGACAAAGTTTATTTTAATATCCAGGTTGCCCAAACTGTATTCTCGTTTCGGATGTTCCAAGTAGATAGACAAATGTACATATTTTGCATTGGATATGAAATCGTCCATCTCAACATCGGAATAGTTTCTGTCGGCGTTATAAATAAGATGCTCCCCCACGCCGGCAAACTTGTAGTATTTACTTTTGTTAATAGTGCTAAATTCATCTACGGTTGAAAAAAACGACATCGCCGGCTTCAATGCCTCGTCAATTCGGTTTTTGACGGGGAAGTATAGAAACTCCAACACGTCCCAAACCTCTGTTTCGCTAAATTTAGCTCGCCCTTTTTTGTTTTTTGCTTCCCGCTCCAGCAGCGCGATACGTTTTGCGAAATCGTCGATATCCTCGATGCTTTCGCCCTTTCCCGCTCTTATTGCGATGTTCAATGCCCGCTCGGCAAGGGTTTTTACGTAGACCACAAAGGGCTCCACCTGCTCTATCTGCGCGCTCGCCCCATCGGAGGGGCGTAATCCGACCTCCACGTCGCACTTGTGTAAAACATTCAGGTAGTTCTTCTTGTCGTCACTTCGCACGATAATCATCGGATAGTCGTGGCGCAACAAAATGTAATTCACCAACAGGCGGGCAATGCGTCCGTTGCCATCCTCAAAAGGATGAATGCGGATATAGCGATAATGGAAAAGGGTCGCCAATTCGATAGGAGACAACTCCCCTTTTGCCTCCTGCTCGTTGTACCAGGCCGTTAAATCTGTCATCAAAGCGGAGGTCTCCTCGGGCGAGGCGTAATCGAACACCTCTCCGGTGGCGGTGATTACTGAATTGGGGCGTGTCTTGTATTGCCCTACTTTTACTTCATACCGCCTAATCTCTCCGGCGGCGTCTTTTTGCGTCTTATAGAAGTCCTCTACGAGAATGGTGCGATTGAGTTGGCGAATAAATTGTTCGGTCAGCGGTCGCTCCCTGTCCGCAGCTTCGCGCTTGACAAGTTCCAACCCCACGTTGTGGGCCTTCATCTCCTCGTAATCGCGTAACGGCACGCCGTCCGATGTCGTTCCGAACAGAAAGAGCAGGCGGGTTTGACCATAGGTGAGAGTGTTGCCCTCTATCCGGTTGGAATTGTAGTTGAATTCCAACATGAATTTCAGCTCCAACCGTCTGCGGTCTTCCGCAGATAACGGCTGCAAACTTCGCCATTCTCGATATAGAGCCTCTATCACCATTATCCCTTTATGATTGTTCCGATATTTTTGTTTGTTAGTATCTTGTTGAGGTTGCCGGGGGTGTCCATGTCGAAGACTACTACGGGTAGGTTGTTTTCGCGGCAGAGGGTGAATGCAGTCAGGTCCATTATTCGCAGCCCGCGCTCGTAGACCTCGCCGAAGGTGAGGCTGTCGAACTTCGTGGCAGTCGGGTCTTTTTCGGGGTCGGCGGTGTAGACTCCGTCCACTCGTGTGCCCTTGAGCAG
Organism: Alistipes sp.; assembly: GCA_031285405.1. Lineage (GTDB taxonomy): Bacteria > Bacteroidota > Bacteroidia > Bacteroidales > Rikenellaceae > UBA940. Next base: position 2,608 of record JAITWH010000034.1, read on the forward strand.
CACGTCGGCCTCGATCTCGATTGCGCGCAGCGCCGCCGCCGAGTCGGTGGTGAAGTAGGGGTTGCCCGTGCCGCCGCCGATTATCACTACGTTGCCGGCGTCGAGATATTCGAGCGCTTTGTCCTTCGAGAATAGCTCACCCACCGGCTCCATGCGGATGGAGGTGAGCACCTTGCACCTTGCGCCCGCCTCAGCGAGGGCGCTTTGAAGTGCCAGCGAGTTGATGACTGTCGCCAACATGCCCATCTGGTCGCCCTTCACTCGGTCGACCCCCTTGCCGGTGCCTTGGAGGCCGCGGAAGATGTTGCCGCCGCCCACCACTATGCCTATCTGCACTCCGGCGTCGGTTGCCTCTTTTATCTGCCGGGCGTAGGAGGTCAGCACCTCGGGGTCGAATCCTGTTTTCAGCTCTCCGGCGAGTGACTCCCCGCTTAGCTTTAGTAAAATGCGTTTGTATTTCATTCTTTTCCCGTCGTTAAATTTTTAAACATTCCGAACACCCTCTCCTTGAGCGATTCGGGGCTTTGGCGGCAATCCCAGATGTCCACTATGTAGACCGTCTCGACATCCTTGGCCACGTGGTAAACTATTTTGTATCTCTTGGCGACCACAAGCGAGCGGAATTCCGTTTGCTCTCCGTTGAGGGATTGCTCCACCGGTGCCATGAAAGGCATCGCCCCCAGGGCATTCGCGTGCTCCCGAATTTTCGTGACGATCTTTGCCGCCGTGTTCCGCCCCGCCCTGTCTCGATAGAAGTCGAAGATATCCCTCAGCCTGCCCTCCGCGGAGATGGTGACGAGGACTACCATCTCTCCATTCTTCCTTTGAGTTCGTCGATGCCGATCACCCGGCCTGCTTTATAGTCCTCCACTCCTTTGCGCACGGAGGCAACTCGCTCTTCGTGAGTGTAGGGTAGTCCCGGGATTCTCTCCGCGGCCGCCACGTCGCCCTCGATGCTGACGATCGCGTTGGAGGATTTTTTCGCCTCGCGCATCATGTTCACCAGCAGGCGGCCCTGCGGCGAGTCGTCGTTGATCACAATCGTTGTCATACGTTCGATTTCTTTTCTGCGAAAATAGTCAAATTTTTTTAATTATCTTTGTTTTTTCGTTTGTTTTCTCATTACAAAACGGCAAATGGGCAACCCGTTCAACGATATTCGCGATCTGTTTTTTCCGCCGGTTTGTCCCGCCTGCGGCAGGGTGATGTCGGGCGCCGAGGGGTTTCTGTGTACCGCCTGTCAGTTGGACATGCCGCTGACGGGATACGAGGAGATGGCGGACAATCCAGTCGCGCGAAGGTTTTGGGGGCTCGTGCCGGTTCGCAACGCCACGGCGTTTCTGTGGTTCACCGACGGCAGCGGATTTCGTCGGGTGGTTCACTCGTTTAAGTACTCGGGGCGTTGGTCGCTTGCGCGCGACATGGGGCGCTGGTTCGGGCGGGTGTTGGCCGACACCGACCTCTACGCGGGGGTCGACCTGATCGTTCCCGTGCCGCTGCATCCTTTGAAGGTTCTGAAGCGGGGTTACAACCAGTCGGAGTATATTGCGCGGGGGATGTCGCAGACGATGGAGGTGCCGATGGAGGCGGGTGCGGTGGTGCGGCGGGTCAACAATCCGAGTCAGACAACCACGGCCACGCATCATGAGCGGTGGGACAATGTGGAGGGGATTTTTGCCGTGCGTCGGCCGGAGCGTCTGCGGGGCAGGCACATTCTGCTGGTGGACGACGTGCTGACAACAGGTGCGACCGTGGGTTCGTGCGCCGAGGCGATGGTTCGCGCCGTGCCCGACTGCCGAGTCTCGGTTGCAGTGCTTTATGCCTCTAAGCAGGGGTTGGGGATCAAGGAGTGATTGAAAGTTGAAAATTGAAAATGGGCTACGCGGAGATATGGATTGCTTCAGGCTGACGCCTTCGCAATGACGGGCGTGTGACTTTTTAATTTATTTTATTAACTTTGCGATGATTTTGTTTCTCGCGAAAAAAATCGCGGGAAGAGCGACCTGACAGAAACTACACTAACTAACAATAAATCGTAACTAAAATCATGATTACAAACATTTTTTGGATCATTCCCGCCGCTTCGGTGCTGGCGCTCGCGTTCGCGTGGTGGTTCTACCGCCAGATGAAAAAGGAGAGCGAGGGCACTGAACGCATGGCCGAAATCGCGCTGCATGTGCGCAACGGGGCCAACTCCTATCTTCGTCAGCAGTACCGTGTGGTGCTTGTCGTCTTTTTGGTGCTGGCCGCGCTATTCGCGGTGATGGCTTATGGCTTCAACCTTCAGAACGAGTGGGTGCCGTTTGCGTTTATCACCGGGGGGTTCTTCTCGGGTCTGGCCGGATTCTTCGGCATGAAGACCGCCACACACGCCTCGGCCCGTACGGCCAACGCCGCCCGTCGCTCGCTCAACAGTGGGCTCAAGGTGGCTTTTCGCAGCGGTGCCGTTTTGGGTTTGGTCGTTGTGGGATTGGGGCTGTTGGACATCTCGGTGTGGTACCTGGTGCTCAACCACTTTGTGCCGGCCGACGCCATCGACCCCGCGCACAAGCTCACCATCATCACCACCACCATGCTCACATTTGGGATGGGAGCCTCGACGCAGGCGCTGTTCGCTCGTGTGGGCGGTGGGATCTACACCAAGGCCGCCGACGTGGGGGCCGACCTCGTGGGCAAGGTCGAGGCGGGTATTCCCGAGGACGACCCCCGCAACCCCGCGACCATCGCCGACAACGTGGGCGACAATGTGGGTGACGTGGCAGGCATGGGGGCCGACTTGTACGAATCTTACTGCGGTTCGATCCTTGCGACCGCCGCTCTGGGGGCTGCCGCGTTGGCGGGCACGGGCGACGTGGCGGCGCAGTACAAGGCCGTCATCGCCCCGATGTTGATCGCCGCGGTGGGCATCGTGTTGTCGATTCTGGGTATCTTTGCGGTTCGCACTCAGGAGAACGCTACCATGAGGCAGCTGCTGAAGGCGTTGGGGCGCGGTACGAACCTCAGCTCGGCGCTGATTGTCGTCGCGGCCTTCACCATCCTGTGGGCTCTGGGCATCGAGGGTTGGGCTTGGCTCGGCGGCGCGGTCGTAGTGGGCCTTGTGGTCGGCATCGTGATCGGGCAGGCGACGGAGTACTTCACATCGCAATCTTATAACCCCACCAAGGAGATATCCAAGGCGGGAGAGACGGGCCCCGCGACGGTTGTCATCGCCGGAATCTCGGTGGGGATGAAGTCGACCGCCATTCCCGTGCTTGCGGTTGTTACGGGTATCATCGCATCGTATCTGTTGGCCGCGCAGGGCAACTTCGACAATGTGGGAATGGGCCTCTACGGCATCGGCATCGCCGCCGTGGGGATGCTTTCGACCCTCGGTATCACTCTGGCGACCGACGCCTACGGCCCCATCGCCGACAACGCCGGCGGCAACGCACAGATGGCCGAGTTGGGCGAAGAGGTTCGCAAACGTACCGACGCCCTCGACTCGCTGGGCAACACCACCGCCGCCACGGGCAAGGGCTTCGCGATCGGTTCGGCGGCTCTCACGGGTCTCGCGCTGTTGGCTTCGTACATCGAGGAGATCAAGATCGGCATCGTGCGCCTGGGCGGCGAGACGGTTGCCGACTTCCTGTCGAAGACGGGCGTCAGCGAGATGTCGAAGGCGTCGTTCACCGACTTTATGGTCTACTACGATGTCACGCTGATGAATCCCAAGGTGCTGGCCGGCGCGTTTATCGGCTCGATGATGGCGTTTCTGTTCTGTGGCCTCACGATGAGCGCCGTGGGGCGTGCGGCCGGGGCGATGGTCGAGGAGGTGCGCCGTCAGTTCCGCGAGATCGAGGGGATCATGACCGGCAAGGGTACGCCCGACTATGCTCGCTGCGTGGAGATATCGACCCGCGGCGCGCAGAGGGAGATGGTGCTTCCTTCGGTGCTGGCAATCGTCACACCCATTGCCACGGGGTTGATCTTCGGTGTGACGGGTGTGATGGGGCTGCTGATCGGGTCGCTGTCGTGCGGCTTTGTGTTGGCGGTGTTTATGGCCAACGCGGGCGGTGCGTGGGACAATGCCAAGAAGTATGTCGAGGAGGGTAACCATGGCGGCAAGGGCAGCGATGTGCACAAAGCCAACGTCGTGGGCGACACCGTGGGCGACCCATTCAAGGACACGAGCGGCCCGTCGCTCAACATCCTTATCAAGCTTATGTCTATGGTGGCTATTGTTATGGCCGGGCTTACGGTGGCTTGGAGTTTGTTGTAGGCTTGTTGAATTAGCATGTCGGTGTAATCACAGAGAGGTCGTAATCCAATTTCGGCCTCTCTTGTTTTTTAAGTTGATTCCGATGAGAAAATCCATATTTATATTGCTCCTCGCTCTGGTTTGCGCTACGGCCGTGGCGCAGGAAAATTCTGTGACTCCGACGGAGAAAGAGGTTAGGGAGTATCCGTTTCTGTTGATAGACTCTCCCGCCAAGCTGTCGACCATGCGGCAGGCTGACGAGAATATGCTCAGCCTCTACCGGATGGCGATAAGAGGTGTCAACTCCGCGCTCCCGTACAGATGGAGCGCCCTCATACAGGCCGGTGTGAGCGGATTCGTGCTGATTCCGTTTTCCCATGAGGAGGGGCACCGTTCGATTTTGACATACAACAACATCGGCTCGGTCTCGCGACCCTATTTCAATAAGGCCGGAGCGGCGTACGTGCAGGGTGTTACGGATGCTACACTTGTAGCTTTGCGCGACAACCACCTGCCGCAATTCCTGAGGATGCACACAGCGGGGCTTGAGTCAGACTACGCCACTCTTTTGCGCGAAAATTCGCTCATGACATTCGGCGGTGAATCTCTCGACGTTCTGTGGGTGGAGTATATGATGCGGAAGGTCGCCCTTGTCGGCTACTACGCCTGGGGGTTGTTCAAGGCGGACATCGGGATAAAGGAGGAGGCCGACGAGTTGCGGCGCGACATAGTGGGGCACGACATCTACGGAGCCGTCCGCCACATGCACCGTCCGACAGCCGAATATCAGCGCTATGTGAACTACGGCGACCTGACGGGAGAGGAGCGAAAATTCGTGAGGCGGGTCGGATGGCTGTCGCTGCTGAACCTTGTCGATCCGTCGCTTTTTACCAAGACAGGGTTCTCGTTGAAAAACGGCGACCGGATAAACTTTGCTCTCGGCTATTCGATGGCTCCGTTCGGTGATTTTATCGACCAGCACTTCTGGTGGGCGACGCGAAGTTTTAACACCCATTTTTATGTGCGCGAATATGGGAACAAGACAAGGTGGTTTCCGGCGTTGGGCGCCGAAATTTCCGACATGAAGTTGGGGAGTCGCCTTGCCGTGGCGGCGGCAATCCACGGATGGCAGCAGCCGGAGATGCTCTCCTTTACCTCGAAGGAGGGGCGTTTCGGCGGGGCGGTGGAGCTGATGGGCAAGTTCATGCTGAACAGAGACATCTCGCGCTTTGGCATCTCCGCCGACCTGGGGATAACGGCTAAATCCGAGGGTTTTCTGTTGGAGTACATGGCCATGGAGAGGCATCTCGGCGTCAGGTTCGGAACGAGCCTCTGGTTCTAATCGGCGAAACTTGCATCAACACTATAATCACTATGAAAGAGCTACTATACACCCTATACATGTTGGTGGGGACCTACACCGGAGGGGGGAGCGAGGGGGTTTATGTCTATGGGTTCGACACGGAGACGGCGCGGACGGAGTTTGTCGGCATGGCGCCGGTTGACAATCCGTCGTATCTCGTCGCATCGCCGGACGGAGGCGCGATATACGCCGTGAGCGAAAACGGCGGCGATAGCCCCTCGGCGGCGAGCGCGTTGAGGTTCGACACGGCCTCCGGCGCACTCACCCTGATCGCCGGCAGCGAACAGACCTCCGGCGCCGCCCCCTGCAACATCGCCACCGACGGGCGCGTCGTCGTGACGGCCAACTATGGCGGCGGTGACATCTCGGTGTTCGGCCTCTTGGGGGGATGGGGGAGTCGGCCCCCTGCGGCAAATCCTGCGGTCGGAGGTGGCGGGCAAAAGGAGCCACATGCACTGCGTGAAGTTCTCGCCCGACGGATGCTGGCTCTTCGCCGCCGACCTGGGCACCGACAGGCTGCTGCGTTGGCCGGTGCGGACGGACGGGATGGTGGACGAGGCGGGAGTGAAGACGTTCGAGGTCGCCGCGGGGTCGGGGCCGCGTCACTTCGTGTTCGACGCGGCGGGCGAAAACCTCTACCTCATCAACGAACGGTCGGGCACGGTGATGGTGTTTGGCTACAACGGCGACGGCGATGGTGGCTTGCGGCTGAGGCAGACCGTGCAGGCCGACACAGCGGGCGGACACGGCAGCGCTGACATTGTGATGACGCCCGACGGACGATTCCTTTATGCGTCTAACCGCCTTAAGAACGACGGGGTGGCGATATTTTCGGTCTCGCCGGAGGGTCGGAACGCTGACGGCAGCGGCGGCGGCGGAACGGAGGGCGGGTTGCTCACGCCGGCAGGATATCGCCCGACCGGCATCCATCCGCGCAACCTCTGCGTCACTCCCGACGGCCGGTTCCTCGCGGTGGCGGCGCGCGACTCGGGCACGGTGGAGTTCATGGCCATCGACCCACTCTCCGGCGCACTCACACCCTCGGGTCGCAGCGTCTCGCTCGACAAACCGGTCTGCGTGCTATTCGTCCCTGCTACTTTTTAAGAATCGCGGCGAGGATGCCTTCCACGTCATACCCGCAAAGGGCATAAAGTTCGGCGGGGGTGCCATGGGGGATAAATTCGTCGGGCACGCCGAGCCGCTCGACCCGCACCGCGTAGCCGTGGCACGCGAAAAACTCCTCGACGGCACTGCCCACACCGCCCTTCACAACTCCGTCCTCGACGGTGACGACGCGCGCGAACCGGCGCCCCACCTCGTGCAGCAGCTCCTCGTCTAACGGCTTGGCGAACCGCAGGTCGTAGTGGGCGGCGGACACCCCTTCGGCGGCGGCGCGCTCGACAGCCTCGGCCGCGAAATTTCCAACAGGGCCGAAGCTCAATACCGCCACATCTTCGCCCTTGCGCAGAAGACGCCCCCGCCCGATCTCCACCTCGGAGAACTCCGTCCCCCGCCACTCGACCCCGGGCCCGCTGCCACGAGGATATCGCACCACAAAGGGCACCCCCGCGCGAGAAGCCGTGAACATCAGCGAGCGCATCTCCCGTTCGTCCATCGGCGACGAGATCACCACTCCGGGAACCGGCAGCAGCGCGGCGATGTCGAACACCCCCTGATGGGTCGTGCCATCCTCGCCCACCAGCCCCCCGCGGTCGACGCACAGCACCACCCCCGTGCGCTCGATGGCCACGTCGTGTATCACATTGTCGTAGGCGCGCTGCAAAAACGACGAGTAGATCGTGCAGAACGGCACCATGCCCGCCGCCGCAAGCCCCGCCGAAAAGGTGACGGCGTGCCCCTCGGCAATCCCCACGTCGAAGGTGCGTGAGGGCATCTCGGCCATCATCACACAGAGCGACGAGCCGGTCGGCATCGCCGGAGTGATTCCCACAATTCGCTCATCCGCGCGAGCCAGTTCGAGAAGAGTTTCTCCAAAAACATCCTGCCACCTGCTTTCGTTACCGATGGCACAGACTCTCTCTCCCGTCGCCGCGTCGAACTTCCCGGGGGCATGCCAAGTAGGCTGGTCGAGCTCGGCGGGAGCGTACCCGCGCCCCTTCACGGTCATGGTGTGCAGCAGCTTGGGGCCGCCGATGTGGCTCAGGTCGCGCAGCACCTTCACGAGCGACACCACGTCGTGGCCGTCGACGGGGCCGAAGTAGCGGAACCCGAAACTCTCGAACAGATTGCTCTGCTGCAACAGGCCGTGTTTGATGGCGCTCGAAGTCTTCTTCAGCGCGTCGTGTATGGGCGAGCCGGGCGGAAACATGTTCCACACCCTGGTCTTGAATCGGTTGTATCGCGGCGAGGTGGTGATGCCCACAAGGTACTCGCGCAGCGCGCCGGCGCTCTTGTCGATCGAGATGCGGTTGTCGTTGAGGATCACCAACAGGTCGCTCTTGCTCACGCCGGCGTTGTTGAGCCCCTCGAATGCCAGGCCGCCCGACATCGCACCGTCGCCAATCACCGCCACCACGTGTTCGCTCCGTCCGGCCAACCGGCTCGCCGTCGACATGCCCAGCGCCGCCGAGATCGAGGTCGAGGCGTGACCCGCGATGAACGAGTCGTAGGGGCTCTCCTCCGGCCGCGGAAATCCCGCGATGCCGCCCAACTTGCGCAGCGAGGGAAAGGCGTCGCGCCGCCCCGTGATAATCTTGTGGGCGTAGGCCTGATGCCCCACATCCCACACGATCCTGTCCTCCGGCGTGTCGAACACATAGTGCATGGCGACGGTCAGCTCGACCGCCCCGAGGCTCGAAGCCAGGTGCCCGGGCGTGGTGGCCAGATGCTCGACGATGAACCGCCGCACCTCGTCGCAGTAGGCCGGCAACTCATCGAGGCTCAGCCGCTTGAGGTCGGCCGGCGAATCGACTTGCGGCAGATATTTGTACTCTTGATCCATGCGACTGCAAATTTAGTGATTTCCAGCCAATAAAAAAGTCGCCTCGAAAGACGACCCTTTTAAACCGGAGCTGCAACGCTCCCCTTATCACAGGAACTGCCCCCTTCCAACGGACGGAGCCACTCCCCTTAGCGGCCCCTCCTCACGGAACGGCCCCCCACTTCGGCCAAGACTACTCGGCCAACGGGGCTACGCTGACAAAAGATTTTCCGCCTGTCTTCTTGGTGAAGCCGACGGTGCCGTCGACCAGCGCGAACAGGGTATGATCTTTACCCATCCCGACGTTTTCGCCCGGGTTGTGGGTTGTGCCTCTTTGACGAACGATGATGTTGCCCGCCTTAGCGAACTGACCGCCAAAGAGTTTCACGCCGAGTCGTTTGCTTTCCGACTCGCGGCCGTTCTTCGAAGAACCAACGCCTTTTTTGTGTGCCATCTCTTAAAACGTTTTAAAGTTAAGCAACAATTTCTTCGATCAGGATCTGGGTGAGGTACTGACGGTGGCCGTTCAGTTTCTGATACCCTTTCCTGCGTTTCTTCTTAAACACGAGGACCTTGTCGTCCTTGAGGTGTTTAACGATGGAAGCTTTCACCGAGGCCCCTTTTACAACAGGTGTGCCTACCTTGACCTGACCGTCGGAATCCGTTAGCAGCACCCGATCGAAGCTCACCGAGGCCCCTTCGGCCTCTTGAAGACGGTGAACATAGAGCTTGCGACCCTTCTCAGCCTTAAACTGCTGACCTGCTATTTCTACAATTACATACATAGAATTTTCGCCCAATTAATTGGGGATGCAAATATAGGGGCTTTTTTGCAGATTCCAAAATTTTCGTTACTTTTATCCGATATTTACAGCGATAAAGGTTATGGAAGACGGAAAATATCTCAACGGGGCGCAACGCGAATACCTTGTGCCCAAAGCATATAGCGCCGCTCTGCGCGCCGGTGCGGCAATCCTCGACGTGTACAGGCGCAAGGGCGACTTCGAGGTCGACCTCAAACGCGATCTCACCCCCGTCACCGAGGCCGACCGGCAGGCCCACTCCGTTATAAAGGAGTATCTGGGGCGCACCCACGTGCCGGTGCTGAGCGAAGAGGGGCGCGAGATGAGGTTCGACGAGCGGCGCGATTGGGACATGTTCTGGTTGGTCGACCCGCTCGACGGCACCAAGGAGTTCATCAAGGGCAACAACGAGTTCACCGTCAACATCGCCTTGGTGGTCAACAATCGCCCCGTGGTGGGTGTGATCTTCGTGCCATATTTCCAAAAGATATATTTTTGCGAAAAGGGCCACGGCTCCTTCATGAAGGAGGGTGTGGCCTCCGACCCCGAGGCCGAGCTCACCTACGACGAGGTGTTCGCGGGGGCCGTCGCACTGCCCCTGCACCGCGAGCGCAACAACCCGCTGCGCATTGCGGTCAGCCGTTCGCACAAGAACGACGACACGACGGCCCACGTAGCCCTGCTGCGTGAGCGTTTCCCCGACGCCGAGGTTGTCGAGCAGGGCAGCTCCTACAAGTTCTGCCTGCTGGCCGAGGGTGCCATCGACTACTACGTCCGCACCTCCGGCACCTACGAGTGGGACACCGCCGCGGGCGAGATCATCCTCTCTGACACGGGCGGCACCACCAAATCGCTCCCCGATCTGGGTAAATTCGCCTACAACAAGGAGTCGCTCCTAAACCCCTGGTTCGCCTGCCGCAGCGCCCATTTCCAAGAGTAACCCAACATAAAAACTAACAAAACCATGAAACCTAAAATGAGAACAATTTTTAGAAGCTGTTTAAATTTCCCGACCGAAGCGATTTTTGTCTCCGATCGAGAGATTTTTTCGCCCGCCGAACGAGGCGTAGGGGTTCCTACGGCGAGCGAGGTGGGTGAAAAAAGCGCCGATTCGGAGGCGAAAAGCGCGAGAGTAGGGAATTTTAAACAACTTCTTACACTCACGTTCGCGATTTTGATGACGAACGCCCTGCCCGGAGTCTCTCAAAACCGAGATAACACTCCCTTTCCGTGGGTCACCCTCAACAACGGAGTCGAGATGCCGATGATCGGCTTCGGCACCAACACCCTCGGCGGCGAGAGAGCCACCAACGCCGTGGCCGAGGCGATCGACGTGGGCTTTCGACTGATAGACACCGCCACCACCTACGGCAACGAGGCCGCCGTGGGAGAGGGCATTCGACAAGGGATCGAGAGGAGCGGAATCGACCGCGAGGATCTCTTCATCACCACCAAACTGTGGGCCGACGACATGGGCTACGAAAAGGCGATGGCGGCCTTCGAGACCTCGCTCGAAAAGTTGGGATTGGACTACATCGACCTGTGGCTCATCCATCGTCCCCGTCCCCACGAAGATATCCCGGGCTCGTGGCGCGCCATGGAGGAGCTCTACGCGGCGGGCAAAATTCGCGCCATCGGGGTGAGCAACTTCACACCCGAACAGCTCGACGAGCTGCTCGCCTACGCCAAGGTGAAGCCGGCCGTCGACCAGATCGAGACCCACGTATTCTTCCAGCAGTTCGCCGCCCAGAGGGATCTCGAAACCAAGGGCATACAGATGGAGGCGTGGTCGCCGCTGGTGGCGGGCAACAACCTTCAGGGCCAGCAGAGCAAGATCTTCACAAACAGCGTCCTGGTGGATATCGCCAAAAAGCACGGCAAAAGCACAGCTCAGATTGCATTGCGCTGGATCATCCAGCGTGGCATCATCACGATTCCGCGCACGACCGTCAGGGCCGAGATGCAGGAGAACCTCGACATCTTCGACTTCGAACTCGACGCCGACGACATGCGCCGAATAGCCACCCTCGACCTCGACAAAACCCAATTCCCCCACTGGAACTAACATCCCCGAGCAAGACTAACGTTGTTCCCCCACCGGAACTAACACCCCCGCACCGGAGCAACGCACAACAACACTCTACAAAATATCGACGGGTTTCAAGGAGCACCAAACTCCCTCGAAACCCGTCGATAATTTTCCAAGGAGGAGTCTTATCTCAGCCCTCGTGCCTTCCTCTCTGATTTCGACATCTCGGCGACTATCAACTCTTTGCTCACCACCGGAACATAAGAAATTCCGGTGGCCAGAGTCCTTTCGCCCGCCGATGTGGCAAACACGGGGTCGAGATAGTGGTTCGTGACCTCCCACTCGTCCAAATCCTTGATGCCCGACAGGTTGTCTGTGCGATACCACAGCATGAACCGTAGCTGGTACTCTGTACCGTCGAGCGAACCCGCGAGGGCGATCGGGGTGTCGGGCCAGACCGTGTCTCCCGGCATCACCGTGATGCTCCCCTTTTCGAGCACACCATACTGCGCCATCGTGCCGTCTGCGTGCATGACCGACACGCTGTTGTTCTCGGTGTTCATGGCAACCGTCCCCATTCCCAACAGAGGGTCATGCTTGTCGACCACGCCGACCACCACACCCTTGCGTGCGGCGTAAACCGTGTCGGCGCGATGCATGATGAACTGAAACGCCTTGAAATCGACGTTGTTGGCATCCTCTCCGAAATACATTTCGTACGCGTTGCGCATACTCCTCATCTCTCTGCTCGACCGCGTGCCGAACGGAAGCCGGTACACGAACTCCGTGTCGACCCTCCTCGGATTCAGAACCCCCGGGACGTAGCTGTAACGGTAACTGAAATAGGTGGCTTTTTCCGGATCCGTTGGCTCGATTGTCAGCAGGGTGCCGTTCCTGCGCACCTCCATTCGCTGGAACCGCGGAGTCTTCAGATTCGTGAGCTCCGTGAAATGGAGCACAAGCGAATATAGCCCTCCCTGATAATACGAAACTTCGATCACCGCATTCCGCTGGTCGTCATATCTCGACGACAACTCAAAAGGCCGCTCCTGCGCCCGAGCTCCGAGACTCGACATAATAAGAAGCGCGAAAATCAGAAATTTTCTCATAAGTTGATGAGTTTGTGTTTGCGTAGCATTCATTTAAGTGTTGAGTTAAAAACCTCGGGCGAAGAGTCGGGTTGCGTTACCTCCCCGCCCGAGGGGTTAAATTAATGTTTGTTAAATGTCGAAGTAATCGTAGACTCCTTTAATTAATCTTGGATTGTCTGGGAATCCGATAATAAAGTAATCCTGCTTTTCCAACTCCTCCTTTTGGAGATAAAATAAAAATTGGTAGGCAGAGATTGTTGTTATCAGATTTTTAGACAGCTGTTCTGACAACTTCTCATACTCTGAAGAGCTGAAATTGTCTTTCAACACAGCGTCTACATTTGACCCGACAAAAGGAGCTCTCCCTAAAGGCCAGTAAATTAGTGACCAGTCCATCGAATATCCCTCCTTTTTTTGAAGCACAGAAAGGAGCTGGATTTCCAGCTGTCCCTTTTTCTGCCGGTCAACAGGCACAATCTTGTCCACTTCTCTTATGAACCGATCTATATTGAGAAGCGTGTCGGCAGCGTAAGTGAGCATGGGCACAAAATAGCTGTTTCGAACGATTCCAATCGCATCTTCTGTGGAGCCCTCAAACTTAGGCAAATCCTGAGCATAACCACTGTAAGAGACAAACAGTACAATTGCGGCAAATAAAAACATGAACTTTTTCATAACCGATCAATTGAAATATAAGAGGACGGCGTTAGGGGAGCCGGAGCTGTAACTGCCTGTCACAGAGTCGTAATATAGATATGCACTTGAGCCGGAATTATATCCGGTAAGGAACACATCATGACCAGGAGTACCATTGAAATGGCCGATACCAAATCCGCCACTATTAAAATGAGAGAGAACTTGGGCAGGATCGTTGTAATTAATTTCCTTAATACTGAATCCCAATGAGATCATCACATTCATAACGTCCTCACCACTCACCGTAATCCCTCCATTAACAGGAGTTGTGGTTACCCCTTCTGCTTCCAAGGCCGCAATCGCATTGCTGATCGCAGTTGCGGCAGAGTAACCAAACTTAACCTGCAGCGCCGCGGCAATGGAACTGATCACACAAAGACCATTCTCGACCTTCACCGTAGGATCACTAAATTGATCCGGCGGCGGAGGATTATTCCCGGGATTAGGTTCCGGAGTATTCATTGAGTGTTCGTTTTAAAAAATCTCGGGCGAAGAGTCGGGTTGCGTTACCTCTCCGCCCGAGGGGTTAAATTAATGTTTGTTAAATGTCGAAGTAGTCGTAAATCATTTCGATATAATCCGACCCGTCAATGAAACCGCGGACAACCCACTCTTCCATAACCATATGGAGCTCGGTTAAATAGGCATAGGTTGCAGTTGCAGTTATCATGTTGGCCAATAACTGCTCAGACATAATCTCGTACTCAGCGACACTGAAATTATCTTTCAAGACTTTGTCTGCGCCGGATCCTATAAAAGGTAATTTCCCGATAGGCCAACACACCAACGACCAGTCTGTCCAGTACCCCTCCTTTTTTTTGATTACAGATAGCAATTGCCTTTTCAACAACTCGCTATTCTGCGGCTCAATAGGAGCGATTTTGCTCAACTCGTTTATAAATCGCTCAACATTGCCCAAAGAATCTTTGGGATAACGTAGGATGTCTAAGAACTCGTTGTTTCTCAGAATCGCGATGGCCTCTTCTTTAGAACCTTCAAATTTGGGTCCATATTGAGCATAACCACAATACGGAAGCAACATAAAAAAGGCCGAAAGTAAAAAAACGAAATTTTTCATATGTAAGATCATTTGAAAAATAAAATAATTTCGTCGGGAGAGCCTGAGCTATAATGGCCTTTTACAGGATCCCAATAAGTAAATGATGTTGATCCCAAATGGTTCGTCAGGAACACATCGTGAGCAGCAGGCGGGCCATAAAAATGTCCTATTCCAAAGCCTCCGTTGTCAAAATGGGATTTAATCGCAGTAGCAGTGTACGTTATATTCGATACAACGAATCCCAAAGAAGTCAATGTTTCTGCCATCTTCCCCTCCGGTACCGAAATGCCTCCATTCACAGGAGTCGTGACGACCCCTGCGGCCTGCAGAGCCTCGGTAGCCTTGCTGATCGCAGTTGCGGCAGAGTAGCCGAACTTAACTTGCAGCGCGGTGGCAATGGAGCCAATCACACAAAGACCATTCTCGACCATCACTGTCGGATCGTTAGGTTGATCCGGCGGCGGCGGATTGTTCCCCGGATTTGGCAGCGGAGTATTTCCACTCCCTCCGC
>JAITWH010000007.1 GCA_031285405.1 Alistipes sp.
CTAAAATCTACACCCTAAATCTGACCCGCAAAAAACTCTTTTTTGCACCTTTTTTTGACCCGAAATCTGAGGGGTCAATTTGCTCCGCTCAAAGGGGTCAATTTCATCGGTATTTACAGCTGGCTATGATGCTGGTCTTTCCATGGGCGGCCAATCAGGAGGTTCGCGATGTGCGGTTGGCGGTGGTGGATGGCGATCGTAGTGTACTCTCGCGGCGGTTGGTGGAGAAGGTCACTGCTTCGGGGTATTTTGAGTTGGCGGATGTTTCGGGTACTTTTTCGGAGGCCCTTGGTAGCGTCGAGGCGGGGGTGGCGGATATAGTTCTGGAGATTGGGAGCGGCTTTGAACGCGATATGGTGCGAGGTGAGACAGGGCGCGTGATGATCGCCACCAACGCTGTAAACGGCACAAAGGGCATGCTCGGTACATCATATCTTTCGTCCATACTTCAAGATTTCTCTGATGAGCTGCGAAGGGAGGCGGGCGGAGGAACGGCTGTTGTCTGCGTTCCGACTGTCGTGCCTGTCGTGCCGCAGTATCGCTTCAACCCAAGGCTCGACTACAAGGTGTTCATGGTGCCGGCACTGATGGTGATGCTGCTCACCTTACTGTGCGGATTTCTGCCGGCGCTCAACATCGTGGGCGAAAAAGAGGCCGGAACCATCGAGCAGATCAACGTCACGCCCGTGCGGCGACTCGACTTCGTGCTCGCCAAACTGATTCCCTACTGGCTGATCGGGTTTGTCGTTCTGGGGGTTTGCATGGTTTTGGCGGCGGTGGTCTATGGAATTTATCCGGTGGGCAATTTGCTAACTATTCTGCTCTTTGCGGGGATCTATCTGTTGGTCGTTTCGGGCGTGGGGTTGGTGATCTCGAACTACTCCGACACTATGCAGCAGGCGATGTTTGTGATGTTTTTCTTTATGATGATTTTTCTGCTTATGAGCGGGTTGTTCACTCCGGTGGCGAGTATGCCTCGCTGGGCACAGGCTATCGCGGCGGTAAATCCGCTGAAATACTTCATCGAGGTGATGCGTCTCGTCTACCTCAAAGGCAGCGACTTCAGCCAACTCATTCCTCAGTTTTTGGCTTTGTGCGGCTTCGCGGTCGCCTTCAACATTTGGGCGGTGGTTGGTTATCGTAAGCGTGATTAGGTGGGGGCTTTCGGGTAGTACAAGCAATGAAGCCGCCTTAAAATAGATTTGAGGCGGCTTCATTGCTTGCGCGAAAATCACTTATGGGGAAGATGATTCTCGGGTTGTGGAGACCCGATGGTTATTCGGATTTGTGGAACTCTATCTTGACCGTTCTTGTTGCAAGTGTTCCATTACTCGAACCTCCGATAGTCCAGAGAAAAGGTATTTGTACACCTGCTTCCGGAAATTCACTAATCGGAACCTGTTCGACCACCAGCATATTTACACCACGATACCATGTCGGTATAAACATAACACCACTGGGGGTCCAATTAGGAGCTTTACCGAAAGCCTCCACCTGTACAATGTTAAAAAAAGCGGTATTATTATAGTAGACATCGAATGTAACGGAAACAGTAGCATAGTCATATCCGTCGATTTCCAGCTGAGCTAAATTCAGATTGTGATTGACGAAATCGGTCTTGCTACCAGTGGTAGAATTCGTAAGTTTGATCTCTTCAGAAAAAGATTCGTAATACGTGGTCGCGTTGCCCACCGGAACCGTGATCACATCGGTCGGATTGGGGAGCGCGTTGTATTGATCCTGCGTCAGTTCCGGAACCGCCAACAGTTCGTTGGCCATATTCGTTTTGCCGAAATCGCCGTTGGTATCGGGGTCGTAGTCTATGTCCCAAGCGTAGGAGCCCTCGCGCGCGCACACAGAGGTGGCGCCGTCCACAAACGTTTTCGTACCATCGCCGTTGTTCTTCAGCGTCAGAATATAGTAAACGTCGGCTGTTGCGAACAGTGCGTAACGATACTTGCCCGCCGGCTCTCCGTGTTCGCCGATGGTCGCACTGATTTCGTCGAGTTGGCTGGACGTCACGGTGTTCGTCGTCTCATAGGTGTTGGAGGTCGAACGGGTGTTCGTCTCGCTCTCGGAGAACGATGCGCTCACCTCGGACGAGAACGGACCGAGCTCAAAGCCCGCCGAAACGGTCAGGCTAGACGATTTGGTGACACTGTTCTCGACCGTAGAGGTAACCGAATTCATGACCGACTGCTCGTTGGTTTCCCCCGACGTGTACCCGATGTTTACCGGCGTGATTCCGCCATAGTTCATGGCCGGACGGAAGGAGATCGGCATGCGGCTGACCGTGCCTAACAAAAAGACGAAGTATTCGTTGTTCTGATCGTCTTTCGCCGAATATATCGGCGTATCGTAACCGGCGTACTGCTCGGTGTCGTACCTCCGGTTGGTTATCACGAGACCCGGGGCGACATAGATCTCGCTCCGCTGAAGCACCGACAGGTAGAGCTCGCGGGTCTCGCCGCCGCGGGTGACCTCTATCATTACTATGCCCGTCCGCTCGGCGTCGGTGTCGTTCTCGGTGACGCTCATGGTGAATGTTTGCGTCCCGCCGTCGCCCGTGATGGTGTTGCGGCGCGGCTTGAGCCACGAGGAGTTGAGCGATTTGATGGTAGCGGTGGCGCCCTCCGGAAGGCCTGTGATGGCAAAGGTCTGGTCGTTCACGGCGTCGGCCTCGGCGGAACCTGCGACAACGGTGGCCGGAGTGATGGCGACGTTGAGTTCGGAGAGCCCGCTCTGTCTCACTCCCACGGTGTAGTAGGCGGTCTGTCCGCCCGTCGTGCGTGCCTCCAGCTCGATCTTGCCGAAACGGTCTTCGGAAGAGGTGCTCTGGGCGATGCGGAAGTGGTATTCGCCGGTTCCGCTCGTCTTGCCGTCAGCCAGACCCATGGTTTCAACCCAGTCGGGTTTACTGATGACCCTGACGTCGGCGCCGTTTGGGTTGGCGAAGTTCAGCACCTGGTCGCTCTGCCCGGGGGCCCCCAACACAAGCGACGGCGAGGGGAACGAGAGGCTGGGAGCGCCCGCACCCGCCTGCGAAACTTCGAGGCTGAGCGACGAGGTGACTCCTCCGGCCGAAGCGGTGAAGCCGAGTGTCGCTCTCTTCTCTCCGGCGTTGGTATTCGTGTTTGTGAGCTTGACCACCAGCACGTTGTCGACAATCTCGCCCGAGACGAAATCGGTGGCTCCCGAGATCACGGTCACGGCCGAGAAGTCGACGGTCGCGCCGTTGGCGTTGATCAGCGGTATGCGGTACTCGCTGTCGACGACAGCGCCTGCGGGAATGTCAAGTCCGTCGGTCGCCAGCGATACCTGCGGGCTCGGAGCCTTCGCTTGGATTACGGTGACGTTCAGTGACTGGGTTCCCCCTCCCGCACTTGTGACCGTCACGAGGGCCGTGGCACTCCTTTCGTAGGTGTTCGGGTTATTCCTCACGACATTCAGCGCGATGGTGGCAATCCCGTTGGCGATCTCGGCCTCGTCCGCCTCGAACCAATCCGACGACGGTTGAGTCGCGACGGTCGCACCTGCGGGGATGCCACTTATCACGATCTTTTCGGAGGCCGGCACGGGGGTCTGCGTGGCGTGGCCCCAGGGAACGTTGACGACTTCGGTCTGGAGTACACTCTCATCAGGCTGCTCGGCGAGCTGCATCACCGACACGTACACCGCCTGGGTAACTTCGCCGAGCTTGACCTCTACCATGATGGTACCCTTTCTCGACGCGCCCGTGTCGTTGGCTTCGACCTTGGCGGTGAATGTCTTCGTCGTTCCGTCGCCGGTGATGGCGCCGGATTTGTTCGAGGTGAGCCATCCGTTCAGCGATTTCACTGTCGCGACGGCTCCGGCGGGAATACCGGTGATGGCGAAGGTCTGGTTGCCCACGACGTTTGCCGCTGCGGGACCTGCTATGACGGTGGCCGGATTGACGGCGATGTCGAGCGGAGAGAGTCCGCGCTGAATCACACCCACGCTGTAATAGACAGACTCGGTGCCGCCAACGGCTGTGGCGCGCAGGACGATCTTACCGAAACGGTCGTCGGAGGTGGGATTAGCCGCGACATTGAACTTGTAGTACCCGATACCGTTGGGGTGGTTCGCCCCGCTGGTGAACGAGTCCGACTCGATCCAATCAGGATAGCTGTCGACGACAACGGTGACCAGATTGGGATTCGAGAAGCCAAGCGTTTGGCCGATCTGCTCCGTGGCGCCGAAGAACATCTGGTGCGAACTCAGGTCGAGTTCGGGGGCGTCAACTCCCAGATGCACCACTTCGAGCGCAAGTTCGGAGACGACGTTGGCCGCCGTAGCGTGGAACCTCAGATTGGTGGTCTTCGAAGACGTTTCGGTGTTGGGGCCCGACATCAGCATCACTTCGAGTGCGTCGTTGCTGTTGACCTCACCGGTGATGTGTTCGGAGTCGCTCGAATCGACCGTCGAGTATGTCACCTCCGCACCGTTGGTGTTGTGCAGCAGCAGCTCGCCAACGAGATCGCCGGCATTACTATTTGCGGGAACGTTGATAGTCCCGCTCGCCATTCTGATCTGCGGGCCAGGAGCCGCCTCCTGGATAACCGACACGTTGAGCGTCTGGTGTTCATCGTGACGAGTGATGGTAACAATCGCCGAACCGCTCCTCGGGTAGTTGTTGGGATTGTTGGCTATGGCTTCGAGCGCTATGGTCGCAGTCGTGTGGTCGACCACCACACCATCGGACGCCAACCTGAACCAACTGTCGTTAATGGCCACGCCGATGTCGCCGGCCACTATCCCTTCGGGCAGGTCTGTTATGATGATCTTTCCGGTGGGCATGGCATTGCCCGGGCCGATCGGAGTGGCCTCTCCCCACGGAGCTTCAACCGAAGGAGTTTGCAGAACCGCTCCCATGGGCTTCAGCCCCCTCTGCCTGATGCCGACGTTGTAGAGCGTGTACTCATTGCCGTTCGTTGCGAGCAGAACTATCTCGCCGCCCCTCTCCACAGAGGAGTCGTTTGCGTAGACATCCACATAGAGCGTCTCCATGATCCCGTCGCCGTCGCCTCTGTCATCGGCCACCGGACTTTCGGGGCCGAACATTGCCGCGGGCTCGAAACTCTTGACCTCGTATCGGGTGCCGTGCTGGGCGACCGCCGGAATTCTCAAACCGGTGTCCTGCCCGGGGTCGCTGTTGTATGTGCGTGCCTCGGGCCCAATCTCGTACAGCATCTTGTCGAAGGTGATTGTCGCACCGCCGTTGCCCACCTGCTCGATGGTCACCTCCACGGTCTGCGTCTCGCCACCCTGAGCGGCAGTCACGTAGAGGGTCGCCCGACGAACCTCTTCATACGGGTTGGCCTCCTTGATGGTGAGCGTGATATTGTCCTGCTCTGTCGAGACGACCGGCTCCTCCAGCCAGTCGTTGGGAACGAGGAAGTGGCTGAGGTCGACCGTCGCCGCGCCGAGGATGCCAAACTCGACCGACGAGTTTGCCGTGGCGCCGTTGACACCCGCGACCTCGTTGTTCACCGTCTGGAACGACGGGAAGATCGAGATGTTCGGAGATGCCGTGCCGGCTTGGGTAACATCGAAGAATGGAGGTGGAAGTATCTGCTGCGAGCCGGCGCTGGCAAGTATCTGCAGCTGGGCCATGCGTACCGAGGTGAGGTCGTTGGCCTGAGCGCGAGCCGAAACTATGTAGCCCTTGCCGACCGGAAGCGTCATATCCTCGACCCTGATGTTGGTGATCCAGTTGCCGTTGATCTGGCTCACTGCCGGCGTTCCCATGTCGGGGTTGTCGGTCGTGACGAAGAACGTGAACGCAAGTTCGTTAGCGCGGGTGTCGGCGTTGTCGGCCGCGGGCAGGTTGGCCGCACCCGGGGTAACGTGCACCACAAATTCGGCGACGCCGGCCTGAACAACTGTTAGCGTGCGAATAACCTGCACATCGCCCCCTTCGGCCTGCACCACTATGCTGCCTGTGCGCATAGCTGTGTCGGGATTGACCGCGGCCGTGAAGACGATGGTGTTGCCCGAGATGCGGGGTCTGCCGGTAATCCAATTCGGCCACGTGAGTACTTCGACCGTCTCGTTGGAGGCGTATGCGATGCTACCCGTCACACTACCTCCGTTGCCGTTGTCGGCAGGAAGGTTGACTATCTCGGGCAGGAGTTCGAGGTATGGAGCCATCGAACCGTCCTGAATAATCTCGATCTGTCTCATCACCACATCGCCCGTGCCGTCGGGGATTATGATTGTGAGCATACCCGACCGGTCATCATAAGTGGTGTTGCTTTCGGGCAGGAACTCGACGTACCAGTAGCCGTCGTCGCCCTTCACGACGCGATAGTCGAGCCACGTCACGGAGCAATCGACGGCGGGCCGTTCGGTCAGGATGCCGGGAGTAGCGACTATGGCCACGCGGTGGCGCATACTTTCGGTGACTCCGGCGGTGAAATGGATTGTCTCGGCGCCGATAATGATCGTGGGATCCGGTTGCCCCTTCTGGGTCAGAGAGAACGATTCGAACGCAAGGTCGGTGCCGTTGTTCACGGTGTTGGCTACCGTGAAGATGGCTGTACGCTCCTGATCGCTGTTGGCATTCTTGTCGACTGTGATCCTGACGTTGCCAATGCCTTCGCCATCGCTCTTCTCGATTCTGGCCCAGTCGGACTCGCCGTGAACTGTCCAGGCGGTGTTCGAGATCACGGTGAAACCGGCGGTGCCACCTTGGGCGCCGATGGTGTATTCGCCCGGGTCGATCTGCAATTCGGTTCCGTATCTGTTCTGGTTGATCACGACAGTCTCGACTGCAGGGTTAGCGCTCGAAGTCTTGAAGGTCAAAGTGGCTTTGCGCCTGCCGGTGGCAACCTCTTCGTAGGGGTCGACCCATATCTTGACGCTTTCGGAGCCACGGCCGTCGTCGTTGGAGAGTTGCACCCAATCGGCGTCGGAGGTGGCTGTCCATCTCATGTTCGCCGTGATTCTGAGGTCGAGATCGGCGCCCTCGGCTCCGACTCTGAACATATTGGTGTCGACGTCGATCGAGGGGGGATCGGCCTCGATACAACCGGTACCCACGGCCGTCGCCCCGAGCGCCATCGCGGCCGCGATCATACGCCCCGTTGCCTTTATCTTATTCAAAAAGTTCATAATGTATTCTGTTTTTTGTCGTTAAAACTCACTTTATAATGAAGACAACGCTCGCGCTGACCTTGGTGAATCCGAAGGTGTCTCCGGGTAGGGGTTTGCCGCGAAACTCCTTGTCGTCCCAGTCCGATGCGCCGGCGCGATAGTAGGGGTCGAGCCTGCCTCCCGGGGCGCTCCCCTCCCAGTGTTTCCAACCGAGTCCGAGCGAGAAGTCGAGGTGCCAGCAATCGGCGATTGGCATCGAGTAGCCGTAAGAGAGGCCCGCCCCCCAATACTGTCCCTCGTAGCGAAGTCGGAACAGGCCGGCGTCGAACTCGGAGAACTGTCCGTGGGCTCCGAAGTAGTGGCCGACGAACTCTTCGCCCAGCCAGTACTTCAGCTCGGGCTGCACGGCCCACAGTCTTGTGCTCTTGTTGTTGCCCCAATCGGCAACGGGATTGAAGTAGCCGTCGGCGGCGATGGTCAGTTTGGGCCAGAGGGTTGTCTCGATACCGACGTTGGTTGTCATTGCGGAGAGCCACCCCACAGCGTTGGTCTTAACCGCCAGCTTCTGCGCCCGACCTACCGCGACCACGACAAAAAGCATTGCAAGGGTTAGAAAAAGTTTTTTCATAAAATTTGAGTTGTTTGTTTGGATTAGGGAGAGTTGCTCTATTATTATGTTGCTTTATATATAAGGTATGCATTTGCTGTTTGGGTGTTCTTGTTCCGGCGAGCTCTTGGGGTCACACGCAAACGACCGTGTCCGTCAGGGAAAATCTCTGGCGGAACGGTCGATCGGCAATGAAAATAAAACGGGCATTTGGCTTGAGTATAATTTGTCACTGCAAATTTATAACAGCACGCTCTTGCAAAAACATTATTTTGTGCCTATTTTTGTCGCATGGGAAAATTAGTACACTTAAAAGCACTGACGTACCCTCACGGCCTCGCTCGCTCGTACACTAAAATACACTGAAAAACGTATTTGATAACATGAAGTCTATTTTCAATAAACTACGCACCCTAAATCTCAACACAATAACCGAAGGGCTGAACGCAATTGATAAACAGCGCCGCGCGACCTTCATCTACGGCTGCATCGCGATGTTCGGCGCCGACGTCGCCTTGTGGTTTTTGGGGATGGAGGCATTCAACGTTCCGCTCTACGAGATACTCCACCCCCTGCATTTCATCTTGACACTTTCGCTATTCACGCTCTACCTGCGAAAGAGACTGTCGGTGTTACCCGCGGTGACCATTCTTAGTACGGCCAATCAGTTGGCGGTGCTGTTCGAGATGTGGCTCTGCGTGGTTATGGAGCCGCCGCACATCAACTTAGTCATGGGCTACATGGTGATGGCGACGCTCAATATGGCGCTTGTGTTGATGGCTAATATCCGAGTGCTACCCTTCGTGCTGGCGGCGTTGATGATGGCCGGCTACGGCGCCTGCTGTTGGGTGACCCGCGAGTCCGCGCTGATCGGGATGTTGCCCATATTTCTGGGCAGTTTCTTCGTTGTCGCGCTGTTGGGGCAACATTTGAGCAGTAGCATACTTCGATTGGAGCACGAGAAGAACACCCTGCAGGAGGGCGAACAGAGGGTGCTGAACCTGTTTGAGTTGGATCGCTCGCAGTTGAACTCGTACATTGCACTGGCCAGGGAGAGCGGCCTGCCGGTCGAGCATACGGGGGCGTTGCTGGGCAGTATAGGGGCACGGGCGCAGGAGAACATCCGCGACAACGTGTCGTACTACTATCGCCAGCAGCAGATCGACTACGACAACCTTCAGGCCAGCCTGCCGAGCCTCACCCCTTCGGAGGTCGAGATCTGCGCCCTGATACTCAAGGGGAAAAAGTTGAAGGAGACCACCCGCATTCTCGGCAAATCGGAGAGCAACATCACAAGCCAGCGCACCAAAATCCGCCGAAAACTCGGACTCTCAGCCTCCGACAACCTCCGCGACGCCCTCGTCGAACTTACTTCACGCCCTTCGCGGTAGAGGAGACCGGCTTGGGAAGCGGAAATTATGCCTTCAACTCAAATTTTTTCAAACAAAATTTCGAACTTGCGGTCGTAATACGATCTCAATAACTGCTACTGTGTCACAGTTATTTCCTGCAGTTTCTTCCTGATCCTATCCTCCTCTTTATAGCCGCGAGTACTAAGCCGTAGCAGTTCTATACCATTCAGAGCGAGCACTTTATCTTTAATTACATCGCGTTCCTGCTGCGGAATTCGAGAGTGAAAGGTGTAGCCGTCCACCTCGATGTACATCATTCATACGCATAAAATTTAAATTATTGATAATAAGACCGAAGTCCAGTTTTATGCAGAATTGATTCTCTTTACTCATTCAAGTTCTTTTACAAAAATCCCTATGTTCTGAAGTACCCGAGATAATTCATCGTTACTAATGCCAATGCACTCAATCCTCAAAACTTTCTCCCAATCTTCTAAATCGACACTCCAATGAGTGATTTGAGGATAGCAGTTCAAAACAGATGCAACCCTTTTTACATCCATTTTTCCATTTATTGATGTCCGAAACACCAATATTGAATTACTATTACTCATAATAAATTACTCTATTTAAATTTTGATTGACTCATTCTTGTTTGCTTGTTTCTTCTTTTTCCAAGGTTTGAAAACAGATATTACAACAAGGATGATAATGGCAATACTTTCCACGCATGCAATGAAAAAAGCATGCGTCATATCCGAGGTCACCATCGGATTGCGTAAAGCAGCGTCTCGGGTACTGTCGGCGATCTCACAGGCATGTTCAAGAGGAGGACTGAAATAAAATGTTCCCACCAGAATTATAGCTATCGACGCTATCCATTTTACAATAATCCAACGATGTTTGAAAAATCCCCAGTTCGTATATATACCATAGATTATTCCTACCAATATGGTAAGCAATGCTCCTGGCATCACAAAAACGTAGTCAACGAAAAGTATAATTCTTAGGGTCATATACAATTCATCGCCTGATTCTGGCTTGAGTAAAAAAAGGACTGCCATCGCGATAACGCCCACTACCCACATCATTACTAATAATAGATGACAGGTTTTTAGAACCTTCATTCCGTTTGCACCTAACTTTTTCATAAATTATGCTATTAAATGATTGAAAAAAATGTTCGACAAATCTGTTCGACAATCTTGTCTATTTCGGAATAAATTTTTTTAGGACTGCAATGCCCCTAAAATAAATTGGATATTGCTTTCGCGGCGTTCGGTCAACAAATTTTCAATAGCTTCTTCTTTCAGCCCGTTTATATCTTCCAGTATAGGCATAGCAACAAAAGAGGATGCATTAATGGAAATCAACATCATCATAAAATCTTGAAATGGAATCGGGCGAATGGCTCCTTTCTTCACTTCTTCATCCCAGATGTCTATCATCTTGCTGAAAGGGTTTATCCCTTTTCCAGTCAATACCTCTGATAACATTGCTCTATTCTCTTTATTTGCCAAGATTTCGGTCAAAATAAAAAGAGACAATTTTATATCTCGTGCCATAGAATTAAATTGAGTTTCCATCAAAATTCGCACTATTTCGGTAAAACAAAGTCGTTGTTCCAAAACACTTTCGTAAATTGGCAACACTGTTTGTATTTGTTTCAGGAATATGGTTTGAAAAAGATTTTCTTTGCTTCTGAAATAGTAGTGCAGCATAGAATGAGCAACATTTGCCCTTTTTGCAATAGCCATCATTTTAGCATTTCCGTATCCCTTTTCAAAAAACTCTGTTTTTGCTGCTTCCAGAATGAGCTGCTCGGTATTTAATTCACTATTATTCATATACTTAATACCATATTAGACAATTTTGTTCGACAATATTGTCAATGCAAATTTGCATATATTTTTTAAATCACCAAATTATTTTAGAGAAAAAGTGGGGAAATATTTTTTATTCCATTGATATTCAAATATATAAATAGACAGGTTCGTCGAGAAACACAGAGTTATTCCCCCAAAGGCACTTAAACCAATGCCGTAAAGTTTTGCGGGCCATTAAAGCATAAGTGTACCATCAATAGAAAGCTTTCAAGTGCCCTGCATCACAACGCCCGATATTCCGCCTGCCGCTGCTTAGGAAGCCTCTTAACCACCTCGTCGGCCGAGTGTCGAACCAACTCGCCGATCAACTCATCCGGAACATCGCTCGCCAAAGTAACCCAGTTCCACATCAAAGTCTTAAAAGTGTCGGGATTCACCCCGTCATACCTGTCGCGCAGCTCGACCGACCGCTCGGGGTCGCACTTCATGTATGCACGCACCACACCATCCTCAGGCTCGGGCTCCAGATAGACAAACACCTTGCCCAACACCTTGTAATTGATGATCTTACGCGACTGCAGCGACGCCACCTCGACAGCCCCCTTCACCGACAGGCAACACGCGCGAAACTCCTCTATATTCATAAATACCGCCTCGTCTTTCGAGCATAATCAAGGTACGCCTGCCCAAAGGCTCCGGGCGCGTAACGCTCCTCCTGCAGGATCTGAAGGTGAAAACCGACCAGCCCCGCCAACGTCAGCACAATCAAAACAGGGTTGGGAAACATCGCCGCGATGCCGACATAAAACAGGTCGAACCCCACAAATGCCGGATTGCGACTGACGCGATACACGCCACTCGTGACCAACGACGTTTTTTGCTCTCTGTCGATCCCCGCCCGCCAGTTATCGCGCATCGCCACCACCGCCAACAGAAAGAAAACGACGCCCCCCAAAGCGACCGCCGCCCCCGACACCGACATACACAACGCCCCGCCGGGCGTAAAATGCAACGCCTGCACGCACACCACATCCGCCCCTCGTCCCCAAACAACACTCGCCACCTGCGCGACGGGCATCGAAAGTGTCACCGCCAGCAGTGCACGCTCCACCGTTCGTGTCGTGCGCTCCTTTTGCCCCTTGCCCAACCGGTCGGCACGAATGCCTCGCCGCCGCAACGCAAACTGCCGCTGAAGGTAGATCGCATAGAACAGCGCAACAATCACAAGACCCAAAATCCGAAACAAAATCATACCGAGTTCCCCAATGTCAAGAGTTTAAAATCACCTGCTGCACAAAGATAATCCAAAGATACACAAACCCACACTGCAAGTCAAATTTCATTTAAGCGTCACAACAACGACCACAGGATTGCTGTCCTCTTTCAAAGTGTCGGCAAGAGCCCGCAACGAAGAATTAGTAATGCTCTCGCCAGCATCAACAATATCCAATGCCTGCATATAACCCACCAATCTGTTCTCGCGAACATACATAGGAACAAAAGCCACCCCACTCAAAAACAACCCCACTTCCCCCGAAGCCCCAACCGCCGAAAACCCATCATCCCCAGAATCAAGATCAAAAACAAGATACTCCGTAAGTCCTGTTCCCGCCCTGCCCTCGTTGCTCAGCATGGGAGAGATGACATACCTACTACCCTCCCACAGAGTGCCGATGTAACGAAAATTTCTGCTCCACGGCACTGACGCATCCCTCCCAAACGCCTTGACGGGAGGAGCATGCCGGCCGAAGTCGAGAGTGTACGCTGGAGAAAGCGACATGTCGCTGCCAAGGCGAAATACAGTGTCATCAAGAGCCTCGTATACCAACAGCGACGCCCCGTTGTCGGACAAAAATCCCTGCCCGAGCGAACCGTACCCTCCATCCTCACGAAACACAATGGGCACGACCTTTCTATCAGTAACATCCACACTCCCCAGCCGCTTCAGGTCAGACGAGAACACCTCAAGCAAAGGTAGTCTGTCATCAGGATCGGGAACGGGGTTGGCCGGAGTGCGCTGACTGACGACTATCAGTTTCCCGTTTCGGAACGCCGTCATGCCCATCGCCATAATCGCCGGCCACTCAGAATTCGTACGAGCCAACACGCGCCCCGCCGAATTGTAGGAGAGGATTTGCAGATTGCTTTGCCTGCCCAGCAGATAGAGGTTGTCGCTCCCCCAATCGGCGGCGATGCCTGTGATCATCAAAAATTCGTCGGGGCCGCGACCAATCACACCTCTCGTGGAGACGAACCGCCCCTTCCGGTCAAAAAGTTTGACGCTATTCCCCTCTTGGACATACCACATATTTTTAGACTCGACCATGCCCCATATGCTGCCAATAAGCGACTCCCTACTCCCCGTCTCAAGAGTAACAAAAGCAATATCCTGAGCAATCTCGGTCAAATCAAAAGTTCTGCGATTACCAATCGCCCTCTCAATATCCAACACCGGCGGATCCCCCTGAGCAGCGACAACAACAGGCGCAGCGGTAACAACCAAACAAACCGCCAATAAGGTTGCCGTCAATAGTCTCAACTTCTTCATGGTTTCCATTTTTTTGACAAAGTGTGACATATGTAACTCATTCCTTCAAGGCGACAACAACAAGCACCGGATTATCAGTCTCTGATACCCCCAACTCAGCAGCACGCGACTCCCCGACAGCAGCAACGACATCCACCGCCTGAACGATTCGATAAGCACGACCATCGCTCGTGACACCATCGGGAAAGAACGGAATGCCTACCCCGAGGTCGTCGACAAAACCATATCTCCGCCCGTCGCGCTCCCAATTGTAACTGTCGATAAAATGCGTCTCGCGCGAGACCTTGTCATATACCACACAGTGCTGCACATCGTCGGGCGAGTCGTAGAATCGCAGAAACAGCCAACGGTCGGTTTCGCACATCGCCGTGACGGATGTGTACTCCTCGGAAAAATCCTCGACCGTTACAGGCGTAACGTTCTCCTTGAGCCGGCTGCCGAGGTTGAGCACATACCTCGGCTCGATGGCCAAAGTCTCGCGGTCGATCCCATAGATGTAGTCGTGCACGAAATGCACGTAGTTGATATAACCCCCATACTCGCTCATCACGACCGCCCCTCCGAACACCAAGCCCGGGTTCTTGTCAGTCTCCTCAAAAAATCCATACTCCCGCACCACGCTTCCGTCGCCGTACCGAATCGCATCCAGAGCGCTGACGGCATTGTCCAAATCTCTGATCTGAAACTTGCTCCCCAGCAGCAGCGTGTCGTTCACAAACAACATTTTTTGATACAGATAAGGGTTGAGCGGCAACGTGTGGCCGAG
Organism: Alistipes sp.; assembly: GCA_031285405.1. Classification (GTDB taxonomy): domain Bacteria; phylum Bacteroidota; class Bacteroidia; order Bacteroidales; family Rikenellaceae; genus UBA940. Next base: position 14,216 of record JAITWH010000007.1, read on the forward strand.
CATCTCGCCCGTCCGGAAGTTCCACACCCCGATCTTGTCCCACGCCCGAAGAAACATCCGCCCGCTCGCCTTCAACGTCATCGGATTGATGTTGGCCCCGTTGTACCCCAACGGCCCGCGGTCGCCGAACCCGATGATCTTGTGCCGAAACCGGCCCGTCCGCGAATCGAACACAAACACACCGTTCTGGAACGAGAATACCACCGCCAACGAGTCGACCATCGTAACCGTCGGCTCCACCCCGACGAGTGCGTCGTCGCGCGTTTCGAGCCTGACGACCTCGACACTCTCGGCGATGTCGGAGAGCATGGCGGGCGTCGGCTGCCCTAACAGCATCCGCGAGTCGATCGAGTGGAGCTCTTCCGTGTCGTTTTCGGTAACGCACGCCGACAGCAGGCAGCACAGCAACAACAGCCTCTTCATGGTTCTATTTTTTGCTCGAAAGTGTGACATATGTTACACATCTCTTAAAATCGGCAAAAGTGTTACATTTGTTACACTTCTCTTCAGGGAGAAGAAAGCGTGACATTTGTAACTCATTTTTTCAAGGTGGCGACAATGAGCACTGGGTTACTATCCTCTTTAAGCGTCGAGGCAAGAGCCCGCAACGAAGAATTAGTAATACCCTCGCCGGCATCAACAATATCCAAAGCCTGCATATACCCCACCAACCGGTTATCACGAACATACATAGGAATAAACTCAACCCCACCCAAAAACAACCCCACCTTCCCCGAAGCCCCAACCGCCGAAAACCCATCATCCCCAGAACCAAGATCAAAAACAAGAGTATCGGTAGTGCGCACAGAAGGGGTCTGACTAAAGTCATGGGTATCGGACTGAGCAATGACATACCTGCCACCCTCCCAAATGTTTGTAACCCGACGAAAATCCGCACTCCAAGCCACCGAAGCATCGCTGCCAAACGCCCCTGCCGGAGGAGCATACCGTCCCAGATCGAGAGCGTACGCCGCGGAGAGCGTCATGTCGCCACCAAGGCGAAACACCGTGTCGTCGAGTGCCTCGTAGACCAACAGCGACTCCCCGTTGTCGGACAGAATTCCCTGCGTGAAGGTGATGGCGACGTCGCGCACATAAATCGTCGGCAACGGCAGTTTGTCGAATATGTCCACCGTTCCGGCAGGCGTCAGGTCGGGCGACAACATCTCCAGCAGTGTCGCCCGCGCACCCTGCTCCGGAATCGAATCAACGGAGGGGCCGAACATAATCGGACGTTCACTCCACATAATCAGCTTGTTGTCCCGAAACACGCCCCTCGAAAAAGCCATGCGAGGAGCCAAAACAGAATCGGAACGGGCGACTATCTGCCCGTCGGCATCGTACGCGAGAATCCGCGTCTCTCTTCCGGACATTCCCCACACGTAATAGTTACTCCTCTCCCGATCGACCACCATACCGGCGAGCAGACTGAACTCGTCTGGCCCGCGCCCTATTACTCCTCTTGAATATAGATACTTGCCCGTGCGGTCGAAGAACTTGAAGGGCTTGCCACTGTCGCGCAAGAACCATCCGTTTTCCGTCTCGGTCAGGCTATACACATTGCCGAGCAGCGCCTCCGTAGTGCTGCCGTCCAAGGGAACGAACTCGATGTCGTCGGATATCTCGGCAAGGTCAAACGCCTTGCGGTTGTCGATGGCCGCTTCGATGTCGAGGGTCGTGACTGTACCGTCGGACACACCACCGCCATCGCCACAGCCCACAAACCCACCCGCCAAACTCCCCGCCATACAAACCGCCAACAGGGCGCGCAAAATACGCAAAGAACGCGGAATGCGCTGGGCACGCATTGCAAAAAACAGAGTCTTCATATCAGTAAAAGTTTAAGGTGTGATGCGCCAAACGCCCCCCGCCATGCGGCAGGAGGCGAATTTTTATACTCATAATCGCAACATTGCACTGGTCCTCCGCGACAAATTCGTCTCAAATGTAACATTTTTTTTCGAAACCCCGCACCCGTCCACCGATATTTTTATCGCCTCAGCCGCGCAACCACAATCACAGGGTTGTCATCTTCATGAACGTCAGAAAGGAATTTGCAGGCATCGAGTGCCCCGAGTATTCCGTAGACACACTCCTTGTCAGCATACGCGATCTGCAGTTCGACAACGCTGCCGTCGGGCAGCGCAAACGGCACAAAAATATCGCCGACATCTCCCGTGATCGCGGCACGCATGTCCAGACCACCGTCGCGCTTCGACCACACATCGCTCCACATCAGACCTTTGTACCAATAGCTCAGAAAAACGTGATCGCCACTCTCTATCGCAGATGCAAAATATATCTGTTTGTCCTTCTCCTCCAACCTGTGCGTGTCCTCGGGACGCGGAGACAGAGACCCGCGTTCGAAAACCAGATGCGGAGATATCTCACGGCGGCTCCTCACACGATAGAGCGTGTCGTTGAAGATGTCGTGAAACAGCGCGTCGCCGCGATAGTCTGCCGCCAGCCAATAATTTTCATAAGGCCACGACCAATCATATTCCGATGTCTCATGATCGTAATCGGCCAATTCGTCGGCGCGCTCCACCGAGTGCACAACCTCGCCCGTCCGATCGGTGAAGAAGAGATAGGCATTCGATCTGCTCGCAGAGGATAATACTTTCGCCGAGACAAACGTGCTGTCGTTCAGCGGAACACGATGAAAACCCTGACTTTCGTCATATTCGATGGTGAAACGCCCGTCGCCCTCTGTCGAAAACACAACCATGCGACGTCCCGTGCTCACAACATTGATCTGCCCGAGGTTCGGATTTGCGAACCACTCCATCGCAAGGAAAATTTCGTTCGGCCCGCGGCCGTTGTAGGTCATCTGCCGCACGAACCTGCCCAGCGAATCGAACCTATAAATCGGAGCCAATCCCGGGATGCTCCCTCCGCCGATGAAGATGTCGCCTCCGATCTTCGCAAACTTGTAACTTACGGGCAGCAACGCGTCTTTGTGCGTTTCGAGGGGAAGATAAGCTATGCTGTCCACCAGCTCGTTGAATGTGGTAGCTCGTGGCTCCTCGTCGATACTGCTTTCAAGGTCGAAAACGAAAAAGTCTGTCGTCGCCGGCTCCATGACCTCAACCGTTGCATCGCGCCCACCGCCACCCGAGCACGCCCCCAACAAACAGCACAACAACAACTTCTTCATAACTCAACCCTATTTAAATGTAGCAACAACCAAAACCGGATTATCCCCATCATCGAGCCTGGCGGCAAGGTCGGCAAGTCGGCCGCCCAGTTTCCCATCCCCAAGCGCCTCCCGAAGAGTCAGGGGATCAAGCAACTGCGCAACTACCCCAGATGGCAGACGAGCCGCATCGCTCCAAACCCACGGCGCAGCGCGATTGTCGCCATCGACAAACGTTACATCGGTAACACCTCCTGTGGCACGGTCGTACATCAGTCGCCGGACGGGCGGATACTCCCCTCGCTTGGCCGTCTCAAAATCGAGCGTCAGCACCTCGAAAAGAACAAAATCGTCGGTCGCAAGCCCAATCCCCCAAACTTTCCGAGGCTCGGAGGCGCGCACCGAAGGGGTACGCACAAACTCGGGAACAAGCGCCCGCCCGGGAGCAAAACGCCAAACCGTGTCGGATGAGACATCCGCAAGCGTGAAACCGCCCCCACCCCCCACACGATTATTAGTATGAGAGAGCCGCCAAACCCGAAAGCCACTCACCTCCCCCGCTGCATCACGCTCGGTAATAACTTCGGAGAGCGCGTAACGCTCTGGCAGCGAGATGTCGAGCGTCTCGACGATCGCCCCGTCAGCCTTCGAGACCAAGTGATAGGGCGAGGTGCTGAACCCGCCGTCGAACAGCCCGCTCTCGTCGTAGGCCAGCAGCGTCGCCTCGTCGAAGTCGAATATCCGCGGCGCCATCCCGCCGGGCAACATCAGCGTGCGACGATACTCACCCTCAAGCGAATAGACCTGCACACGCCCCGCCGTCGCCCCGTCAACCACAAAAAACTCCTCGGCCGCCTCGTCGAACACCACGCTCCATGCCGAGGCGTACTCCTGCGGCCCGCGCCCCGTGCGATTGAAGTGCGAGACGATCCGCCCGCCGCCATCGAACACGAATATCCCGCCGCGCGCCTGCACCATCACAAAGCGGTCGGAGATGTGAAACAGACGATCGGTGGCCGACAGCAGCACCTCGTCCGACATGGCCAACGGGATGTACTCGACGTCGGCAATATCCTGAAGCACAACCTCTTCGACGGGATATCTCGCCGAAATGTCGATCACCACAAGTCCCCCTTCCGCCGTGCCGCCCCGCCCCGCGCACGAAACCCCAAACGCCGCCAATAAGATGATAATGTTTTTCATAAGTTATTATTTTAGTTTCCAATGCACAACAACAGGATTGTCATCCTCGACAACACCGGCCGCCTGCAGGGCTCGGGTCACGTCGGGGATCTGTGCCGCGCCGCTACCGACCGCCGCGTCGGCATCCAAAATCCGCACCGGATGCACCACCGAAAAGAACCCGCCATCAAAAGCGTCGGCCACAGGCAGCAGATAAAAATCCCCGCGCAAAAAGTTGTAAGCCACCCCACCCCGCCGATCATAAATCACGTTACGAGTCGCCATGCTGCCATCCACCCCAAAGAAGAGATACGAAAACGCCACATGGTCGCGAGTCACCCCCAGGTCGTCGATCTTCGAGGCAAAGTCCGCAGCCTCCTGCCGCCCCATCACCGCAGCCCCGGAGCCGTCGGCGTAGAGCTCGGGCGCAACCCGCGCCGGCCCAAAGTCGACGGCGTAGGCCACCCGCGGCTCGGCTCCAGCCTCGGAGGGCAGCACATAGATATTATCATCCTGCCCATAGACATGAAACACCTCGCGACCGTGACGCGCAAACATCTTCTTAGAGATCACAAAATCCCGCATCTCGTTGAACGGCAGGTGAAATTCCGCCACCCCCGCGCGCCGAATCTCGACATTCCACTCGGGCCCCATGATCGACAGCGCCGTCATGCGGTCGTCTATCGCGAAACCGTCGTTCAGCATCATGTATCCGGTGCTCTCGCGCCCCACGAAACGACCGTCGTCGGGCGAGAACGACACAATGTCGCCATTCATCGCCAACACCTTGAGCTCGCCGTCGGTCTCATCGATAAAAAAGTTGGTGAGACCCGAATACTCCTGCGGCCCGCGCCCGTCGGCGGCGATGCGAAACACGAAACCGCCGTCGCCGTCGAAACAGACGATGGCGTTGTCTGTCTTGCTGAGCAGGTAGTATCGACCGCCGCGCGCAATGGTTTTGCGCACCTCACCCACCGGCACATCCCCCGCCAACGCAATCACCTTCGAGACCTCGACCCGTGGCACAATCTCCGCCGTAGCATCCGCATCAACATCCACCCGGATCACATTGTCGACCGAGCGTTCAGCGCAACCTGAAAAAACCATCGCAAATAGGGCGATTACGAGAGAGAGAGAAGTTTTAGAAGTTGTTAAAAAACACATCGATTTAAATGATTGGTTATCAGCAGATTGCCGTATATTTTTCGTATCTTTATGGTTCTCAAGCACATGAAGAATGAAAGTAGAATATCCGAGCAATC